>NZ_JCAFTF010000004.1:0-413962 GCF_059369995.1 Stenotrophomonas sp. YJH_SMC_53 | reverse complement strand
GAAATGGTGATGCCGGGTGACAACGTCAAGATGGAAGTCACCCTGATCAACCCGGTGGCCATGGACGAAGGTCTGCGCTTCGCCATCCGCGAAGGCGGCCGTACCGTCGGCGCCGGCGTGGTCTCGAAGATCATCGAGTAATCTGGTAGTATCAGCGCCCCGATGTTGCCTGGGTAGGGCATCGGGGCGTATCAAATGGGAAAGCAGGCACAGGATGTGCCTTGTGTTCCCCGGACCAGGAAGGGTCAATGCCATTCAGGCGGCGTCAACAGGCGACTGTTGACAGCTGCCTTGCGTGCCATTATGCTTCTACGTCTGGGCAGGCCGGGTAACTGGTCTGCCTACGTTTTTGAGGTCCATGGATTGACCTTGGCGGCCTGCAGGACTGCGGGCCGTCCGTATTCAGGAATTTCATGGGACAAAGCAACCCAGAGGCTTTGTCTGTCGCTCTTTTAACGAAGGAACCTACCGCCATGGCGGACCAAAAGATCCGGATCCGGCTGAAAGCGTTCGATCATCGTCTGATCGACCGTTCGGCCAGCGAGATCGTTGAAACGGCAAAGCGGACCGGCGCGCAAGTGCGTGGCCCGATCCCGCTGCCGACCAAGATCGAGCGTTACACCGTTCTCGTTTCCCCGCACGTCGACAAGGACGCGCGTGACCAGTACGAGACCCGCACGCACAAGCGCGTGCTCGATATCGTTGACCCGAATGACAAGACCGTGGACGCGCTGATGAAGCTCGAACTGGCTGCCGGCGTCGACGTTCAGATCAAGCTGACCTGAGGACTACGACCATGACGAAGAAGTATTCGTTGGGCTTCGTGGGCCGCAAGGCCGGCATGAGCCGCGTGTTCACTGAAGATGGCCGCTCCATCCCGGTGACCCTGATCGAAGCAACCCCGAACCGCATCGCGCAGATCAAGACCGTCGAAACCGACGGCTACAGCGCCGTGCAGGTGACCGTCGGCGCGCGTCGCGCTGCCCTGGTCAACAAGCCGGAAGCCGGCCACTTCGCCAAGGCGAAGGTGGAAGCGGGTCGTGGCCTGTGGGAATTCCGCGTTGAAGACGCGCAGCTCGGCGATTTCGCCGTTGGCGGCGAAGTCAAGGCGGACATCTTCGAAGTCGGCCAGATCGTCGACGTCCAGGGTGTCACCAAGGGTAAGGGCTTCCAGGGCACCATCAAGCGCCACAACTTCCGTATGGGCGATGCAACCCACGGTAACTCGCTGTCGCATCGCGCGCCGGGTTCGCTGGGTCAGCGCCAGACCCCGGGTCGCGTTTTCCCGGGCAAGAAGATGTCGGGCCACATGGGCGCGGTGCAGCAGAGCACCCAGAACCTGGAAGTGGTCAAGGTCGACGTCGAGCGCGGTCTGATCGCGGTTCGCGGCGCCGTTCCGGGCGCGGCGGGTGGCGATGTGATCGTCCGTCCGGCGAGCAAGGCATAAGGAGAGATGACGATGGAACTCGTTATCACGGGTAGCAACAACAAGGTCTCGGTCTCCGAAGCCGTGTTCGGTCGCGATTTCAGCGAAGATCTGGTCCACCAGGTCGTCGTTGCTTACCGCAACGCCGGTCGCGCCGGCACCAAGGCACAGAAGACTCGCTCCGAAGTGGCTGGTACCACCAAGAAGTCGAAGAAG
This sequence comes from Stenotrophomonas sp. YJH_SMC_53, assembly GCF_059369995.1. NCBI lineage: Bacteria > Pseudomonadati > Pseudomonadota > Gammaproteobacteria > Lysobacterales > Lysobacteraceae > Stenotrophomonas > Stenotrophomonas sp. YJH_SMC_53. The sequence continues at coordinate 412,320 of NZ_JCAFTF010000004.1, read as the reverse complement.
CAGAAGGGCGGCGGCGCGCGTCATGGCGCACTGACGGCTCCGATCTTCGTCGGCGGCGGTGTCACCTTCGCGGCCAAGCCGCGCAGCTTCGAGCAGAAGGTCAATCGCAAGCAGTACCGTGCCGCCATGTGCGCGATCCTGTCCGAGCTGAACCGTCAGGGCCGTCTGACCATCGTGGAGGCCTTCGACGTCGAAGCCACCAGCACGAAGGGTCTGATCGCCAAGCTGGCCGGCCTGGAAGTGGGCAAGCGCCCGCTGATCGTCACCGAGGAAGCGTCCGAGCACCTGTACCTGTCCGCCCGCAATCTGCCGTACGTGCAGGTGCGTGACGTGCAGGGTCTGGACCCGGTCTCGCTGGTGGGTGCCGACACGGTCGTCATCACCGCTGACGCGGTCAAGAAGGTCGAGGAGTGGCTGGCATGAACAGCAACGAAAAAATCTTCAGCGTGCTGCGTGCCCCGCGTGTCTCGGAAAAGACCGCGCGCCTGCAGGAACTCTCCAATCAGTATGTCTTCGAAGTTTCGAACGAAGCCACCAAGGCCGATGTAAAGGCCGCGGTTGAGCAGCTGTTCGACGTCAAGGTCGAAGCCGTCAACGTGGTAAACGTCAAGGGCAAGAACAAGTCCTTCCGTAACCGTGCTGGCCGCCGCGGCGATTGGCGCAAGGCGTACGTTCGCCTGGCCGACGGCCAGTCGATCGATGTAACGGCCAAGGCCTGAGGTACATCCCATGCCATTGATGAAATTCAAGCCCACCTCCCCCGGCCGCCGTTCGGCCGTGCGCGTGGTCACCCCCGACCTGCACAAGGGTGCTCCGCACGCCGCGCTGGTCGAGTCGCAGAGCCGCTCGGGTGGTCGTAACCACCACGGTCGCATCACCGTGCGTCACGTCGGTGGTGGTGCCAAGCAGCACTACCGCATCATCGACTTCAAGCGCAACAAGCTGGGCATCCCGGCGCGCGTGGAACGCATCGAATACGATCCGAACCGCACCGCCCACATCGCTCTGCTGTGCTACGTCGACGGTGAGCGTCGCTACATCATCGCCCCGAAGGGCCTGAAGGCTGGTGATCAGGTGATCGCTGGTTCGGACGCCCCGATCAAGGCCGGCAATACCCTGCCGCTGCGCAACATCCCGGTCGGTACCACCATCCACTGCATCGAACTGAAGCCGGGCAAGGGCGCTCAGATCGCTCGCGCCGCTGGTGCGGCCGTGCAGCTGGTGGCTCGTGAAGGCATCTACGCCACCCTGCGCCTGCGCTCGGGTGAAATGCGCAAGGTTCCGGTCGAGTGCTGCGCCACCATCGGCGAAGTCGGCAACGACGAGCACAGCCTGGAAAAGCTGGGCAAGGCCGGTGCCAAGCGTTGGCGCGGCGTCCGCCCGACCGTTCGTGGTGCTGCCATGAACCCGGTTGACCACCCGCACGGTGGTGGTGAGGCCAAGGCCGGCCAGGGTAACCCGCATCCGGTCACCCCGTGGGGTGTCCCGACCAAGGGTTACAAGACGCGCCATAACAAGCGCACTCAGCAGTTCATCGTCCGCGATCGTAGGGGCTAATCGACCATGGCACGTTCACTCAAGAAGGGCCCGTTCGTCGATCACCACCTCGTCAAGAAGGTGGAGGCCGCTGCGGGCAGCAAGAAGCCGATCAAGACCTGGTCGCGCCGTTCGATGATCCTGCCTGACATGGTAGGCATCACCATTGCCGTGCATAACGGCAAGAACCACATCCCGGTTCTCGTCAACGAGAACATGGTCGGCCACAAGCTCGGCGAATTTGCCATCACCCGGACCTTCAAGGGTCACGGTGGTGACAAGAAGTCGGGCAAGTAAGGAGAGATGACAATGGAAGCGAAAGCCATCCTGCGCACTGCGCGCATCTCCCCGCAGAAGGCTCGTCTGGTCGCTGACCAGGTGCGCGGTCTGCCGGCCGAACGTGCGGTCAACCTGCTGAAGTTCTCGGACAAGAAGGCTGCCCACCTGATCAAGAAGGTGGTGGAGTCGGCAATTGCCAACGCCGAGAACAACCAGGGCGCCGACGTCGACGAGCTGAAGGTTCAGACCATCATGGTTGATGAAGGTCCGACCCTGAAGCGTTTCATGGCGCGGGCGAAAGGCCGCGGTACCCGCATCCTCAAGCGCACCAGCCACATCACTGTGGTTGTGGGCGCCGCCAAGTAAGCGGATAAGGAAAAGACCATGGGTCATAAAGTTCATCCGATTGGTATCCGCCTCGGCATTTCCAAGGACTGGAACTCCAAGTGGTACGCCAACAAGGCCGAGTTCGCCGGTTACCTGGCAGCCGACCTGAAAGTGCGCGACATGCTGCGCAAGAAGCTGGCTCAGGCCGGCATCAGCAAGATCCTGATCGAGCGTCCGGCCAAGACCGCTCGCGTGACGATCCACACCGCCCGTCCGGGCGTGGTGATCGGCAAGCGCGGTGAGGACATCGAGAAGCTGCGCAAGGAAGTGAGCGAGATGATGGGCGTCCCGGCGCACATCAACGTCACCGAAGTGCGCAAGCCGGAACTGGACGCGCAGCTCGTTGCCGAGTCGATCGCCCAGCAGCTGGAGCGTCGCATCATGTTCCGCCGTGCAATGAAGCGCTCGGTCGGCAACGCGATGCGCCTGGGTGCCCTGGGCATCAAGGTCAACGTCGGTGGCCGCCTCAACGGTGCAGAAATCGCCCGTTCGGAGTGGTACCGCGAAGGCCGCGTGCCGCTGCACACCCTGCGTGCCGACATCGACTATGGCTTCGCTGAAGCCAAGACGACCTACGGCATCATCGGCATCAAGGTCTGGATCTACAAGGGCGAGGTCTTCGATTTCTCCCAGGTTGGCCAGGAAAAGCAGGACGACACCCCGTCGCGCAACGATCGTCACGATCGCGGCGACCGCGGTGACCGTCAGCGCCCGGCCCGTGAAGCGAGGTAACGACAATGTTGCAACCCAAGCGAACCAAGTACCGCAAGGTACACAAGGGCCGTAACGATGGCCTGAGCTGGAGCGCCAACGCTGTCAGCTTCGGCGAATACGGCCTGAAGGCAACCGCACACGGTCAGCTGACCGCGCGCCAGATCGAAGCGGCCCGCCGCTCGATCAGCCGCTACGTCAAGCGCGGCGGCAAGATGTGGATCCGCGTGTTCCCCGACAAGCCCATCACCAAGAAGCCCATCGAAGTCCGAATGGGTTCGGGTAAGGGTAACGTGGAATACTGGGTGGCCCAGATCCAGCCCGGCCGCATGATCTATGAAATCGAGGGTGTTTCCGAGGAAGTGGCTCGCGAGGCGTTCCGCCTGGCCGCCGCCAAGCTCTCGGTCACCACCACTTTCGTGACCCGTACGGTGCGCTGATGGATATCAAAACTCTCCGTGAAAAGTCGGCTGACGAACTCAAGGCCCACCTGATCGACCTGCGTAAGGAACAGTTCTCTGTCCGTATGCAGCAGGTCACCGGCCAGCTGCCGAAGACCCACGACATTCGCCGGGTCCGTCGCGAGATTGCTCGCGTCAAGACCCTGCTCGGCAGCACGAAGTAAGGATGGCCGCTATGAGCGACAATACTGAAAAGAAGACGCTGCGCACGGTCGAAGGCCGTGTCGTCAGCAACAAGATGGACAAGACGGTTACCGTCCTGGTTGAGCGTCAGGTCAAGCACGCGCTGTACGGCAAGTACATCAAGCGCTCGACCAAGCTGCACGCCCACGATGCCGACAACGCCTGCAAGGAAGGCGACGTCGTCCGCGTGACCGAGATTGCTCCGATGTCCAAGACCAAGAACTGGCGCGTGGTGGAAGTCATCACGCGTGCGGCTGAATAAGGAGTCTGAATCATGATCCAGATGCAGAGCTACCTTGACGTCGCGGACAATTCGGGTGCCAAGCAGGTGATGTGCTTCAAGGTGCTGGGTGGTTCCAAGCGCCGTTACGCCGGTATCGGCGACATCATCAAGGTCACCGTGAAGGATGCGATTCCGCGCGGCAAGGTCAAGAAGGGTGAAGTGTATGACGCCGTCGTGGTGCGTACCCGCAAGGGTGTGCGTCGCGCTGACGGTTCGCTGATCCGCTTCGACGGCAACGCTGCCGTCCTGCTGAACAACAAGCAGGAGCCGATCGGTACCCGTATCTTCGGGCCGGTGACCCGTGAACTTCGTTCGGAGAAGTTCATGAAGATCGTCTCGCTCGCTCCCGAAGTGCTGTGAGCGACAGGAGATAATCATGGCTAACCGTATCAAGAAGGGCGACCAGGTTGTCGTCAACGCTGGCAAGGACAAGGGCAAGCAGGGCGAAGTCGTCCGCGTCGACGGCGACCGCGTGGTCGTCGCCAACGTGAACATCGTCAAGCGCCACACCAAGCCGAACCCGCAGGCAGGTGTTGCCGGCGGCGTGGTCGAGCGCGAAGCTTCGATCCATATCTCCAACGTGAACGTGCTGAACCCGGCTTCGGGCAAGGGCGAGCGCGTTGGCTTCAAGGTGCTGGAGGATGGACGCAAACTGCGTGTGTTCCGCTCCAGCGGTGAGGCGCTCGACGCCTGAGGAATGTGAAGATGACTTCCCGTCTCGAAAAGATCTACAAGGAAGAAGTGGTGCCGGCGCTGATGAAGCAGTTCGGCTACACCAATCCGATGGAAGTACCGAAGCTCGTCAAGGTCACCCTGAACATGGGTGTCGGCGAGGCTGCCACCAACAAGAAGATCCTGGAAAATGCCGTCGCGGACATGACCAAGATTTCCGGCCAGAAGCCGGTTGTCACCAAGTCGCGTATCTCGGTTGCGTCGTTCAAGATCCGTGATGGTTGGCCGATCGGCTGCAAGACCACGCTGCGTCGCCACAAGATGTACGAGTTCCTGGACCGCCTGATCAACATCTCGCTGCCGCGCGTGCGCGACTTCCGTGGTGTTTCCGGTCGTTCCTTTGACGGCCGCGGCAACTTCAACATGGGTGTGAAGGAACAGATCATCTTCCCGGAAATCGACTTCGACGCCGTCGACGCGATCCGCGGTATGGATATCGCCATCACCACCACTGCGAAGACCGACGCGGAAGCGAAGGCGCTGCTGGCAGCGTTCAAGTTCCCGTTCCGTAACTGATCTGTCGAGGAAACCGAAATGGCAAAGACCTCCATGGTCAACCGCGACATCAAGCGGGAAAAGCTGGCCAAGAAGTACGCTGAGAAGCGTGCAGCTCTGAAGAAGATCGTGTCCTCCGTGGACGCGACCTACGAAGAGAAGATCGACGCCGCAACCAAGCTGGCCAAGCTGCCGCGCGATTCGTCGCCGAGCCGCCAGCGCAACCGTTGCGAGCTGTCGGGTCGTCCGCGTGGCGTGTACAGCAAGTTCGGCCTCGGCCGCAACAAGCTGCGCGAAGCCACCATGCGTGGCGACGTCCCGGGCCTGCGCAAGGCCAGCTGGTAATTCCAGCCGGTCCTGCGATCAGGAGCCCCCTCGGGGGCTTCTGAACCGGGGAGGGAGGCGTTCAGCTTCCTTTCTGCGAAAAAACCCGAAGAGCCCGGCGCAAGTCGGGCTCTTTTGGCGTATACTCCCGCGTCTTGCCCTGCGCAAACGGGGTTGTAGGAGTGGGCCCCGGCCCGCTGCATCAAGGGACCTGGCCCGTTTCCAGGAGACAACAGATTTTCGCGAAAGCGGATATCGGTGCACTCAAAGGTACTCATATGAGCATGACTGATCCCATCGCCGACCTGCTGGTCCGCATCAAGAATGCGGCTGCGGTTGGCAAGCAGACGGTGAAAGCCCCGTCGTCCAAGATCAAGGTTGCGATCGCCCAGGTCCTGAAGGACGAGGGTTACATCACCGACCTGCGCGTGACCCAGCTGGAAAACAACAAGGCCGAGCTGGAAATCGTGCTGAAGTATTTCGAAGGCAAGCCGGTCATCGCGACCCTGAAGCGCTTCTCGCGTTCGGGCCTGCGCCAGTACCGCGGCAAGAGCGAGCTGCCGAAGGTCATGAATGGCCTGGGCATCTCCATCATTTCCACCTCCAAGGGCATCATGACTGATGCGCAGGCGCGCCAGCTGGGCGTCGGCGGCGAAGTCCTGTGCTTCGTGGCCTAAGGCGAAAGGAGTAGAACTATGTCCCGCGTAGCCAAGAAGCCCGTCACCCTGGGTAAGGTCGAACTGAACGTCCAGTCGGAAAGCGTCACCGTCAAGGGCCCGAAGGGCACCCTGTCGCTGGTCAAGCCGGCCGGTATTGCCATCAACGTCGACAGCGGCGTTGCCACCCTGAGCACCGAGAACGCCGACCTGGTCGCGCTGACCGGTACCGTGCGCGCGATCCTGGCCAACATGGTCAAGGGCGTGTCCGAAGGCTTCGAGCGCAAGCTGGAGCTGGTCGGCGTGGGTTACCGTGCTGCCATGCAGGGCAAGGACCTGAGCCTGTCGCTCGGTTTCTCGCATCCGGTCGTGTTCGTGGCGCCGGAAGGCATCACCATCTCCACCCCGACCCAGACCGAGATCCTGGTCCAGGGCGCTGACAAGCAGGTCGTCGGTGAAGTCGCCGCCAAGATCCGTGCGTTCCGCAAGCCGGAGCCGTACAAGGGCAAGGGCGTGAAGTACTCCGACGAAGTCATCATCCGTAAGGAAGCCAAGAAGGCCTAATTAGGCGCTTCCGCTTTCAAGGAAAACACATCATGAACAAGAACATCGCCCGCCTGCGTCGCGCCAAGTCGACCCGTGCCCACATCCGTGAGCTCGGCGTCGCCCGCCTGTCGGTGCTGCGCACCGGCCAGCACCTGTACGCCCAGGTCTTCACCGCTGACGGTTCGAAGGTGCTGGCTGCCGCCAACACCACCCAGACCGACGTCAAGGAAGGCCTGAAGAACGGCAAGAACGCCGATGCCGCTGCCAAGGTCGGCCGCATCGTTGCCGAGCGCGCCAAGGCCGCCGGCATCGAGAAGGTTGCCTTCGATCGTTCGGGCTACCGCTACCACGGCCGCATCAAGGCCCTGGCAGAAGCCGCCCGCGAAGCCGGCCTGCAGTTCTAAGGGACAAGGGCAGGGGGCCGATGGCCTCCTGCCTGCCTGCTCGCCAGCCTGAGTGAGGCTGGACGGCGCCGCTCTTCTGCAGCGGTCCACCGGAACAACGCGTCACTTCACAACCATAAGCGGCCTCGAGCCGTACATACCCAAACAACCAAGGAATCAACATGGCAGAAGAGCGTCAGCAGCGGGGTCGCGATCGCGACCGTAACCGCGAAGAGAAGATCGACGACGGCATGATCGAAAAGCTGGTCGCGGTCAACCGCGTCAGCAAGACCGTCAAGGGTGGCCGCCAGTTCACCTTCACCGCCCTGACCGTGGTCGGCGACGGCGAAGGCAAGGTCGGTTTCGGTTATGGCAAGGCCCGCGAAGTGCCGGTCGCCATCCAGAAGTCGATGGAACAGGCCCGCAAGAACCTGGTCAGCGTTGACCTGAACAACGGCACCCTGTGGCACACCATCAAGGATGGTCACGGCGCAGCCCGCGTGTTCATGCAGCCGGCTTCGGAAGGTACTGGCGTCATCGCCGGCGGTGCGATGCGCGCCGTGCTGGAAGCCGTTGGCGTGAAGAACGTGCTGGCCAAGGCCACCGGTTCGCGCAACCCGATCAATCTGGTGCGCGCCACCGTGAAGGGCCTGACTGCTGCGCAGTCGCCGGCCCGCATCGCGGCCAAGCGTGGCAAGAAGGTGGAGGAACTCAACCATGGCTAATGAGTCCAACAAGACTGTGAAGGTCCGCCTGGTGCGTGGCCTGCGTGGCACCCAGTCGCGTCACCGCCTGTCGGTGCGTGCCCTGGGCCTGAACAAGCTCAACGATGTGCGTGAACTGAAGGACAGCCCGCAGGTGCGCGGCCTGATCAACAAGGTTCAGTACCTCGTCCAGGTTGAGGAGTAATCGACCATGACTCTGCGTCTCAATGAACTGAGCCCGGCACCGGGCGCCCGCACCGAGCGCACCCGCGTCGGCCGCGGTATCGGCTCGGGCCTGGGCAAGACTGCCGGCCGCGGCCACAAGGGTTCGTTCGCCCGCAAGGGTGGCGGCAAGATCAAGGCTGGCTTCGAAGGCGGCCAGACCCCCATGCAGCGTCGTCTGCCGAAGATCGGCTTCCGTTCGCCGATCGCCAAGGACACCGCTGAAGTGCTGCTGTACGCGCTGGACAAGCTGCCGGCCGGTGAGATCGACTTCGCCGCCCTGCGTGCTGCCAAGCTGGTCCCGAGCACTGCCAAGAAGGCCAAGGTCGTCGTCAAGGGCGAAGTGACCAAGGCGTTCACCCTGAAGGGTATTGCTGCCACGGCTGGTGCCAAGGCTGCGATCGAAGCTGCCGGCGGCAGCGTAACGGAGTAAGAAAATCATGGCGCAAGCTGGCATCGGTAACCTCGCGGGCGGAATGGGCAAGTTCACTGAACTTCGCCAACGTTTGCTGTTCGTCGTCGGGGCTTTGATCGTCTATCGCATCGGCTGCTACGTGCCGGTGCCGGGCGTCAATCCCGATGCCATGCTTGCCATGATGCAACAGCAGGGCGGCGGCATCGTGGACATGTTCAACATGTTCTCGGGCGGCGCCCTGCACCGTTTCAGCATCTTTGCGCTGAACGTGATGCCGTACATCTCGGCATCGATCGTGATGCAGCTGGCCGTGCACATCTTCCCCGCCCTGAAGGCGATGCAGAAGGAAGGTGAGTCCGGCCGCCGCAAGATCACCCAGTATTCGCGCATCGGCGCCGTGCTGCTGGCAGTGGTGCAGGGCGGTTCGATCGCACTGGCCCTGCAGGGCCAGGTTTCGCCGTCGGGCGCTCCGGTCGTGTACGCCCCCGGCATGGGCTTCGTGCTCACTGCGGTGGTCGCACTGACTGCCGGCACCATGTTCCTGATGTGGGTCGGTGAGCAGGTCACCGAACGCGGTATCGGCAACGGCGTGTCGCTGATCATCTTCGCCGGTATCGTCGCCGGTCTGCCGGGTGCGGTCATCCACACCTTCGACGCCTACCGCGACGGCAACATCCAGTTCATCCAGCTCCTGCTGATCGCCATCGTCGTACTCGCCTTCACCTTCTTCGTGGTGTTCGTGGAGCGTGGCCAGCGCCGGATCACGGTCAATTACGCGCGCCGCCAGGGCGGTCGCAACGCGTACATGAACCAGACCTCGTTCCTGCCGCTGAAGCTCAACATGGCCGGCGTCATCCCGGCGATCTTCGCCTCGAGCCTGCTGGCCTTCCCGGCCACCCTGGCCATGTGGTCCGGCCAGGCTGCCAACCAGAGCAGCTTCGGCCAGGTCCTGCAGAAGGTCGCCAATGCCCTGGGCCCGGGCGAGCCGCTGCACATGATCGTGTTCGCTGCGCTGATCACCGGTTTCGCGTTCTTCTATACCGCGCTGGTGTTCAATTCGCAGGAAACCGCCGACAACCTGAAGAAGTCGGGCGCTTTGATTCCGGGCATCCGTCCGGGCAAGGCCACCGCCGACTACATCGACGGCGTGCTGACCCGCCTGACCGCGGCCGGCTCGGCCTACCTGGTGATCGTCTGCCTGCTGCCGGAACTGATGCGCACGCAGCTGAATGCCTCGTTCTACTTCGGTGGCACGTCGCTGCTGATCGTGGTGGTGGTGGTGATGGACTTCATCGCCCAGGTGCAGGCACACCTGATGTCCCACCAGTACGAGAGCCTGCTGAAGAAGGCCAACCTGAAGGGCGGCAACCGCGGCGGTTTTGCCCGCGGCTGATAGGCCTGTTATACTTTCGTCTTCCTGACGTGATGGTCCCTCCGCTTCGCGGACTCCGGCCACACAAACGAAGGGCGGCCCCCGCAGCGGTTCCGGGTGGGGGTGTGATGAGGTGGTCCCGCGCTGGAGTAGCGCGGGCGGCCCCGGGGGAAACCCCAGGTCCAACCCCATCCGGCGCCGGAGCCTGGGCACACTCCCCAGGCCGGGTTCATGAAACCAATGGTTTCACGGGCTTCCATGTAAACCGGAACCTTGTTAGTATCGCTAGTTCACTTTTTTGATCCATCCTGCCGGATTGGCGTGCCCGAGGCGCGCTGTCGGCCATCACTCAGCTGGAGAACCGCGTCATGGCGCGTATTGCAGGCGTCAACCTGCCAGCCCAGAAGCACGTCTGGGTCGGGTTGCAAAGCATTTACGGCATCGGCCGTACCCGTTCGAAGAAGGTCTGCGAAGTCGCAGGCGTTGCTTCGACCACCAAGATCCGCGATCTGTCGGAGCCGGAAATCGAGCGCCTGCGCGCCGAAGTCGGCAAGTACATCGTGGAAGGCGATCTGCGCCGTGAGATCGGCATCGCGATCAAGCGCCTGATGGACCTGGGCTGCTACCGCGGCCTGCGTCACCGTCGTGGCCTCCCGCTGCGTGGCCAGCGCACCCGTACCAACGCCCGCACCCGCAAGGGTCCGCGCAAGGCGATCAAGAAGTAAGGGACTGAGAAATGGCTAAGCCCGCTGCTAAGACCAAGAAGAAGATCAAGCGCGTCGTCACCGACGGCGTTGCCCACGTCCACGCTTCGTTCAACAACACCATCGTCACCATCACCGACCGCCAGGGCAACGCTCTGTCGTGGGCGACCTCCGGTGGCGCTGGCTTCCGCGGTTCGCGCAAGTCGACCCCGTTCGCTGCCCAGGTGGCTGCTGAAAAGGCCGGTCGTGCTGCGCTGGACTACGGCGTGAAGTCGCTGGAAGTCCGCATCAAGGGCCCGGGTCCGGGCCGTGAGTCGGCCGTGCGTTCGCTGAACAACGTCGGCTACAAGATCACCAACATCATCGACGTGACGCCCATCCCGCACAACGGGTGCCGTCCGCCGAAGAAGCGTCGCGTCTAAAGGGAGCGATAAGAAATGGCTCGTTATATCGGTCCTACCTGTAAGCTCGCCCGCCGCGAAGGCGCCGACCTGTCCCTGAAGAGCCCGGCGCGTGCGCTGGACTCCAAGTGCAAGCTGGAGCAGAAGCCCGGCCAGCACGGCGCCACTGCCCGCAAGGGCAAGCTGTCCGACTACGCCACCCAGCTGCGTGAAAAGCAGAAGGTCAAGCGTATCTACGGCCTGCTGGAGCGTCAGTTCCGCAACTACTACAAGAAGGCCTCGACCAAGAAGGGCAACACCGGCGAGAACCTGCTGCAGCTGCTGGAAACCCGCCTGGACAACGTCGTCTACCGCATGGGCTTCGCCGTGACCCGTCCGGCTGCCCGTCAGCTGGTGTCGCACCGCGGCGTCACCGTGAATGGCAAGTCGGTCAACCTGGCTTCGTACCAGGTCAAGGCTGGCGACGCCATCGCTCTGTCCGAAAAGGCTGCCAAGCAGCTGCGCGTCCAGGAAGCCCTGACCGTCGCCGCCCAGCATGACCTGAGCCCGTCGTGGGTTGAAGTGGATTCCGGCAAGTTCACCGGCATCTTCAAGGCTGTTCCGGATCGTTCGGATCTGCCTGCGGACATCAACGAAGCGCTGATCGTCGAGCTGTATTCGAAGTAATTCACATTGGAGAGCCCCCGGCGACGGCCGGGGGTTCACTAGGAGAACCCGCAACATGACGGTTACCGCCAACCAGGTTCTGCGTCCTCGCGGTCCGCAGATCGAACGCCTTACCGACACCCGTGCAAAGGTCGTTATCGAACCTTTGGAGCGGGGTTACGGGCATACGCTGGGCAACGCCCTGCGTCGCGTGCTGCTGTCGTCCATCCCGGGCTTCGCCATCACGGAAGTCGAAATCGACGGCGTGTTGCATGAGTACACCACGGTCGAAGGTCTGCAGGAGGACGTCCTCGAAGTCCTGCTCAACCTTAAGGATGTGGCCATCCGTATGCACTCCGGCGACAGCGCCACCCTGTCCCTGTCCAAGCAGGGCCCGGGCGTTGTCACCGCTGCCGACATCAAGGTCGACCACAATGTGGAGATCCTGAACGGCGACCATGTGATCTGCCACCTGACCAAGGATACGGCGATCAACATGCGTCTGAAGATCGAACGTGGTTTCGGCTACCAGCCGGCTGCCGCGCGTCGTCGTCCGGACGAAGAAACCCGTGCCATCGGCCGCCTGGTCCTGGATGCCTCGTTCTCGCCGGTCCGCCGTGTCGCCTATGCCGTGGAAGCGGCGCGTGTCGAACAGCGCACCGACCTGGACAAGCTGGTCATCGATATCGAGACCAACGGCACCATCGATGCCGAGGAAGCCGTGCGCACCGCCGCCGACATCCTCAGCGACCAGCTGTCGGTGTTCGGTGACTTCACCCACCGCGACCGCGGTGCGGCCAAGCCGGCCAACAACGGCGTGGATCCGGTGCTGCTGCGCCCGATCGACGATCTGGAGCTGACCGTGCGTTCGGCCAACTGCCTGAAGGCTGAAAGCATCTACTACATCGGCGATCTGATCCAGAAGACCGAAGTGGAGCTGCTGAAGACCCCGAACCTGGGCAAGAAGTCGCTCACCGAGATCAAGGAAGTGCTGGCTCAGCGCGGCCTGTCGCTCGGCATGAAGCTGGAGAACTGGCCGCCGGCCGGCGTCGCCAGCCACGGCATGCTGGGCTGATATCGGCAATGCCTGAAGGCTCCACCGTTCGCGGTGGGGCCTTCAACGCACCACACCATGCCACGACGAACCGCAGGTTCGCGGGCAGGTCGTCCAGGACGGGCGGCCAGGACCATCCGCAGTCCGCGCAGCAACGCCAGGATGGCGACAACGATCCGCACAGCCTCATCATTAACCAAGGAATATCACCATGCGTCACCAGAAGTCTGGCCGTAAGTTCAGCCGTACCAGCGCCCACCGCGAAGCGATGTTCAAGAACATGGCCGCCTCGCTGTTCAAGCACGAGCTGATCAAGACCACCCTGCCGAAGGCCAAGGAACTGCGCCGCGTTGCCGAGCCGCTGATCACCCTGGCCAAGGTCGACTCCGTCGCCAACCGCCGTCTGGCTTTCGCCCGCCTGCGCGACAACGAAGCCGTGGGCAACCTGTTCACCATCCTGGGCCCGCGCTACGCGAACCGTCCGGGCGGCTACCTGCGCCTGCTGAAGTGCGGCTTCCGCGCTGGCGACAACGCGCCGATGGCCTACGTCGAGCTGGTTGACCGTCCGGTCGTGGCCGAGGAAGTGGCCGAGTAATCGGACCGCTCCAATGCGACACAGCGAAAGCCCGGCCTCTGCCGGGCTTTTGCGTTTCTGCGGGATCTGACCCGCACCGTTCCGACAGGCGTCACCTGTGGCGGTTCGAATGGCATGCACTCTCGGTTACGCTTGGCGCCTGATCCATTCGAGCGTTGACGATGAATCCACTGCGCTGGCCCTTCCGCGCCCAGTTCTTCCTGGGCTTCCTGATCTGCGCCGGCCTGCTGGGCTACGCGATCTTCCTGCAGCTGAAGATGGGCCTGGAGCCGTGCCCGCTGTGCATCTTCCAGCGGCTGGCGTTCGCTGCGCTGGGCCTGCTGTTCCTGATCGGTGCACTGCACGGGCCCTCCAACCGTCCTGGCCGGGCAACCTACGGCGTGCTCGCCTTCATTGCCGCCGCGGTCGGCGTAGGCATCGCTGCGCGCCACGTCTACGTGCAGATGCTGCCACCGGAGATGGGGGCGACCTGCGGCCCGCCGCTGAGCTTCCTGCGCGAGACCATGGGGCCGCTGGAAGTGTTCCGCACGGTGCTGACCGGTACCGGCAACTGCGGCAATATCGACTGGACGTTCCTGGGCCTGACCATGCCGATGTGGTCGGGCGTGTGGTTCGTGCTGCTGGCGCTGTGGGCGCTGGTGGTGTCGCTGCGCAAGGTCAAGCGCTGAACTAAGGCGGGGTCGGAGCCCTCTCCTGCGGAAAGGGGTCCGACCCCAGGCACCCTGGCGTTCTCAGAAATCCTGCTGCAGGCTCAGGTAGGCGCCACGGCGCGGCCCCCACTGCGGCGCGAACACGCCAACACCGCCGCCATCGCGCAGCTGGTAGCTGCGATCCAATGCGTTGATCACGGCCAGTTGCACGTGCAGCGGATGCCCGCTGTCGGCATTGAAATCGTGCCCGGCGCTGAGGTTCACCTGCAGGTAGGATGGCAGCTCGCCGCCGTTGGGCACGCCCTCGATGTCCGAACGCAGGCCGCTACCGAACACGTAGTTGGCGCCGACCCGGTTGTGGCCGGCGAAGGCGTAGCTGAAGCCGCCCGATGAGGTCAGCTTCTGGTCGTGGTCGAGGTGGATCCAGTGGTTGGCCACATAGGCCAACGCCTCTGGATCGAGGTTGTACTGGCTGGTGATGACCTGGGTGCCGATCGCCTTGTTGTACGCCGCGTTGACGTAAGCGCTGAACGGACCGTTGCTGTAGTCGGCACTGAACTCCAGGCCACGGATATGGCCGCGGCGGTAGTTGAACGTCGAATAGATGTAGGCGGCACCAAACTGGCCTTCGTCCTGCAGGCGCGCAACACGGCGGTCGTACGCGTCCAAGCCCAGGGTCAGGTGTTCGCCCAGCTGATGCGATACGCCGATGTCGTAGTAGTCACTGCGCTCGGCCAGTGGCGTGTTGTTGCCGCCGCTCGGCTGCTGGTTGGTGGTGCCGTCGTACAGCGCGATATCGCTGCTGGCGATCAGCTCACTGGCCGGCGGCGTGAAGTAACGCGAATAGCCGGCATGCACGGTGGTGCTGTCGCTGGCATTCCAGGCCACGCCCACGCGGGGGCTGAGCTGGCCCTCGGTGTGGCCAAAGGCCTTGTAGCGATCGCCGCGCAGGCCGTAGTTGACGGTCCAGTCGTCGCCGATCTTCCATTCATCCTGCACGTACAACGCCAGCGTGCTGGCATGGAAGGCACTGCGGTCAGGTATCAGCAGCGGCGTGGTGCTGGACTGTTGGCCGGCGTCATCGACCGGGAACACCCAGCTGCTGTTGCTGGCCCGCGCGTTCTCGTAGTTGCCGTACAGGCCATAGCGCAGCGTGTGGTCGTTGCCCAGCGGGGTGGAGAAATCGGCCTGCAGCGTGTTGGCGCGGTTGCTGCGCTGCACCTGCGAAGCGACGCCACTGAATACCAGGTCGCCGATGACATCCGGGTTGAACGCCACATCGCTGTAGCGCTGCCCGGCGGACAGCTGGTAGGCGGTGCTGCCCAGCGCGCCCTGCAGCACCAGCATGCCGAAGCGGGTGGTTTCGCGCTGGGTTTCATCCAGCTGGCTGGAGTCGAAGGTGGTGGTGTCCAGGTAACCGAACTGCGGGGTCTGCCCGGGGTCGACCGGGATCTGGAAGCGGTTGTTGGCGAAGCCGGCGAACACGCTCAGGCGGGTGTTCTCGTTGACCAGGTAGGTGAGGTCAGCGAACGCTTTGCCCTGGTGGGTGTCGTCGTGCAGCGGCTTCCGCGAGCGGGTCGGGTTCTCCAGGCCAACCTCGTTCTGGTCGTAGTTGCCAGTCAGGAACCAGCTCCATCGCCCCTGGTTGCCCCACCACGAGGCATTCGGATTGATCTTGCCGAACGAGCCTGCGGTCAGACCGGCGCTGCCGCCATTGCCGAGCCCGGCACCATTGCGGGTGGTGATGTCGACCACTGCAGCGGTGCGCTCGCCGAACTGCGCCGGCAGCGCGCCATCCATCAGGCGGATGCTCTTGATGGTGCGGGCATCCAGTGTCTGGCCGAAGCCGGAGATCGATTCGGGCAGCAGCACGCCATTGATGCGGTACTGCAGATTGGCGTGGTCGCCGCGCACGTGCACGCCGCCATAGGAATCCTGGACCACGCCCGGGGCCTGCAGCAGTACCTGGCTGAGCGGCGCGGAGGCACCCAGCGGCTGCTTCTGGATGTCCTCGGCGGTGATCTGGTACTGGCTGCTGCCGATGTCCGGCGACAGCGCGTTGCGGGCCTGGTCGAGCTGGGCGTGGACGGTGACTGCGTCCAGATCCTTGACGGAGGAAGAGGTGTCGTCGGCCGTTGCGGCGAAGGCGGGCAGGCTGGCCAAGGCCAGGGCGAAGGTAATACCGGTAGCGAGGGGCGAGGGCTTCATGGTGAGAGAGGGGGCGGCTGGGCGTGGAAGGGGCCGGTCCATGACGTGCAAGTGTTACTCCGTAACAAATCATGCGCCTGTCCCGTGCGGCTGGCCATGCTGGATCTGGCTGCTGGCGTTGGCCTTTCCCTGCCGTTCAGGTGGCCGGGGCGGTGGGGGTGGGCCTTTGCGTCAGCGGCTGGCTCTGCGACCATGGCCGCCCCCCACCCCGGAAGTCTGCAATGAGCCTGTCCGCCGTTCCGCCCGCCTCCGATTCCGACGCGACCACCGCTGGCGCTGCCTGGTCGCCGGAGAGCTGGCGTGGCAAGACCGCGCTGCAGATGCCGACCTACCCGGACCCGGTGGCGTTGGACGCCGCTCTGCACGAGCTGAAGCGGCTGCCGCCGCTGGTCACCTCGTGGGAGATCCTGGCGTTGAAGCAGCAGCTGGCCGAGGCCCAGGAAGGCAAGCGCTTCCTGCTGCAGGGCGGCGACTGTGCCGAGAATTTCAGCGACTGCGAATCGGGCACCATTTCCAACCGATTGAAGGTGTTGCTGCAGATGAGCCTGGTGCTGGTGCACGGCCTGCGCCAGCCGGTGATCCGCGTGGGCCGCTTCGCCGGCCAGTACGCCAAGCCGCGCTCGGCCGACACCGAGACCCGCGACGGCGTGACCTTGCCCAGCTACCGCGGCGATGTGATCAACGCGCCGGCCTTCACCGAGGCAGCACGCCTGCCGGACCCGAAGCGGATGCTGCAGGCCCACGCGCATTCGGCGATGACGATGAACTTCGTGCGTGCGCTGATCGACGGCGGTTTCGCCGACCTGCACCACCCCGAATACTGGAACCTGGAGTGGGTAAGCCACTCGCCGCTGGCGGCCGAGTACCAGAAGATGGTGGCCTCGATCGGCGATGCGGTGCACTTCATGGAGACCCTGGCCGGGGCCCGCGTGCACAACCTCAACCGCATCGATTTCTACACTTCGCACGAAGCGCTGCTGCTGCCCTACGAGCAGGCGTTGACCCGCCAGGTGCCGCGCCAGCAGGGCTGGTTGAACCTGAGCACGCATTACCCGTGGATCGGCATGCGCACGGCCGCGCTCGATGGCGCGCACGTGGAGTACCTGCGTGGCGTGCGCAATCCGATTGCGATCAAGGTGGGCCCGTCGGTGACACCGGACCAGCTGCTGCGCCTGATCGATGTGCTCAACCCCCATGACGAGCCGGGCCGCCTGAGCTTCATCCATCGGATGGGCGCAACGCAGATCGCCGAGAAACTGCCGCCGCTGCTGGACGCGGTCAAGCGTGATGGTCGCCGCGTGCTGTGGGTGTGCGATGCGATGCATGGCAATACCGAAAGCACCGCCAACGGTTTCAAGACACGCCGCTTCGACAACGTGCGTGGCGAGGTGGAGATGTCGTTCGATCTGCATGCGGCCGCCGGTACGCGCCTGGGCGGTGTGCATCTGGAACTGACCGGCGAGGACGTGACCGAGTGCATCGGCGGCGCGCGCGAACTGACCGAGCGCGACCTGGAGCGTGCGTATCGTTCGACGGTGGACCCGCGGTTGAACTACGAGCAGTCGCTGGAGATCGCGATGGCGATCGTGCGCAAGCAGGAGCAAGTGCGGTAAGTGCGTTGCGGCAGGGCTTGCAGCCCTGCACCTGCCGAATCAACGTCAACTTCAACGTCAAACGCGGGCATTCCGTGGGAAGGCGGGGCGGTATCGGAGTGCGGGGACGCCGCAAGTACGTCCTTGTAGGCTTGGCAGCCGCATCCATGCGGCTGACACCCCGCACTCCGACACCGCCCCGCCTCTGACGAATTCCGGCGGCTGCGGGTAAGTGTCGACCTTGGTCGACACGGTAGATCCACGCCATGCGTGGATGCTTTTGGAATCCAATTCGAAATATTCGATTCCGATGGAGATTCATCCACGCATGGCGTGGATCTACTGCAGATCGCGGAGATCTGTCGTAGGCGGGGTGGGTCCGGTTGCGGGGGCGTGAGCCGCATGGATGCGGCGACCGAGCTTACATGGACGTACTTGCAGCGCCCCCCGCAACCGGACCCACCCCGCCATCCCACAGCAAACCCGCTTCTGCTTCGGCTGTTGCTGTTGCCGTTGCTGTTGCTTCGGCTTCTGGGCAGGTGCAGGGCTGCAAGCCCTGCCGACCAACACCCTTCTTACGAACGGCTGACGTGACGCTCATGTGCCATGCGCGAGGCTGTCCACTTGGCGGTTCGACTGGAGGTGACAAGGGTGCACTGGCAGAGCGCACAGGCCTACGCATGGCCGTTGGGATTGGCCGTGGTGGTGGGCGGTATCGGCGCGTGGCTGATCCTGTGGATCTATCATCGGCTGAAAGGGCGTGATCGGCGGCGCGCGCGCATCGGGCGTGTGCTCGGGCTGCCAATGGCCACCGCATGGCCGCTGCTGCTGTTGATTCCTGCGTTGCAGGCCACGCCGCTGCAGGATCCCCTTCTGGGCAACCTGCAACGGGTGCTGCATATCGCACTGACCGCCTGCTTCATCTGGTTGCTGGTACGCGCAGTGGCAGCGGGTGAGCGGGCCATCCTGCGCAGCCATCCCATCGATGTCTCCGATAATCTGGAAGCGCGCCGCATCCAGACCCAGACGCGGGTGCTCAGCCGCGTGCTGATGGGCGGCATCATCGTGCTGGGCACTTCGCTGGTGCTGCTGACCTTCCCCATGGTGCAGAAGATCGGCACCGCGCTGCTGGCCTCGGCGGGCCTCATCGGCCTGGTGGCCGGTATCGCCGCAAAGCCAGTGTTCGGCAACCTGATCGCTGGCCTGCAGATTGCAGTGACCCAGCCGATCCGGCTGGACGATGTGGTGATCGTCGAGGGCGAGTGGGGACGCATCGAGGAGATCGGCAGCAGCTACGTGGTGGTACGCATCTGGGACGAGCGGAGGATGGTGGTGCCGTTGACCTGGTTCATCGAGAACCCCTTCCAGAACTGGACGCGGCGTAGCGCTGACCTGCTCGGCACAGCCTTCCTGTGGCTGGATTATCGTGCCCCGATTGCGGCGATCCGTGCTGAACTGGAGCGCATCTGCCGGGGCGAAGCGTTGTGGGATGGCCGGGTCTGCGTGACCCAGGTGACCGAAACCAGCGAGCGTGCGATCCAGGTGCGCCTGCTGGTGAGTGCGCGCAGCTCCGGCGACGCGTTCGACCTGCGTTGCCTGGTACGCGAGCGCATGCTCGATTTCCTCGCGCGTGAGCATCCGCACTCGCTGCCGCAGCTGCGTGCGCGGCTGCAGCATGCAGACGAGCTGGACATGCCGCGAGGTCCTCGTGCACGCACTGCAGATGTGCGTTCGCCGGGGGCTGAAGACGGTGAGGCGGCAATCGTGCCGATGGAGCCGGAACCCGAACGGTAGCGCCGGCCAGCGGCCGGCACTACCGGATCAAGGCTCGCCGGCGTCGATCAGCGTGTCGGTGCCGAAGTGCGGTGGCCGCCGCGCGCGGGTGCGCTGTTCGTAGGCGTACGCCATTTCGATCAGCTTCGGTTCGCTCCAGGCGGTGCCCATGAACAGCAGGCCGACCGGCAGGCCATCGATCTGGCCCATCGGCACGCTGAGGCTGGGATAGCCGGCGACGGCGGCGGCACTGTAGCTCTCGCCGGGGAAGTCGTCGCCTTCGCTGCGGATCGGCCACGCAACGCCGGTGGTCGGCGCGACCAGGGCGTCGAGCTGGTGGGCGGCGAGGGCCGCATCGATGCCTTCCGGGCCCGCCAACCGGCGCGCATCGCTGCGTGCGCGGATGTAGGCGGGGTCAGCCAGGCCGGCGGTGGCGTCGGCCTCCACCAGCAGTTCCTGGCCGAACAGGCCAAGCTCCTGCTTGCTGTGCGCCTGGTTGAAGGCGATCAATTCGGCCAGGCTGTGGAGGGGAGCGCGGTGGGTGCTGAAGTAACGCTCCAGCCCGGCCTTGAACTCGTACAGCAGTACCTTGCGTTCGGCGTCGGCCCAGGCGCCCTGGTTGGGCAGCTCCACCGGCACCACGACGGCACCGGCCCGACGCAGCTCGGTGGCGGCGTGTTCGATCAGTGGCGGCATGCCGCGGTATTTCAGCAGCGGCGTCTGCAGCAGGCCGATGCGCTTGCCACGCAGTCCCTGCGGATCCAGCCGCGCGGTGTAGTCGTACACCGCACGGCCGGGCATGGTTGCGGTGGCCGGGTCGGCATCATCGCGGCCGGCAATTGCGGTCAGTACGGCCGCAGCGTCGGCGACGCTGCGTGTCATCGGCCCCGCAGTGTCCTGGCTGAAGGAAATCGGGATGATGCCATCGCGGCTGACCAGGCCGACGGTCGGCTTGAGGCCGACGATGCCATTGATCGCCGCAGGGCAGACGATGCTGCCTCCGGTTTCGGTGCCGATCGCCACGCTGGCCAGGTTGGCGGCCACCGCTACCGCGCTGCCGCTGCTGGAGCCGCAAGGCGAGTGGCTGAGGCGATAGGGATTGCGGGTCTGGCCACCGCGCGCGCTCCAGCCGGACACCGAATCGTTGCCGCGGAAATTGGCCCATTCGCTGAGATTGGTCTTGCCCAGCACCACGGCCCCGGCCTCGCGCAGGCGCCGCACCAGATACGCATCGTCAGGGCGGAACCCCTGCAGGGCCAGCGAGCCGGCACTGGTGGCCATCGGTGCGGCGTTGATGTTGTCCTTCAGCAATACCGGGATGCCATGGAGCGGGCCGCGCAGGTGCCCATCGCGGCGCTCGCGGTCGCGTTCGGCGGCTTCCTTCAGGGCATCGGGGTTGAGCTCGATCACCGCGCGCAGGCGGGGGCCGGCCCGATCCAGGGCGGCGATCCGCTGCAGGTACGCCTGGACCAGGGTGGCGCTGTCCAGCTCGCCGGCGGTCATCTGCGCCTGCAGGTCGGTGACATCGGTTTCGGCGTACGGGAAGGGCACGTTGCGGCTCGCGGGTTCGGCCGCATGCGCGCTGGGCGTGGCCGGGCTGCAGCCAGCCGAAAGCAGCACAGGCAGCGTGGCAAGCAGGCAGGTCAGCAGAGGCGGCAAGGACGGGCGCATGGGGCGGCTTGGTCGGCTCCAATCCCCAGTGTAGCCGCTGCTCAGCGGTGGCGCTTGCGCAGATCGCGGGCGAGGACGTAGACCACGATCAGGTTGATCGCCAGGATCGTCCACGACGGCCAGCCGGGGTGGCGGATGATCGCGAAGATGTCGAAGGGCAGGTACAGCGAGGCAGTCAGGCAGCCCAGCCAGGAGGCCCAGGCCTTGGCCCGCCACAGGCCCCAGGCTTCGACCAGGTGCAGCAGGCCGTAGCCGATCATCCCCGCCGCGGCCAGGTGGACCGCGTCGGGGCTGATCATATGCAGCAGCGAGGGCAGGGTGCCATGGTCCGGATCCAGGCTGAAACGCCGGATCAGGACCATGATGCCGTGCCGAAGCGGCTGCGGTCCGAGCACTTCCAGCCCGGTGGCGGCCAACAGCGCCAGCAACGCCTTGCTCGCTTCGAGCAGGGCGATGACGTGCAGGCCCGGATGCCGGTGTGGATCCGGGTTGTAGCCGCTCTGGTTCACGGGGTGCAGGCTCAGCCGCCGCGCGAAGCCTTCTTGCGATCGCTTTCGGTCAGGAACTTCTTGCGCAGGCGGATCTCCTTCGGGGTGATCTCGACCAGCTCATCGTCTTCGATGAAGTCCAGGGCCTGTTCCAGCGAGTACTTGATTGCCGGGGTCAGCTGGATCGCATCGTCCTTGCCCGAAGCGCGCATGTTGGTCAGCGGCTTGGTCTTGATCGCGTTGACGGTCAGGTCGTTGTCCTTGGAGTGGATGCCGACCAGCTGACCTTCATACACGTTGTCGCCTTCGGCAGCGAAGAGCTTGCCGCGTTCCTGTAGCGGACCCAGCGAGTAGGCCGGGGTGACGCCCGGCGCATTGGCGATCATCACGCCGTTGATGCGCTTGGCGATGGCGCCCTGTTCCTTCGGGCCGTAGTGGTCGAACACGTGGAACAGCAGGCCCGAACCCTGGGTCAGGGTCTTGAACTCGTTCTGGAAGCCGATCAGGCCACGGGCCGGGATCTGGTACTCCAGGCGCACGCGGCCCTTGCCGTCCGATTCCATGTTCTTCAACTGGCCCTTGCGGGTGCCCAGCTTTTCCATCACGCCGCCCTGGTGGATTTCTTCGATGTCCACCACCAGCTGCTCGATCGGCTCCATCAGCTGGCCGTCGATTTCCTTGATGATCACTTCCGGGCGCGACACAGCCAGCTCGTAGCCTTCGCGGCGCATGTTCTCGATCAGCACCGACAGGTGCAGTTCGCCACGGCCGGAGACCAGGAACTTGTCGGCGTCTTCCAGCTGCTCGACCTTCAGGGCCACGTTGTGGACCTTTTCACGGTCCAGGCGGTCCTTGATCTGGCGGCTGGTCAGGAACTTGCCACCGGACAGGTCCTTGTTGCCGGCGAACGGCGAATTGTTCACCTGGAAGGTCATCGAGATGGTCGGCTCGTCGACGGTCAGCGCAGGCAGGGCTTCCGGGAAGTCCGGTGCGCAGATGGTGTCGGAGATGGTCAGCTCCTGGATGCCGGAGATGGCCACGATGTCGCCGGCCTCGGCCGAATCCTGCTCGATGCGCTCCAGGCCCATGAAGCCCAGCACCTGCAGCACCTTGCCGTTGCGCTTCTTGCCTTCACGGTCAATGACCGCGACCTGCATGTTCTTCTTCAGGGTGCCGCGCTGGATGCGGCCGATGCCGATCACGCCCACGAAGTTGTTGTAGTCCAGCTGGCTGATGCGCATCTGGAACGGGCCTTCCGGGTCGACTTCCGGCTTCGGCGCGTGCTGCATGATCGCTTCGTACAGCGGGGTCATGTCGCCGTCGCGCACGGTGTCTTCCAGGCCCGCGTAGCCGTTCAGGCCCGAGGCGTAGACGATCGGGAAATCCAGCTGCTCGTTGGTGGCACCGAGCTTGTCGAACAGGTCGAAGACCTGGTCGATCACCCACTCCGGACGGGCGCCCGGACGGTCGACCTTGTTGACCACGACGATCGGCTTGAAGCCCATCGCGAAGGCCTTCTGGGTCACGAAGCGGGTCTGCGGCATCGGGCCGTCCATCGCATCAACCAGGATCAGCACGGTGTCGACCATCGACAGCACGCGCTCGACCTCACCGCCGAAGTCGGCGTGGCCGGGGGTATCGACGATGTTGATCCGGTTCTTGATGCCGGTCTTCTTGTCTTCCCAGGTGATGGCGGTGTTCTTGGCCAGGATGGTGATGCCGCGTTCCTTTTCCTGGTCGTTGCTGTCCATCACGCGCTCGGCGAGGACGGTGCGCTCGGACAGGGTGCCGGACTGCTTCAGCAGCTGGTCGACCAGGGTGGTCTTGCCATGGTCGACGTGGGCGACGATGGCGATGTTGCGAAGATTTTCGATGGACATACGAAAGGGGGCCAGTCGGCGCCGGATTTGGAAAAAGAAGTCCAACATTATACGTCGAACTTGACGATTCGCGAAAAGGTGGATTTCACGCCGGCCCAGCGGCCCATTCAGCTGGCTGTCTGCCGCTTCGGCCGAGGTCGCCAGGACGGGGCCCCCGGCTCACCTTCCGCTGGCTGAAGGCGGGGGCTCCACCGATGGTCGAAGGCACCGCCGCCACGAGGCAGGTGTAAACTAGGTGGCTAGACGCATTCCCCTTTGCACCAAGGATCTTCATGTCCCTCATCGCCACTTTCGACACCACCCAGGGCCCGATCAAGGTCGAGCTGTTCGCCGACAAGGCGCCGCTGACCGTGGCCAACTTCGTGAACCTGGTCAAGCACGGCTTCTATGACGGCCTGATCTTCCACCGCGTGATCGCCGACTTCATGATCCAGGGCGGCTGCCCGCAGGGTCGTGGCACCGGCGGCCCGGGCTACAAGTTCGAAGACGAGAAGAATGGCGTGAAGCACGAGGTCGGCTCGCTGTCGATGGCCAACGCCGGCCCGAACACCAACGGCAGCCAGTTCTTCATCACCCACATCAAGACCGATTGGCTGGACGGCCGCCACACCGTCTTCGGCAAGGTCCTGGAAGGCCAGGCCATCGTCGATTCGGTCAAGCAGGGCGACGTGATCCATTCGATCACCCTTGAAGGCGACGTCGACGCCGTGCTGGCCGCCCAGGCCGACCGCGTCGCGGAGTGGAACAAGCACCTCGCCGCCTGACCCCCTTCGAAACGGCCACCCACGGGTGGCCGTTTCCCTGTTCCCCGCCGCCCGCCCGGCCTGCGTGGCCATGCCCGCGGCGTCCCATCAAACGCTTGCAAGCAAGAGGAAACCCCCATGAAAGCACCCGTTCGTGTTGCCGTGACCGGCGCCGCCGGCCAGATCGGTTATGCCCTGCTGTTCCGCATCGCCTCCGGCGAAATGCTGGGCAAGGACCAGCCGGTCATCCTGCAGCTGCTGGAACTGCCGGTCGACAAGGCCCAGGCCGCCCTGAAGGGCGTGATGATGGAGCTGGAAGACTGCGCGTTCCCGCTGCTGGCCGGCATGGTTGGCACCGATGACGCCGAAGTCGCGTTCAAGGACGCCGACATCGCTCTGCTGGTCGGCGCACGTCCGCGTGGCCCGGGCATGGAGCGCAAGGACCTGCTGCTGGAAAACGCCAAGATCTTCACCGCCCAGGGCGCGGCGCTGAACAAGGTCGCCAGCCGCGACGTGAAGGTGCTGGTGGTCGGCAACCCGGCCAACACCAACGCCTACATCGCGATGAAGTCGGCCCCGGACCTGAAGCCGGAAAACTTCACCGCCATGCTGCGCCTGGACCACAACCGCGCGCTGAGCCAGCTGTCGGCCAAGCTCGGCAAGCCGGTCGGTGGCATGGAGAAGCTGGTCGTGTGGGGCAACCACAGCCCGACCATGTACCCGGACTACCGTTTCGCCACCGCCGACGGCGCCTCGATCGCCGATGCGATCAACGACCAGGAGTGGAACGCCAACACGTTCATCCCGACCGTCGGCAAGCGCGGCGCGGCGATCATCGAAGCCCGTGGCTCGTCCTCGGCCGCTTCGGCCGCCAATGCCGCCATCGACCACGTGCGTGACTGGGTGCTGGGCAGCAACGGCAAGTGGGTCACGATGGGCGTGCCGTCCGACGGTTCCTACGGCATTCCGGAAGGCGTGATCTTCGGTTTCGCGGTGACCACCGAGAACGGCAAGTACACCCTGGTCAAGGATCTGCCGATCGACGACTTCAGCCAGAAGTACATCGACAAGACCCTGGCCGAGCTGGAAGAAGAGCGCGCCGGCGTCGCCCACCTGCTGGGCTGATGCGGGCGGTACCGGCTCCGGTCGGTACGCAGAAAGCGGGGAAGCTTCGGCTTCCCCGTTTCTGTTTGGACGGATACAGAGCCGGATGATCCATCTGCACTACATCGACGACGCGCTGCTGGTGGCTGAAAAGCCCCCCGGCCTGCTGTCCGTGCCCGGCCGCAGCGCCGAGAACCAGGACTGCGTCGTCGCGCGCCTGCAGGCGCTGTACCCGGATGCGTTGACCGTGCACCGCCTGGACCAGGTAACTTCCGGGCTGCTGCTGCATGCGCGTGGCAAGGACATGCAGGCGGCGTTGTCGATGCAGTTCGAGCAGCGCCGGGTTGGCAAGCGCTATGAAGCGGTCGTCGAGGGGCTGCTTGAAGGCGATGCCGGCGACGTGGATCTGCCGCTGATCGTGGACTGGCCGAACCGGCCGAAGCAGATGATCGACCATGAGCGCGGCAAGCCGGCGCTGACGCGTTGGCGCGTGCTGGCGCGTGATGTTGAAGCGCAGCGTACGCGCGTGGCGCTGGAGCCGATCACTGGCCGCAGCCATCAGTTGCGCCTGCACATGGCCAGTCTCGGCCATCCCATCGTTGGTGACGTGCTGTACGACGCCGCACCGGCGCCACGCGTGCACCTGCATGCGCGCAGCCTCCGGCTCACCCATCCGGCGACGGGCGAAGCGCTCGCGTTCGAGTCCGCGACTCCGTTCTAGGGATTCGGCAGGGCTTGCAGCCCTGCACCTGCAGAATCAACGTCAACGTCAGAAGCCAACGCGGCATTCCGTGGAATGGCGGGGCACTGTGGGTTTGCGGGGACGCCGTAAACCCATCCAGGGGGGCCAGATCACACACCCCGCAAACCGACAGTGCCCCGCCTTCGACAGTTGGCCGGCGGCCAGTAGATCCACGCCATGCGTGGATGAATCTCAATCGGAATCGAATATTTCGAATTGAAATCGAAATGCATCCACGCATGGCGTGGATTTACCGTGTCGACCAAGGTCGACACCTACCAGCGCAATCCGCCGTTCCGACAGATGGCAGGAAACTGTCGAAGGCGGGGTGGGTCCGGTGGCGGGAGTGTCCGCGGCATGGATGCCGCGGCCAAGCCCCCAAGGACGGGTTTACGGCGTCTCCCGCCACCGGATCCACCCCGCCATCCCCCAGTAAGCCAGCTTCTGCTGTTGCTTTGGCTTTGGCTTCGGCTTCTGCGGGTGCAGGGCTGCAAAGCCCTGCAGAACAAACCCACCCCCTACCAAGGTAGGGCGGCCCGCGCGCCAGCGCCGGACTATCCTCGAACCCATGACTTTGTCTGGGAGGGCTGCGTCATGAACTACGAGGAAACCTACCGTCGCTCGATCGACGAGCCGGAGGCCTTCTGGGGCGAGGAAGCCAAGCGCATCCATTGGCACAAACCGCCGCAGCAGGTGCTCGACTACAGCAACCCGCCGTTCCGGCGCTGGTTCGTCGGCGGCGAAACCAATCTCTGCTACAACGCCGTCGACCGCCACCTGGCAACGCGCGCCGACCAGCTCGCGCTGGTTGCGATTTCCACCGAAACCAACAGCACCCGCGAGATCACCTATCGCCAGCTGTATCGCGAAGTGAACGACTTCGCCGCCGTGCTCAAGCATCTCGGCGTCGGCCACGGTGACCGCGTGGTGATCTACATGCCGAACATGGCCGAAGCCGTGTTCG
The DNA here is from genome assembly GCF_059369995.1 of Stenotrophomonas sp. YJH_SMC_53. Lineage (NCBI taxonomy): Bacteria > Pseudomonadati > Pseudomonadota > Gammaproteobacteria > Lysobacterales > Lysobacteraceae > Stenotrophomonas > Stenotrophomonas sp. YJH_SMC_53. The sequence continues at coordinate 385,417 of NZ_JCAFTF010000004.1, read as the reverse complement.
CGATGCTGGCCTGCGCGCGCATCGGTGCGGTGCACTCGGTGGTGTTCGGTGGCTTCGCCGCGCACAACCTGGCGCTGCGCATCGACGATGCGAAGCCGAAGTTGCTGATCGCAGCGGACGCCGGCATGCGCGGTGGCAAGTTGATTCCGTACAAGCCGATGGTCGACGCGGCCTGCGCCGAAGCGGCGTCGCCGCCACCGCACGTGCTGATCGTGTCGCGCGGGCTGGATGCCGCCGAACCCCGCGTGCCGGGTCGCGACGTGGACTACGCCGCGCTGCGTGCACAGGTTGGTGAGGTCGATGTGCCGGTACAGTGGCTGGAAGCGAGCGAGCCGAGCTACCTGCTGTACACCTCCGGTACTACCGGCAAGCCGAAGGGCGTGCAGCGCGATGTCGGTGGTTACGCGGTGGCGATGGCGCAGTCGATGGAGACCGTGTTCGACTGCAAGCCGGGCCAGGTGATGTTCTCCACTTCCGACGTCGGCTGGGCGGTAGGCCACTCGTACAACGTGTACGGCCCGCTGATCGGTGGCTGCACCTCGCTGCTGTACGAGGGGCTGCCGACAAATCCGGACCCGGGTATCTGGTGGGCGCTGTGCGAACAGTACAACGTGCGCACCATGTTCTCCTCACCCACCGCCATCCGCGTGCTGAAGAAGCATGACGCGGACTTCATCCATCGCCACGACCTGCGCGCCCTGAAGTACCTGTTCCTGGCCGGAGAGCCGCTGGACGAACCCACCGCGCACTGGATCAGCGAAGCGCTGGGCAAGCCGATCATCGACAACTACTGGCAGACCGAAACCGGCTGGCCGGCACTGACCCTGCTGCCGGGCCTGGAGATGAAGCCGGTGCGCTTCGGTTCACCGGGCTTCCCCAATCTCGGCTACCGGATGAAGGTGATCGACGAGAACACCGGCGAGGAAGTGGCACCGGGGCAGAAGGGCGTGCTGGTGGTGTCGCCGCCCTTGCCGCCGGGTTGCATGAGCACGGTGTGGAACGACGACAGCCGTTTCCTGCAGAGCTACTTCAGCCACTTCAAGGAACTGCTGTACAGCTCGCTGGACTGGGCGATCCGCGATGACGATGGCTATACCTTCATCCTCGGCCGTACCGACGATGTGATCAACGTGGCCGGGCATCGTCTGGGCGCGCGCGAGATCGAGGAGGCCATCTCCAGCCATCCGCGCGTGGCCGAGGCTGCCGTGATCGGGGTCAAGGACGAGCTGAAGGGGCAGGTGCCGCTGGTGTTCGTCACCCTCAAGCAGGGGCTTGAAGGCGAGGATCCGGCGCCGGTGGTGGCCGAGATGATGGCGACGGTGACGACTTCGCTTGGTGCGGTCGCGCGCCCGGCGCATGTGCACGTGGTCAACGCGCTGCCCAAGACCCGTTCGGGCAAGCTGCTGCGGCGCTCATTGCAGGCGTTGGCCGAGCAGCGTGACCCGGGCGACCTGTCGACGCTGGACGACCCCAGCGCGCTGGAGGAGATCCGCCGCGCGCTGGGCCGTTGATCCGGTGGTGCCGGCCGCTGGCCGGCCCCCCATCAATCCCGAGGTTGCCGGCCAGCGGCCGGCACTACCCGCTGCACTTGCGCTAAGCTCGCCCTGTCATCGACCTGCAACACGCGGTGCGCGCCGGGGAATGCGCGCGCCGCCCAGGGGTGGCACACCGGGGGGCGTGCCCGTGAGGGTGCGCCGGCATGGCGCATCAAGGGAGGGGGATGCAATGGCATTGCTGCACGCCAAGACGGCTGCTGGCCGTCAGGAAATCGAAGACCGTGGCCGGCGCCTGCCGGCGGCACTGCGTTCAATCCTGCTGATGGTCGATGGCCATCGCGATGACACCGAACTGCGCGGCTTGTTCGATGGCCTGCGCGCACCTCCGGATGCACTGGAGCAGCTGGCCGCACAGGGACTGATCGAGGTGATCGGCGGGAGCGTAGAGGCCGCTCCGGCGCGTGGCATCAGCACCGGCCGCGAACAGGACCCGGCGCTGTACCAGCAGTTGTACGACGCGATGAGCGAGGCGGTGCGGCGCCATCTGGGGCTGAAGGGCTACTTCATGCAGTTGAAGATCGAACGCTGCACCGATGCGCTGGCGTTGGAACGCCTTTGCCCGGAACTGCTGGCGGCGGTGGGCAAGGCGCGCAGCCCGGCGCTGGCCCAGCGCTGGTGGCAGGAAACCCAGTCCGCCGTAGTAAGCGCTGGCAAAGAGGTCGTGCAGGCCTGAGCCACCGCGTAAAGTGATCGGTTCACTTCCCCACAAGGAGTCCCGCGTGCAGGACGACCACGATGACACCGACACCCCCGGCTGGGACGCGATCAATGCGGCGCTTTCGCCGCTGTATGCCGGGCAGGAGCCGCGACACTACGGCACCGCGCTTCCCTACACGCTCGGCGGCCAGGATCCGCTGGATGGCATCAGCGTGTACTGGGCGGATGCGCCGGTTCCGCATTGGCACTACATCACCTACGGTTTCTCCGAGCTGTATGCCAAGGAGAGCAGTGATGCTGCCGCCAGCGGCTATGGTTTCGAGCTGACGTTCCGTCTCGCTGCCGAAGCCGCTGAGAACGCCGACAGCACGCCGCCGGTGTGGCCGATGAACCTGCTGCAGAACCTGGCGCGCTATGTGTTCGGCAGCGGCAACGTGTTCGAGGATGGCCACCATCTGAATGCCAACGGCCCGATCGCACTGGAGACCGACACGCGGTTGTGCCACCTGGCCTTCATTGCCGACCCGCAGTTGCCGGCACGCGACACCGCCAATGGCCACCTGCAGTTCCTGCAGCTGGTCGGATTGACCGATGAGGAAATGGAGGCAGTCAAGCGCTGGTCTACGCGCGGCGTGCTGCAGGCGCTGCAGCCGGCAATGCCGCTGTGGGTCAGCGACCTGCACCGCGGCAACCTGCTGGAGGACCCTGCGCTGGCGGCAGAGGTGCGGGCCGGCAGCGAGCGCGAAGGCTCCAGCACCGGCATGTTGTTCATCGAGACACTGGACTGGCGCCAGGAGGCGGGCATGACCACGCTGGTGCTTGGCGCCGGCCAGGTGGCGAGCGTGTGCGAACTGCTGCCGCTGCGCCTGCGCCACGGCAGATCGCTGGAACTGGTCAGCCGCGAGCGGCAGTGGGAGTTCATCGCGGACGGGGGCGGTGAAGTGGCGGACGTATCCGCCGACAGCGCGCGCTGGTCACTGGACGAGGCGGGCCTGCAGGCCCTGGCAGGGGTGCACGCCGAGCGCGGGGTCTACCCGCTGGCAGGAAGGTTGCGTATCGAGGTGGTGCCGACCTACCTGCGCGATGCCAAGGGGGAAGTGATCCGCCAGATCGGCTGATCGCGCCAATGAAATCGAGGGGGGCGGAGCCGCCTGGTAGCCGATGGGGTCAGATCCGTTCGCCACGCGAACGGCTCTGACCCCTGACCAAGGTCAGGCCAGGCCTTCGGCCTTCAGCGCGGCCTGCACGCCAGCATCGGCGTCCATGCGTGCCTTGTAGGCGGCCAGGTTGTCCAGGCCGGACAGATCAACCTTGGTACCGGCGGCCCAGCGCAGGGTGATGTAGAAGTACGGGTCGGCGAAGCTGCGGAAGCCGGCCAGCCAGGGCTTGTCGGCCAGCTGCTTGTCAGCGGTCTCGAACAGGCCACGCAGGCGCTTGTGCGCGGCGGCGCGGATCGCGTCGTACTGGCTCTCGTCGGCGATGAACTTGCCCGGCGCGAACAGCGGCGAGAAGGCCGGGTGCACGTCGGAATTGACGAAGGCCAGCCAGCGGGTGGCTTCGGCGCGCTGGCGCGGGCTGCCATCACCGCCGAGGCCGGCCTGCGGGAAGCTGTCGGCGATGTAGCCCATGATCGCGGCGTTCTGCAGCAGCACGAAGTCGCCGTCGACCAGTGCGGGAACGGCACCGGCCGGATTGATCTTCAGGAATTCCGGACCCTTCAGGGTGTCCTTGTTCAGCAGTTCAACCTCGAACGGCTGGCCGGTCCACTGCAGGGCGATGTGGTCGGCGGTGGAACAGGCACCGGGCTTGCTGTACAGCTTCATGGGAACTCCAGGTGATGCGGGCGGGAAACGCCCACTATCCCAGAGCCCGGCGGCGGCCGGCAACGCTGCCGCCAGCACGGATCGTTACGATTGCCGCGGCTTGAGGTTCTGCACCTTGTAGAAGGTGTGATCGCCGATGGTCGCCACCTGGTAGGCGTTGCGCCAGTTCGGGCTGGCGATGGACAGCGCGGCGAAGTGGCTGGCACCGGGCACGATCTCGCGGCGTTCGCCGGCCGGCAGCGCCCAGTTGCGCTCGGCGTCGAAAGCCACGTTCATCGCTTCGCTCCACGCCGCGTCATTGCCCAGCTGGGTGCCGGGGGAGACGATGGTCGGTGCGAACTGCTTGCGCGCGGTGACCACCTGGCACATCGAGTCGCCCCACAGGCCACTGTCGAGACGGCGCAGGGCGACCTCGGCAACAGCCTGCTGGCCGCGCAGGGTCTGGTCGCGGGCTTCCAGGTAGACGGTGGTGCTCAAACACAGTGAATCAGCGGCCGGCTGAGGCAACAACTGCGACAGCCAGAGAATCCAGGCCAGTTTCATATAACTCCTTGCTCCGTATGGGCCGCACCCTCCGGTTCCGGCCGCGGGGCGACAGGAGGTGGGGGACGACTTGGCGTCATGGGGAGGCGGCCATCGGGGCCGCCCCGTGGGCAGCCCCAAAAGAAACGATCAGTACCGATCGTGGGGACTGCGCCGGCTCACCGGAAACTGGCTGGTGAGCGGAAAGATGGCGCAAGGTAGGGGGGCATAGCCGAACGCATCGTGAACCGCTCGGCTTGACATTCAGGTTCAACCGGGGTGACGGAAATCACATTCCGTCCCCCATTCAGGCGCTCATCAGAGCGCGGCGGCGACCCGGCTGCCCTGGTCGATGGCGCGTTTCGCATCGAGTTCGGCGGCCACGTCGGCACCGCCGATCAGCTGCGCGTTGATGCCGGCCGCCTGCAGTTCGGCCTGCAGCGTGCGGTTCGGTTCCTGCCCGGCGCAGATCACCACATGGTCGACCGGCAGCAGCTGTTCGCTGCCGTCCACGCGGATGCGCAGGCCCTCGTCGTCCACCCCCAGGTACTCGACGCCACCGAGCATGCGCACGCCCTTGGCCTTCAGCGTGGCGCGATGGATCCAGCCGGTGGTCTTGCCCAGCCGCGCGCCCGGCTTGCCCGGGCTGCGCTGCAGCAGCCACAAGCGCCGCGGTGACGGCTCGACCTCGGGCCGACCCAGCGAGCCGCGTGCCTCGAAGCTGGGGTCCACGCCCCATTCGGCCATCCAGCGCTGCGGATCCAGCGAGGGGGATTCACCGGCGTGGCTGAGGAATTCGCCGACATCGAAGCCGATGCCGCCGGCGCCGATGATCGCCGCATTGGCGCCCACTTCGACCCGTCCCAGCAGCACGTCCAGGTAGCTCACCACCTTGGCGTGATCGGCACCGGGGAAATCGACCTTGCGCGGGGTGATGCCGGTGGCCAGCACCACCTCGTCGAAGCCAGCCAGTTGGGAAGCGTCGACGCGGGTGCCCAGGCGCAGCTGTACGCCGGTCTCCTGCAGCGCGTGGCGGAAGTAGCGCAGGGTCTCGTGGAACTCTTCCTTGCCGGGGATGCGCTTGGCCACGTTGAACTGGCCGCCGATCTCATCATTGGCATCGAACAGGGTGACCTGGTGGCCACGCTGGGCAGCGACAATGGCGCAGGCCAGGCCGGCGGGGCCGGCGCCGACCACCGCAACCTTCTTCGGCGTAGCAGTGGGACGATAGACCAGCTCGGTCTCGTGGGCGGCGCGCGGATTGACCAGGCAGCTGGCCAGCTTGTTCTCGAACACGTGGTCCAGGCAGGCCTGGTTGCAGGCAATGCAGGTGTTGATCGCCTCCGCGCGGCCGGCACGGGCCTTGTTCGGCCACTGCGGGTCGGCCAGCAGCGGGCGTGCCAGCGACACCATGTCGGCGCCGCCACCGGCCAGGATGCGTTCGGCAACGTCGGGCATGTTGATGCGGTTGGTCGCCACCAGCGGTACCTTCACATGCGGCTTGAGCTTGGCGGTGACGCCGGCAAAGGCCGCGCGCGGCACCGAGGTGGCGATGGTCGGAATGCGCGCTTCGTGCCAGCCGATGCCGGAATTGATGATCGTTGCGCCAGCCGCCTCGATCGCCTGCGCCTGTTGAACGATCTCGTCCCAGTCGCTGCCGTCGTCGACCAGATCCACCAGTGACAGGCGGTAGATGATGATGAAGTCCGGGCCACAGGCCTCGCGGATGCGGCGCACGATCTCGACCGCGAAGCGCATGCGCTGGCGCGCGTCGCCGCCCCAGGCATCGGCGCGCTTGTTGGTGCGCGGGGCGATGAACTCGTTGATGAGGTAGCCCTCCGAGCCCATCACTTCCACGCCGTCGTAGCCGGCCTCACGGGCCAGCTTCGCGCTGCGAGCGTAGTCGGCGATATGGCGCTCTACGCCGCTGGCCGACAATGCGCGCGGGGTGAACGGGTTGATCGGTGCCTTCAGCTTCGACGGTGCCACCGACAACGGGTGGTAGGCATAGCGGCCGGCATGCAGCAACTGCAGGCAGATCTTCGCGCCGTGCTGGTGCGCGGCGGCGGTGAGCTGGCGGTGCGGCCGCACTTCCCAGGGCCAGGACAGCTTGCCACCGAATGGCTTCAGCCAACCGACCACATTGGGCGCGAAGCCGCCGGTGACGATCAGGCCGACGCCGCCCTCGGCGCGCTCGGCGAAGTAGGCCGCCAGCCGTGGGAAGTCGCGGGCGCGATCTTCCAGGCCGGTGTGCATCGAACCCATCAGGACGCGGTTGCGCAGCTGGGTGAAGCCCAGATCCAGCGGGGCGAACAGGTGGGGATAGGCGCTTTCGTTGGCTGGCGACATGGTCGATACGCTTGCGTACGGAAGCGCGAAGCGTGCCGCGAAACGGCGGCCGGGGCAAGGGCCGCTTCTTTGGGAGGGCTGGCCGCTGTCTGACGGTTTGGTAGTGCCGGCCGCTGGCCGGGTGCGCTCGGCACATGCGTGCTGTCGCTCCCGCGTTTCGCTGCGCGAATCGCGGGCCCCACTCACCGGCCTCCAACCCCCGCGCCTGCGGCGCTGCCCCCGAACTGCGGGGGCGGTAGTGCCGGCCGCTGGCCGGCATTGCGGTCAACTCAGGGCGATTGCGGTTGCCGGCCAGCGGCCGGCACTACCGGAGCAGGCCGACCGATCCCGAACCAGCCCAGCGTCACTCCGCACAGCGGCCCGATCAGCAGGGCGAAGGCGAGGGTGCCGAGGCCGACATTGCCGCCCAGGCACCAGCCCAGCAGCAGTACGCTGCCTTCGATCAGGCTGCGCACCTTCCAGATCGGCCAGCCGGTACGGGCATGCAGACCGGTCATCAGGCCATCGCGTGGCCCCGGGCCAAGGCGGGCACCGATGTACAGGCCGGTGGCCAGCGCCACCAGCAGCATGCCGGCACAGAACATCGCCAGCTGCCAGCCAAGGCCGACGGCCGGCGGCAGCAGCCACAGCCCGAACTGTGCGGAGGGGCCGATCAGCATCACGTTGAGCACGGTGCCGAGGCCCGGCTTCTGCTGCAGGGGCCACCACAGCAGGAGCACCAATGCACCGATGGCATTGGTTGCCAGGCCGAATGACAGCGGCGTCTGCGCGGCGATGCCCTGCGACAGAACATCCCAGGGTGCCACGCCGATGGCGGCGCGGATCATCAGCGAGGCGCCGAAGCCGTACAGGAACAGGCCGGTGATCAATTGCAGCAGGCGCAAGGGCAGGGCGGTGGGCATGGCGGTCCGGGGGGGGCGGGGATCTGTTTCCACCGTATCGCCGTTTCTGCGTCATCCATAGATACAGATGCCGGCCAATCCGCCGCTACAGGTAGCGTCGATCCCGCGTAGAGGCTGTGGTGTAGAGCCGAGCCCCTGATCGGCTCCGCACTGCGGCGTCAGTCGTCCCAGCCGACCAGCGCCAGCTTGCCCACCGTGCGCCCGCTGGCCAGGCGCTGATGCGCGATGTCCAGGTTGGCCGCATTGATCGTGCCCAGCGTCTCATTGAGCGTACCGCGCAGCTGGCCGGCATCGATCATGCTGGCCGCACGGCTGAGGATGCGGTGCTGTTCGATGCAGTCGGCGGTGGCGAAGCGCGAACGCGCGAACATGAATTCCCAGTGGATGCCGATGCATTTGGCCTTGTAGGGATCGCCGATGCGCAGTGCACCCCGCGGCTCGACGATCAGGCCGACGTGGCCCTGCGGTGCCAGCAGCTGGCCCAGTTCATCCCAGTAGTGGTCGGTGTCGGCCAGATTGAGCGCGACCTGCACCGCATCGATGCCCAGCGCCTGCAACTGGGGCTGCAGTGTCTGCCGATGGTCGATCACATGCGCGGCCCCCATCTGTCGGCACCAGTCGATCGAGGCCTCGCGCGAGGCGGTGGCGATCACCTCGAAACCGGCATGGCGTGCCAGCTGGATCGCCATCGAGCCGACGCCGCCGGCGCCGCCGATCACCAGCAGGTGCTGGCCCACGTGGCGGCGGCCATCGAGCTGCAGCGGCATGCGCTGGAACAGCAGTTCCCAGGCTGTGAGAGTGGTCAGCGGCAGCGCGGCCGCTTCAGCGAAATCGAGCGTGGTCGGCTTGCGGGCGACCAGGCGCTCATCAACCCACTGGTACTGGGCGTTGCAGCCCGGTCGGGTCACGTCACCGGCGAAGTAGACCTCGTCACCGGAGGCGAACAGGCTGGCCTCGTCACCGATGGCTTCGACCACGCCGGCTGCGTCCCAGCCGAGCACCCGGGGAACCTCAAGGGTGGCCGGATCGGTGGCGGCCCGCTGCTTGCCATCGACGGGGTTGACCGAAACCGCTTCGATCCGCACCAGCAGATCGCGGCCGCGAGGAGGCAGCGGCGGTGGCAGGAGGACATCACGCAGGGCGGGCGCGTATTCACGACTCAGGGCGACGGCTTTCATCACGGCTCCGGCTGGGTTCGTGATCCCATCATAAGGTTCCTCACGTTTCCTCAGACGCGCTGAACCGTGTGATGCAGCACGTTGCGCAATATGTCGCTTCTCGCACCTAAACCCCGTCAAACCCTTGCAGCGTGTGGGTCTTGCGGATTTTCATAATCCTGTATAGGGTTTCAACGTCGGACCGGTGGACGGTCGGGCGCAACACTTCACATGTTACGGGACTGTTAACATGGCCTTCACCCGCCTGAGCATAATGTTCGCGGCGGTGGCGTGCTGAATCGGCTGTCGAACATCGACGCACTAGTGCTGGCCCATGCCTCTACCGGTTTCATACCCCCGAAATAGGAGCTGTACTCAATGAACAAGAAGATCCTTACTGCCGCGCTGCTGGGCGGCCTGGCTTTCGCCCAGGCAGCTTCTGCGCAGGAGTTCGATGACCGCTGGTACCTGACCGGTTCGGCCGGCTTCAACTTCCAGGACAGCGACCGTCTGACCAATGACGCTCCGTTCGTGACCCTGGGCCTGGGTAAGTTCATCAGCCCGAACTGGTCGCTGGACGGTGAGCTGAACTACCAGAACCCGAACTTCGACAGCAACCAGGACCTGAACTGGTCGCAGTACGGCGTCTCGCTGGACCTGCGTCGCCACTTCATCAAGGAAGGCCGCGGCTGGAACCCGTACATCGTCGGTGGCCTGGGCTACCAGAAGTCGGAAGAAGAGTACGCTGCGCTCGACAACAACGGCCCGCGCCAGCGTAAGGACGGCAATGTTGCTGCCAAGCTGGGCGTCGGCCTGCAGACCACCTTCGAGAAGCGTGTTGCTGTCCGCGCCGAAGTGGCCTACCGCGCTGACTTCGACGACCAGAGCATCGCCGCACGTGACGAAAGCTGGTTCGGCGACGTGCTGGCTTCGGTCGGCGTCGTGATCCCGCTGGGCCCGGCTCCGGTCGCGGCTGCTCCGGCTCCGGCTCCGGTTGCCCCGAGCTGCGCCGACCTGGACGACGACGGTGACGGCGTCAACAACTGCGACGACAAGTGCCCGAACTCGCAGCCGGGTCAGACCATCGGTCCGGACGGTTGCCCGGTTCCGGTCTCCATCGACCTGAAGGGCGTCAACTTCGACTTCGACAAGTCGAACCTGCGTCCGGACGCCGTGGCGATCCTGAGCGAAGCCACCGAGATCCTGAAGCGTTACCCGGATCTGCGCGTTGAAGTTGCCGGTCACACCGACTCGAAGGGTACCGACGCTTACAACCAGAAGCTGTCGGAGCGTCGTGCTACCGCCGTGTACAACTACCTGACCAAGAACGGCGTTGACGCCGGTCGCCTGGTCGGCCCGATCGGCTACGGCGAGAGCCGTCCGATTGCTCCGAACACCAACCCGGATGGTTCGGACAACCCGGAAGGTCGCGCCAAGAACCGTCGTACCGAGCTGAACGTCCAGAACTAAGTTCTGACGCTCTGCCCGTAGGACACAGCAGGACCCGGCTTCGGCCGGGTCTTGTTGTTTCTGCGGGCAGGACGCTCGCCTGTGACGCGGCAAGGCAACCGTTCGTCGGTCTTTTCTCCGTAAAACCAATAAGTTGTCGTATTCATTGAAAGTGGCGCTTGAAAGCTGACGCGGCATTGCTAAACTCGCCGCGTCACTTCCTTCCGTGGATGCCCCTCATGCTGCGCTCTGCATCGGCCGCCGTCCTGGCGCTGGCCCTGGTTCCCGCCGCCCACGCTGCGGTCGATTGCTCGGTCAACACCAGCGCCTCGCCGCTGCCGTTGCCGGCCACGACCATCGCGCCAGTGGCCGACGAGCTGTACATCCGTGGCAACCAGCTGGGCATGCCGGCCGGTGTGCTGAGCAGCAACTACGATCCGTCGCAGTCGCTGGACCAGGTGCTGCAGCGCCTGCGCATCGACGGCTGCCAGAACATCGCCAAGGCCATTCCGAGCGCACCGGCGGTGAAGCCGAACGATCCGGCGGCCTACAAGCCGCAGACCGAATTCGACAACACGCCCTGGCGCTTCGACATGAGCCAGAACGGCAAGCGCATGACCGCCGAAGAGTTCGACGCCTGGATGAAGGCGCGCGGCGTTCGCGTGGTCAAGGCGCGTCCGGCTCCGGCCGCCACTCCGGCCCCGGCCGAAGCACCGGCTGAGACCAAGCCGGTCGACAAGAAGTAAGCGCCGCGGGGAGCAGAGGCTTGCGCACGCGCCGCCCACCTGCCGCCCCCGCCGCCCGCTCCCGCGCACCGCGTGGGCGTGCGACTCCGGATGTCTCCAGTGGCGTGCGCCATGGCCTGGCGCGCGTGCTGTCCAAGGCGGGTGTGTGCTCGCGCAGCGAGGCCGCGCGCTGGATTGCCGAGGGCCGCGTACGCGTGTCCGGCCGCATCGTTCGTGATCCCGAGTTCCCGATTGCCAGTCCGCCCCCGCCGATCGAGGTCGACGGCCAGCCGATGGGGGCGCCGCAGCGCCTGTACCTGATGCTCAACAAGCCGCGCGGGGTGGTCACCACGGCGCAGGACGAGCGTGGTCGCGACACCGTGTATCGCTGCTTCGATGGTGCCGGCCTGCCGTGGATCGCGCCCGTCGGGCGCCTGGACAAGGCCAGCGAAGGCTTGCTGTTGTTCAGCAATGATCCGCAGTGGGCGGCGCACCTGACCGATCCGGATACCGGCCCGCAGAAGACCTATCACGTGCAGGTGGATCGTCTGCCCGATGAGGACACCCTGGCCGCGCTGCGCGCCGGTGTCGAAGACGCGGGCGAGCTCCTCGCCGCCCGTGCCGTGCGCGTACTGCGCAGTGGCGACAAGACCGCATGGCTGGAGGTGGTCCTCGACGAGGGCCGCAACCGCCATATCCGCCGCCTGTTGGCGGCCTTCGACCTGCAGGTGCTGCGCCTGGTCCGGGTCGCGATCGGTGGGCTGGTGCTCGGCGATCTCGGCAAGGGCCAGTGGCGGGTTCTGCAGGTCAGCGACCAGCAGCGGCTGGGGGCCGCTGCACCGGGCTGATCATCGCCCGTGGCCGGCAGTTGCCGGCCGCCGTTCCAGGCGTAGGGGGCGCCTGGCTGTCGACATTCCCGAACGGAGCCTGCCATGTACCACCTGACCCTCAATCAAACCCTGCGCTGTGCAGGCCTGCTGCTGCCGATGGTGCTGCTGGCCGCCTGCGGCGGCCACAAGAAGGTGGCCAAGGCGGAAACGCCTGCCGAGACCCCGGTGGTGGAAGTGAAGACCCCGGAGCTGGATGGTCGCGGCAGTTACCGCTTCCTGATGAGCAACGGCGACAAGAAGATGACCGCCGATGAGTTCGATGCCTGGATGAAGGCCAACGGAATCCGCGTTGCCAAGGGCAATGGCCAGGACGCTGCCGCCAAGCCGGTAGTGGTGGCCAGCAAGGAAGAGCCGAAGGGCAAGAAGAAAAAGAAATGACGCGCGTCGCGCGTCATTTCGGTAGCGCCGGGCCGTGCCCGGCGAGCGCATAGCACGGCTATCGGGAAACCGCCGGGCATGGCCCGGCGCTACCCGTGGGGATCCGACCCCGGGGCGATCAGCCCTTGACCACGCCCAGTTCGACACCGATGCGGGTGAACGCATCAATCGCCCGGTCCAGGTGCTCGCGGCTGTGCGCGGCGCTGATCTGGGTACGGATGCGGGCCTGGCCCTTGGGCACCACCGGGAAGAAGAAGCCGATCGCGTAGATGCCTTCTTCCAGCAGGCGCTCGGCGAACTTCTGCGCCAACGGTGCGTCATACAGCATCACCGGGCTGATCGGATGCACGCCCGGCTTCACGTCGAAACCGGCGGCGGTCATCTTCTCGCGGAAGTAGGCGGTGTTCTCGGCCAGGGTGCTGCGCAGGTCGTCAGCGGCAGCCAGCATTTCGAACGCCTTGATGCCGGCGGCCACCACGTGCGGCGGCAGCGAGTTGGAGAACAGGTACGGGCGCGAGCGCTGGCGCAGCAGTTCGATCACCTCGGCGCTGGCGCAGGTGAAGCCGCCCAGTGCGCCGCCCATGGCCTTGCCCAGAGTGCCGGTGATGATGTCGATCTTCTCCAGCACCCCCTTCACTTCGGCCGAGCCGCGGCCGGTGGCGCCAAGGAAGCCGGTGGCGTGGCATTCGTCGATGTGCACCAGGGCGTTGTACTTCTTTGCCAGCGCGGTGATCTCGTCCAGCGGCGCGATGAAGCCATCCATCGAGAAAACGCCGTCGGTGGTGATCAGCTTGGTCTTGCAGCCGGCGGCATCGGCGGCCTGCAGCTGGGCTTCCAGATCGGCCATGTCACAGTTGGCGTAGCGGAAGCGCTTGGCCTTGCACAGGCGCACGCCGTCGATGATCGAAGCATGGTTCAGTGCATCGGAAATGATCGCGTCGTTCTCGCCAAGCAGCGGCTCGAACAGGCCGCCGTTGGCGTCGAAGCAGGCCGCGTACAGGATGGTGTCCTGCTTGCCGAAGAAGTCGGCGATCTGCTTTTCCAGCTGCTTGTGCAGGTCCTGCGTGCCGCAGATGAAGCGCACCGAGGCCATGCCGAAGCCGTGGGTATCGAGTGCGTCCTTGGCGGCCTGGATCAGGTCCGGATGGTCGGCCAGTCCCAGGTAGTTGTTGGCACAGAAATTCAGCACCTTGCGGCCGTCGTCGAGGGTGATCTCGGCCGACTGCGGGCTGGTGATGATCCGCTCGGACTTGAACAGGCCCTGGGCGCGGATGGCGTCCAGTTCCTCGGCGTAGTGGCGGGTCAGGGCGGAGGAGGCGTCGGTCATGGCGTGGGCACGGCTCTGAACGGGAAACCGCTGATTCTACCGGGCATCGCCGCTTGCCGACCGGCCCGGGCGGGGCATCGCCACGGCCGGCACATGTTGCATCGCAATAGCAAAGTGGTTAAAAATTCGTGAACCGGAGCTGTCCCGTTCCGGCCGATACGCCCGCCCTCGGCCTTCCACGCCACCGCCCCCACCGGAGACGCTCATGAAGCACGCCCGTGCCTGCCTCGCCATTGCCGCTGCCTTGACCCTGGCTGCCCCGTTCGCCGCCAGTGCCCAGGAAAACGAATCGCCGTACAGCTGGAACGTCACCGCCGTTTCCGATTACCTGTTCCGTGGTGTCTCGCAGACCGACGAAAAGCCGACCCTACAGGCGGGCTTCACCTACACCTCGCCGGTCGGCCTGTATGCCGGTGTCTGGGGTTCGGGCGTGGACTTTGGTCCGGGCGACCCGAACACCGAGGTCGACTACCAGATCGGTTACGGCGTGGACGTCACCCCGCGCGTCAACTTCGATGTGCTGCTGAACCGCTATACCTACATCGGTGCCAGCAACCAGAACTACAACGAGCTGGTGACCACCACCACGCTGGATGAGACCTACAAGCTGACCGTGGCCTACACCAATGACCAGTGGAACAGCGGCACCGACGGTTGGTACTACGGTGTCGGCGGCCAGTGGGGCCTGCCGCGTGACTTCACCCTCAACGCCAATGTCGGCCGCAGCAGCTTCGAGAAGGGCCTGGCCAAGGACTACACCGACTGGAACGTCGGCGTCAGCCGCCAGTTCGGCCTGTTCAACGTCGGCCTGGGCTACTACGGTACCGACGGCAATGGCCGTGACAACTCGGGCAAGCTGGCACACAGCCGCGTGCTGCTGACCGTGGCCGTCGGCAAGTAACGCCGCAGGCGTTACGGTAGGTGCCAGGCTTGCCTGGCACGCATTGCGAAAAAGGCGCCCATCGGGCGCCTTTTTCAATTTCAAGGTGTGCCGAGCAAGCTCGGCACCCACCCATCGCGTGCGGCGTTGGTCAATTCCAGCTCAATACCACCTTGCCGGCCTTGCCTTCTTCCATCAGGTCGAAACCCTTCTGGAAGTCGTCGATCGGCAGCTGGTGGGTCATCACCTTGCCGAGCGGGAAGCCGGACAGCACCAGCTGGGTCATCTTGTACCAGGTCTCGTACATCTTGCGGCCGTAGATGCCCTGCACGGTCAGGCCCTTGAAGATGATCTTGTCCCAGTCGCAGCCGGCACCCTTGGGCATGATGCCCAGCATGGCGATCTTGCCACCGTGGTACATGCAGTCGAGCATGTCGTTGAACGCACGAGGGTTGCCGCTCATTTCCAGGCCCACATCGAAGCCCTCCATGTGCAGTTCCTTCATCACGTCCTTCAGCGACTGGTTGGCGACGTTGACCACCCGGGTGGCGCCCATGTCGGCGGCCAGCTTCAGGCGGAAGTCGTTGACGTCGGTCACCACCACGTTGCGCGCACCGATGTGCTTGCAGATGCCGGCAGCGATGATGCCGATCGGGCCCGCGCCGGTGATCAGCACGTCCTCACCGATCACGTCGAATTCCAGTGCGCAGTGCGCTGCGTTGCCGTACGGGTCGAAGAACGCGGCCAGCTCCGACGGGATCTGGTCCGGGATCGGCCACAGGTTGCTGGCCGGCATCACCATGTATTCGGCAAAGGCGCCATTGACGTTGACGCCGATGCCGACGGTGTTCGGGCACAGGTGCGGGCGGCCGCCGCGGCAGTTGCGGCAGTGGCCGCAGACGATGTGGCCTTCGGCCGAGACGCGCTGGCCGATCTCGTAGCCGGTCACGCCCGGGCCGATTTCGGCAATGCGGCCGACAAATTCATGGCCGATGGTCAGGCCCGGCTTGATCGTGCGCTGGCTCCACTCGTCCCACAGGTAGATGTGCAGGTCGGTACCGCAGATCGCGGTCTTCTCGAGCTTGATCAACACCTGGTTGGGGCCCGGAGTCGGCACCGGAACCTCTTCCATCCAGATGCCCTTGGCTGCTTCGCGCTTGACCAGGGCCTTCATCGTTTGCTGCGCCATCGGGGTGGAACTCATCAGGGGGAAAGCGCGGATTATAGGGTGCCGCGCGGATTTCCCATGTTGCGCTGCGGGTGCAGTGGCGGAACGAAAGGCGTGCGCCGGCGGGCGTTTCGAACGTACTGCGAACAGCGGCGCCTCCCTGATTCCGGGGCAGGGTGACCACGCCCCCTCTGGACGATTCCGTGTGCGCGGCCGATGTGCGCAGAGCAAGAAGCAGGCCCATGACTTCCGGGGTTCGGGCCGGGGCAGGGCGGCGGGCTACAATCGAGGGTTCCACTACCAGGGGCCGCTCCATGCGCTCGAACCTGCTTGCATTCTCCATCGTCGCCAGCCTTGGGCTGGTCCAGGTCGCCCACGCCGCAGAAGGCATGTGGGTGCCGCAGCAGCTGCCGGAAATTGCCGGGCCGCTGCAGAAGGCCGGCCTGAAGCTGTCCCCGGAGCAGCTGGCCGACCTGACCGGTGACCCGATGGGTGCGGTGGTTGCGCTGGGGGGCTGCACTGCCAGCTTCGTTTCGCCGCAGGGCCTGGTGGTCACCAACCACCACTGCGCGTATGGCGCCATCCAGCTGAATTCGACCGCGCAGAAGAACCTGATCAAGGACGGCTTCAACGCGCCGACCCTGAAGGACGAACTGAGCGCCGGCCCGAACGCCCGCGTGTTCGTGCTCGACCAGATCACCGACGTCACCGCCCAGGCCAAGGCCGCCATCGCCGCCGCCGGCAACGACCCGCTGGCCCGCAGTCGCGCGCTGGACGCCTTCGACAAGGCCCAGGTTGCCGCCTGTGAAGCCGATGCCGGCTTCCGCTGCCGCCTGTACAGCTTCTCCGGCGGCAACACCTATCGCCTGTTCCGCAACATGGAAATCAAGGACGTGCGCCTGGTCTACGCGCCCCCGGGCAGCGTCGGCAAGTTCGGCGGCGACGTCGACAACTGGATGTGGCCGCGCCACACCGGCGATTTCTCGTTCTACCGCGCCTACGTCGGCAAGGACGGCAAGCCGGCCGCCTTCGCCGCCGACAACGTGCCATACCAGCCCAAGCACTTCCTGAAGTTCGCCGACCAGCCGCTGGGCGCCGACGACTTCGTGATGGTGGCCGGCTACCCGGGCCGCACCAACCGCTACGCGCTGGCCGGTGAGTTCAACGAAACCGCCAGCTTCACCTACCCGACCATCGCCAAGCACTACAACGCCGTGCTGAAGATGATCGCCGACGCCGGCAAGGCCGACGCCGACGTCAAGGTGAAGTACGCTGCCACCGCCGCCAGCATGAACAACGTGGCCAAGAACTACCTGGGCCAGCTGGAAGGCTTCAAGCGCATCGACGCCGCCGGCCAGAAGCAGGCTGAAGAAGCTGCCGTGCTGGCCTGGCTGAAGAAGCAGGGTGCCGCCGGCAAGCCGGCCCTGGCGGCGCACGCGCAGCTGGTCAAGCACCTGGATACCAGCAAGGCGACCCGCGAGCGCGACCTGTTCGTCGGCCAGTTCAACAACACCTCGGCCGTTGGTGCGGCAATCACCCTGTACCGCCTGTCGATCGAGCGCAGCAAGCCGGATGCCGAGCGCGAAGCCGGTTACCAGGAACGCGACCTGACCACCATCGAAGGTGGCCTCAAGCAGATGGACCGCCGCTATGTGGCGAAGATGGACCAGCAGCTGCAGGCCTACTGGCTGGAGCAGTACGTGGCCCTGCCGGCCGCGCAGCGCGACAATGAAGTGCTGAACAAGTGGCTGGCCGGTAGCGATGCCAACGCAGTCAAGGCGCTGGTGGGCAAGCTGTCGGGCACCGAGCTCGGCAGCCTGGACGCACGCCTGAAATGGTTCAAGGCCGACCGTGCCACATTCGAAGCCAGCAGCGATCCGGCCATCCAGTACGCCGTGGCTGTCATGCCGGCACTGCTGAAGCAGGAAGAGCAGAAGAAGATCCGCGAAGGTGAATCGCTGACCGCGCGTCCGCTGTACCTGCAGGCCGTGGCCGACTACAAGAAGAGCCAGGGCGAGTTCGTCTACCCGGACGCCAACCTGTCGCTGCGCATCACCTTCGGCAACGTCATGGGCTACGGCAAGGACGGCGTGAAGTACACCCCGTTCACCACCCTGGAAGGCGTGGCGGCGAAGGAAACCGGTGAAGATCCGTTCGATTCGCCGAAGGCGCTGCTCGATGCGGTCAAGGCCAAGCGTTATGGCGGCCTGGAAGACAAGCGCATCGGTTCGGTGCCGGTGAACTTCCTGTCCAACCTGGACATCACCGGCGGCAATTCGGGTTCGCCGGTGCTGGACGCCAACGGCAAGCTGGTCGGCCTGGCATTCGATGGCAACTGGGAATCGGTCAGCTCCAACTGGGTGTTCGACCCGGTGATGACCCGCATGATCGCCGTCGACAGCCGCTACATGCAGTGGATCATGCAGGAAGTGGCGCCGGCGCCGCAGCTGCTGAAGGAACTGAACCTGGCGAAATAAACCGGTTGCGGTAGTGCCGGCCGCTGGCCGGCAAACCCGACCCGATGGCCGGGAATTCCGAAACCCCGCGACCCACGTCGCGGGGTTTTTTCATGCCCGCCCCGACCCGGCGCGCCGAACAGGTATCATCCGTGTTCCGCGCACTTCACAGGATGTGAACGAAACGCGGGAACCTCCTCCCCCCAGGACCCCTTGCACGCATGCGCATCCTGCTTGCCCGCCACGGTGAAACGCCGTGGAACGCCGAAGGCCGCTATCAGGGCCAGATCGACATCCCGCTGTCGCCGATCGGCGAAGCCCAGGCCCAGGCACTGGGTGCCCGCCTGGCCTCGGTCGACATCACCCGTGCCGTCGCCTCGCCGCTGTCGCGCGCGCAGCGCACCGCGCAGCTGGCGCTTGGCGCCGCCCGTGCCGACATGCTGCTGACCGAGCCGGAACTGCAGGAAATCGCCCACGGCGAATGGGAAGGGCTGCTGGCCAGCGAGATCCACGAGAAGGATCCGTCGCGCCTGCAGGCCTGGCGCGAGGAGCCGGATACCGTGTTGATGCCCGGCGGCGAATCGCTGCGCCTGGTGCTGGAGCGCAGCTGGCGCGGCCTGGCCCGCGCCACCGACGGCCTCGGCGAGCACGACACCCTGCTGGTGGTTGCCCATGACGCGGTGAACCGCGTGATCCTGTGCAAGGTGCTGGGCCTGCCGATCTCCCGCCTGTGGACCTTCCGCCAGGCACCGACCACGCTCAACCTGCTCGAAGGCGCCGACCTTGACAGCCTGGAAGTGGTGCGCCTGAACGACTGCGCGCACCACACGCCGTTCTTCGGCGAAGCCAAGCACCGCGCACTCTGATCGATCCCCTCGCACCAACTGCTTCTGCTGGAACCGCTGCCGTGACGAACACCCCGACCACCCTGGCCGACTGGCTGGACTACATTGAACGCCAGCATCCGGCGAGCATCGACATGGGCCTGGAGCGCGTGCGCGCCGTGGCCACGGCGATGGGCCTGGGGGCGCCGGCCAAGCGCACCATCGTGGTCGGTGGCACCAACGGCAAGGGCTCCACCGTGGCCTTCATCGAAGCCATTGCACGTGCCGCCGGCTGGAAGGTCGGCGCGTACACCTCGCCGCACCTGCTGCGCTACAACGAGCGCGTGCGTATCGACGGCCAGGACGTGGACGATGCCGCGCTGGTCGCTGCGTTCAGTGCGGTCGAGGCCGCGCGTGGCGAGACCACGCTGACCTATTTCGAGTACGGCACGCTGGCTGCGCTGCAGCTGTTCGCCGACGCCGGGCTGGACCTGGCGGTGCTGGAAGTGGGCCTGGGCGGCCGCCTGGATGCGGTCAACATCGTCGATGCCGACGTGGCGGTGATCACCACCGTGGACATCGACCACGCCGAATGGCTGGGCGAGGACCGCGAGGCGATCGGCACCGAGAAGGCCGGCATCATCCGCGGCTGGAAGCCGGTGATCCTGGGCGAGACCGACCCGCCCTCGAGCGTGCTCGCGCGTGCCTACCTGGTCGGTGCCAACGCGATCCGCGGCGGCAGCGATTACTTCTACGAGCCGATCGACGCCCAGCGCTGGCGCTGGCGCGATGTCGGCCTGCGCATGGAGCTGCCGACCCCGGCGCTGGCCGGCCCGATCCAGCTGGCCAATGCCGGTGCGGCCATCGCCGCGCTGCGCGCGCTGGACAAGCCGGTGCCGCGCGCGGCGTGGGCCGCCGGTATCGCGGCGGCGCGCATTCCGGGCCGCCTGCAGGCGTTCGAGCGTGGCGGTGTGCAGATCCGCGTCGACGTCGGGCACAACCCGCAGGCGGCGGGCCAGCTGGCGCGCGCGCTGAAGGCCGAGGCGTCGGCCGGGCGCACCTTGGCGGTGTATGCCGCATTGCAGGACAAGGACGCGGCGGGTGTGGTGCAGGCATTGCAGGGCGTGGTTGGCGAGTGGACCCTTGCCGGCCTGGACGGCCCGCGTGGCCAGAGTGCCGCCCAGTTGCAGGCGCGCCTGGCCGAGACCGCTGCTGGCAGCGCGCAGCTGGCCGCTTCGGTCGAACAGGCGCTGGCGCAGGTACTGGCCCGGGCCGAGCGCGGTGACCGCGTACTGGTGTTTGGCTCCTTCCATACCGCTGCCGCCGCGTTGCAGTGGTTGCAGGGCAGCGCCTGAGCCACGTTCAGCCAATCCCGACGCCGTCCGGTCCGGCACCCGTATAATCGACCGCAACCTCCGGACAGTTGCCGCCTCACGTGGATACGCCTCTGAAACAGCGTCTGATTGGTGCCATCGTGCTGGTTGCACTGGCCGTGATTTTCCTGCCGATGCTGGTCAAGGGGCCTGCACCGGACAGCGGCGTGGCCTCGGTGCCGATCGCCGCGCCGGATGCACCGGCCGATGGCCAGTTCGAAACCCGTGAACTGCCGCTGGTGGCCCCGGCCGGTGGGGCTACCGGCCTGCAGACCGGGCAGGCCAAGCCGCTGCAGGAGGCCGCCACGCCGGCCACGCCGCCGACCGTGGACACGTCCCCGGCGGTTGCCGCCGGCAACTACGCCGTCACTTTCGGCGCATACGGCAGCAAGGCCGACGCCGATGCCGTGATCGCCTACCTGCAGCGCTCGCAGCTGCCGGGCTTCGCAGAAGCGACTACCATCAACGGCCGTCAGGCATGGCGTGTGCGCGTGGGGCCGTATGCCGACCGTGCACAGGCCGAGGCGGCCCGGCTGCAGGCGGTGAAGATCCGCGCCGATGTGAAGGCCGAAGTGATCACTCTGGATGCCGCAACGGGCAGCAGCGCCCCGGTGGCAGCTACCCCGGCACCGGCTACGCCAAGCGCCAGTACCCCGTCCGCAGCCACCTCGCCGTCCGCCAGCAGCAACCCGGTGCGCAGCGAAAGCCTGCCGCCGAGTACGCCGACTGCGACGGCCACTCCGGCGGCCAAGCCCGAGCCGCCGAAGCCGGCGCCGAAGCCCGAAACCCCGAAGCCCGAGCCGAAGCCGGAGGCCACTGCCAGCAAGCCGGCGACGGCACCGGCCACGCCGGCTGCACCGGCGGCCAGCGGCGTCGGCTTCGCCGTGCAGCTGGGCGCGTTCGGCCAGGCCAGCGATGCCAATGCGCTGCGTGACAAGGTCCGTGCTGCCGGTTTCAGCGCCTTCGTCGAGCAGGTGCGTACCGAAAAGGGCACCCTGCATCGCGTCCGTGTCGGACCGGTGGCCAACCGGGCTGACGCCGAACAGCTGAAGGCGCAGGTCGCCGCCAAGGTTGGCGTCGCCGGCATGGTCCGACCGCACCCATGACCGACGTGCAGGCCCGTTGCCAGCGCCGCCGAAGGAGCGGGGCGCCATGATCGACGTGGTGCTGCTGATCGTGATCGCTGCCTCGACCCTGCTCGGGATGCTGCGTGGCTTCGTGGGAATCGTCATCGGCACGTTGTCGTGGCTGCTGGCCGCGTGGGCGGCCTTCGCCTTCGGCAACGATGCCGCGCGCTGGTGGGCGGCACCCGCGGCACCTGGCGGCGAACATTTCGTCGGCGGCTACCTGGGCGTGGGCATTGGGGTGATGATCGTGGTTGCGGTGATCGGCATGGTCATCAAGGCGATGATCCACCGCAGCATGCTGACCAGCCTGGACCGGTTGCTGGGCGGTGTACTGGGGGCCGTGCGTGGTGGCCTGATCGCGGCGGTCCTGCTGCTGCTGGCCGGCTTCACCCCGCTGACCGCCGAGCCCTCCTGGAAGCGCTCGGCGGTTCGCCCGGTGCTGAATCCGGCCGTGGCCTGGATGAACGGGAAGCTGCCGCACTGGCAGGTACCCGGCGCCGACATGCTGCCCAAGGCCTTGCCGACCGACATGCTGTCCCCATCTGCATTGATGGAATTGGGGAAGAATGCAGGCGCCGGGTTGGGAAAGCCGGGCGCGGCAGGCGATAATGGCATCCTCAACCAGGTAGTGGCGGGCGGCGGATGGCTGCGGCCCGCGAAAGCGGAACAGGGCGATGCATACGATCCGGCCGAAGTGCGCCCGGACGCCCCAGCACTGCCGGACAGTATCGAGCCGGACGATCCGGCCAATGTCGACCGCAGGCGCGGCGACCACCGCGGCCAGGTACGGCCACCTTCCTTGTAACTGGGCACAGCCCAGCGGAGACCTCGCACCATGTGTGGCATCGTCGGAATCGTCGGCAACCAGAACGTCGCCGGGCAGTTGTATGACGGCTTGACCGTTCTCCAGCACCGCGGCCAGGACGCGGCAGGTATCGCCACCGCCAATGGCAGCCGCCTGCGGGTGCAGAAGGCCACCGGCCTGGTCCGCGATGTGTTCGACGCTCGCACCATGTCCACGCTGGAAGGCAGCGTCGGCATCGCGCACGTGCGCTATCCGACGGCAGGTTCGGAAGGCATGGACGAGGCACAGCCGTTCTACGTGAATTCACCGTACGGCATCGCGCTGGCCCACAACGGCAACCTGATCAACACCGAGGCGCTGCGCCAGCAGGTGTTCGAACAGGACCGGCGCAACGTCAACACCGATTCGGACAGCGAAGTGCTGTTGAACGTGTTTGCCTACGAACTGGAGCAGCAGCGCCAGCTCAGCCCGGAAGCCGCGATCCGCGCGGTGGCCGGCGTGCATCGCCGCTGCAAGGGCGGCTATGCAGTGGTCAGCGTGGTGCTGGGCCTGGGCCTGGTGGCCTTCCGCGACCCGCATGGCATCCGCCCGCTGGTGCTGGGCAAGCGCAGCCACGCAGAAGGCGAGGAGTACATCGTGGCGTCCGAGTCGGCCGCGCTGGACGTGCTGGGTTTCCAGCGCGTGCGTGACGTGCAGCCGGGCGAAGCGCTGGTGATCACCGCGCGCGGCGAACTGTTCTCGGAAATCTGCGCCGAGCCGGCCGAGCACACCCCGTGCATCTTCGAATACGTGTACTTCGCGCGACCGGATTCGATGATCGACAACGTCTCGGTGCACAAGGCACGCATGCGCATGGGCATCAAGCTGGGCGAGAAGATCCTGCGCCTGCGCCCGGACCACGACATCGACACCATCATCCCGATCCCGGATACCTCGCGCGATGCCGCGCTGGAGATCTCCAATGTGCTCGGGGTGAAGTACCGCGAAGGCTTCATCAAGAACCGCTACATCGGCCGCACCTTCATCATGCCGGGGCAGGGGGAACGCGTGAAGTCGGTGCGCCGCAAGCTCAACCCGATCCACCTGGAGTTCCGCAACCGCGTGGTGCTGCTGGTGGACGATTCGATCGTGCGTGGCACCACCAGCCAGCAGATCGTGCAGATGGCCCGTGATGCCGGCGCGCGCAAGGTCTACCTGGCCAGCGCCGCGCCGCCGGTGCGCTACCCGAACATCTACGGCATCGACATGCCGGCGGCCGAAGAGCTGGTCGCGCACAACCGCACGGTGGAAGAGATCGAGGCCCACCTGGGCTGCGACTGGCTGATCTACCAGGACCTGGAAGACATGGAAGCGGCGGTGAGCGAAGGCAACCCGGCGCTGCGCAGCTTCGATTCGTCCTGCTTCAACGGCCACTACCCGACCGGTATCGAGCCGGGCTACTTCGAGCGCATCCAGCAGTTGCGTTCGGACGATGCCAAGCACAAGCGCCGCGCCTGAGGATCAGGCGTGGTGGATGTGCCCGACGTTGGTGGCGACCTGCTGCGCGCTGCGCAGCAGTGCCTGGCTGAAGCCGATCCGCTGCGCAAGGTCGCATTGACCCAGGCGTATGCGGCCGCGTTCCGTGCCGGTCGCCTGAAGGTGGCCGCGGATGCGCCGCCGCCGGATCCGATCTGCATGCCGGGTCGTCCGGGACGACTGGTGCTGGTGCATCCGCGCGAGGTACCACGGCGTGGACTGGGCGGCGTGGAAGGGCGGGCTGCCTTCATCCACGCCATCGCCCACATCGAGCTCAACGCGATCGACCTGGCCTGGGACGCGGTGTACCGGTTCCGGGGCCTGCCGTCGGCGTTCCATGCTGATTGGGTCAGCTGTGCCGATGACGAATCGCGGCATTTCATGCTGCTGCGCGAGCGCCTGCAGGTGCATGGCCACGACTATGCTGATTTCCCCGCACACAACGGTCTGTGGGAAATGTGCGAAAAGACCGCGCATGACGGCCTGGCGCGCATGGCGCTGGTGCCGCGCGTGCTGGAAGCGCGTGGCCTGGACGTCACCCCGGGCATGATCGAGAAGCTGCGCAATGTCGGTGATGGCGAAACCGCCGATGTGCTGGAGGTGATCCTGCGCGAGGAAGTGGCGCATGTTGCCGCCGGTTCGCGCTGGTATCGCTGGTACTGCGACCGCGCCGGTGTCGAGCCGCGCGCGCGTTTCAAGGAGCTGCTGGTGGAGTACGCCGGCGGCTACCTGCATGGGCCGTTCAACATGGAAGCGCGCCTGCTGGCCGGATTCGATGCGGACGAACTCGCCAACCTGGTCGAGCAGGCCGTTTGAAAAAAGGGGACGGAGGGAATTAAGTCGTTTGTGCCAAAACGACTTAATTCCCTCCGTCCCTTTTTTTCATGCGTTCGGCAGAACCACGCGCTTGCCATCCACCGTTGGACGGTTGATGTAGAACAGGCCCGGGCCCGGCCGGTACGGCAGCTCGCTGACGCCGGCATCGGCGGCGTAGGTCAGTGCGGTGTCGCCCAGCGCGTCGAAGTTCCAGTGCGCCGACTGCATCAGGTAACGCCGCCGCAACAGCGCCTCCTGGGTTTGCGTCAGTGGCTGTCCGGCCACCAGTCGTCGTGCGATGGGTTGCAGGGCGGACGGCAGCTCCCAGCCGGGGACTGCGTTGGCATTGGCCGTCCATCGCACGCCGGCATCAATGGCATGCTGCTGCATCACCTGAAGCGCGATCAGCTGGTAGCGCCAGTCGATGCGCCGGCGCAATACCACGGCCGCCGTCACGTACAGCACCGGTGACAGCAGTACGCTGCGGCTGCCGGCGCGACGCTGTTGCTGCCACTGGTGCCAGACATCCACCCAGACTTCCTTTTCGTCCAGGCCCAGCTGCTGCCGCCAGCGCTCGGCGTCGGCCTGTGCCTCGGCGTAGGCCGTGGTCGCCTGCAGGATCGCCAGCGGTGGCGTCTGGTACTCGGCCACGCTCGGGCGGCGCAGCAGCTGCCGGCGCGGGCGACTGAGCAGCTTGGGCCCTTCTTCGAGCTGGTTGTAGCCGCCGCCGATGTTGGCGTGCACGCCGGGCAGTGCGATCTCGGTGAACGCTGGCGCCACGCTGGTCAATGGATAGTGCTGGCGATGCTCGTCACGCGCGCTCAGTTGCAGCACCTGCCTGGCAACGCCTGCATGCAGCGCGAGGTGAGGTTGTTCGTCGGTGCGGCCACCGCTGACCGCAACCACCGTGTCGAACAGGCCGATGAAGCGCAGCGGCGGATCGGCCGGGGCGAAGTCCGTTGTGCAGGACAGGCCAGCGGCCTGCAACAGCTGCCGCCAGCGGGTGCGATCCCAGGCCTGCAACTGGTTGGCCACATCGCGCGCGGCGGCCGCGCCCCGTGAAAAGCCGAACAGATCCAGCTGCACGCCACGCAGTGGTCGCTGCCAGCGTGCAGCAAGTGCACCCAGTGCCGCCGGCAGCAGCACCTGCAGCGCACGCTGCACTTTGGCGCGCACACCGCTGGCGCCAATGCCGAACGCCAGTCCGATCAGGTCGTCGTCGGCGTCATCGCGGGTACCGACACCTTCCACGTAGATCGACAGGGACGGGGGCGCCGATGTCCCGCTGCGGCTGTCCGGGTACAGCTGCTGCAGGCGGGCGATGTTGGTCAGGCCATTGTCGTAGCTGCTGGTCAACCGGCTCTGGTAGGTCGAATCGTCATCCGCACGCAGCTGCGCCGGGCGCGGCTGCGGCAGCTGGGGCCTGCCACGGGCCAGGTTGTGTGCGTTGTTGCGGGTGCCATCGAAGAACAGCCCGATCCGCAGCAAGCCGACATCTTCGTCCGTGTCCTGCGATGGTGCCATGTGCATTCCCCGTCGTGGCTGCGTCACGGTAGCGCGAAAGCGGCGTATTCGCGACGTGTAGCAACGCTTTTGACCTTACTTAATCCAGATGCGGTCGATCACAAATCCTGATTTTCACTTCTCTCGCCTATTGAATTCACACGCCCCGCGCAGGCCATATGGTCAGACCCGGCACACCGGGTCGTGCTGCATCAACGCTGTTCACATCATTCAAGGAGCGACGCAATGTTGTCCAGATCGATTGGCAAAGCGGCAGGTGGCCTGGTGTTGGGTTTGTCGGTGGCAGCGGCCGCGCATGCGGCACCGTTGTTCGAGCCGGTGACGGTCATCAGCCGCGCATCGGCAAACAGCGAGCCCGCACTGGGCAAGCTGCTGGCCACCCCGTCCACGGCGACGGTACAGGAAGTGCGTGTCGATGCAGCAGCTACTGCACAACCGCAGCTGGAATTCGAACTGCTCGGCCGGCGGGTGCAGGCGGTGCGCAGCAAGGTCGAAGCACTGCCCGATGGCGGCAGCATCTGGTACGGCCAGTTCCGTTCGCCCTCGGACAAACTGACCGCGGCCACCTCCAACGGCCAGGACGACCCCGGCAATTCGCTGATCCTGGTGCGCTCGGGCGACACCGTCACCGGCTCGATCCGCAAGGATGGAAAGCTGTATCGCCTGCGCCCGTTGGGCAACCGCCACGTGCTGGTGGAAGTGGATGAATCGCGGATGCCGGCCGACCATCCGGCCGACTACAACCAGCTGCCGAAGATCCCGATGGGCAACAACGATCGCATCGGCATCGCGCAGGCATCGTCCGGTACGCCGGCGACCATCCGTGTGCTGGTGGTAGCGACCAATGCCGCCGTCGCCGCCTATGGCGGCAACATGCAGTCGCTGGTGCAGCTGGCGGTGGCCGAATCCAACCAGGGCTACGTCAACAGCAACGTCGGCATCACCATGCAGCTGGCCGGTTACGAGACCACCAGCTACACCGAGTCGGGCAGCTTCGACACCGACCTGGCACGCTTCCGTGGCACCAGTGATGGCTACATGGACAGCATCCACACCAGCCGCAACAACACGGCGGCCGACGTCGGCGTGCTGCTGATCAACAACACCGCCTACTGTGGCCTGGCCTCGGGCATCGGCTCGACCGCGTCTACGGCGTTCGCGGCGGTGTACTGGGATTGCGCGACCGGCTACTACTCGTTCGCGCATGAGATCGGCCACCTGCAGAGCGCGCGGCATGACATCGCCACCGACCCGAGCACATCGCCCTACGCCTATGGCCACGGCTACCGCTATGAGCCGTCCAGCGGCACCGGCTGGCGCACGATCATGGCCTACAACTGCACCCGCAGTTGCCCGCGCCTGAACTACTGGTCCAACCCGAACATCAGCTACAACGGCATCCCGATGGGCAATGCCAGCACCGCAGACAACCAGCGCGTGCTGGTCAACACCAAGGCCACCATCGCGGCATTCCGCTGAGGCCAGGCGCCGGCCAGGGTCGGCGTCTACCCGGGCGCGTTCACCGGCTCGGGTAGATGCCAACCCTGGTTGGCATCCTGCAATCCATCAATCGCGGGCGAGCGTATCCAGCGACCAGCCGCTGGCATCCACGCGCAGCACCGAGCCCTGTTCGTACCAGTCACCCAGCACGATACGGATGCAATCGCGTCCACCGGCCTGCAGTGCGTGGATGGCCGGACGGTGCGTGTGACCGTGGATCATGGTGTCCACGCCGTGGCGTACGAAGGTAGCATCGACTTCGGACGGGGCCACGTCGGTGACGGTCTCGAACTGCGCGCGATCGCCCTGCTTCATTTCCGACTGGCGGGCCTGGCTCGCCTCGCGCGCCTTCTGCGCGAAGGCGATGCGTGCGGCCAGCGGCTGCGACAGGAACTGCGCCTGGAACACCGGGTCGCGGGTCTGCGCACGGAACTGCTGGTAGGGGATGTCATCGGTGCACAGCAGGTCACCATGCTGCAGCAGCACCGGGCGGCCGTACAGCTCGATCACGCACGGGTCGGGCAGGATGCGCAGGCCGGCACGGCGCGCATAGTCCTCGCCAAGCAGGAAATCGCGGTTGCCGCGGATGAAGTACACGGGCACGCCGCTGTCGGACAGCACCTTCAACGCATCGGCCACCGCATCGGCAGCCGGGGAGGGCGTGTCGTCGCCGATCCAGGCCTCGAACAGGTCGCCGAGGATGTACAGCGCATCGGCGCCGGGCGCCTGCTCGCGCAGGAAGCGCAGGAACAGGTCGGTGATCTCCGGACGGCTGGGGTCCAGGTGCAGGTCGGATATGAACAACGTGGTCATGCCTGCATTCTAGGCCATCAATGATGATGGTAGCGCCGCCGGTATTGTGGGGGTCAGATCTCTTTTCCGAAGGAAAAGGATCTGACCCCGGGGCTACACCGGCAGCGGCAGCCAGGTCAGGCTGGCCGAAGCCAGCAGGACGGCGATGCCCGTGGCGGCGAGCACGTCGGAAGGATAGTGCAGGCCCAGCACCACCCGCGACAGTGCGACGCCGAGGGTGAACGGCACCAGCAAGGGTGCCAGCCAGGGGTAGTAGGCCAGTGCGACGATGGTGAACGACACTGCGTGCAGGGTGTGCCCGGAGGGGAAGCTGAATTCGTCCAGCGGTGCCACCCAGGCGCGGATGCGAAGATCGGCCGCGTAAGGCCGCGGGCGCCGCGTCCAGCGCTTGAGGCCCTTGTACAGCAGCAATGCGGCCAGGCCGGTGGCGGCCATGTGCACCGAGGCGCGCAGGCCATCGAAGCCATCCAGCACCACCAGCGCAGCCATCAGCACATACCAGAACACGCCATCGCCGAGACGGCTGATGGCCGAAAACAGGCGGCGCACGCGGCGGCGCCGGCAGTAGTGGTTCGCCCGCCGGCACAAGCGTGCCTCGCGCCCTGCCAGCAGTTCAAGCGGCGTGGTGCGCATGGCCGCTCCTCCGCGACTGCGCAAGCTCGGCCAGCAACGCATCGAACTCGGCCACCACCTGCTGTGGATGCAATCGCTTCATCGCGCGTGCGGCATTGCCGCCCAGTTCGTGGCGTTGCGCGTCATCGGCGGCCAGTTGCACGGCGGCCTCGATGAACTGCTCGTCGCTGTCCACCGCTGCGCCGTTCTCGCCGTTGCGCAGGTACTCACGCGCGGCGCCGTAGTCGAAGGCCACGGTGGCCACACCGCTGGCCATGCTTTCCAGAGTCACGTTACCGAATGTCTCGCTGCGGCTGGGGAACAGGAACAGATCGCCGCTGGCGAAGTGGCGGGCCAGCGCATCGCCGCGCTGGATGCCACAGAAGATGAAATCGGGATTTTCATGTGCCAGCTTCTCGCGGGCCGGGCCGTCACCCACCCATACAAAGCGTGCCTTGGGCCGGATCTGCTGCAGGCGGCGGAATGCCTTCACCGCCAGGCCGAGGTTCTTCTCGGCAGCAATGCGGCCGACATAGATCGCCACCAGGCCGTTGCCATCCACGCCCCATTCCTCGCGCAGTGCAGGGTCGCGCCGGCCTGGATCGAACTGCTGGCTGTCCACCGCGCGGGCCAGCAGGCGCACGCGTTCGAAGCCCTGTTCGCCGAGGAACTGCTGCAGTTCGCGGGTCGGCACCAGGGTAGCGTCCGCCTGGTTGTGGAAGCGGCGCATCCAGCGCATGGCCGCGGCCTGCAGCCATGCCACGCCATAGTCGGGCAGGTACTCGTCGAAGCGGGTGTGGAAGCCGCTGGCGACCGGAATGCCGAGGCGACGTGCGGTACGCAGTGCCGACCAGCCGAGTGGACCTTCTGTGGCGATGTAGACCGCATCCGGACGCTGATTCTGCCAATGGCGGCCCAGCCGGATCGGGGCTGGCAGGCCGAAGCGCAGGCCGGGGTAGCGGGGCAGGGCAGCGCCGGGAACCAGCAAGGTGCCGGGTGCCGAATCCAGCGCTTCGGTGGACTGGCGGGGGCGGACGAGGTCGATCTCGTGTCCGGCTGCACGCAGACCCTGCTCCAGGCCCTGTACGGTGAGGGCGACGCCGTTGACTTCCGGCGGATAGGTCTCGGTGACGATGGCATAGCGCATGGCGGGCCTCCCGGTTTCCGGCATGCTCGGCCCTGGCGATGTAGCCGACATGACCACTTTGCGACCGTCAGATGACGGGGGCGCCGGCCACCGCAGGGGCGCTGCGGCCAACAAAAAACCACGGCCCCGAAGGGCCGTGGTCCTGGTGCTTCATGTCACAGCGCGATGGATCAGAAGCGCTGCTGGTACTTCATGTAGACGAAGCGGCCGATGTCGTAGCCGCCGTAGTACGAGAAGGCCGAGTTCGGCTTGCTGTACATGATCGGGCCGGTCTTTTCGAACACGTTGTTGGCACCGACCGACACGGTGGCATCCCACGGCAGCGAGTAGCGCACCTGCACGTCGTGGAAGGTGACAGCACCACGCTCGTTGTAGTTGCGGGCGCCCTTGTACCACGGTGCATACACACCCGGATCCGAGCATTCGTCCGGGTACAGCGCGATGTTCGAGCAGGTTTCCTTCACGCCCGAGTAGTAACGCGCGGTCCAGCTCGCGCCGAAGTTGCCCCGCTCGTAGCCCAGCACCAGGTTGGAACGGACGCGGAAGGCGCTGCCGATGCCGTTGGTGACGATCGGGACGATCGAGTTGTCGTTGGAGGTGCGGTAGGTTGCACTGGATACGTAGGTGGTGGCCGAGTTCACGTTGAACTTGCCGAACCGGGTGTCCAGACGGTAGCTCACATCCAGGTCGTAGCCTTCGGTTTCCATGAAGCCCGCGTTGCGGTTGCCGAACTTCAGGTTGGTCACGATGCCGGTCACCGGGTCACGCTGGAAGCGCGAGCAGCGCGCGTCGATGCCCGACTCATAGCAGTCCTGCAGGATCTGGGTCGGCGTGTCGGCGATGATCGTGTTGTCGATGCGGATCTTCCACCAGTCCAGCGAGGCGTTGAAGCCCTGGATGAAGCTCGGGCTCCAGACCAGGCCCAGGGTCTTGCTGGTCGAGGTTTCCGGCGTCAGCAGCGGGTTGGACCCGGAGGTGAACGGCACCGGCGTCGCGTCCGTCGACGTGTTCACCGGGGTGCCGCCCTGGCGCAGCTGGCGGAAGGTATTCGCATTGGCGATGTCGCGTGCGCAACGTGCACGGACTTCGGCGCTGGAGGCCGAGGAACCGAAACGGGTGTCGCACGGATCGCTGAACTGCGCGAAGGTCTCCGAACCACCACCGAACAGGTCGCTGATGGTCGGTGCACGGAAGCCCTCGGCCCAGGTGCCACGCACCATCAGCGAGTCGATCGGCTTCCACTTGAAGCCGAACTTGCTGTTGAGCGTGTTGCCGAAGGTGTTGTAGTCCGAGAAGCGGGTTGCGCCATTGAAGGTCAGTTCCTTCGCGCCCGGCAGGTCGGCCAGCACCGGAACGTTCACTTCCAGGTAGGCCTCGTTGACGGTGTAGTCACCGCCGGTCGGGCCTGCGGCCAGGTTGGTGGTAGCGCCGGTCTGGGCCAGGGCATCCGGGGTGTACTTGCCTTCTTCCTTGCGGCTTTCCACGCCGAAGGCGAAGCCGAGATCGCCAGCCGGCAGGGTCACGATGCTGCCAGCGATGTTGGCAAAGAAGTTCTTGGAGGTGGTGCGGCCCTTGGTGATCTCTTCCGGGAACAGCCACGCCTGCAGTTCTTCGTTGCCGTACAGGCCATCGGCAGCCGTCGTGCCGTACGGAACCAACGGGTTCCACGGCTTGCACACGTCATAGGAGATCGGTGCAGCTGCGGTACCGCACTGCACCTTGCCGGTGGCGGCGTTGTAGAACGACGGGCCGACGCCGCCGGCGACGCGACCCTTGTGCAGGTTGCCGGTGGCCACCGATTCCAGCTCATTGCGGTTGTACTGGTAACCCACTTCCCAGTCGAAGTAGCGGCTGCCGATCTCGAACGAACCGTCGAACGACGCCACCGCGCGGTAGGTCTTCAGCTCGCTGGTGGTCACGCGCGGCACTTCCCAGGTGCGGCGGTTCCAGGCCACGGCGGTCGGGTTGGCGTAACCGTGCTGGCGGCCGAACGGGTTGAAGTAGCTGTTGATCGACATCGAGCCGACACCGGCGGTGCTCGACTGCAGCGGATAGCCCGCGATCTGGCGGGTGGACTCACGCTTGTTGTAGCCCAGCTCGGTGCGGAAGTTGACGTTGTCGGTGATCTTGAAGCGGCCGTCGAAATAGACCGAGTCGCGCTTGACCGGATACATCACATGCATCTGGTCGTTGGCGTTGCTCACGTCACCGGTGAAAGGCGTGGTATCGGTGAGGTGGTAATTGGCCGGGTTGGTGGGATCCGCGCCGCGGTTGAGGGAATAGCCGCAACCCGCAGTGGCGGTACAGCCCGGGCCGCGCAGACCCGTGAACTGGCCGTACTGGCTGATGGTGGTCCAATTGCTGCTGTCGTACGGATGGCGATCGGTCATGCCGTACTTGCTGAAGCCGCGATCGCGCGCCCACACGCCCTTCTCTTCGGCATGCTCGGCCGAGAGGGTCAACGACACGCGCTCATTGCTCCAGCCGGCGACAACGTCGAAGCGGTCGCGTGCACCGTCGCCCTGGCTGTACTGGCCGTGGTAGACGTTGGCAGTCACACCGGTGACATTGGAACGGGTGATGATGTTCACCACACCGGCCATGGCGTCGGAGCCATAGATCGCAGAGGCGCCGTCCTTCAGCACCTCGATGCGTTCCACGGCGGACACCGGCAGCGTGGAGATGTCCTGGTAGCCGGACGTGCTGATGCCCAGGCGCTTGCCGTTGACCAGCACCAGGGTGCGCTGGGTGCCCAGGTTGCGCATGTCGATGTAGGTGCCGCCCGCGTTTTCGCCTGCGGTCAGCGCATTGGCGCGGCTGATGGTCGGGCTGCCCATGGCGGTGACGTTCTGCAGAATGTCGGCAACTGAGCTGAACCCCTGCTTTTCGATGTCGTTGCGGCTGATCGCGAACACCGGCTGGGCGGTCTCCACGTCCACCTGGCGGATGCGCGAGCCGGTGATCTCGATGCGGTCGAGGTTGGTCGGGTTGGCGTTGCTGCCTTCCTGGGCAAACGCGGGCAGCGCTGCCAGCGCTGCAGTGGTAGCCAGGGCGTAGCGGATGGCCTGCCCCAGTGCGGTGGTGCGTGAAGTCATGGCGAGCTCTCTCTCTCAGGTCGTGCACAGGACGCCAAAGTGGGCGTCGAAGGAGCCAGCAGGGTCGATGACCGAGCCGGTGACCCGATAGTAGTCTCGTTAGTTAATGCTCTGTAAAGGGTTCGTATCCATTTATGTCACGCGGCCGCGCCATTCTTCACAAAACGTGAACAAAAGCAGGCGCTTACGTGATGGCAGCGATTGCCCACAGCGGGCCGTTTGTGGTGCGGAGCAGCACAAAAAACCGCCAGACTGCGCAAAGTGGGAGTGGGAAATGCGTCACCCCGGTTGTCCTGTGGACAACAGCGGACAGCGTATTCAGGCCACGAACGGACGGAACTGGATGCCCAGCCCGGCGATGCCATCGGTCTCGCCGATCAGGTCCGCGCGCAGCAGCGGGCGGGCATCGATGAAGGCCTGCGGCACGATCAGCGACAGCCGGTTGTCGTCGGCGGTCAGTTCCAGTGCCGGCAGCGGATCGTCTTCGTGGGCGCGATTGAGCAGCACCGCCAGCCGCAGCAGGGCCGCCAGCCGGCGTGCGGTCAGCAGCAGTCGCTCGGGCAGGGCGTCGAAGGCGGTCTTGGCCACGCTGCGGCGGTGGCTACGCACCAGGGCCGCCAGCATCTGCTGCTCCTGGCGCGAGAAGCCGGCGATATCCGAGTGTTCCAGCACATAGCTGCCATGCACGTGGTAGCCGCTGTGCGCGATCATCAGGCCCAGCTCGTGCAGGCGCGCGGCCCAGCCGAGCATGCGCGCATCGTCGGCATCGAGCCTCCAGCGCTCCTGCACCTGTTCCAGCAGGGACAGCGCGGTGTCCTGCACGCGCTCGGCCTGGACGGTATCGATACCGTAGCGCTGGCTGAGAGCAGCCACCGATTCGTCACGCAGGTCGTTCTCGCCGGCGCGGCCGACGATGTCATACAGGATGCCTTCGCGCATCGCCGCCTTGCTGACCAGCAGCTTCTGCAGGCCCAGCGCCTGGAAGGCCGCTTCCAGCACCAGGATGCCGCCGGCGATGATCGGGCGGCGGTCGCTGGACAGCCCCGGCAGCTGGATGTCGTCGATCTTCTTGGCCTTCAGCAGTTCATCGCGCAGCTGCGGCAGGGCCTCGGCGGTGATGGCGCCCTTGCTCAGCTTCATCGTCGCGCAGATCTCGCTGATCGCCTTGTGCGTGCCGGAAGAGCCCAACGCTTCCTGCCAGCCCAGCGCGCGGTACTTGCTGGCGAAAGGCTGGAACTCGCGGCCAATCTCGGCCAGCGCGTCCTTCCAGCGCTTCTTGCTCAGCTTTCCGCCGGGGAAAAAGCGCCGGGTGCTGGCGATGCAGCCGGCCTGCAGGCTTTCGCGCTCCAGGGTCTGCATGCCCATGCCGATGATGAACTCGGTGGAGCCACCGCCGATGTCGATCACCAGCCGGCGCTGCCCGGGCTTGGGCGGTTGCGCGTGGGCCACGCCCAGGTAGATCAGGCGCGCTTCTTCGCGCCCGCTGACCACTTCGATGGCATGCCCCAGTGCGGTCTCGGCCGGTACCAGGAACGACTGCGGCGAGCGCAGCTGGCGCACGGTGTTGGTGGCCAGCGCGCGCACCCGGTGCGGCGGCACATTGCGGATGCGCTGGCCGAAGCGGGCCAGGCATTCCAGTGCACGTTGGCGTGCAGCGGAAGAGAGACCACCCTTGCCATCCAGGCCATCGGCCATGCGCACCGTCTCGCGCAGGCGGTCGATCACCCGCAGCTGGCCGAGCGTATAGCGCGCGATGACCATGTGGAAACTGTTGGAGCCAAGGTCGATGGCGGCCAGCAGGTCGCCATCCTGCAATGCGGGCGGAGTCGTGGTGGTATGCGGCATGGACGAATGTTAGCCGAAGGGGCGGTGTGCTCGTCACCGCGCGGCCTTCACATTTTGGAAGAGGGGAGTGCGGCAGGGCTGCGCCCTGCATCTGCAGAGGCAACGTCAAAAGCGAGGTATCCGTGGGATGGCGGGCTGGGCCCGGCTGCGGGGGACGCTGCAAGTACGTCCATGTAAGCTCGGTCGCGCCATCCATGGCGCTCACGCCCCCGCAACCGGATCCACCCCGCCTTCGACAGTTTCCCGCGGTCTGTCGGTACGGCACGGGGTCGGATCCCGTTGCTGCGCAACGGGCTCTGACCCCTTGGTTCTGCATGGGCGATGCGTGCCGACCAACGGTCGGCACCTACCGGATCACAGCCCCTGCATCAACGCCATCTGCGCCGAATGCGGGGCTTCGTCGTGGGCTGGGGCACGCTTGTGGTAGATGCCGTGCGCGTCCAGTTCCCAGGCGTTGAGGTTGTCGTCAAGGTAGTTCTGCAGGACTTCGCGGTAGACCCGCTTGGCCAGTTCCGGATCGAGGATCGGGAAGCAGGTCTCGACCCGGCGCAGCAGGTTGCGTTCCAGCCAGTCGGCGCTGGCGCAGTACATTTCCGGTGCGCCGTCGTTGCCGAACCAGTAGACGCGGCTGTGTTCCAGGAAGCGGCCGACGATCGAGCGCACGCGGATGTTGTCCGAGATGCCCGGTACGCCCGGTCGCAGTGTGCAGGCGCCGCGGATGATCAGGTCGATCTGCACGCCGGCCTGCGACGCGGCGTACAGCGCGCGCACCACCTGCGGTTCGTTCAGTGCGTTCATCTTGGCGATGATCCGCGCCGGGCGGCCGGCGGCGGCGATGCGCGTCTCGCGCTCGATGCGGCCGAGAATGCCGGTGTGCAGGGTGAAGGGCGACTGCAGCAGGCGCTTGAGCTTCATCTTCGAGGCCAGCCCGGACAGCTGCTGGAACAGCAGGTGCACGTCGTTGCCGATGTCCGCATCGGCGGTGATCAGGCTGATGTCGGTGTACGCGCGGGCGGTGCCGCTGTGATAGTTGCCGGTGCCCAGGTGCACGTAGCGGCGCAGCTTGCGGCCCTCGCGGCGCACGATCAGCAGCATCTTGGCGTGGGTCTTGTAGCCGACCACGCCGTACACCACCTGTACGCCGGCTTCCTGCAGGCGATCGGCCAGGCCCAGGTTGGCCTCTTCGTCGAAGCGCGCGCGCAGTTCGACCACCACGGTCACGTCCTTGCCGTTGCGCGCGGCCTGGATCAGCGCATCGACGATCAGTGAGTCCTTGCCGGTGCGGTACAGGGTCTGCTTGATCGCCAGCACATTGGGATCGACCGCCGCCTGCCGGATCAGGTCCAGCACCGCGGTGAAGGCATCGAACGGGTGATGCAGCAGCAGGTCGTGGCGGGCCACCGTCTCGAAGATGCCGTCGCTGTCGCGCAGCGTGCGAGGGGTCATCGGCGGGTACTTCAGCTCCGGCTGCGCGATCAGGTCGTACAGCTGGATGATGCGGTTGAGGTTGACCGGGCCATCGATGCGGTACACCGCGTTTTCGGTCAGGCCGAAATTCTGCAGCAGGGTGCGCACGATCTCGCGCGGCATGTCGTGGGCGATCTCCAGCCGCACCGCCGGCCGGTAGCCGCGGTCGACCAGCTCGTCACGCAGTGCCAGCGCCAGGTTCTCCACTTCCTCCTCGTCCACCACCAGTTCGGAGTTGCGGGTGACGCGGAACTGGTAGGCGCCCTGGACTTCCATGCCCGGGAACAGCTCATCGACGAAGGTCGACAGCACGGAGGACAGGAACACGAAGTTCTGCGGACCGCCGAGCTTCTCCGGCAGCTGGATGATGCGCGGCAGCGAGCGCGGCGCACGCACGATGGCCAGGTGGCCGGCGCGGCCGAACGCGTCGGTGCCCTTCAGCACCACTACGATGTTCAGCGACTTGTTGAGGATCTTCGGGAACGGGTGCACCGGGTCCAGGCCCAGCGGCGACAGCACCGGCATGATCTCGTTGCGGAAGTAGGCGCGCAGCCAGCGCTTCTGGCGGTCGGTCCAGGAGTGGCGGCCGAGCACGCCGATGCCGGCCTCCATCAGCGCCGGCCGCAGCGTCTCGTTCCAGCAGCGGTACTGCTGGTCCACCAGTTCGGCGGCGCGGTCATGGATGGCGCTCAGGATGGCCTGCGGGCTCATCCCGTCCGGTGCCGGTGGCAGGCCGAACTCCTGCGCGTGGCGCACGGCGGCGGCGCGGATCTCGAAGAACTCGTCGAGGTTGGTACAGGAGATGCACATGAAGCGCAGGCGCTCCAGCAACGGCACCTGCGGGTCCATCGCCTGGGCCAGCACGCGGAAGTTGAAATCCAGCTGCGACAGCTCGCGGTTGATGTACAGCGCCGGGTCGCGCAACGGATCGTTGTCCGGGCTCACGGGGAGGGGGAGGGATCCGAGGCTGCTCATGGCGTCATTCTTCGATGGAGGTCAGGGGGGCGGACTCGCGCGGGCGCACGTGGTCGGCATCGAAATGGCAGGAGAACACCGAGCCCTTGCCGACTTCGCTTTCAATCTCCAGCCGTGCGTGATGCAGGCCGAGGATGTGCTTGACGATGGACAGGCCCAGCCCGGTGCCGCCGCTCTCGCGCGAGCGGCTGCTGGACACACGGTAGAAGCGTTCGGTCAGGCGCGGCAGGTGGGTGGCCGGGATGCCGTAGCCGGAATCGCGCACTGCCAGCACCGCACCGTCGCCCTCGCGGCGGAACTCCACCGCGATGCGGCCACCGGCCGGCGTATAGCGCACCGCATTGGTGACCAGGTTGGAGAATGCGCTGTGCAGTTCCTTGGT
The DNA here is from genome assembly GCF_059369995.1 of Stenotrophomonas sp. YJH_SMC_53. Classification (NCBI taxonomy): domain Bacteria; kingdom Pseudomonadati; phylum Pseudomonadota; class Gammaproteobacteria; order Lysobacterales; family Lysobacteraceae; genus Stenotrophomonas; species Stenotrophomonas sp. YJH_SMC_53. Next base: position 347,358 of record NZ_JCAFTF010000004.1, on the reverse strand, counting down.
CGAGCCCTGAAGGTCAACGCCGGCGAGGTCGTCGATGCTGATCTGGTGGCGGCCCTGGCTGTGCGCTTCGGCTTCGCGGCGCAGCGTCGCCAGCATCGGCTGCATGGCCACGGTCTCTTCCTCGCTGTGTTCCTGCGATTCGAGGCGCGACAGGGTCAGCAGGTCTTCCACCAGCTGGGCCATGCGCTGGCTCTGCTTGCGCATTTCTTCCAGCATCGGTCCGGTTCCCGGGAAATCCTCCGGGTCCATCATGTCCAGGTAGCCGTGGACCACGGTGAGCGGCGTGCGCAGTTCGTGTGAAACGTTGGCGACGAAATCCCGCCGCACCTGCTCCAGGCGCAGCAGCTTGCTGACGTCACGCGCGATCAGCAGCCAGTAGTCCGACGAATAGGGAATCAGGCGCAGGTTCAGGCGGATCGCCGGATCGACCGGCGAGGGTACGTCCAGGATGGGCTCGGCATTGCGGCCACCAGCCAGCCAGTGCGCCAGCGGCATTGGCTGCAGGCGCTCGACCAGGGCCTCGCCAAGGTCGCCGGGATGGTGCAGGCCGAGCAGAGCGGTAGCCGCTTCGTTGAACCACTGCACGCGCTGGCTGTTGCGATCCAGCACGACGACGGCATCAGGCAACGCGGCGGCAGCAGCGCGGTAGCTGCGCAGCATGTCCAGCAGGCGGCGCTTGCGCACGCGCATTTCCACCTGGTTGCGGTACAGCAGGCGGTCCAGTTCGTTCCAGACGCCGGTGCCTTCTTCGGCGGTGTCCCAGCGCTGGCGAGCGGTCAGCCGGCGCAGAACGCTGCGCAGGCGCCAGTAATGCCAGGCCAGGGTCGCCAGCGCGCCCAGTGCGATGCACAACCACAGATGGCCCGTGAACCACCCCACCAGTCCGGCGAACAGCAGCACCGCGGCAACGGTGGCCAGGGTCTTCAACCAGGCAGAGCGGATGTGGCGGGGCATTGCGATCTCGTCGTTGAGGTGCGGCGGTTCACTGGGGTGAACCGAGGGTTATAGCAGAGTTGCCGGCACCGGCACCCGCAGGTGCGCGGTGCCGGCACGACGAGACTCAGGTAGCAGTGGAGAAGCGGTAGCCGGCGCCGCGCACGGTCTGCACCATGTTCTCGGCGTTGAACGGCTCCAGCGTCTTGCGCAGGCGGCGGATATGCACGTCGATGGTGCGCTCCTCCACGTACACGCTGCCGCCCCATACATGGTCCAGCAGCTGCGCGCGGGTGTAGACGCGCTCGGGATGGGTCATGAAGAAATGCAGCAGACGGTATTCGGTCGGGCCGATCGGCACCGGCTGGTCGTTGGCGAACACGCGATGGGCGGCGCCGTCGATACGGATCGGGCCGACGGCTACGCTGCCGTCCTCGTCATCTTCGCGGGCGCGGCGCATGACCGCTCGGATGCGGGCCAGCAGTTCGCGTGCCGAGAACGGCTTGACCACATAGTCATCGACACCGGCCTCGAGGCCACCGACGCGATCATTCTCTTCGCCGCGGGCGGTCAGCATGATGATCGGTACTTCGCGGGTCAGCGTTTCCTTGCGCCAGCGGCGGGCCAGGTCCAGGCCGCTGGTGCCGGGCAGCATCCAGTCCAGCAGGATCAGGTCGGGAACGCGATCGGCGATCGCGGTCTGGGCCTCCCGGGCATCGCCGGCGTGGACCGGTTCGTAATCGCCCTTGCGAAGGGCGAAGGCGACCATTTCACGGATCGCGGGCTCGTCATCGACGATCAGGATGCGTTTCTGCACGAGGACACCGTAGGGCTCGGTTACTGGAGTGGTGCCAGTAGACTACGGTTTGATGACATGTTTGTGACTACCCGGCCGGAACCGGCCTGGATTGCCATCGGCCGGTCATGCGGTGCTCAGCGGCGGTCCAGGTCCGGGTCCTGCACGCCCTGCCGGCGCAGCTCCAGCACCGTCGGGGTGATCGATTCGATGCGGGCGTCAACCCGCGCGCGGCCGATGTAATCCAGCGCCGGGTTGCGCTTGAGCGCCTGCAGCTGCATCAGCGCCTGTTCTGGCCGCCCGCTGAGGAAGGCGGCCTCGGCATAGGCCTCGCTGGCGCGCACGCTGTCGCCAGCCAACTCGCTGGCGCGGGCGAAACGCTGCTGGAAGACCGGATCGTTACCGCTTTGCGACAGCAGGGGGCGCAGCATCGCCTGCGCACGCTGGCCGGCTTCGCGGCTGCCTTGTTCGTTCAGGATCTCGGCATAGGTCAGTGCCACCGGGCGGCTGTTGGGGTGTTCGCGCAGCAGCTGCTCGAAGCGGCTGTTGGCCTGGGCCGCCTGGCCTGCGCGCGACTCCGCCTCGCCCAGCCCCAGCGCCAGCCACAGGTTGCCGGGGTGGCTCTGCAGCAGGCCGGCCAGGGTCTGCCGGGCCTGGCCGGCACCGGCACGGCCACCGCGCATCACCGCCAGCGCCTGGCCGTAGCGCTGCGCATCGTTGAGGCCGTCCTTCTGCCGCTTGGCCAGGTCGGCGTACTCGCGCTCCAGCTCGGGGGTGGAGTCCGCGCTGAGCACGCGCAGGCGCTCACGCGCCCACTCGAAGTCACCGCTGGCGCCACGGTTGAGCTGGCCGATCGGCAGGCGCAGCACACTGCTGGGCAGCAGCGGGTTGTTGCCGCGCAACAGCGGCTCGCCCAGGCTGGGATCTGCCGGGTCCACCCGCTCCTTGCGCTCGCCGGTGGGGGTGCTGGTGGTGAGCAGCACCGTATCCTTCTTCATCTGCTGGGCGCGGGACTTGGCCTCGCTGATGCGGGTGATGTTGACCGGGTGGGTGCGCAGGAACTCGGGCACGCTGTAGCCGCCTTCGTTGCCGCGCATGGCTGCCGACATCCGCTCGAAAAAGCCGGCCATGGCATCCACGTCGTAGCCGCTGCGCGACAGGGTGCGGATGCCCAGACGGTCGGCCTCGGACTCGTTGGAGCGGGTGTAGTTGATCTGCCGCTGCTGCATCAGGCCCATGCCCGAGCTGATCGCGGCCATCGTCGCGTTGCCGGACGACGTGCTGTTGCTGGCCTGGGCGGCCACTACCGCCGCCAGCATGCCCAGCAGGATCGGGATCTGGTCGCGCTGGGCGCGCTCGACACCGCGCAGCACGTGCTGCTGGGTAACGTGGGCGATTTCGTGGGACAGCACCGCAGCGACCTCGTCCTCGCGCTCGGCGGTCAGCACCAGTCCGGCATTGACCCCGATGTAGCCGCCCAGCGTGGCGAACGCGTTGATCTGGCGGTCGTTCATCACGAAGAAGGTGTACGGCTGCCGCGGCTGGTCACTGTTGGAGCCGAGCCGGGTACCCATGGTCTGCAGCCAGTCGTTGACCAGCGGATCTTCCAGCAGGTAGCCGTAGTTGCGCAGCTCGCGCAGCATCATCGCGCCGTACTCGGCCTGGCGGGCCGGGGTCAGCAGCTCGCCGGCCGAAGAGCCGATGTCGGGCAGCTTCTCCTGGGCCTGGGCCAGCGGCATGGCCAGGGCCAGGGTGACGGCGGTAGTCAGCAGCAGGGCTCGCAAGCAGAAGGTCCTCGGGCGGGGCGCGCCAAGCGTGGCAGGGCGGGGGGCAACCATTCGTTAATCCACAGTGTTGCGGCCGTGGCGTGGAAATTCCAGCGCACCGGTACCATATGTAGACCGTCGATCCATCGTGGAGTTTCCCGTGACAGCCCAGACCGCCGGCGGTGCCCCCGCCATCACCATCTATTCCACTGCCGTCTGCCCGTACTGCGTGGCCGCCAAGAACTTCCTGAAGAGCAAGGGCCAGCAGTGGACCGAGGTCCGCATTGACCTGGACCCGGCCGAGCGCGAGAAGATGATGGCGCTGACCCGCCGCACCAGCGTGCCGCAGATCTTCGTCGGCGACGTCCATGTCGGCGGCTACGACGACATGATGGCCCTGCACCGTGAAGGCAAGCTCGAGCCGCTGCTGGCCGGGCAGGGCCAGGCATGAGCGCGGCCGACGACGGCAGCAAGGACCGCATCGCCGAGTTCACCGAGTTCCGCAAGCGCATGAACGAGCGCATCCTGGGCGAACCGAACCAGGTGGTGCGCCGCTTCTTCGCGCTGGATACGCAGACCTACCAGGCCGGCGCGCTGGACGTGAAGACCAAGGAGCTGCTGGGCCTGGTGGCCTCGATGGTGCTGCGCTGCGACGACTGCATCAGCTACCACGTGGCCCAGTGCAAGGACGCCGGGGTGACCCGCGAGGAGTTCTTCGAGACCTTCTCGGTCGGCCTGGTGGTGGGCGGCTCCATCGTGATCCCGCACCTGCGCCGCGCGGTCGACTTCCTCGACCAGCTGGAAGGCGGCGCCGCCGCGCCAGCCGCGCACGAGCACTGAGGATCGTGCCGGCCGCGGGCCGGCATCGCCTGAACCCGGCATGGCCGGGGTTGCCGGCCAGCGGCCGGCACTACCGCACCCGCGAGGGGCCTTCCCCACGATCCAACAGCCCAGGAGCCCCTTCTTGTTGAAGGGGCGCGCCGACAGGCGGGGTAGAGGAGGGATGCGCGGGCAATTCTGCCTGAGCCGGGGACTGGGACCATGGTCTATTTGGGACCTCGGCCCCGGCTCAGGCATAATTGCCGGTGAAACTTCCTTTGCGCCGGCGTTTCCGGGCACGTCCGGACGGCGTTTTTCCCCCTGTTCGGAACATCGATCAATGACGCAGAAAATTACGGTCATCCGCGGCGACGGCATTGGCCCGGAAATCATGGACGCCACCCTGTTCGTGCTCGACCAGCTCAAGACTGGCCTGGAGTACGAAGACGCCGACGCCGGCCTGGTGGCCCTGGAAAAGCACGGCGACCTGATGCCGGCGGTGACCCTGGAATCGATCGCGCGCAACAAGGTCGCGCTGAAGAGCCCGCTGACCACCCCGGTCGGCGGTGGCTTCACCTCGATCAACGTCAGCCTGCGCCGTCACTTCGACCTGTACGCCAACGTGCGTCCGGCCCACACCTTCCCGAACACCAAGTCGCGTTTCGACAACGTCGACCTGATCACCGTCCGTGAGAACACCGAAGGTGCCTACCTGGCCGAAGGCCAGGAAGTGTCGGCCGATGGCGAGACCGCCTTCTCCGGCACCCGCATCACCCGCAAGGGCTCCGAGCGCATCGTGCGCTACGCCTTCGAGCTGGCCAAGAGCACCGGCCGCAAGAAGGTCACCGCCGTGCACAAGGCCAACATCATCAAGTCGACCTCGGGCCTGTTCCTGAATGTCGCCCGTGAAGTCGCCGCGCAGTACCCGGACATCGAGTTCCAGGAAATGATCGTCGACAACTGCTGCATGCAGCTGGTGATGCGTCCGGAACAGTTCGATGTGATCGTCACCACCAACCTGTTCGGCGACATCATCTCCGACCTGTGCGCCGGCCTGGTCGGCGGCCTGGGCCTGGCTCCGGGTGCCAACATCGGCAAGGACGCGGCGATCTTCGAAGCCGTGCACGGCACCGCGCCGGACATCGCCGGCCAGGGCAAGGCCAATCCGTGTGCGCTGCTGCTGGCGGCCGCGCAGATGCTGGACCACATCGGCCAGCCGGAGAATGCCGAGCGCCTGCGCAAGGCCATCGTGGCGACCATGGAAGCCAAGGACTCGCTGACCGGCGACCTGGGTGGCGCCGGTACCACCATGAGCTTTGCCCAGGCCATCGCCAGCCGCCTGTAAGCGGCCGGCCGACCTCGGTTGGATCCACAGCGGGGCGCCTTCGGGCGCCCCGTTGCGTTGTGGGCTGGCTCGGTAGATCCACGCCCTGCGTGGATGACGGGGCCCCTGCGGTCCGCAGCCACCCATGGGGTGGCTCTACAGGGGATTTTCTGTGCGTATATCGCACAGATCATGTGCCGCTGGGCGGCTGGTTCGTGCGTAATGTGATCGGCATCCTGTGCCCACTTCCCAATGCACCGGAGCTTGAACATGAACCTCACCGCCTTCGGCCTGGCCAGCCTGATCGGCATGACCGCCACCCTCCCGCTTGCTGCTGCCGAGCCGGCCCATCCCACCATCCGCCATATGGCGGGTGCGCCGGTCGCGACCTCGCTGGATGCGGCGAAGACTGCCGTGCTGGTGATCGACTTCCAGAACGAGTACTTCGATGCCAAGGCCGTACCAGGCTTTGCGGGTGGCCGCATGGTCATTCCCGATGGCGAGGCCGCACTGCGCCAGGCCAGGCGGGTAGTCGAATTCGCCGATGCCCACGGCATCCGCGTGATCCATGTCCAGCACGTGCTGCCGGCCGGCGCACCCTTGTTCGCGCAGGGCAGCGTCAATGCCGCCTTCCATCGCGACCTGCAGCCGCGCCAGGGCGAGACCGTGGTGCAGAAGGACAATGTCAGCGTATTCGCCGGCGCGTCCGCCGCGGTGCTCGACCCGATGCTGAAGAACGCCGGCATCGACACCCTGATCGTCACCGGCCTGCAGACCCACGCCTGCGTGGCCGGTGCTGCGCGCGACGCGGCAGCGGCTCCGCGCGGCTACCGGGTGATCGTCTCGTCCGATGCCAGCGCCAGCCGCGATCTGGATCTGGCCGGCGGCCGTCGCATCGGCCATCGCGCGCTGCATGAGGCCTCGCTGGCGCAGATCGAAGACGCCTTCGGCGATGTCATGAGCACCGACGCGATCCTCGCGCTGCCGGTACGCAAGGCCGGTGACGGCGCTTGATAAGCTGGCGGGGCCCGCATGCCGTGGGCCCCGCCACGTGGAGCTGCCCGCCGATGGATCACTTCGCCGCCCTGCGTGCGCTGCGCGCCATCGTTGACGCGGGCAGTTTCACTGCGGCCGCCGAGCGCCTGGGGACCACCCACTCGGCGATGTCGCGGCAACTGCGGCAGCTGGAAGAGCACCTGCAGGTACGCCTGCTCGATCGCAACAGCCGTCGGCTGTCATTGACCGAGGCCGGGCGCGATTACTACCGCGAGGCGGCAACGCTGCTGGACCGCCTGCAGGAGGCGGATGATCGTGCTCGCGCCGGGCAGGCGCAGCCCAGCGGCAGCGTGCGGATCAGCGTGCCGCAGGTGGTGGCCAGCCAGGAGCTGCCCCACTGGCTGCCCTCGTTCCTGCAGCGTTACCCGCAGGTCACGCTGGACCTGTCGGCGGATGATCAGGTGGTGGATGTGGTCGGTGGTGGTTTCGACCTGGCGCTGCGCATTGCAGCTTCATTGCCGGACAGCCAGCTGGTTGCGCGCGAGCTGGCCAGCTGCCCGCGCATCCTGGTCGCCGCACCGGTCTACCTGGCGCGCCATGGCCTGCCACGGCACGCCGTGGATCTGGAGCAGCACACGCTGCTGGGTTTCAGTCCCACGCCGTCAATGCCGCCCTGGCGGTTGCAGGGACCGCGCGGCGCCAGCGTGAGCGTTGAAGCCGGGCAGCGCCTGCGCGTGGATGCCACGCCCGCGCTGTACGCCGCCGCGCTGGCCGGAATGGGCATCAGCCTGTTCACCGCGCTGACCGTGCAGGAGGATCTGCGCGCCGGTCGTCTGATCCGCGTGCTGCCGGCCTGGCATGCCGGCCAGCGGCGCTACTTCGCGTTGTACCCGCATGCACGTGCGCTCGCGCCCAAGGTGCGAGCGCTGGTCGAACACCTTGCGGCGCACTACGCTGCACAGGCTGGCGTGGCTGGCTAGCCGGGAAATGCAGCCACGCGTTACAAAGAGAAAAGGGCGCCCCGAAGGCGCCCTTTGTCGTTCATGGCTCTGCCTGGTTCAGCGCTGCTGGATCTTCGACAGCAGGCGCAGGAACTCCACATACAGCCAGACCAGGGTCACCATCAGGCCGAATGCGCCATACCACTCCATATACTTCGGCGCGCTCTGGGCCACGCCGGTCTCGATGAAATCGAAGTCCAGCACCAGGTTCAGCGCGGCCACGACCACCACGAAGAGGCTGAAGGCAATGCCCAGCCAGCTGGAGTCGTGGATCACCGGCACGTTGATGTTGAAGAAGCCCAGCACGAACGAGGCCAGGTAGAGCAGGGCGATGCCGCCGGTGGCGGCCACCACGCCCATCTTGAAGTTCTCGGTGGCCTTGATCAGGCCGCTGCGGTATGCGAACAGCAGGGCGGCCAGGGTGCCGAAGGTCAGCAGCACCGCCTGGAACACAATGCCCGGGTACTTCATGTTGAACAGGGCCGACACGGCGCCCAGGAACAGGCCTTCGACCAGTGCGTACATCGGCGCGGTGACCGGCGACCATTCCTTCTTGAAGATGGTGATCAGTGCCAGCACCAGGCCGCCGATCGCGCCACCGATGGCGTACAGGCTCGCGCTGCCGGAAATCTGGCCGTACTCGTCGACCGCCTGGCTCCAGGCGAACGCCGCGGTCAGAACGGTCAACAGCAGCAGGATGCCGGTCTTGTTGGCGGTGCCGTTGAGGGTCATGGCCTGGTCGGGGCTGGTCACTACCGAGCCACTGGCGAGGTCGAGGAAGGTCGACTCGGAAAGAGCCGGGTTGCCGCTGCGCATGCGTGTTCTCCGTGCGAATGAAGGTCGGGACGGCCATCCGGCCGATGGGCGTCAGCATAGCCGATGACTGCTTTCGGCGTTGTGGCAGGCCGGGGATCTGTGCATCCTTCGTTGACAGTTCCCAACGCGCTTGGCGACAATGACCAGCTCCCCGGGCCCAACCCGAGGGGATTGCAAGACCGGGGTATAGCGCAGTCTGGTAGCGCGCCTGCTTTGGGAGCAGGATGTCGGGGGTTCGAATCCCTCTACCCCGACCAATCCCACGCCACGTCGGATTGGACACCGTTCCGGTTCGGGCGCCCGTAGCTCAACTGGATAGAGCACCGGCCTTCTAAGCCGGCGGTTACAGGTTCGATTCCTGTCGGGCGCGCCATTGGCGAGCACCGGGATCGCATCGACGGATGTGAAGAAGTGCTTGCAAAAGCGCAAGGACTCCACCAGAATATCGGACTCGCTTCGGCGGACCGCAACTTCGGTGACAGTCCCCAGGCAATGTTCAAGGTTCCGGCGTCAGTGGTATCGGCGATGGAGCGAAAGTTTCAGTGGTGGCTGTAGCTCAGTTGGTTAGAGTACCGGATTGTGATTCCGGTGGTCGGGGGTTCGAATCCCCTCAGCCACCCCACTGATTCAACCGCATCGGCGCAGCCGAAACGGTATTGCAATAAACAGAAAGCACGCTACAATGTGCGTCTGAGTTTCACGGGCCGTTAGCTCAGTTGGTAGAGCAGTTGACTCTTAATCAATAGGTCCAAGGTTCGAATCCTTGACGGCCCACCAAGACAGAAGCCACCTGGTACGCCAGGTGGCTTTTTTCTTATAGGTGTGACTCCCATCGTTCCGATGGATCACGCGTTGCAGAACCCGTTTGGCGTGGATCTGCAGCAGGAGCGGGCCCCGCAGTGCTGGTTTCAACCACGTTGAAAAAAGTGCTTGCACCCACCGAGCGGATCGGGTCATAATTCGCGCCCCGATTTCGGGCTGTTAGCTCAGTTGGTAGAGCAGTTGACTCTTAATCAATAGGTCCAAGGTTCGAATCCTTGACAGCCCACCAGACGAAAGCCACTTGGTTCGCCAAGTGGCTTTTTTCTTGCCTGTTCGCTGGGGGGCATCTGCAGATGCCAGCGGTGCTGGCTGGAGTGGAGCCCCCTTGAGTCAAGGGGGCGCGGCGAAGCCGCGGGGAAGTGGCGGCTGATGAAGTGGGGCCCGCGCTTTGCCGCGCAAAGCGTGGGGCTGCGGCGCGAATGCGCGGCAGCTTCCCACTTGGTTCGCCAAGTGGCTTTTTTCTTGCCTGTTCGCTGGGGGATTTCATCCACGCCTGGCGTGGATCGACTGAAGCAATGCTGAAATCAGCGGCATACACGTCATCAGTGTTTTCAATGCTGTGCGCTGCATCTCACCGCATCGTGTCCTGCATCGCACCCAATGGATCTTCCGCGCCGACGGCGCATGCACGAAGGACGATGTTGATGGCTCATATCAATCGATTGCACCGCACGCTGTGGGTTTCCTTCGCGTTGCTGGCACTGGCGGCCTGCGCGCCCGCCGACGATCCCGCGCAGACCGTCGAACGCGATGCTGGCACGGAGAGCGCTCCTGCACGCCCGGTCGGTGAGGCCATGCAGATGCAGCCGGCTCAGCCGGCAGAGCGGGAGGCCCTGCCCGATGCGGTGGACGTGCAGCGCAATGCGGATGGTTCGGTGGATGTGCGCAAGGCCACACCGGAGTCGGCGGCCCTGCGGCGCACCGGCGACGGGGGCGCGGAGATTCGCGAGGTGGATCCTGCAGCCGGGCAGGGTGCCGATACGGCGTCGGCCAAGGCCAGGCCGCAGCAGTGACCCCCGCCACCCCGGATGAGCTTGCGCTCGCCGGGGTGGTTCAACGCGCGGGCTGCGCACAATTGCCATGTTCAGTTTTGTGCAGGCCTTCCGCTTCCCGTCATCGCCTGCGACAATGAACACCTGCGCCGGCCACGCGAAAGTGGCGGAATTGGTAGACGCCCTGGATTTAGGTTCCAGTGCCGCAAGGCGTGGGGGTTCGAGTCCCCCCTTTCGCACCAGTGCCGGCCTGTCCCCGCCCTGATCGGGCCATCTGCGCCCCCTTGACCGGCACGCGCTGGCAGTGCAAGCCGAATTGGGCGAAACTAAAGGGCTGCGGCAAGCAGGCGCGTCCCAGACGTCGCGTCCTTACAACCGTTTCATCCCAATCATCGAGCCGGGGGCCTGGGCCACCGGTGGCAGGAGTCAACATGCAAGCTTCGATCGAATCCACCGGCAACCTGGAACGCCGCCTGAGCTTCTCGCTGCCGGAAGAGCGTCTGCAGAGCCACATCGTCGGCCGCCTCGGCGAAATCGCCCGTACCACCCGCATCAAGGGTTTCCGCCCGGGCAAGGTGCCGGCCAAGGTGATCGAGCAGCGCTTCGGCGCGCAGGTCCGTGGCGAGGCGCTGGACGGCCTGCTGCGCGAAACCTTCGATGCGGCCGTGCGCGAGCACGACCTGCGCATCGTCGGCAGCCCGCGCATCGACAAGGGCGACGAGGGTGAGTTCTCCTTCGTCGCCACCGTGGAAGTGGTGCCGGACTTCGGCGACATCGACGTCAGCAAGCTGACCGTCGTGCGCCACACCGCCGAGATCACCGACGCCGACATCGACCAGATGATCGAGAACCTGCAGAACCAGCGTCGTACCTGGGCCCCGGTCAGCCGTGGCGCGCAGGACGGTGACCTGGTCGCGGTGGAAACCTGGTCGCAGGCCGGCGAAGAGCGCCTGCCGGCCGAGGGCACCGAGAAGGGTTCGATCGTGCTCGGCCAGGGCATGATGTTCGACACCATCGAGAAGGGCCTGGTCGGCCTGGCCAAGGGCGAAGAGAAGACCCTGGACGTCGAGTTCCCGGCTGACTGGCGCGTGCCGGTGCTGGCCGGCAAGACCGTGCAGGTCACCGTCAAGGTCACCGAGGTCTCCGAGCCGATCGTGCCGGCGGTCGACGAAGCCTTCATCAAGAGCTTCGGCGTGAAGGGCGGCGATGTGGAGCAGTTCCGCAGCGACATCCGCGCCAACCTGGAGCGCGAGCTGAAGGGTGCGTTGATGAACCGCCTGCGCCGCGAAGTGGGCGAGCAGCTGATCGCGGCCTACTCCTCGGTCGAAATGCCGCCGCGCCTGGTCGAAAACGAAGCCCGCGCCATGCTGGCCCAGCAGGTCGAGCAGCTGCGCCGTAACGGCCAGAACGTCGGCGAGATCCCGGCCGATGCCCACGAGGGCTTCAAGGACGCTGCCGCCAAGCGCGTGCTGGTCGGCCTGCTGGTCGGTGAAGTGGCCCGCATCAACGACCTGCGTCTGGAAGCCAAGCGCCTGAATGAAACGATGCGTCTGATCGCTTCGACCTACGAAGAGCCGGAGCAGGTCATTGAGATGTACCGCAACGACCCCCAGTTGATGTCTGGCCTGCAGAACCGTGTGATGGAAGAGCAGGTGATCGACTGGATCGCCGAGCGTGCCCAGCACACCGAAGAGAAGCTGTCGTTCCAGGACGCGATCCGCCAGTAAGCCCGGGCGGATCACCGGATGCCCCGCGCCTTTGCCGGCGCGGGGTTGTTGCCCCCCAAGATAGGTACCTCACGTAATGGACAACCGAACCAAAGCCCTGAACCTGGTTCCGATGGTGGTCGAGCAGACCAGCCGCGGCGAGCGTGCCTACGACATCTATTCGCGCCTGTTGAAGGAGCGCCTGATCTTCCTCGTGGGCCCGATCGACGATCACATGGCCAACGTGGTGGTGGCGCAGTTGCTGTTCCTGGAATCGGAAAACCCGGAAAAGGACATCAACATCTACATCAACTCGCCGGGTGGCGTGGTCACCGCCGGCATGGCGATCTACGACACCATGCAGTACATCAAGCCGAATGTGAGCACCACCTGCATCGGCCAGGCCGCCTCGATGGGCGCCCTGCTGCTGGCCGCGGGCGAAGCCGGCAAGCGCTATGCGCTGCCGAACTCGCGCGTGATGATCCATCAGCCGCTGGGTGGCTACCAGGGCCAGGCCACCGACATCGACATCCACGCGCGCGAGATCCTGACCCTGCGTTCGCGCCTGAACGAGGTGCTGGCCAAGCACACCGGCCAGTCGCTGGAGACGATCGCCCGTGATACCGAGCGCGACAACTTCAAGAGCGCCTTCGAGGCGCAGGCCTACGGTCTGGTCGATCAGGTCCTGGAGCGTCGTCCGGATGAGTCGATCCAGGCCGGCTGACCGGCCTTCACGGGGCCAGGGAGGCCTCGTTCCTGCAGGGTCGGGTGGGACTGGTGTCCCCTCGGCCCTGTGCTATTCTCGAATCGAACCCCCGTTCAGCGGGTGGGGTAACTGGGTAAGCGAAGCATGAGCGAAGACCGCCAAGGTCGTTCCACGGACACCGGCAAGATCCTCTACTGCTCTTTCTGCGGCAAGAGCCAGCATGAAGTGCGCAAGCTGATTGCGGGTCCGAGCGTGTTCATCTGCGATGAGTGCGTGGAGCTGTGCAACGACATCATCCGTGAGGAACTTGAGGAAAAGGCGCAGTCGGCGCGCAGTTCGCTGCCCAAGCCGCGCGAGATCCTCGAGGTCCTCGACCAGTACGTGATCGGCCAGAACCGTGCCAAGCGCACGCTGGCCGTGGCCGTGTACAACCACTACAAGCGCATCGAGAGCCGGCAGAAGAACGACGACGTCGAACTGGCGAAGTCGAACATCCTGCTGGTTGGCCCGACCGGTTCGGGCAAGACGCTGCTGGCCGAGACCCTGGCCCGCCTGCTCAACGTGCCGTTCACCATGGCCGACGCCACCACGCTGACCGAAGCCGGTTACGTGGGCGAGGACGTGGAGAACATCATCCAGAAGCTGCTGCAGAAGTGCGACTACGACGTCGAGAAGGCGCAGCAGGGCATCGTCTACATCGATGAAATCGACAAGATCTCGCGCAAGAGCGAGAACCCGTCGATCACCCGCGACGTGTCCGGCGAAGGCGTGCAGCAGGCCCTGCTGAAGCTGATCGAAGGCACCGTGGCCAGCGTTCCGCCGCAGGGCGGCCGCAAGCACCCGCAGCAGGAATTCCTGCAGGTGGACACCAAGAACATCCTGTTCATCTGCGGCGGCGCGTTCGCTGGGCTGGACAAGGTGATCCAGGCACGTTCCACCGACGTCGGCAGCATCGGCTTCGGCGCCAAGGTGAAGAGCAGCGAGCGCAAGCAGGAAGTGGGCAAGGTGCTGGCGGACGTCGAGCCGGAAGACCTGATCAAGTTCGGCCTGATTCCCGAGTTCGTCGGCCGCCTGCCGGTGGTCGCGACCCTGGAGGAGCTGGACGAGCCGGCCCTGATCAAGATCCTGACCGAGCCGAAGAACGCCATCACCAAGCAGTTCAAGAAGCTGTTCGAGATGGAGAACGTCGAGCTGGAGTTCCGTCCGGACGCTTTGTCGGCCATCGCCAGGAAGGCGCTCAAGCGCAAGACCGGCGCCCGTGGCCTGCGCACCATCGTCGAATCGGTCCTGCTGGACACCATGTATGACCTGCCGTCGCAGGAGAACGTCAGCAAGGTGGTCGTGGACGAATCGGTGATCGAGCACAAGTCCGAGCCGTACCTGATCTACCAGACCCCGGCGGCCCCTGAACAGAAGGCCGCAGGCGCCGAGTGATCCTTCCAGGTTGTTGATTGGAAAGGATTTTAAAGGAATGCCTTGCATCTGAAAGCCGATGGCCCCATAACGGGGCCATCGGCTTTTTTTGTCTCCGGAAGATGCCCTCCCGGAGGCGGTTTTCCCCCTTCCCTGGAGCCCCCATGGCCCGTTCCCCAAGTGAAACCCTCGACCTGCCGGTCCTGCCGCTGCGCGACGTAGTGGTGTTCCCGCACATGGTCATCCCGCTGTTCGTCGGCCGTGACAAGTCCATGCACGCGCTCGAACAGGCAATGGAGGCGGACAAGCGCATCCTGCTGCTGGCGCAGAAGTCGGCCGAGACCGACGACCCGCATGCGGCCGACCTCTACCAGGTCGGCACGCTGGCGCAGGTGCTGCAGCTGCTGAAGCTGCCCGACGGCACCATCAAGGTACTGGTTGAAGGCCTGTCGCGCGTGCAGGTCACCCACGTCGACGAGCGCGACGGCTCGCTGCATGGCCAGGCCGTGGAGATCGACGCCACCGACGAGCGCGAGGCGCGCGAGGTCGAGGCGATTGCCCGCTCGCTGATGTCGCTGTTCGAGCAGTACGTGAAGACCAACCGCAAGCTGCCGCCGGAGCTGCTGCAGACGCTGTCGGGCATCGATGAGCCGGCGCGCCTGGCCGACACCATCGCTGCGCACATCAGCGTGCGCCTGGCGGACAAGCAGCGCCTGCTGGAAACGCTGGCCGTCGGTGACCGCCTGGAGATGCTGGTCGGCCTGGTCGACGGCGAGATCGACGTGCAGCAGATGGAGAAGCGCATCCGCGGCCGCGTGAAGTCGCAGATGGAGAAGAGCCAGCGCGAGTACTACCTCAACGAACAGATGAAGGCCATCCAGAAGGAACTGGGTGACCTGGACGACGCGCCGGGCGAGCTGGAAGAACTGGCCCGCAAGATTGCCGAGGCCGGCATGCCGAAGGCGGTTGAAGCCAAGGCGCGCAACGAACTGAACAAGCTCAAGCAGATGTCGCCGATGTCGGCCGAAGCCGCCGTCGTGCGCAACTACCTGGAGTGGCTGCTGGGCGTGCCGTGGAAGAAGCGCAGCAAGGTGCGCAAGGACCTGAAGGTCGCGCAGGATACGCTCGATGCCGACCACTACGGCCTGGAGAAGGTCAAGGAGCGCATCCTTGAATACCTGGCGGTGCAGTCGCGCGTGAAGCAGATGAAGGGCCCGATCCTGTGCCTGGTCGGGCCGCCGGGCGTGGGCAAGACCTCGCTGGGCCAGTCCATTGCCAAGGCCACCAACCGCAAGTTCGTGCGCATGTCGCTGGGCGGCGTTCGCGACGAGGCCGAAATCCGTGGCCACCGCCGTACCTACGTCGGTTCGATGCCGGGCCGCATCGTGCAGAACCTCAACAAGGTCGGCAGCAAGAACCCGCTGTTCGTGCTCGACGAGATCGACAAGATGTCGATGGACTTCCGTGGCGATCCGTCTTCGGCGCTGCTGGAAGTGCTCGATCCGGAGCAGAACAACGCATTCAACGACCACTACCTGGAAGTGGACCTGGACCTGTCCGAAGTGATGTTCGTGGCGACCTCGAACTCGCTCAACATTCCCGGCCCGCTGCTGGACCGCATGGAAGTGATCCGCATCCCCGGCTACACCGAGGACGAGAAGCTCAACATCGCGACCCGCTACCTGGTGCCGAAGCAGGTCAAGGCCAACGGCCTGCAGCCGGAAGAGCTGGAGATCGGCAGTGATGCCATCCAGGACATCGTGCGCTACTACACGCGTGAATCGGGCGTGCGCAACCTGGAACGCGAGATCGCCAAGATCTGCCGCAAGGTGGTGAAGGAGATCGCGCTGGCTGGCCCGCAGCCGGCAGCGAAGGCGAAGAAGGGCGCGAAGAAGAAGGCGCTGGTGAGCGTGTCCAGCAAGAACCTGGACAAGTACCTGGGCGTGCGTCGCTTCGACTTCGGACGTGCCGAGGAAGAGAACGAGATCGGCCTGGTCACCGGCCTGGCCTGGACCGAGGTCGGCGGCGACCTGCTGCAGATCGAATCGACCCTGGTGCCGGGCAAGGGCCAGCTGATCCTGACCGGCCAGCTCGGCAACGTGATGAAGGAGTCGGCTTCGGCGGCACTGTCGGTGGTGCGTTCGCGCGCCGTGGGCTTTGGCATCGACAGCGACTTCCTGCAGAAGCACGACGTACACCTGCACGTGCCCGATGGCGCCACGCCGAAGGATGGCCCGAGTGCCGGCGCGGCGATGGTCACCTCGCTGGTGTCGATGCTGACCAGGGTGCCGGTGCGCGCCGACGTGGCGATGACCGGCGAGATCACCCTGCGTGGTCGCGTCACTGCCATCGGTGGCCTGAAGGAGAAGCTGCTGGCCGCACTGCGTGGCGGCATCCGCACGGTCATCATCCCGGAAGAGAACCGCAAGGACCTGGCCGACATCCCGGCCAACGTCACCCGCGATCTGAAGATCGTGCCGGTGAAGTACATCGAAGAAGTCCTGGACCTGGCGCTGGAGCGTCCGTTGGCACCGAAGAAGGCGCGCAAGAGTGCGCAGCGTGTCACGGTGCGCAGCAAGGCCAAACCGAGTGGAAACGCGCGCGTCAAGCATTGACGCGCGCTGTCCAATGGCCCGAAACCCGCGTCGTTGCTGGCTTTCCAGCTTGCGTGGGGGTAGGGCCACTGGTATAAAAGCAGCACTCGCGAATGAGTGATCGCAGTCTGGTGATCGCTGGAATTCGGCGAACCGTTTCCACATGGCGGCCGCATGCAGAGCGCGTGCGGTTGCTTCCCTGTCGAATAAGCGGAACCCACCGCCAAAGGAGTTGTAGAGAATGAACAAGACCGAATTGATCGATGCCGTTGCTGAAGCTGCCGACCTGACCAAGGCAGAGTCCAGCCGCGCTGTCGATGCCGTCGTTGCTGCCATCACCAAGGCGCTGAAGGACGGCGATGCGGTCACCCTGGTTGGCTTCGGTACCTTCCAGGTCCGCGACCGTGCTGCCCGCACCGGCCGCAACCCGAAGACCGGCGACACCATCAAGATCGCTGCTTCGAAGAATCCGTCGTTCAAGGCTGGCAAGGCCCTGAAGGATGCTGTAAACTAAGCGGCTCGCTGGGGTGCTTAGCTCAGCGGTAGAGCGTCTCCTTTACACGGAGAGGGTCGGGGGTTCGAAACCCTCAGCACCCACCACAGCACCGCGGTAAAAGTTTGAGTGTGGAGCGGTAGTTCAGCTGGTTAGAATGCTGGCCTGTCACGCCGGAGGTCGCGGGTTCGAGTCCCGTCCGCTCCGCCATTCAACGAGGCCTCCGGCCAAAAAGCTGGAGGCTTTGTTTTCTCCCCGGTCCAGGCCGGCTGAAAGCAAAAAGGTAACAACGCGGAGCGGTAGTTCAGCTGGTTAGAATGCTGGCCTGTCACGCCGGAGGTCGCGGGTTCGAGTCCCGTCCGCTCCGCCAGTTTCAAGGGCTTCCGGGCAACCGGGCGCCTTGTTTCAACCGGCCTCGGCCGGGGGAGACAGAAAGGTTTGCAGCAAACGTGGAGCGGTAGTTCAGCTGGTTAGAATGCTGGCCTGTCACGCCGGAGGTCGCGGGTTCGAGTCCCGTCCGCTCCGCCAAGTTGCAAGCAGGGGTATCTGGAAGTGCTGTGGAGCGGTAGTTCAGCTGGTTAGAATGCTGGCCTGTCACGCCGGAGGTCGCGGGTTCGAGTCCCGTCCGCTCCGCCATCCCGGATCCCAACAAGTTCTGCCCATGTGGAGCGGTAGTTCAGCTGGTTAGAATGCTGGCCTGTCACGCCGGAGGTCGCGGGTTCGAGTCCCGTCCGCTCCGCCAGCAGAGTTTGAAGTGTCAACGAAGATGCCCGTCGGTCCTGGACCTGCGGGCATTTTGCTTTTTCGGGGTCGATCTACGCCGGGCTTGGCCCGGCGCTACCGCAGCGACGCGACGCGGTCGAGCACCGCTTCCACCGCCAGATGCCGCTGCACCGACGCCTGCAGCGCGGCCAGCCCCGGGAACGCATCGGACTGCAGCGCACGCGCGAACAGCGCCGGCAGCTGATCCAGATCGCGCAGCCACAGCCCTGCGCCTGCTTCCTGCAATCGTGCGGCGTGGTCGAATTGGTCGTAATCCAGCGGATGGACCAGCGATGGCACGCCGGCGCGCAGTGCGTGGTACATCACGCCAGCGCCACCGTGGTGCAGCACTCGGTCATAGCGGTGCAGGTGCCGCGCGTAGTCGACGAACGGCAGCCGGTGCAGGTTCGGCAGCGGCTGCAATGCATCGCTTGTTTCATGCTGGTGGCCGTCGCTGACGTGGATCTCCCACTGTGGGTGCATCACCGCCAGCGCCGCCGCCGCCTCGGCCAGGCGCGGCTTGATCCAGTCCTGGTGGGTGCCGGCGGTGACCAGCAGGTGTTGCGCACCATCCACGAACGGCGGCGCCGCATGCACGCTGTGCGGGGTGTGCAGCATCGGCCCGATGAACTGCAGCGCGCGTGGCCAGGTGCGCGGGAATTCCAGCTCCGGTACGCCCAGGGCGAGGATGCACTCATCGGAATACACGCGTTCGCTGCCATCGGCGCGATAGATCGATGGCACGCCCAGCCGCTGCATCGCCGAGCGCTGCCAGGCGTGCACCCCGCGCTTGAACAGCCGGGTCAGCTGCCGACCGCCGGCATGCTGCAGCGCCTGCCAGCCCGTGCGCGCCGGGCCCTGGCCGCCCAGATAGGGCGGCGGGCCGTCTACGCAGTCCAGCACGCAGGGCGAAGGCAGGCTGGTCCACCAGCGGATGCCGAGCTCGGCCGCCAGCAGGCCCGCCGGCGGCAGGGTGAAATCGACGATGGCCAGATCCGGGCGCGCGTGTTGCCAGCGCTGCTGCAGCGCCTGCCGCATCTGCTCCATCAGCCGCAGGGCCTGGGTCAATTGCGCGTGCAGTCGCAGCGGGTTGGCCTTGACCGGCTTGGGCGGGTTGGCGATCTGCCACAGCGCTGCTTCCTGGTCCGCCGACAGCAGCACGCCACCGTTGAGTCCGCTGGCCGAGATCGCCGCCTGTACGCCGGGCGTGCTCAGCACGGTCACCTCATGCTGCTGTTGCAGTTGGCGGGCGATGGCGAGGACCGGGTGCAGATGGCCGCTGTACGGCGGGGCGAGCAGTTCGATCTTCATGCGTGTTCCTGCTGCAGGCGCGCGGCCAGGTCGCGGGCGATGGCCAGCACGTCCGGCTGCTGCAGATAGTCCATGTGGCCGCTGTCGACCCACTGCCGTGCACCCCGCCAGCCCAGGCGCGAGATCCAGTCCTGGCGGCCCACCAGGATCTGCAGGTGGGCGACCGCAGGTGCGCGGCGTGCGACCGGCCCGTAGGCCAGCACGCTGCAGCGCTGCGCCAGGGCGGCAGGCAGGGTGAGGTTGGCCAGCAGCTCCAGCCCGCAGCTGCCAACCAGTAGCAGGGTGTGCGGTGCGGCGTGCAGCAGCTGGACCAGTGCCGGTGCGTGCGCTGCGGCGAAACCGGGCCGGCGCGAGCGCAGGTAATGGCGGCTGTTGTGCCAGCTGGCTGCCAGCAATGCGGCGGGCCGGTGTTCGGGCGTAGCGGCGTCGTAAGGGAAATTGCAGGGATGCAGCACCCGGCCCGGTGCCAGCAGGGCATCGCCGAATGCGCGTTGCAGCGGGCTCAGCGCACAGCGCGCCGGATCGCTCTGGCCGGTGAGGAAGGCCAGTTGCAGTTGCGGTGCGGGCGTGGGCATCGGCTCAGCCACCCTGGAAATCATCATTGGCCCGCACCAGGTAAAGCCGGGTGCGCCAGCGGATGCGCCGTACGCAGGCCGCATGCAGCAGATGCAGGGGCTGCAGCAGTTCGGCCAGCAGCGAGGCCAGCGGACGATGTCGGGCGCGGCCGCCGGCGCGGCGCTGCAGGTGCATCAGCAGGCCTGCACGCAGCATCAGCACCAGTGCGGCAACGAATGTTGGCAGCCCGATGGGCGGTAGTACGGCCAGCACCAGCAACGCCCACAGCAGCATCGGTGGCAGTCCATGCAGCACGCCGATCAACAGGCGCAGGCGCGGCGATTCATCGCGCAGCAGCAGCACCGCAAACAACATCCAGCGGTGCATCTGCTGGCGGTAGCGCTGCAGCGTCGGGACATGGGTCTGCACTTCCACGGGCGCGGTGGACTGGAACAGGCGCGCCCCCTGCCGGCGCAGCGCGCGGGCCAGGGCCAAGTCGTCGGCCAGCATCCGCAGCAGCGGGCTGAACCCGCCCAGGTCACGCAGGCGTTCGCTGCGAAGCGCGTAGCACATGCCGTTGATCGACAGCGGCGGCAGCCACGGCAGCAGGCCGAGGTAGGTCAGCACCGCATTGTTGTTGACGAACTGCGCCATCAGTCGTGCGCCGTGCGCGGCGTCATCGCGGTAGCAGGGCAGGGCGGTGACCAGGTCGACGCCGGCCACGCCCAGTTCATCGACCAGCTGCGCCAGCGCCGCCGCCGACAGGCGCGCATCGTCGTCCAGCACCAGCAGCACCGGCTCGCGCACCTGGGGCAGCACCGCGTCCAGCTTGAAAGTCTTCGGGTTGGACCCTTCCGGTGCAGCCGGATAAACCAGGCAGGTGATCTGGTGGCCGGGGTGTGCCGCGTACAGCGCGTCCGCAGTGGCGCGTCCGATGGCGTCGGCCTCATCCAGCAGCCAGTGGAAATGCGCGCCGGGCAGCGCCTGCAGGTTGTGCCGAAGCACCTGCGCCAGCAGCGGGTCGCCGCCGAGGATGGGCTGCAGGACGGCCACGCCGCGGCCGTCATGGCCGGCGGGCGCCTGCGGTCGGGGCGGACGCTGGCCGAGGATGCGCAGGGCGCCGGCGGCCTTGAGGCCCATCAGCAGCAGGTACAGGGCCGCCAGCAGCAGGCTGGCCAGGGCAATCCCGTTCACGCTCAGGCTGCCCATTGCGCACGCTGCTCGGTGATGAAGCGTTCGATACCGTCCTCGAGCGACACCCGTGGTCGCCCCAGGTCGGCCAGCATGCGCTGCGGATTGAAGGTTTTTGAATAGGCGAAGGCGGCAACGCCGAAGCGGGTGATTGGTGGTTCGCTGCGCAGGCGCAGGGCGCGCCAAGCGGCTTCGATCACGCTGGCCGTGCGCAGGGCCAGCGCGGTCGGCACGCGGCGGCGTGGGGCTGGCAGCTGCAGGGCGGCCAGCAAACGCTGCAGCAGCGCGTGCAGGTCCACCGGGGCGGCATTGGTCAGGTTGTAGGCCGGGCCCAGCTGCGGCGCCTGGGCGGCGCGCAGCAGGTACTCCACCAGCGTGTCGATGTGGATCAGGTCGATCCGTGGCGGGCCACCGGGACTGACCAGCAGCGGCACGCCGCCGCGGCGCGCGGTCGCCAGCAGGCGCGGCAGCAGCACGGTGTCACCGGGGCCGAACACCGCGCGCGGGCGCAGGATGGAGGACGGGCCGCCGTAGCAGGCCAGCAGGCGCTCCGCCTCGGCCTTGCTGCGCGCATATTCATTCAGGAAGACCGGGCCGATCGGGCTGTCCTCGTCAAGATCATGCTGGTGTGCCTCGCGGTAGAAGACGGCGGTGCTGGAGACCAGCAGCAGGCGCGGATGGCCATTGCGTCGGCAGAACTCGATCACCTGGGCGGTGGTGTCCACGTTCTGCTGGCGGAACTGCGCCGGGCTGCCCCACGGGGCAACGCGGGCGGCGGCATGCACCACCACGTTGGGCCGGAACGGCAGCTCGAACGGCTGCGACAGGTCGCGCGCGGCGTAGTTGGGCAGGGGCAGCGGGCGGCGGGCGACACCGAAGGCCTGCACGCCGGGCACCTCGGCAAGGCGGCGCAGCAGGGCGCCCCCCACGAAGCCGGAGGCGCCGGTAACCAGGATGCGCATGGACGGGGTCCTCCTTGTGCCTGTGACGCGCCGCAGCCAGGGCATGCCGCCCGTCTGACCGGCCAGTATGCGCCGGCTGCCGCATCTGCGCCCAGCGCGGGCACGGCCTGGATGCCGCGCATGCGGCGCAGATCCTTGTCCTGCCTGCCTCCGGGCCGTTTTTGGTGCGGGCCGCGAAGCGGGTTACACTGCCGGGCTCGCCAATCAGGCCTTGTGATTCCTCACCATGCTGCAGAAACTCCGCGACAAGACCTCAGGCTGGATCGTCACCGTGATCCTGGGGCTGCTGATGATTCCGTTCCTGTTCGTGATCGACAACAGCTACCTCGGTGGCGTTGGCGCACAGAACGTGGCCAAGGTTTCCGCGCCGCCCACCTGGTGGCGTTCGGCGCCGTCGTGGTGGCCGGTGCGCATGCTGTGGCAGCACCATGAGATCAGCTCGCAGGATTTCCGCACGCGTTTCGAGCAGGAGCGCATGCGTGAGCGCCAGCAGCAGGGCGACAACTTCGACCCGCGCGCGTTCGAGAGCACCGAGAACAAGATGGCCGTGCTCGATCAGCTGATCGACGAACAAGTCGTGCGCCTGGTCGGTGAACAGGCGGGCGTGGTGATCGGCGACGGCGCTGTGCGCGAATACATCGCGACCATGCCGGCGTTCCTCGATTCGAACGGCAAGTTCAACGAGAACAACTACCGGCTGGCATTGGCCGGTGGCAATCCGCCGCGTACCCCGACCCAGTTCCAGGAACTGGTGCGTGAGAGCCTGCAGCAGTCGGTGATCCCATCGGGCCTGCAGAGCTCCGGCTTCGTCACCCAGGCCGAGACCGAGCGCCTGTTGAAGCTGCTGGGCGAAACCCGCGACGTCGAGCTGGCCGCGTTGCCGCCCGTACCGGCCGATACCGCGCCGGTCACCGATGATCAGATCAAGCAGTGGTACGACAGCCACGGCAAGGATTTCCGCCAGGCCGAGAGCGTGTCGCTGGAGTACGTCGAGATCAACGGTGCGAACCTGCCGGCACCGGTCCCGGCCGATGAAGCGACCCTGCGCAAGCGCTATGAAGAGGAAAAGGCAAAGTTCACCTCGCCGGAGCAGCGCCAGGCCTCGCACATCCTGATCACCGGTGACGGCGCCGAAGCCAAGGCGAACAGGATCGCTGCCGAAGCCAAGACGGCCGGTGCCGACTTCGCTGCGCTGGCCAAGGCCAATTCGGAAGATCCGGGCTCCAAGGACCAGGGCGGTGACCTGGGCTGGGTCGAGCGCGGTGCGATGGTCAAGCCGTTCGAGGACGCGCTGTTTGCGGCCAAGGCCGGTGACGTGATCGGCCCGGTCAAGACCGAGTTCGGTTACCACATCATCAAGGTGGCCGCTGTGCGCGGTGGCCAGGGCAAGTCGTTCGAGGAAGTGCGTGACACCCTGGCTGCCGAGCAGCTGAAGGCCGACGGCGAGCGCGGCTTCAACGAACTGGCCGGCCGCCTGGTCGATGCCATCAACAAGAGCCCGAGCGACCTGGCGGCCGCCGCCAAGGAAGTGAACCTGCCGCTGCAGACCCTGGGCCCGATCACCCGCGCGACCGCCAGCGGCATCGCCGCTGACCCGGCCGTGCTGCGTGCCGCCTTCTCCGACGTGCTGGTGCAGGACGGTACCGCCAGTGACCCGATCGCCCTGGGCGGCGCGACCAACCACAGCGTGGTCATCCGTGTGGCTGCACACACCCCGGAACAGGCCCTGCCGCTGGACAAGGCCCGTGACCAGGTGATCGCTGCGATCCGTGCTGATCGCCAGCGCCAGGCCAGCGACAAGGCGGCCGATGCCATCCTGGCCAAGCTGAAGGCGGGCGCCACCCTGCAGTCGCTGGCCGCCAGCGAGAAGCTGCAGCTGAGCCCGATGCCGGGCCTGCCGCGCAGCCAGCCGGTGCCGACCCCGGAAATCAACCGCGCGATCTTCAGTGCGCCGGTGCCGGCTGAAGGCAAGCCGAGCTATGGCAAGGTCGACGTCAATGGCCACGCGCTGCTGTTCGCGGTGAACAAGGTCAATCCGGGCGACATCAAGGAAGTGACTGCAGAGCAGCAGAAGCAGCTGAAGGAACAGCTGAGCCAGATCGACGGCATGGCCGCAGCCAAGGCCTACATCGAAGCGATGCGCAAGAAGTTCATGATCCAGACCACCGAAGCGAACCTGTAAGCCTCGCGGCGGCACCCATGAGAGAGGCCCGGCAATGCCGGGCCTTTTTTTGTGCCTGCCGATGCGTAGCGTCGAGCCATGCTCGACTGCGCCTGCTGGGCGCAGGCATGAAAAAAGCCGAGCATGGGCTCGGCTCTCCAGAAAAAAGGGGCGGGCAGGGCGCGGCGGTGCCGCGCCGGACTCAGTCCTCCACGCGCAGCACGGCGCCCGGCTTCAGCACGCTGCTGCCGCTCAGGCCGTTCAGCGACAGTAGCGCCTTGACCGGCATGCCGTAGCGGCGGGCAATGGTCCAGGCCGACTCGCCATCACGCACGGTGTGGCGGCGGCTGCGCGGACGATCGGCAATCGCGGCGACGGTCTTGGCGACCTGCGGCGTTGGCGAGGCGGCGGCAACAGATACGCTACTGGCCACCAGCGCGGTGGCGGTGTCCGCCACGGTCGCGCTGGCGGCCGAGACCGGCGCCAGCACGCGGGTGGTGCCGGACGAGACGCGCCCACCGCCGGCCAGGGCGGGGTTGAGGCGGACGATCCTGGCCGGGTCCAGGGCGCGCTGTGCGGCCCACTGCTGGACGCTGGTGCCGGCGGGCAGGGTGTGGTCCTTCAGTACGGGCACGGTGCGGTCCAGCGAGGCCATGACCCCTGGCTGGTCTTCCACGTCTTCCAGCACGCAGGCCAGGGCATGCAGCTTCTCGACGTAGGCATGGGTGACCGGCGACAGGCCGGGCAGCGCCGAGGGCTTGGCGTTCTGCGCGTTCATGCCGGCCTTGCGCATCGATTGCAGCACGCGGTACTCGCCGGCGTTGTAGGCCATGGTGGCCAGGCGCCAGTCGCCGCCGAACATGCCGTGCAGGGTCTTCAGGTAGCGCACTGCGGCCTGGGTGGAATCGACCGCCGACAGGCGCCCGTCGTAGCCGTTGGCCATGGGCACGCGGTGATTGCGCGCAGTGGTGGCGATGAACTGCCACAGGCCGGTCGGGCCGCTGCCATTGCGTGCATTGGGCCGGTAACCGCTTTCCACGAACGGAATCAGCGCGAACTCGGTAGGCAGGTTGGCCTTGCGCAGCTCTTCGACCACATAGCCGAACAGCACCAGTGCATCGTCATCCTGGTTGGCCAGGCGCGACGGGGCGTGGGCGAACTGCTTCTGCCAGCGCGGGCTGGTGGCCTCGGCATTGCAGGTGGGCTCGGCCAGGCCGTCGCGGAAGCTGGAGAAGATCTCCTGGCCGTTGCGGACCGACGCGGCCGGCAACGCGGCCGGATCCAGCGGCAGGGCCGCGGCGGCGGTCAGGTTCTGGCCGATGCCAGCGCCCAGCGACTGGGCGCCGGCGGTTCCGGCCAGCCCCAGGACCAGGCCCAGGGCCAGCGGCAGACTTCGGCGCATCATGCGCGGAAGCCGTCTTTCCAGTGCCGGAGACCGGCCATCACGTCGACGTCGTCAACGATGTCACGGCCCAGGTGTGCCGACACCGACGCGCGGATCGGCGCAGTGTGCACACGCAGGAACGGATTGCAGTCGAATTCGCTGGCCAGGGTTACCGGCAGGGTGGAACGGTCATCGCGGCGCATGGCCAAAGCCTCCTCTTGGCGCTGCCGCAAGGCAGCGTTGGCGGGGTCGACATGCCGCGCGAAGACGGCATTTGACACGGTGTACTCATGGGCGCAACAAAGCAGCAGTTGCGCGGGCAAGGCACCCAGCTTGCGCATCGATGCCAGCAGCTGGGACGGCGTACCTTCGAACAGGCGTCCACAGCCCAGGCTGAACAACGAATCTCCGCTGAAAAGATGTTCAGCAGTGTGAAACGCGATGTGGCTGCGGGTATGCCCGGGCACGGATAGTACGTGGAACGCCCGGCCCAGTGCCTGAACGCGTTCACCTTCGCCGACCCGTTCGGTTGCCGTGGGGATGCGCTCCTCGACGGGTGCGATCACCCGGACTCCAGGAAAACGTGCCTGCAGCACCGGCACGCCACCGATGTGGTCATCGTGATGATGGGTGAGCAGGATCGTGTCCACGCGCAGGCCCTGATCGGCGAGCGCAAGCACCGGCGCGGCATCGCCGGGATCGACGACCACGGCGTTACCGTCGTCGTCGATCAAGGTCCAGATGTAGTTGTCCGCAAATGCGGGCAGGGCAGTCAGTCGCATAGAATTGGACCATGCCCGCGCTGCAGAGCACCCGTCAAGCGAGCCAGACCCCGTGGTTCGACAGCGAACCGGCGGAAGCCCTGCGCGTTCTGGAGCGGCAACTGCTGCTGCCGCAGCTGTCGTTGCTGCCGGTGCAGCCCTGGCTGTGGATCGCGCCGAGTGCCGCATGGCTGGACGATGCGCAGCTTGGCGGGCGCGGCCTGCGCCTGTACCGGCAGGGGCACGGCTATGCCGGCGACACCCGCTGTGCGTTGCCGCTGCCGCTGGCCAATGAAAGCGTCAATGCGGTCGTGTTGCAGCATGTCACCGCAGCTGACGCTGATCGGTTGCTCGATGAGTGCGAGCGCGTGCTGATGCCGGGCGGTCATCTGTGGCTGAGCAGCCTCAACCCGTTCAGCCCTTACCGCACGCACTGGCGCCAGCACGGGCTGGTGGTGCGCACGCCGCAGCGGATCCGCCTGCTGCTCGGCCGCCACGGGCTGGAGTGCGACGATATGCGTTTCCTCGGCCCGCTCTGGCGCGGCGCCGGCAGCCGTCGCCCGGGCGGTTGGTCGCCACTGCGCGCGGCCTGCCTGTTCCATGCTGAAAAGCGAACGCTGGCCCTGCCCGGGCCGAAACCGTTGCCGGTGCGTTGGCACGGTACCGTTGCTACCTGATCTGGAGTTGTATTGAAAACCATTGAAATCCACACCGACGGCTCCTGCCTTGGCAATCCTGGCCCCGGCGGCTGGGCTGCACTGCTGCGCTACAAGGGCCACGAGCGTGAACTGAGCGGCGGCGAAGCGCACACCACCAACAACCGGATGGAGCTGATGGCGGCCATTTCCGGCCTGGAAACGCTGACCGAGCCGTGCAACATCGTGCTCTATACCGATTCGCAGTACGTGCGGCAGGGCCTGACCCAATGGATGCCCGGCTGGATCCGCAAGAACTGGAAGACCGCCGGCGGCGACCCGGTGAAGAACCGCGAGCTGTGGGAGCGCCTGCATGCGGCGACGCTGCGGCACCAGATCGATTGGCGCTGGGTGAAGGGCCACTCCGGTGACCCGGACAACGAGCGGGTGGATACCCTGGCGCGCAACGCGGCCATCCAGATCCGTGACGCCAGCCCGGTAAACTGAGTCCATGCGCCAGATCATCCTCGATACCGAAACCACCGGCCTGGAATGGAAGAAGGGCAACCGCATCGTTGAAATCGGCTGCGTGGAGCTGTTCAAGCGCCGCCCGACCGGCAACAACTACCACCAGTACATCAAGCCGGACTGCGAATTCGAACAGGGCGCGCAGGAAGTCACCGGCCTGACCCTGGAGTTCCTGGCTGACAAGCCGGACTTCGCGCAGATCGCCGATGAGTTCCTGGCTTTCATCGATGGCGCCGAGCTGATCATCCACAACGCGGCGTTCGACCTGGGCTTCCTCGACAACGAGCTGTCGTTGCTGGGCCCGCAGTATGGAAAGATCACCGATCGCTGCACGGTGATCGATACCCTGGTGATGGCGCGCGAGCGCTTCCCGGGCCAGCGTAATTCGCTGGATGCGCTGTGCAAGCGCCTGGGCGTGGACAATTCGCACCGTGCGCTGCATGGCGGCCTGCTCGACGCACAGATCCTGGGCGACGTCTATATCGCGCTGACCTCGGGCCAGGAAGAGATCGGCTTCGGCATGGGCGACGATGACGGTGGTGGCGCCGGTGCCGCGCTGCAGGCCTTCGATACCAGCAAACTGCTGCCGCGCCCACGCGTGGTGGCCACCCCGTCTGAACTGGAAGCGCACAGCGCGCGTCTGGAACGACTGCGCAAGAAGGCCGGCTACGCCTTGTGGGATGGCCCGAAGGTGGAAGAGCCCGCCAGCGCGTAATGCCTGGCATGGGGTACTGCCGGACGCTGGCCGGCAGTGCCGTATCCACGCATGGCGTGGATCTGCCGCTTAATGGCAGCGCACCAGGATCACGCTGATGTTGTCGCGGCCACCGCCGTCGAGCGCGGCCGCGACCAGCGTGTCCACGCATTCCTGCGCGCTGGCATCGTCGAAGGCGAGGGTGCGGGCGATGCTTCGGTCGTCCACTTCCTCGGTCAGGCCGTCACTGCACAGCAGCAGCTGCATGCCCGGGCGCAGCTCACCGCTGGTGGTGGCCACGTTCAGATGCGCCGGGTCGGTCACGCCCAGCGCCTGGGTGACCACGTTGCGATGTGGATGCGCACGCGCCTGTTCGGCCGTCAGGTTGCCCTGCGCGACCAGTTCCTGCACCACGCTGTGGTCCTGGCTGAGCTGGGCCAGCTGGCCGTCACGCCACAGATAGGCGCGGCTGTCACCGACCCATGCCACTTCATAGCGATTGCCCTGCACGCGTGCGGCGACCACGGTGGTGCCCATCGGCAGGGTGTCGTTGCGCCGGCGCGAGGCGCGGATGATCTCTTCGTCAGCGGTGCGGATGGCCTGGGCCAGCGGCGCGCCACGGCGGATCTCGCGCACGATGGTTTCGCGCGCCAGCGCGCTGGCCACCTCGCCGCAGGCGTGACCACCCATGCCATCGGCCACCAGCCACAGGGCCAGCTCGCTGTCACCGTAGTAGGTGTCTTCGTTGAGCTCGCGGCGCAGGCCGGGGTGAGTGAGGTGTCCGAATTCGATCATGGGGTGCGGGTGCGGGGTATTGCTGGGGAGACAGGCATCATCGGGGGGCTGCAGGCATCCGGCAAGGCATGCGCTCAGGAAATTTTCACTTCGTTGACCGGAATGACTTGTCGCCGGCCTCACTTCCTCGTATGATGCGCGTCCCCGGTCCGCCGGGGACCACCCGGAGAGGTGGCAGAGTGGTTGAATGTACCTGACTCGAAATCAGGCAGGCGTTTATAGCGCCTCGGGGGTTCGAATCCCCCCCTCTCCGCCAGATAAAGAAAAAGGGCTGCCGAACGGCAGCCCTTTTTCTTTATCTGGCGCGGGACACGACGCGCTTTGCGCGCGTCGCCCCACACGTTGCTGTGCAACGCGTGGGCCCCTCCCTTCGCCGGCCTCTCCCCGCCCCTGTCGGGGCAGCCCCTCAACAGAGGGGCTTGTTCCACCAGATTGCCTCCGTGAATCCACGCCATCCGTGGATGCACATCGGGATTTGCGGCGTAGTGACCATGTCCTGATCTGGCGCGGGACACGACGCGCTTTGCGCGCGTCGCCCCACACGTTGCTGCGCAACGCGTGGGCCCCTCCCTTTGCCGGCCTCTCCCCGCCCCTGTCGGGGCAGCCACTCAACAGAGGGGCTTGGTCCTCCAGATGGATCACGGGAGATCCGCGCGGTGCGTGGATGCTGTTCCTGCTGGCAGGCTCATCCACGCATGGCGTGGATCTACCCGGGATATCCGTGCGGACGCTGCGGGTTAACATGTACGCATCACCTGCTGGAGCTTTTCCCCATGACCGCTGAAATCCTCGTCCCCGTGTCCTTCGGCGAGCTGCTGGACAAGATCTCGATCCTGCAGATCAAGTCCGAGCGCATCAGCGACGAGGGCAAGCTGGCCAATGTGCGCAGGGAGCTGTCGGCGCTGGAACAGACCTGGATGGCACACCCGGCTGCGGTGAAGGACATCGCCAAGCTGCGTGCCGAGCTGAAGGCGGTCAACGAGCAGCTGTGGGACATCGAGGACGACATCCGCCTGAAGGAGAAGGCGCAGGCGTTCGACCAGGGCTTCATCGACCTGGCGCGCAGTGTCTACCTGCGCAACGACGAGCGCGCGCGCATCAAGAAGGCGATCAACCTGGCGCTGGGTTCGGCGTACGTGGAAGAGAAGTCCTATCAGGATTACGCGCAGCGCACGTGATCCCGGGCAGTCCGCCGCTCACCCCAGGTGGTCGGCGACGTAGCGTTCGAAGGCGGCGATACCGTCTTCGACGGTAATCAGTTCCATTACATCGTCGAACTCGATCTTGGTGCCCCACTTCAGATCGGTGGCCTGCTTGGCCAGGTACTTGCGCGCTGCGTCGTCGTAGCGGTCCACGCAATAGCGGCGGTCCGAGTACGGGCCGCTGCGGTCCGGATTGCTGGCCGCATGCAGCCCCAGTACTTTGGTGCCCATTGCGTTGGCGATGTGCATCGGGCCCGAGTCCGGGGTCATCACCAGATTGGCGCGGGCCAGCAGGGCAGGCAGCTGCTTCAACGTGTCCTTGCCGACCAGGTCCAATGCAGGCGTCTGCAGCTGCGCCTGGATCGCATCGGCCATGTGGCGCTCCAGTTCGCTGCGGCCACCGCACAGCACCACCCGCCAGCCGCGCTGGACGGCATGGTTGGCCACCGCGGCGTAGCGGTCGGCGTACCAGTTGCGGCGCACGTGGCTGGAACAGGGCGAGATCATCAGCACCGGGCGGCCATCGTCCTGCCACTGCGCGGCGGCCCACTCGAAGGCGGACGGCGGCACGGCCAGATCCCAGCTGACTTCGGTCTGGCGCAGGCCCAGCGGCTCGCAGAAGCTGCCGATGGCATCCAGCACGTGGATGCCGGGGCGATCGGGAATACGCTCGTTGATGAAGAGCCCGTGCAGGTCCTTGGAGCGGCTGCGGTCGTATCCGATGCGGCGCTCGGCCGGAATGAAGGCCGACAGCAGGTTGGCGCGGAACGCGACCTGCATCTGCAACAACGCTTCAAAGCGCCCCGGTGGCAGGTGCCTGCGCAGTTCCTTGACCCCGGCCATGCCGCTCTTCTTGTCGTAGGCATGGAAGGTGACGCCGGGCAGCCCGTCGAGCAGCTTGTGGCCGGCTTTGTCGATGATCCAGTGGATCGGCGTGTCCGGGCGTGCGGCCTGCAGGGTGCGCACCAGGGGCACCACGTGGGTGACATCGCCAAGTGCGGACAAGCGCAGGAGGCACAAGGAGGAGGACGCTGATGCCATGTGTTGTTAGACTCAATGAAATGGTCGCATTCGACGCCAATGAAGCGCTGACGCCATGCCGCGAGGGTCGCGGCATCGGGGCCATTCTGTTCGACCGCGAGCGGCTGCGGCAAGCCGATATTGGCCTGTTCTCGCCCCAGCACTGGGGCAGCAAGGCCCGCCCGGTGGGCGAGGGCGGCCGCGGCAGCGCCTGGTTCGTCGATGCGCCGTTCGGTGCCAGCGTGCTGCGCCACTACCTGCGCGGCGGCATGGCGGCCCGGATCAGCCACGACCAGTACCTCTGGCGCGGCTCGGACCGGACCCGCAGCTTCGCCGAATTCCGCCTGATGCGCGCGCTGCGCGAGAAGAAGCTGCCGGTGCCACGGCCGATCGCCGCGTTCTACATGCGTGAAGGCCTGCGCTACCGGGCGGCGATCCTGATGGAGCGGATCGAGGGCGTGCGCTCGCTGGCCGACCGCGCACTGGTTGCGGGCCGGGGCGCGCCCTGGGAAGAGACCGGGCGGCTGATCGCCCGTTTCCACCGTGCCGGCCTGGACCATGCCGACCTCAACGCGCACAACATCCTGTTCGATGGCAGTGGCCATGGCTGGCTGATCGATTTCGACCGTGGGGTGATCCGCATCCCGGCCACCGGCTGGCGCGAACGCAACCTCAAGCGGTTGCTGCGCTCGCTGGTCAAGCTGCGTGGCGAGCGCAGCGTGGAAGATGTGCAGAAGGACTACGCACGGCTGCGCCGTGCCTATGACATGGCGTGGAACCGGGGCACCTGATGGACTGGTCGTTGCGTTTCCTCGGCGTCGGCAATGCGTCGGCGGTCGAGCTGGGATCGCCGATGTCGGTGATCGAGCGCGGTGGTCGCCCGTGGCTGACCATCGATTGCGGCGGTGAAGGCCTCACCGCGTTCAAGGCGCACTACGGGCACATGCCGCAGGCGCTGTTCGTCACCCATGTGCACCTGGACCATGTGGCCGGCTTCGAGCGCCTGTTCGTGGACACTTTCTTCAATGCGCACCGGCGCGGCAAGGTGCGCCTGTACGTGCCTGCCACGGTGGTGCCGCTGCTGCACAAGCGCATTGCTGACTATCCGAACGTGCTGGCCGAGGGCGGTGCGAACTTCTGGGATGCCTTCCACCTGATCGTGGTGGGCGAGGCGTTCTGGCATGAGGGGATGCGCCTGGAGGTGTTTCCGGTGCGCCATCACTGGCCGGAGACGGCCTATGGCCTGCGCCTGCAGGGCGCGCTGACCTGGAGCGGCGATACCCGGCCGATTCCGGAGGTGCTGGCGCGCTACGCCAACGACAACGAACTGATCGCCCACGACTGCGGCCTGCATGGCAACCCGTCACACACGGGCGTGGACGACCTGGAGCGTGAGTACAGCATCGAACTGCAGGCGCGGATGATGCTCTACCACTACGCCAGCGTGGCCGATGGCCAAGCGCTGGCCGTGCGCGGGCACCGCGTGGCGCAGCCGGGGCAGTGCGTGCCGCTGGCCGACCCGACCGCGCCGCACGTACTGGTGCAGGATCCGCCGTGAGCAGGACCGGCCAGCCCGCTGTTACGGCGCGGGCTGCCGAACTGGAGGCGCTGGAGCGAGCGCTGCAGTAGCGCTGGGCCATGCCCGGCGAGGGGCGCCAACCAGGGTTGGCAGCTGCCAGGGCCGGGTGTCGCCAGAAAAGGCGATGGCCCCGCCGGCTGACCTCGGCGCCCGCGTCGATCGATACCGTTGCTGCCTTCCGGCCCTGGCGGGGTTTTCGACCTAGCGTCGCGAGGGGCCGACGGGGCCACCATAGAGACGTTGGCCGCCCCGAGGGCGGCCAGTTCACGGATCAGGGGAAGCAGCGCGCGATGCGCCGGAGACCACAGCCGGACTGCACATCGGCTAGCCGATGGCAGGCGCTCATTCTAGCGCAGGCGGGTGCGTCGATGCCAGCTTCACGCACTGAATCGGCTGTAACCCGTTCCCGGCCACGGCGGCCGGGCGTGGCTCCCGTTGCTAGAATGCCGGCCAGGAGGAACGACCTCCCCCATATCGGGAATCAAAGACCAGGACGGCCTGGCCCTACCAAGAGGAGGGCCGTCATGGCCTGGATCTATCTATTGTTTGCCGGCCTGCTGGAAATCGTCTGGGCCGTGTCCATGAAGCAGTCCGAAGGCTTCACCCGTCTCACCCCCACCGTGGTCACCATCATCGGCATGATCGCCAGCTTCTGGCTGTTGGCGGTGGCCATGCGCAGCCTGCCGCTGGGCACCGCCTATACGATCTGGACCGGCATCGGCGCGGTCGGCGCGTTCGTGGTCGGCATCGTGTTCCTGGGGGAGCAGGTCAGCCCGATGCGGATCGGTGCAGCGGTGCTGATTGTTTCCGGCCTGGTGCTGATGAAACTCTCCAGCAGCTGAATTTATTTACTCATGGCGGGGAATGGATTCTCCGCCACATGCAGCGATATGCATTTTCGGCAAAACCATTCTGTCTGCCTATTTTATTTGACGTGCGTCATGAAAATAACGCGCGCGATTCACATGCCGCTGGCACGGCCGGTCGCACAGTGCCGCCATTCGTCGGGCGAAATCGGGGAGTTTTCGTCCTGGTGGACACGCTGACGTACCTGTCCCGGGGTGCGATCACGTGAAGATGTGAAGATTTTCAGGAGTTAATGCCTTCAGGCCTTGTTCCCGTATCGGGAGCAGGGGTGGACCGCATTGTTTCGAAAAACCTGCCAGCTGTGCCATCCGGTCTTTTCATGGAGATTTGCCGATGAACCGCATTTACCGTCTGGTTTTCAATCGCGCCCTTGGGGTAATGCAGGTTGCTTCGGAGGTCACCCGGAATCCCGGCGGAAGCGCGGTCGGCGCAGGGCGGGTGCCGCGATTGCGGGCGCACCAGCTGGCGGCGGCACTGGCCGCCACACTGGCCAGCGGATCGGCATTCGCGGCGTGTACGGGCACCACGACCGTAAACTGCGACAGCACCACCAACATCAACAACTACTCCAACGCGACCAGCGGCCTCACGCTGAACATTGCCGCAGGTGCGTTGCTGCGTACGCCGCCGTTCGTAGGTGGAGGCAACGCAGCAACGCTGACCGGCGACAACGTGACGGTCAACAACGATGGCACGATCGATCCGAGCTCGATCGTCCTTGCCTCGCCCGGCCTGGTCATCGGCAATGGTTCTGCCAACAACAGCGCGATCGTCGTCAACAACAACGCCAGCGGACAGATCAAGGGTGTCGTCAACATCGCAACGCTGCTGGGCTTCGGTGGGCAGGCGCTGGTGGCGCAGAATGTCAACGGCACCACCACCATCAACAACGCCGGCCTGATCAGCACGTCGTTGATCGGCACAGGCAGCGTTTCCGACGCGACCACGGTGGTGGCCTACGGTGGTGCGGCAGCCAATGTGACCAACACCGGCACCATCGAAGGGCGTGTCGGCCTGGGCGCTTCTGGCGGTAATACGTTCCTCAATGCGGGGGCGGTCAGTGGCAGCGTTCACCTGGGTGATTCGACCGGCGGCAATACCTTCACCGCAGTGTCGGGTTCCAGCGTTGTGACCGGTGGCGGCAGCGCTGTTGCCGGCGTGATTACCGGTGTTACCGGGGTGAGGGTTGCGGCTGCGGGATCGGTCGACGCCGGTACCGGCAGTGGTGCGGCCAACAACACGCTGGTGTTGCAGAACGTCGTCAGCGGTCCGGGGTCCGGCACCGGCGGAGCGGTGACCACACTGGGCTGGAATCAGTACCTCAACTTCCAGAAGCTCACCGTCAACAGCGGTACCTGGAACCTGCAGGGTGCGTGGGCGGGTGCGGGTACGACCACGCTCAATGATGGCCTGGTCAATTTCAACAATGCCGGTTCCTTCGGCACCGGGCTGTTCACCGCCAACGGCGGTGCCATCGCCTCCTCCACGGCCGGTCTGAACCTGGCCAATGCGTTCAGCCTTGGTGGCAATCTGTCCCTGGCAGGGACCAATGCGTTCGGCTTGAATGGCGTGCTTTCTGGCGCTGGTGGGCTGACGGTCAACAACACCGGCATTGTTACTCTCGGCGGCGCAAACCTGTTCTCCGGTGGCGTCAACCTCGATGCCGGCGGCCTGCTGCTGGGCAATGCCGGTGCACTCGGCAGCGGCAACCTGACCGTCGGTGGCAGCGCCTCGCTGGATACGACGGCGGGCTTCAACCTGGGCAACAACCTGGTGATCAATGGCGGGGGCTCGCTGAACCTGCTGGGCAGCAATGCGCTGACATTGAGTGGCTCGATATCCGGTGCCGGCAACGTGACCAAGAACGGTGCCGGCACGCTGACCTTGAACGGTGCCAATTCGCTGAGCGGCAGCTTCAACCTGGCCGGGGGCGCGTTGGCGCTGGGCGCGGGCGGCAGCCTGTCGCCCACCGGTGCGATCTCGCTGGACATTGGCACCAGCCTGGATCTTTCGGCGGCGGCCAACCAGACCATCGGCTCGCTGGCCGGCCTCGGCGGTTCGGTCAACCTCGGCAGCCACACCCTGACCCTGGGCGGGCTGGGCAATACCAGCTACAGCGGCGCGTTCGCCGCAGGCACCGGCGGCCTGATCAAGGTCGGCACCGGTGTGCAGACCCTGTCGGGCGTCAACAGCCTCACGGGCGGTGTTGCGCTCAACGCCGGTGGCTTGTTGCTGGGCAATGCCGCCGCGCTGGGCAGCGGTACACTCTCTGTCGGCGGCAACACCACCTTCGACGGCACCACGGCGCTGGCGCTGACCAATGCTGTCAGCCTCGCATCGGGTGCCAGCCTGAATCTGCTTGGCGGGCAGGCGCTGACGTTCAACGGGGTGATCAGCGGCGCGGGTGGCCTGATCAAGGATGGTGCATCGTCACTGACCCTCAACGGCGCCAATACATTCGGCGGCGGTCTGGCGCTCAACGCCGGCAGCCTGGTGCTGGGCAACGGCGGTGCACTGGGAACCGGCGCACTGAACGTCGGCGGCGCGGTATCGCTCGACGCCAGCACCGGGCTCACCGTGGGCAATGGCATCACACTGGGCGCCGGTGGTTCGCTCAATGTGCTGGGCTCGAACGCGTTGACGCTGGGGGGTGTCATTGGCGGCAGCGGCAGCCTGGTCAAGAACGGCGCTGCCACGCTGACGTTGGGCGGCGCGAACACGTTCACCGGTGGGCTGGCGGTGAATGCCGGAACGGTGGCATTGGGCAGTGGTGGGCGCCTGGCGGCGACCGGCGCGGTCAGCCTGGCCGGCGCTGGCAGCGCACTGGATATCGCGCTGGGTGGCAACCAGACCATCGGTGCATTGTCCGGTGTGGCGGGCAGCACCCTGGCACTGGGCAGCAGTACGCTCACCTTCGGTGATGCCACCAACCAGACCTTCGCTGGCGTGATCGGCGGCACCGGTGGCCTGGTCAAGCAGGGCAGTGGCGTGCAGACGCTGACCGGCGCCAATACCTTCAGCGGTGGGGTGAATCTTGCGGCCGGTGGCCTGGTGCTGGGCAATGCCGGTGCGCTGGGAAGCGGTGCGATGACCGTCAGTGGCAACGGTTCGCTGGACACCACTGCAGCGCTCACCCTGGGCAATGCGATCAACCTCGGCGCGGCCCTGACCCTGCCGGGCAGCCAGAACCTGACCCTGGGCGGCAACATCACCGGCACCGGCAGCCTGGTCAAGAATGGCGCGTCGACACTGACCTTGAACGGCACCAACACCTTCAGCGGTGGACTGAATGCAAACGCCGGCAGCCTGCTGCTGGGTAACAGCGGCGCGCTTGGTACCGGAGTACTGGGCATCGGCGGCAACGTCACGCTCGATGGCAGCGCCCCGTTGAGCCTGACCAACAACGTTGATCTGGGCGCCGGTGCGGCACTGTCGTTGCCGGGCTCGCAGGCGGTCACGCTGGGTGGCGTGGTGTCCGGTACCGGCAGGCTGGTGAAGAACGGTGCCAGCACGTTGACCCTCAACGGCGCCAACAGCTTCGGTGGTGGGCTCACCGTCAACGGCGGCAGCGTGTTCCTGGGGAACGCCGGCGCACTGGGCACCGGTGCACTGTCGGTGGGCGCCACTGCCACGCTGGACAGTTCGGCAGCGCTGAACCTCGCCAACAACGTCAACCTCGGGGCAGGCGCGGCGCTGGATCTGCTGGGCAGCCAGGACGTGTCACTGGGCGGTCTCATCAGTGGCACTGGCAGCCTGGTCAAGAATGGTACGGCGACGCTGGCGTTGAATGGACCCAACACCTTCAGCGGCGGTGTCGGCCTCAACGCGGGCCTGCTGCAGCTGGGCAATGCGCAGGCACTGGGTACCGGCCAGCTGGACGTGGGCGGCAACGCTTCGCTGGATGCAACGTCTGCACTCACCGTAGGCAACCTCATCGGCCTGGCCGCCGGTGCGAATCTCTCCGTGCTGGGCGGCAATGACCTGACGCTCTCCGGTCCGGTATTCGGGGCCGGTGGGCTGATCAAGGACGGCACGGCCCGCCTCACCCTGTCCGGCGCCAACGTCTATACCGGTGGCACCACCATCAATGCCGGCACGCTGGCGCTGGGGGCGGGCGGCAGTCTTGCCGCGGCCGGAGCGGTGGATCTTGCCGGTGCCGGTGCAACGCTGGACATCTCCGCAGCCGGTGCGGCGCAGACCATCGGCGCGCTGAATGGCGTGGCAGGCAGCCATATGGTGCTGGGCGCGCAGTCGCTGACCTTTGGCGGCGCCAGCAATGGCAGCTTTGCCGGCGTGATCGATGGTGCCGGCGGCCTGATCAAGACCGGTGCCGGCGTGCAGACGCTGTCCGGTGCCAATACTTTCAGTGGTGGCCTTGCACTCAACGACGGTGGCCTGGTTCTCGGCAACGCCAGCGCACTCGGTACCGGTGCACTGGGCATTGGTGGCACGACCACGCTGGACAGCACCGTGGCGCTGAACCTGGCCAACGCAGTGAACTTCGGTGCCGGTACGCAGCTGACCCTGGGTGGCAGCAACGATCTCACCCTCGGTGGCGTGGTGGCCGGCAATGGCAGCCTGATCAAGAACGGTGCGGGCCTGCTGACCCTCAACAACACCAATACCTTCGGTGGCGGCCTGACCTTGAACGGCGGTGGCCTGGTGGTCGGTGCGAATGGTGCGCTCGGTACCGGCGCGCTGGCGGTGAATGCCAGTACCACGCTGGACGCGGGCGCGGCAGTGACACTCGGCAATGCGGTCACGCTGGGCTCGGGCGTCGTACTGACGTTGCCGGGCAGCAATGCGCTGACGCTGTCGGGCGTGGTCGGCGGCAATGGCAGCCTGGTCAAGAATGGTGCCACCACGCTGACGCTGTCCGGTGCCAACACCTACACCGGCGGTACCACCATCAATGCCGGCACGCTGGCGCTGGGCACGGGCGGCAGCCTTGCTGCAGCCGGTGATGTCACGTTGGGTGCAGGCGCTGGCTTTGATATTTCCGGCGCCGGCAGCAGCCAGACCATCGGCGCGCTCGACGGTGCGGGTGGCAGCACCTTGGCGCTGGGCGGCAATTCGCTCACCTTCGGTACGGCCGGCAACGCCGCGTTCGATGGCGTGATCAGTGGCGGCGGCGGTCTGATCAAGGCAGGCGCGGGCGTACAGATGCTGTCCGGAGCCAACACGTTTGGCGGCGGCGTAACGCTCAACGCGGGCGGACTGGTGCTTGGCAATGATGCGGCGTTGGGCACCGGCGCATTGACTGTAGGTGGTGCCGCCACGCTGGATACCACCGGCCTGGCAACGTTGGTCAACAACATCGCGCTCAACGCCGGGCTGACCGTGCTCGGGACCAATGCACTGACGCTCAACGGCGTCCTGTCCGGGGCCGGCAGCCTCACCAAGAATGGCAGCGCGACGCTGACCTTGAACGGCGCCAACACCTATACCGGTGGCACCAACATCAACGCCGGCACGCTGGCGCTGGGCGCCGGTGCCAGCCTGGCGGCGAGCGGTACCGTGAACCTCGCCACCGGTGCCACGCTGGACCTGTCTGCCGGCAGCGGCACGCAGCAGTTCGGCACCCTGGTCGGCAATGGTACGGTGAACCTCGGCGCCAACTCGATCGAAGTGGGCGGCGCCACCGATGGCACCTTCAGTGGCTCGATCGCAGGCACCGGTGGCCTGACCAAGGTGGGCGCGGGCATCGAAACGCTGACCGGTGCCAATACCTACACCGGCGGCACCTTCATCAACGCTGGCACGCTGGCGATTGGTCCGGGCGGCAGCCTGGCCGCGACCGGCGCGGTGACGCTGAGCGCTGCGGGCACCGGCTTTGACATCTCCACCGCAGGGGCCAACCAGACCATCGGATCGTTGAACGGCGTGGCCGGCTCGACGGTGAGCCTGGGCGCACAGACGCTGACACTTGGTGGTGTCGGCAACAGCCTCTTCGATGGCGCGATTTCCGGCACCGGTGGCCTGGTCAAGAATGGCGCCGGCATCCTCACGCTGGGTGGCGCCAACCTGTTCAGTGGTGGCGTTGCACTGAACGGCGGTGGCCTGGTGGTCGGCAACAACGCTGCGCTCGGCAGCGGTGCGTTGACGGTCGGAAGCAACGCGACGCTGGATGCAACGACCGGCGTCAGCCTTGCCAACAACATCGGGCTGGCAGCGGGTGCCAGCCTCGATCTGCTCGGCAGCCAGGCGCTGACACTGGGGGGCGTGATTTCCGGCACGGGCGGGCTGATCAAGGACGGTGCGGCCACCGTAACCCTGAGCGGTGCCAACACCTACACCGGGGGGACCACCATCAACAGCGGCACACTGGCAATCGGTGCCGGTGGCAGCCTCGCCGCAACCGGCGCGGTGAACCTGGCCGGTGCGGGCACGCTCGACATCTCCGCGGGTAACCAGGCCATCGGTTCGCTGGCCGGCGTGGCGGGCAGCACGGTGGCGCTGGGTGGCAGCACGCTGACTCTGGGCGGCACCGTGGACAGCACCTTCAGCGGTGTGATCGGCGGCAGTGGCGGCCTGATCAAGAACGGTGGGGGCGTGCAGACGCTCAATGGCGCCAACACCTTCAGCGGTGGCGTGGCGCTCAACGCCGGTGGCCTGGTGGTCGGCAACAATGCTGCGCTGGGCACCGGTACGGTGACGGTCGGAGGCGCTGCTACGCTCGATTCGAACACTGCGGTCATCCTCGGCAACAACTTCATCCTCAACAACGCGTTGACCGTCCTGGGCAGCAACAACCTCACCCTCAACGGCAACCTGAGTGGTACCGGCAGCCTGACCAAGGAGGGTGCCGCGACGCTGACCTTGAACGGCACCAACACCTACACCGGCGGCACCAACATCAACGCTGGTACGCTGGCACTGGGTGCGGGCGCGAGCCTGCACGCCAGTGGCATCGTCAACCTGGCCTCGGGGGCGACCTTCGATCTGTCGGCAGGAAGCGGCACGCAGCAGTTCGGTACCCTGATCGGCAACGGCACGGTGAATCTGGGCGCCAACACGCTGACGATCGGAGACGCCACCAATGGCACGTTCAGTGGCTCGGTGGCCGGCTCCGGTGGGCTGATCAAGGAAGGCTCCGGTACCCAGACGTTGACCGGCACCAACACCTTCACCGGTGGCACCACCATCAATGCCGGCACGCTGGCGATCGGCGCCGGTGGCAGCCTCGCTGCGACGGGTGCGGTGAACCTGGCCAACGCCGGTACCACCTTCGACATCAGTGCGGGGGGCGCGCAGGCGATCGGTTCGCTGGCAGGCGTGGCAGGCTCTTCAGTGGCGTTGGGTGGCAGCACGCTGACCCTCAATGGCGTGGGCAACACCACGTTCGCCGGCACCATCGGAGGGGCGGGGGGGCTGGTAAAGAACGGCGCAGGCATCCAGGGCTTGACTGGCGTCAACGTCTTCACGGGCGGTGTGACCCTCAATGCCGGTGGCCTGCTACTGGGCAACGACGGTTCGCTGGGAACCGGTGCGCTGACCGTAGGCGGCAACGCCAGCCTGGATGGCACCAGCGTGCTGACGCTGGCCAACACCGTGCAGCTGGCCAGCGGCACGCTGACTCTGGGCGGCAGCAACGCACTGACCTTGAACGGCCCGATCAGCGGCGCTGGCGGCCTGCTGAAGGATGGCGCGGCGACGGTCACCCTCGACGGTGCGAGTACCTATACCGGTGCCACCACCATCAACAGTGGCACGCTGGCGGTGGCGGCCGGTGGCAGCCTGTCCGGTGCCAGCACGGTCAACCTGGCCGGTGCCGGTACGCTGGATATCAGCGCCGGTGGCAGCCAGAGCATCGGAGGCCTC
This sequence comes from Stenotrophomonas sp. YJH_SMC_53, assembly GCF_059369995.1. Taxonomy (NCBI): domain Bacteria; kingdom Pseudomonadati; phylum Pseudomonadota; class Gammaproteobacteria; order Lysobacterales; family Lysobacteraceae; genus Stenotrophomonas; species Stenotrophomonas sp. YJH_SMC_53. The sequence continues at coordinate 305,953 of NZ_JCAFTF010000004.1, read as the reverse complement.
GCTGGCGTGACCGGTTCCAGCGTGGTGCTGGGCGGTGCAACCCTGACCACCGGCGGCAACAACGGCAGCACGACCTTCGCCGGCGTGCTCAGTGGTACCGGCGGCCTGGTGCAGAGCGGTACCGGCACGCTGACCCTGAGTGGCGACAACACCTATACCGGAGGCACCACCATCAACGGTGGCAGTACGCTGCAGATCGGCAGCGGCGGCAGCACCGGTTCGGTGCTGGGCGACATCACCAACAACGGCAGCCTGGTCTACAACCTGGGTACGATGGCCACCGTCGGCGCGGTGGTCAGCGGCAGCGGCGGCTTGACCCAGGCCGGCAGTGGCACGCTGGTGCTGACCGGCAACAACAGCTACACCGGTGGAACCACGATCAATGCCGGTGGCACATTGCAGATCGGCAACGGCGGTGCGACCGGCGCGATCGTCGGCGACATCACCAACAACGGTGCGCTGGTATCCAACGTGGCCGGCAACACCACGCTCGGTGGCACCATCAGCGGCAGTGGCGGCCTGACCCAGGCCGGCAGCGGCACGCTGACCCTGACCGGCAACAACACCTATACCGGCGGCACCACCATCAATGCCGGTGGCACGCTGCAGGTGGGCAATGGCGGTGCGACCGGCGCGATCACCGGCAACGTTGCCAACAACGGCAGCCTGGTGTTCGACGTTGCGGGCAACACCACGGTCGGCGGTGCGATCAGCGGCAGTGGTGGCCTGACCCAGGCGGGCAGTGGTGTGCTGACCCTGGTGGGCAACAACACCTACACCGGCGGGACCACCATCAATACCGGCGGCACGCTGCAGGTGGGCAACGGCGGCGCGACCGGCGCCATCGCCGGCGACATCACCAACAATGGCGCGTTGATTTCCAACGTGGCCGGCAACACCGCGCTGGGCGGCACCCTCAGTGGCAGCGGCGGCCTGATCCAGGCCGGCAGCGGTACGCTGCTGCTGACCGGGACCAACACCTATACCGGCGGCACGACCATCAACGCCGGCAGTACGCTGCAGCTGGGCAATGGCGGGGCAACGGGCTCAATCGTCGGTGATGTCACCAACAACGGCACGCTGGTGTCCAGCGTGGCGGGCAATACCACGCTGGGCGGCACCATCAGCGGCAGTGGCGGCCTCACCCAGGCCGGCAGCGGTACGCTGACCTTGACCGGCAACAACACCTATACCGGCCCGACCACGATCAACGCGGGTGGCACGCTGCAGGTAGGCAATGGCGGTGCGACCGGTGCCATCGGCGGCAGCGTCACCAACAACGGCAGCCTGGTGTTCAACGTAGGCGGCACCACCACCGTCGGCGGTGCCATCAGTGGTAGCGGTGGTCTGACCCAGGCGGGCACCGGTACCGTGATCCTTGCCGGCAACAACACCTATACCGGCGGCACCACCATCAACACCGGCGGCACACTGCAGGTCGGCAATGGCGGCGCCAGCGGTGCGATCACCGGTAATGTCAGCAACAACGGCAGCCTGGTGTTCAACGTCGGCGGCAACACCACGGTGGGCGGTACCATCAGCGGCAGTGGCGGCCTGACCCAGGCCGGTGCCGGCACCGTGACCCTGACCGGCAACAACACCTATACCGGCGGCACCACCATCAATGCCGGCGGCACCGTGCAGGTCGGCAATGGTGGGGCCAGTGGCTCGATCACCGGCAACATCACCAACAACGGCGGCCTGGTCATCAACACCGGTGGCACCACCACGCTTGGCGGCAGCATCACCGGCGGCGGCAGCATCGTGCAGGCCGGCCCGGGCACGCTGAATCTGGGCGGCAACAGTGGTGGCTTCAGCGGCACCGGCCAGGTCACCGGCGGCGGTTTGAATGTCACCGGCACGATCGGCGGCCAGTGGACCATCGGCAGTGGTACGACCCTGTCCGGCACCGGCACCATCGGGGGTACCGGCGGTGGCGTGACGGTGTCCAGCGGCGGCGTGCTGTCGCCGGGCAATGGCGCGGGCAATGGCAGTGGTGCAGGCAATGGCACCGGCACGATCACGGTGGGCGGCAATCTGAACCTGTCACCGGGCAGCACGCTGGGCATCGACCTGGGCGCCACCGGCAGCGACACGGTGCAGGTGGGCGGCAGCGCGAATGTGGGCGGCAGCACCGTGCGGGTGAATACCATTTCGCCGAGCACCAGCTACCAGCAGGGCCAGCAGTACACGGTGGTCAATGCGGGCGGTGGCGTGAGTGGGCAGTTCGCCTCGGCAACCTCGCCGTCGGCCTTCCTGACCATCACCCCGGTCTACACCGCCAACACGGCCAACCTGCAGATCGACGTGGCACAGACCGCAGCGTTCACCACCGTGGCCAACACGCGCAACCAGTACAACACCGCCGCGGCGCTGGACAGCCTGCCGCAGAGTGGCGCGGCCCTGGGCCTGTACAACACGGTGCTGATGTATGACGCCGGCACTGCGCGCAGCGCATTCGAACAGCTCTCCGGTGAAGTGCACGCGGCCAGCCGCGCGGTGCTGCTGTATGACAACTACCTGGAAGAAGGCATCCGCCAGCGACTCGGCAGCGAGTTGCCGAACGTGCGTGGCGAGCGCGCTTCGGCCTGGCTGGCCGGCAGTGGCAAGGTGTTCAGGCAGGATGGCGACGGCAATGGCGATGAGATCCGCGCCAATCGCAATGCGCTGATGGCCGGTGTCGACTGGCAGCTGGGCGAGCATGTGGTGCTGGGTGCAGCGGCCGGCAACGAGCGGCTGGATACGCGGCTGTATGATCGCAGCTCGCGGGCCCGCCTGCGTGGCCACACGTTCGGCCTGTATGCACAGGGACAGTGGAACAACGGCTTTGCGGTGGGTGGCAGCGTGTCGCGCGGTGACTACCGGACGCGCACTACGCGTGAAGTGCCGTTGTTGGGCCAGACCCTGTACAGCCGCCAGGATTCCGATGTGACCATCGCCCAGGTGGAAGGCAGCTGGACATGGACCCATGGCAGGACCCAGCTGCAGCCCTATGTGCAGTTCACCAAGCACTGGGTCGACAGCGATCGTGCGGTGGAGCAGGGCGGCAGCGCGGCACTGGTGCTGGAAGGCGGCAAGGACACGCTCAATGTCAGCACCGTGGGCGTGCGTGGGCGCTGGGACGTGGGCAGCGGCGAGCGCTTCCCGGCGCAGCTGACGGTCGGCCTGGGTTGGCAGCATGCGTCGGGGGATACCGATGTGGCCAGCCGCAACCGCTTTGCGGTCGGTGGTGATGCCTTCGATGTCTACAGCGCGGTGATGGCACGCAATGCCCTGGTCAGCCAGGTGGGCGTGGCGGTCGGCCTCGGCCGCAACAGCCAGCTGTCGATGTTCGTACAGGGCCAGCATGGCGATGGCCGCCGCGATGTGGGTGGGCAGATCAACCTGCGCGTCGGGTTCTGAGCAGGGGATGCCTGCGGTAGATCCACGCCCTTCGTGGATGGCACCGGGGCGGGAGCGCTAGAGCTCCCGCTCCATTTCAACGGCGTCGATCCCGGCGCCATGCCCATCGGGCACGATGCGCGTCACCTGGAAACCCAGGCCGGCATAGAAGCCCTGGGTGTGCTGGCTGGTGCTGAGCGCGATGCGGTCGATCGACGGATCGCTTTCAGCCTGGTGCAGGCGCGCGAGTGCCAGTTCGCGGCCCAGTCCCTGGCGGTGCAGCGCGCGCTGCACCATGCCCCAGCAGAAGCCGGCGCTGCCGTCGCTACGGCGCGAGAGGCCACCACAGGCGACGACGTTTCCATCGCGCTCGATCACCTGGAATGCACAGTCCGTGGCCTGTTCGCGCAGGAAGCATTCAAAGTCGCTGCGCTCTTCGGGCGCGAAGTAGGTGGGTACGTTGCTGTCGAAAATCGACAGGCAGGCGCTGGCATCGGCGGGGCGGTAGAGGCGGAGATTCATGGGAAATGCCATGGAGTTGCCCGGTTGCATTTCAACCGTCCAGACGTTGGGAGGGGGCGAAACGTTCAAGGGTACATGGAGCGACGCCAATCCCTTTACAGGTGACGTCTCCCCACTCGAATGAGCGTGCGGAATGCAGGCGCCTGTACCAGGCGGGTGCGTCGGTGGCGGGCAATGGCGAGGCGCATCCGGTGGCGATGGCGTGCAGTGGGGCGCAGTGGCTTCTGGGCTATGCTTTCCACACGTGGGACTGACCGCGCGGCAGGATCCGCCGGCCCCATTCGTCTTCCCGCCTGCAACGGAGCTGCCCAGCGATGCCCGACCCTTCTTTTTTCCGGACTGCCCAGCTCATGCGCGGTCTGCTGTTTGGCGTGGTGGGTCTGTTGATCCTTGCTGTGGCCACCTTCGAGGTGACACATCGTCTTGAGTTCCTGGAGGTCGCGCAGGCCGTTGATGGCCAGGTCGAGCGCCTGAACGCCGGCGGATCGCATCCGCAGGTCGCGTTCACCACCGCGACCGGCCAACGCGTCTCGTACCCGCAGGGCGGCATGATCTTCGGCTATGAGCCTGGGCAGCCGGTACGCGTGTTGTACGACCCGGCGCAACCGCGGCTGGATCCGGTCCTGGACACGTTCGGTGCGCTGTGGGGAATGACGGTCGTGTGGGTGCTGCTGGGGCTGGCGTTCGTCGGCGCCTGCGTGCGGGGACTGCTCCGGCGCAGATGACCTGCGGCGGATCGCGCGCCGTCGGCGGGCGGGCCGTTGGACCGGCCACGACGGCAGGCCCTGTTCAGTCCGGTAGTACCTGCGACGATTCCCGCCAGCCAAACAAAAAAGCCGCCCACTGGGCGGCTTCTTCATTTATCTGGCGGAGAGAGGGGCCAATTTTTCGATCCAATCAAGATAGCGATGGCACGCTGACCCGCGACATTCAGAAGCTGCGCGCCAACGAGCGGTCGGCGCTCTCGCTGGCTGAGGAATATGAGGCAATGGAGGGTGAGATTGCGGCTGAACTGCCTCGCCTGGAGCTGGAACTGGCCGAGGTTGCGAAAGACTGCCTGAGTGCGAAGAACGCCATTGCAAGTGAAGCTGCCAGCCAGGCCTATGGGCAGTTGCTGGAGCAAGTGGTTGATAGCCTGGCAGTAGCCTTTGCCTTGTTCTCTCTGGCGGAGAATGCGGGCGTGGACAATCGGCAGTCGGCGAGTGCCGAAGAATTGGCCAGCCGGTTCTTTGTCCGCCTCGGCAATGCGGTGCGCTCGCGCATGGACGATGCCACAGTGACCGAGCAGGTTGCGGAGCGCTTGGCATTGCCGCCGATGGATATGAGTGAGGTAGATATGCAGCTGGCGGGCAGTGTTGCCGCACGTATCAGGCGGCGGGTAGCGCTCAATGCAGAGCACACGGCGTAATGGATCCCTACGCTTCAATCAGCCTGAGCGTATTCTTCGCTGACATGCTCTCTCGTTTGCATGCACTGCAAATCGCTCAAAGGTGGCAGTGGGGGCCGCAACCTTCTGCAAGCGATACAGTTGACGGGGCGACAGGGGCATAACGAACCCCCTTGGCATTGAAAGAGGGATGGCCAACCGCCGCTGACGTGATTGATTGGCGGCGGTGTCCATTCCGGCGAGGATGTTATATGGGGAAATGCCTGCGGGCTATACAGGATGCAGTTTGGAACAATGCACTGCCCCCTCATATTCCTCGATGCCAATCAGCCACGACTATCGCCCCATGCTGGCGGCTCTGGCCTGAGTATCCTGCTGATGCTGTTCCTGCAGTTGAGTGACCTGCGATTGCTGTTCCACCTGGCGGCTAGCCACTTCGTATTTCTGCATCGATTCCTCAATCGGGGCTTTCACTGCCTGCTCGGTGGGCATGACCGCACGCAGATGGGCAGGATCGTCCAGCTTTCCCTGGACCACGAACACGTTGTGCGCGGCCGGATGTACTGAGGTGGCATTGCTCAACACCACATGATCCACTCGTGTCAGTCCACTGTTCTTTGCCAATACGAGCAGGCTTGCCGTCATGCGCTCGCTGGTCGCATCGAATTCACGTCCATGCTGTGTGTCCAACTCTGCAACGCCGTCGCGGATCTGCCGATACAGTGGGTCGGCCTGCATTGCAGCCATTGCAGTTGATGGCATTGCCGACTGTAGGGAAGGCGTCGCACTCTCTGCATCGGGCGGGCCTACTGGTTGGTCGAGCGAGGACCGCACGGTCTGTTGCGGGCTATCGTTGCTGATAGGAGAGTCCCGTTCCTGGGCTCGGCGGATGTCCTCAGTCGTGGTCACGGCCGCAATGGTGTAGGTCTTGCCATCGGACGCCAGACGCAGATTGGCAATAGGGCTGGCCATGTTGCAACCGCCATCGGCGTTTCGCTGCACCTGCAGGGCAGTGGTGTCGGGGTCCAGACCTTGAGCGGCCTGTGTGGCCTGGACTGCTGCCGCGCTCGCTGCCAGTTGTTCTGAACCCAGGGCAACCCCGGCGTTAGCGTAGGCGCCCTGCAGCGTGTCGCGCATGCGCTCATCGGCCGTCATCGGCGACGGGCTCTGTGTCGCTTGAGGTGGAGGTAGCGTGGCGGCCACTACGTCGCGGGTGGCATCCAATTCGGCGCGCAGATTGCCGGTGGCAGTGGAATCGTAGATCACTCCTTCGCTGACCCAACGGCCGTCCGCCTGACGCTGATAGCGGTTATCGTCGGAGGCGGTCACCGCATCCAGATCGGTGCGCGCCTGCTGCACAGCTTCGGGTATCGAGCCATAGGATGCCCAGCCATTCTGGGCATACGCTGCTTCGTAGCGCGCCGCAATTGCCGGTCGGCTGTTGGCAGCATTGTGCAGCACGACCTGGGCGGCGGCCTGATCGAGCTCGGCCGCTCGTTCTGGACTGGCCACGTCAATTCGGGTCTCACGCTGGCCAAGTTCATACACGGCAGTGGTCACCTCGCGCTGCCACTGCAGACCATCGGCTGTCCGTGTCCACTGTGCCGGATACCAGCTTTGTGGGTCACTGATATTGGCGGGCTGTGTGAACGGGTCGCGCTGACTGGGCGGGCTGCCCAATACCAATTTCACTGACTCGCTGGTTGCCTGGTAGTTCAGCTGGTTGGCAAGGGCCGGTGGCGCGCGCAGCACGCCACTGGCTGGGTTGTTTACGCCGTCGTTGGTGCTATCCACAGGCGCGGATCGCTGCCAGCCCTGATCGGGATGGTCAGGATTGTAGGTCCAAGTGTTCCCCAGGCTGTCGGCCTGGTTGTAGATTCGGCGGTTGTCCGTCCACTCGGCGATCTTGTCGCCCGCGAACGCGCCCGCTATGCCACCGACGGCCCCTGTGACCAGCAAACCCGGGCCTGACTCGACGCCAGCGACCGCTCCGACCGTCATGCCCAGGCCAGCACCGGCAAAGCCACCAACGCTACGTGCACCGAAGTGGATGAGCCCGGATTCTGCGGCAGTGTCATTGCCTTCACCGCGCAGACGGCTACTGTTGCGCAAAGCCTCACCGGCGTCATAGGCATCCAATGCTAGAGCTGCGATGCCCAGCGCGCTGCCTGCGCGTATACGGGTGGGGCGAACGCGAACCGTGTGATCGATATCGACCATTTCCCGCGCCTGCCGGTCAAGCCCCTCGACCACTTGGGCTTCGCTTCGCTCTGTTAGCAGGTTCTCTCGTGTGGGAGGAGAAACTTTGTCGTTGTGGGGCAGTGTCTGTGGCAAATCACGGTGCCAGGCCTGTTGCTCCTGCCAGCCATCGCGCAGCTGGCGCGTCAGGGCGGGATCTTTCAGTCGGGCTTCGCGCGCCTCTTGCAACGCAGCCCCAGGCAACTTCGGGCTGGTGTGGCTGTCGTAGAACTCCTTGCCTTCACGATTGAAGATGCGAATTTGCACATCGGTGCGTTCGTGCACCAGGTCCAGGCTATTGGGCAACTTCTCGTAGATCGCATCGCGAGCACCGACGGGAACGTAGCGGCCGTAGCCATTGCCGTCTAGACCGCCTGCAAAGCGCTGCTCAACCCCGAGCTCGCTCTCAAGCTTCGCAGAAGCAACGGCGCGCACCTCCACCGCGTAGCCCTTCGATTGCAGGTCCTTGATCAGTTCAGACGACCACTCGCCGTTGCTCAACGTGGTGTCGAAGATCAGGTTCTTCTTGCCCGCAACGGTGGCATCCAACAGCTTGTCAGCCCATGCGCTGGCATCAGAGTGGGTGTACGAGGACCACGTGTAGGGATGGTTTTCCCGGAATTTCTCAATATCGGGATGGTATCCGCGCAGTTCATCAGGGTCGATCTTGATGACATCGTACTGAAGCTCAGTCTCGGCCCTTCCCGCCAAACTACCTTTACCTGCTCCGGGTTGTCCCGCGAGGATGATTGCCTTGGGCTTGGATTGTGAAGAAGCTTGAGCGAATCCGCTGCCAGGAACGACTTTCTCTTCGAACACATGGGAATGTGTTGCTGCGTCAAGACTACCAGCTGGCGCGTTCATTTAAACGCCCTTGTTCGATTCGAAGTAGCCCCAAAGATCATTCATCAATCCGAGCCGCATTCCTCCATTGCCAGAGCGGGCTCGGAACATAAGAAGTTCTTTTGCCTTCGCCTGTTCAATTGCCGCCGGATCGCCACTGGCTTCGGCCGCCTGCAGTTCTTTACGGGCTTCGTCGATGAACGCATCGAGCGCAGCCTCTAATGCCCAAATAGCCTGTTCAGACATGGGCGTGCCCTTGAACGGATTTTGGACGACGCGATTCAAGTCAGCTTGCAGCGTCTCGATATGCTCCGGATAGTCTTTGAGCATGTCCCGAAGTTTTTGCGGTACGGGAGGCGGAGAAGCGTGTCGCATGGCAGGTCCTTCGTGGGGAGGGGGCTTCCGTTCAGTGCAAGAGACTACTCGATTGAGGGCCGAGTATAGGCAACAGTGATCAACTGCTGCCGTGAAGCGGGTCACGTAGGTTGACCGGGCTCGATCCGGTCGTGCCGTACCGCTGATTCGGCGTCGTTCCTACGTGTGGAGATGGTCGCTGGAGCATATCGCCACTGCGGCAGCGACGAGCTGGGCTGTGTCAGCGCCAAGCCGTGGGTGGTCCGGCATGAGCAGCGGTTGCGCGAGGCGTGGTCAGCACCCGCTGCTGGCAGGAAGGTGGGCAGGCGAACAGGCTAGCGAAAGATCAGTGCCCGCCACTATTTGGTCAGAATGCCGGCCAACTGCGGTTGCGGGGCTCGCGGCACCGGGTGCTCGGTCGGGGGCATTGCGCCGCCGCCATGGGGAGGGGCTTTGAGCTTGCTGTAACACCGATAACACCTGTGTTACACCGTGGTCGGGATCGGCGAGGGTGGCGTAACTGTTTGATTTAAATTGTATATTATACTGGTGTAACACCGGCCACACTTGTAACACCGAAAAACATCAATGTCGGAAACTGTTACTGGAATGCGGGTGTCAGTCTGACGACAGAGATGGCTGGAAGGCACTGTGGCACAAGGCATTTCAAGGAAGCTGTTGGCAAATCTGGCAGTGCGATGCTCGCCACACGTTTTCTGTTTCAGACCCTCAATTCATAGCCTTCCTGAAACACTGTCAGTAGTAGAAGTTTTCTTCTTGGACACTGTTGGACGCCTTGTTTTCGCTTCTTCCTGGTTCTGCGAATTTGGCTCCCGTCGGTGGCTGATGCCCCTGCCAGATACCCCTTTGGTGCGGGGTTTCGCAGGTAGTTGGATGCCCCCTCAATGTCATCCATAGCCTTGCTGGGCCTACTCCTGGCCTTTGTGCAGGTGGTGCAGGAAAGGCACCCTATGAAGTGTGCAGGCGTGGCGGGGAGACGAGTGCGCACGTACGCACCGCGCTTGACCGCCTGCGCCCTCCCATCTGCTCAACTGCCTCTCAACCGCTTCTACGGGCCGCTGACGCGCAGCGCGCAGCAGCTCTTGGTGTTGGTCGCTTGCCTGGGCGCTCATGCTGCTACGCGCGCTCAGGACCTTGCGCATGCGGCACCTCATTTCGTTACGGCTGTCAGAGGCGGTGGCGAGGGAGCGGCGTGCTTCGCGATGCACGCAGGTCGGTCATCTGAAACTGCTTGCGTGCACTCTCGCTTCTCCAAGTGCAGCGCTCTTGCTGACTATCTGGATTGCCGTCCCAACGCGCAGGGCGCGCTGCTGATAGGCCAGGAATCAACGGATTGACGAAGTATGGGTCGGGGTATGGGGCCACATACGAACCCAAGAAAAAAGCCCCTGAAATCAGGGGCTTAGTTCGCAACTTGGCGGAGAGAGGGGGATTCGAACCCCCGAAGCGCGGTTTAGACGCTTACACACTTTCCAGGCGTGCTCCTTCAACCACTCGGACACCTCTCCGGATCCCTGCCATCGGCAAACGCCTCAGCAGGGGCGCAGATTCTAGCGGGCGGCGCGGCCGGACACAAGCACCTCTGATCAGAGGCGCATCCAGGGGCATTGTTGGCGAGGGGGCTGGACAGGCATGGCACAATGGAACATCCGATGGAAAACGGTGGCCTGATGTCCTATCTCGTCCTTGCCCGCAAGTGGCGTCCGAAGCGTTTTGCCGAGCTGGTGGGCCAGGAGCATGTGGTCCGTGCGCTCAGCAATGCGCTGGACAGCGGCCGGGTCCACCACGCGTTCCTGTTCACCGGTACCCGTGGCGTGGGCAAGACCACCATCGCGCGCATCTTCGCCAAGTCGCTGAACTGCGAGCAGGGCACCAGCGCCGACCCGTGCGGCCAGTGTGCCGCCTGCCTGGACATCGACGCCGGTCGCTACATCGACCTGCTGGAAATCGACGCCGCGTCCAACACCGGTGTGGACGACGTGCGCGAGGTGATCGAGAACGCGCAGTACATGCCCTCGCGCGGCAAGTACAAGGTCTACCTGATCGACGAAGTGCACATGCTGTCCAAGGCGGCGTTCAACGCACTGCTGAAGACGCTGGAAGAGCCGCCGGAGCACGTGAAGTTCCTGCTGGCCACCACCGACCCGCAGAAGCTGCCGGTCACCGTGCTCAGCCGCTGCCTGCAGTTCAATCTCAAGCGCCTGGACGAAGACCAGATCCAGGGCCAGATGACCCGCATCCTGGCGGCGGAAGAGATCGAGGCCGACGGCAGCGCCATCGTGCAGCTGGCCAAGGCCGCCGATGGCAGCCTGCGTGACGGCCTGTCACTGCTGGACCAGGCGATCGCCTATGCCGGCGGCGCGCTGCGCGAGGACGTGGTGCGCACCATGCTGGGTACCGTGGACCGCACCCAGGTGGCAGCGATGCTGGATGCGCTGGCCGAGGGTGATGGCCCGCGCCTGCTGCAGGTGGTGGCCGCGCTGGCCGAATTCTCGCCGGACTGGAGTGGCGTGCTGGAAGCGCTCGCCGAAGGCCTGCACCGCATCCAGGTGCAGCAGCTGGTGCCGGGTGCCGCCGTGGCGGAAGGCCTGGATGTCGCATCATTCGCCGAGCGCCTGCGCCCGGAAGTGGTGCAGCTCTGGTACCAGATGGCCCTGAATGGTCGACGCGACCTGCCGTTGGCGCCGAGCCCGCGCGCCGGCTTTGAAATGGCCGTGCTGCGCATGCTGGCGTTCCGCCCGGCCGCAGCGGTACCGCCGGTGCCGAAGGCCGTCGACGGTGCTGTGGGTGGCACGCCGGGTGGCAACGCTGCCGGTGGTGGCGCCCATGCCGGAAACCCTGAAGCGACGCCGGCTGCTGCCGTCGCTTCGGCCAGCCCGGCCGTGGCGGCGCAGGTGGCCGCTCCGGCGGCTGCACCGCGCGAACCTGAACCCGAACCTGAGCCGGCACCGCAACCGGAGCCGGATCCGACGCCTGAGCCCGAGCCGGTTCCGGTGGAAGAGCCCGTGTCACCGCCGCCGGTGAAGGCCGAGGCACCGGCGTTTGCCATCGCAGCAGAGGCAAGCGATGAGCTGCCGCCGTGGGCCACCGACGAAGCCGAGGCGCGGGATGGGGCCCTGGCGGCCGAGATGGCCGGCCCGGATGCCGCCATGGTCGCGCCCTGGCATGAACCGCCGGCTCCCGCCGCGGATCCAGTCGAGCCTGCGCCGCCGGAGCGTTCGTTCCGCGCCGAAGGTATTGCCATTGCGCCGGCCGAACCGGCCCCGGCGCATGCCGCCACGCCGCAGGAAGGTGTCAGCGAGCTGGCCACTGCCGAAGACTGGCTGGATCTGGTCGCCAACAGCGGCCTCAGCGGCCCGTCGCGCCAGCTGGCCGCCAATGCCGCCTTCATCAGCTGCCAGCACGGGACCTTGAAACTGGGCCTTTCGCCCGGATTTGAATACCTGCGCTCGGAGCGCGCGCTGGCCGCCCTGGGCGAGATGCTGGAAAAGGCCCTGGGCCAGGCGCCGAAGATCGTGGTCGAGACCGTGGAAACCGAACACGTTCCGGCCGAGACCCTGCATCAGCGTGCCGACCGCCAGCGTGGCGAGCGGCAGCAGGTGGCAGAGGCCGTTTTCATGGACGACCCGGAAGTGCAGGTGCTGATCCAACAGCACGGTGCCCGGGTTGTTTCCGATTCCATCCGTTCTTTTGACGAGTAAGACACTATGCGCGGCAATATCGCCCAACTGATGCAGCAGGCCCAGAAGATGCAGGAAAACCTGCAGAAGGCCCAGGAAGAAATCGCCAGGATCGAAGTGACCGGCAGTGCCGGCGGCGGCATGGTCAGCGTGACCCTGACCGGCGCCAAGGAATGCCGCAAGGTGCGCATCGACCCGTCGCTGACCAGCGACCCGGAGATGCTGGAAGACCTGATCGCCGCCGCCTTCAACGATGCCTCGAACAAGATCGATGCCGAGTCGAAGTCGAAGATGGGTTCGGCCACCGCCGGCATGCAGCTGCCGCCGGGCATGAAGCTGCCGTTCTGATTGCCAGCGTGGCATCCGTGCAAGCGGGTGCCACAGAATCTGTAGCCGTCGAGCTCGCTCGGCGCCATCAAAGCACGCCGCCGTGTCCGCACCCCTGCTTGAACAATTGATCGACGCACTGCGGGTGCTGCCTGGCGTAGGCCAGAAGACGGCGCAGCGCATGGCCTACCACCTGCTCGAGCGCGAGCGCGAAGGCGGCCAGCGCCTGGCCGAAACGCTGGCCTTGGCGGTGGAGCGTATCGGCCACTGCGCGCAGTGCCGCGACTTCAGCGAAACCGAGCTGTGCCCGACCTGTGCCAACAGCAGCCGCGAGCGCAGCCAGCTGTGCGTGGTCGAATCGCCGGCCGATCGTCTCGCGATCGAGAACGCGACGGGTTTTCGCGGTGTCTACTTCGTGCTGCAGGGCCGGCTGTCGCCGCTCGATGGCGTCGGCCCGCGCGAGCTGGGCCTGGAGCAGCTGGAGCAGCGGCTGGCCGAAGGTGAGGTACAGGAGCTGATCATCGCCACCAGTGCCACCGTCGAAGGCGAAGCCACCGCGCATTACCTTGCGCAGCTGGCGCGCGCGCGCAAGGTGCGGCCCAGCCGGCTGGCACAGGGCCTGCCGCTTGGCGGCGAGCTTGAATACGTTGACCGCGGCACGCTGTCGCACGCGTTCGGGACGCGCAGCGAATTCCGTGATTGAGCACCACCCGGGCATCGCCCGGCGCGGCCGGCCTACAATGCGGAAGACACTCCCGCCGAGGCCGACCATGAGCAACGAAACCCTCTTCAGCAAGATCATCCGTCGCGAGATCCCGGCCACCATCGTCTATGAGGACGACGAGGTGCTGGGCTTCAAGGACATCGCACCGCAGGCGCCGGTGCACGTACTGTTCATTCCGAAGAACGAGATCATCCCGACCCTGGACGACCTGCAGCCGTCGCAGGCGCACCTGGTCGGCAAGCTGGCCCTGGCCGCTGCCGAATACGCGCGCCGCGAGGGTTTCGCGCAGGACGGCTACCGCATCGTGATGAACTGCCGCGAGCACGCCGGGCAGACCGTGTTCCACATCCACATGCACCTGCTGGCCGGCGCGCCGCTGGGGCATTTCGGTACGCCGGGGCGTTGAAGCCCTGTCCACGCATGCGTGGATGAAAAAGGCCGCCCGAAGGCGGCCTTTTCCGATCATGCGGGCTGGGTGGCGATCACCACCAGCCCCAACGGCCGTAGCCACCCCAGTACGGGCCCCACGGACCCGGGCCCCACGGGCCATAGGGGTAGGGCACCACATCGACCTGGCGCTGTTCCGGCCACAGGTAGATCACATCGGCCGACAGCTTCGGCAGGCGGTAGTCGTAGTCCCCGATGCGGGTGTTCTGGTAGCCGTCGATCTTGCCGATGAAGGTCACGTCACGGCCGGGTTCAAACACGGCCGGGTCGTAGAAACCGGCGCGGCAGGCAATGAAGCGGCCGTCGCTGGCGTCGGACGAGGTGGTGTTCGGGCGGCCACTGGCGTTGAGCGGGCGCGAGATCATCTGGAAGCAGGTCTCGCCCTGGCCGGGCTTGGTCTCGATGATGCGGCCGCCCCATCGGACCGGCGTACCGACCTGCTGGGTGGCGACCGAGTCGCGCGGGGAAACCAGGCTGAACTGTCCCTGCAGCGGCTTGGGGGCCGTGGCGCAGGCCGACAGGGCCAGCGTGGCCACAGCGGTGAGGAGGAACTTGGTGTTCATGGGGAGGCTCCGGAAGTCGGGCGATGCCTGCGCAGGTCCCGCAATAATGAAGCGAGGTCGGTGCAAGTTCCAGCGTAGCGCGCGTCGGCGAAACGCTGGCTGAGTGCGAGCAGGGCCGGATCGGGGCGCTGGGCATGTACCCGCCGTGACCAGTCGCGTGCGGTTTCGTGGGGGGCGCGGGCCAGGCCAAGGCGCGCATAACGCCGCCCGAGCCGGTGCCAGGCACGCAGCAGCGGGTCGCGCTCGCGCTCGCCGCGGGCCAGCAACCAGGCCATCCACGCCAGTGCCAGCAGGGCGGCGACCACGAAGCCGGTCACCAGCTGCGCCGGCCCGAGGTCATCCAGCCCGAACGGCTTGAGCAGTTGCTGCTGGCGGCGTGCATCGAAGGACAGCACCAGGTCGTTCCAGCCGCGCCGCAGCCAGTCACCCATCTGCCCCAGCTGCAGCCAGCGCTGTTGCAGCGGGGTATCGGTGCCGGCCTGCAGGCGGTCGTCCAGGGTGTCCAGGATGCGTTCGGGTGCCACGGCGGCAGTCGGGTCGACCCGCACCCAGCCGCGTTGCGGCAGCCAGACTTCGGCCCAGGCGTGGGCATCCATGCGACGCACCACCCAGTAGTCGCCGATGCGGTTGCGGGTACCGCCTGCGAAGCCGGTCACCACCCGGGCCGGAATGCCGGCGTTGCGCATCAGCACTACGAAGGCCGAGCTGAAGTGCTGGCAGAAGCCGGCCTTGTAGTTGAACAGGAAATCGTCGACCGGATCGCGCCCCGCCACCGGTGTATCCAGCGTGTAGGAGAAGTCGCGGGTGATCCATTGCAGCGCACGGCGGACGATGGCCTCGTCATCGCTGCCTGCCTCCTGCCGCCATTGCCGCGCGAGCTGGGCGGTGCGCGGATTGAAGCCGGACGGAAGCTGCAGCGCCGCGCGGCGCAGGTAGGGCGACAGATCGGTGTCGAACCGTTGCGGCGGCGCCGAATGCAACCGCCAGCGGCTGAGCGCGGACAGCGTGCGGTCGCTGCGCAGGCTCATGTCGGCATCGAAGCTGCTGCCCTCCGGTGCGCGGCTGGGCAGGTCCAGTGCCACCAGCAGGCGACGGTCGGTGGGCTCGTAGTCGATCTGGTAGTCCCAACCCTGTGCGGCGGTTTCGACCACCGGTGCGGGGCGTCCGGCCGTCGCGCGATCGCGGCTCCAGCGGTGGCCGTCGAACGACGTCAGCACCGGGCCGCGCCAATAGCGCTGCGCAGGCTCGGGCACCGCGCCGAAAAACTGCACGCGCAACGCCGGGGTGTCGTCGGCCATCAGGTCCAGCCACTGGTCCGGCGCCATGCTGTCAGCCAGGCCCGGTGTGCCCACCGCTCGCTCGGGTACGCCCCACAGCGGCGTGGACAAGCGCGGGAACAGCCAGAAGCAGGCCAGCGCGAGTGGCAGGCCGATCCCCAGCAGGCGGCCGACACCACGCAGTTGTCCGCGCAGCGGCAGTCGAGGGCTGTGGCCCTCGTCCAGGGCCAGGCGTTGCAGGGCCAGCAGTGCGGCAACTGCGGCCAGCGCTGCCAGCCCGGTGGTCAACGGCCCCTGGTCGAGCAGGAAGGCGGCGAACGGCGAGAACAACGCGAAGCCCAGCAGGCTGCGCGCATCGCGCAGGTTGCGCAGTTCGCTGGACTTGATCGCCAGCATCGCCGCCAGCAATGCGCAGCCGGTATCGCGGCCCGGCCGCACCATGCCCATCTGCCAGACGATGGTGGCAAGCATGGCCAGCACCAGCACCAGGCGAACCGGCATCGGCAGCACCCGCCGCCACGAAAGCGCAGCGGTCAGTACCGCAGTGATCGCGATCACGCTGGCCAGTACCGGTGGCAGCTGCAGCAGCAGTGGCAGCAACGCCAGCGCTGCGCTGGCCAGGGTCCAGCTGCGGGCGTTGCGGTCGAGCAGGACGGCAGGCTCAGTCATGGGGCATCAATGCCAGTGCGCGCAGGCATAGGTGGTGGTGGCTGGCGCCCTGGCCGGGCCCCAACGGCGGATGGGCCGGAAGCAGCAGCGTATAGCGACGGCCTTCGCGCTCGGCCATGTCGACCCAGCGTGCCAGCCGCGCGATGCGCGCTTCATGGCCCAGCGCCGCCAGCGTGCGCCAGTCCAGCACCACTTCGATGCCGATCGGCTTCTCGTATTCGCGTACCAGCAGGCTGTCGCGGCGCGCCGAGTGTTTCCAGGCAATGCTGCGCGGGGCATCGCCGGCACGATAGGGGCGCAACTGGTGCAGCTCATCGCCACTGGCATGGGCGCGGGTGTGCAGTGGGTCGTTGCCACGTTCCGGAAGCGGCGGTGCCAGTGCCTCGGCAAGTGGATAGACCAGCAGCGGCTGCTCCGGCCACACCCACGACCATGCCCGCACCAGTCCCAGCGGCTGCGTGCTCGACAGGCGGATGCGGGGCAGTTCCAGCCAGCCGCGCCGCTCGCTGGGAACATCCAGCTCCACTTCGCCGCGACCGTGTGCAGGCAGTGCAACCCAGGCCTCGCTTGCGCCCAGCTGCAGGTGCAGCCCGTGGCGCGCGCGCGGGTCACGCAACGAAAGGTCCACGCGCAGGCGCAGGGGATGCCCGGCCGGTACCGGTTCGGCGGAGATTGCATCGATCTGTATGCCGGACAGCTGCAGGTGCGCGGCGATGGCGCTGGCGATCGCTGCCGCGGCCAGCAGCAGCGCAAGCAGCAGGGCCGGGTTGTTGTTGTAGTTCAATGCGCCCAGCAGCATCGCCGACAGCAGGGTGGCGACGAACAGGCCAAAGCGGGTTGGTAGTACATAGATGCGATGGCGGTCCAGTCGCTGCGGCAGGGCTTCGGGCCTGCGGGGGCGTGCCAGCAGCTGCATGCGTGCCCAGCGTGTGGCCACCTTCAGTCCACCGCGACGGTCTGCAGGATCGCCCGCGCAAGCGCCGGCCCGGAGCTGGATTCGGCTTCGGCCACCAGGCGATGGCCGGCCACCGCCACGAACAGGGTCTGCACGTCTTCGGGCACCACATGCCCGCGGCCGAGCAGCAGCGCATGTGCCCTGGCGGCACGCAGCAGGGCCAGTCCCGCGCGCGGTGACAGGCCTACGCGCACGCCGGCATGGTGGCGGCTGCGGGTCAGCAGCGCCTGCACATAGTCGATCAACGCGTCGCTGGCATGCACCTGGTCAACCGCTTCACGCAATGCACGCACCTGGGTGTCGTCCAGCTTTGGCAGCGCGCGTGCGATCAGGTCGCGGCGATCAGTGCCGCGCAGCAGCTCGCGCTCGGCCTGCGCGCTGGGGTAGCCCATCGCCAGGCGCAGCAGGAAACGATCCAGCTGCGAATCCGGCAACGGGAAGGTACCGGACAGGTCGACCGGGTTCTGCGTGGCGATCACGAAGAACGGGTCGGGCAGTGGATGTGTCTGTCCATCCAGTGTGACCTGTTGCTCGGCCATCGCTTCCAGCAGCGCACTCTGTGTCCGCGGCGGTGCACGATTGATCTCATCGGCCAGCAGCACGTGGGTGAACACCGGGCCGGGATGGAACTGGAACTGGCGGCTGCCGGCCTCGTACACCGAAACGCCAAGTACATCGGCCGGCAGCAGGTCAGAGGTGAACTGCACGCGCTGGAAGCTGAGGCCGAGGCTGCTGGCCAATGCGTGCGCCAACGTGGTCTTGCCCAGCCCGGGCAGATCCTCGATGAGCAGGTGGCCGCCAGAAAGCAGGGCGACAAAGGCCAGCCTGACTTCCGGCACCTTGCCCAGCACCAGTGCGTTCACCTGATCCTGTGCCTCCCGCAGGGCCTGGCGCAGTTGATCGGTTAGCATGCTGGGATTGGGGGACGAGGCTGGCATGATCGTCTCAGGTCTGGAATCCACTCGATTATCCATAGAGCAATGCAAGGGGAACAGCGCGCGCGGACAATATTTCTCTGGTTATGGACGCTGATCACAGCGGCCAAGCTGGTGGTGGCTGCGCGCCTGCCGCTGTTCGTCGATGAGGCGTTCTATTGGCAGGAAGGCCAGCACCTGGCCGCTGCCTATTCCGACCTGCCGGGGCTGACCGCCTGGCTTGCACGCCTGGGCGTGGAGATCGGTGGCCATCACGTACTCGCATTGCGCCTGCCGTTCCTGGCCATCGGCGCGCTGCTGCCGATGCTGGTGGTGCGCATCGCCACGCGCTGGTTTGGCAACGTGGCCGGGTGGCAGGCGGGCAGCCTGACCCTGCTGATGCCGTTGTCGGCCACGCTGGGCCTGCTGGCCGTGCCGGACGTACCGATGGCGCTGGCGGCGGTGATCTGCCTGCACGCAGGGGCACGCCTGCTGCACAGCGTGGACGCGTCCTCGGCGATGAAGCTGGCGCTGGGCCTGCTGATCGGTGCGCTCAGCCACTACCGCTTCATTGGTGTCATCGGTGTCGGCTTCATTGCGTTGCTGGCGTTGCCGCAGGGCCGTCGCATGCTGGCCGACCCGCGCGTATGGGTGGCGCTGGCGGTGGGCGTGCTGGCCTGGCTGCCGTTGCTGGCGTGGAATGCCGACAACCACGACGCCGGCCTGAAGTTCCAGGTGGTCGAGCGCCACCCGTGGACGTTCGAGTGGGAGGGGCTGTGGTTCCTGGTGATCCAGCCGATGCTGGTGACGCCGATCCTGTGCATGGCGATGTGGAAGGTCGCCCTCGCGGGTACCCGCAGTGGCGGTGGGGCGCGGGTGCAGTGGCGCTATTTCGGCCTGGTGGGCGGGGTGTCGACGCTGGGCATCTTCCTGCTGGGCTTCTTCACCGATGTCGAGCGGATCAGTTTCCACTGGCCGCTGCCAGGCTACCTGGCGCTGCTGGTGGCCGTGCCGGTGGTCCTCAACGGTTGGCCGCGCTGGCTGCGCCGTACCGGCTGGTGGCTGGCCGCTGCAGGTACCGTGCTGGCGTTCGGCTACTACCTGATGGCGTCCACGCCGGCACTTCGCGAGCAGATGGCCGGCAGCAAGTACTACCCGCGCAACTTTGCCGGCTGGCAGCCACTGGCCGTGGCGGTGCGTGACGAACTGCGGCAGATGCCACCGGGTACGCGTGTCCTGGCGGGCAACTTCAAGGTCGGTGCCGAACTGGGCTTCCAGCTGGGCAATGGCGATATCGAGGTGTTGCCACATCCGCTCAACGACAAGCATGGGCGCACCGCACAGCTGGCGCAGTGGGACCTGCTGCACGAAGGCCCGCGCAGTGTGCCGATGCTGCTGGTGCTGTCACCCAGTGACCAGCGCTACCGCGACCTGCTGGCGCGCTATCACACCATCTGCGAGCAGGTGGGGCCGTTGCCGGCGCCACGCGTGGTCAGCAGCGATCATGGCTTCCAGCGGTTCCTGCTGTTCCGGCTGCCGGCCAAGCGTGCACAGGGGGCCTGCGTAACGCCCTCAATGGCTTGGCTGGATGCGCCGTCCAACGGTGAAAAGGTCTCCGGAACGCTCGCCATCAAGGGCTGGGCATTCAAGGATGGGGTCGGGCTGGCGCGGGTTGAAGTGCTGGTTGATGGCCGCTCGATCGGTGACGCGCGTTACGGGCGCGTGTTCGACATTCGCCCCGCCTGGCCGGACAGTACCGATCCGCAGCATCCGGCGGTGGGCTTCGACGCGTCGCTGGACACCACCACGCTGGCGCCGGGCCGGCACTGGCTCGGCCTGCGCCTGCACGGGCGCGATGGCAGCGTGGAGGCGTGGCAGGAGCAACCGTTCGAGGTTCGTTGAGGTTCTCTGGTCCTGTAGAGCCGAGCCGATGCCCGGCTGCTTCCGATTCAGATGGCAGGCAGCCTCGAAAAAAGCAGCCGAGCATGGGCTCGGCTCTACCGTTCACGGCACCGCGAATCCGGCCCTGCGCAGCAGGCCGCACAGCGCGATCAGTGGCAGGCCGACCAGCGCGGTCGGGTCGCGGTTGTCGATCACCTCGAACAGGCTGATGCCCAGGCCCTCGCACTTGAAGCTGCCGGCGCAGTCCAGTGGCTGCTCGGTGGCGACGTAGCGGGCGATCTCCTGCGAGTCCAGCGCGCGGAAGTGCACTTCGGTCAGATCCAGGGCGGCGAGGGATTCTCCATCCCGTCTGAGACTGATTGCCGTGTGAAAGCGTACCGTCTGCCCGGACATCGCCACCAGCTGCGCACAGGCCGCCTCGACCGTGCCAGGCTTGCCCAGCGGCTGGCCGTTCAGGTCGGCCACCTGGTCCGAGCCGATCACCCAGGCACCCGGATGGCGCGCGGCGACATCGGCCGCCTTGGCGGCGGCCAGGCGCGTGGCCAGGGCCATCGGGCCCTCGCCGTTCAACGGTGTTTCATCCACCTCCGGGCGTGCGCAGTCGAAGGGCAGGCCCAGCCGTTGCAGCAGTTCGCGACGGTAGCGGGAGGTGGAGGCCAGGACCAGTGACATGCGAGAATACCGAGGCAGGGCGCGGCAGTCTGGCCCGCCGGCAACGCCAGCAGCAAGTCCTGTATGGCGGGCATTTGACAGCGGGCGGTGCGATCCTTAGTATTCAGCGGCTTATGTCCGCGAACGTGCCCGAAACGCTGGATGCCTGGCGGATGGTTGTAGCGCGAAGGCGCTTCGACGGTCAGGTCTCCCTGGCTGAATTGACCCGCCTGCAGGGGTTGGTCGCAGATACCGACGGCGAGTGTGTCTACTCGCTTGAATTCGGTCGCGACGACGTCTTGCGGGTATCCTATGTGGAACTGACCATCGACACCGCGTTGCCGCTGACGTGTCAGCGCAGCATGCAGCGATTCCTGTTGCCGGTGAAGGTGACCCAGAGGCTTGGCCTGATCCGCGACGAGGACGAGGAATCGTCCCTGCCGGAGGAGTACGAGGCGTTGCTGGTGCCGGAAGACGGGCAGCTGCGTCCGCTGGACCTGGTCGAGGACGAGTTGGTGCTGGCGGTGCCTGTGGTGCCGCTGTCGCCCGACGGTGAGGCAGTCGATCAGGACTGGGCACCGAGCGAAGAAGAAACGAAGAAGGCCAACCCGTTTGCGGCGTTGGCGGCATTGAAGAAACAATAGCAGCCGGTTGTCGTCGGCGGCTGCGGCGAAAGCGAAAAGTGTGCTGGGCGCTGGCGTCCTGTGCGACGAAACGACGAAGCAAAACGAACCGAGTTTGGAGCAATCCCATGGCTGTCCAGAAATCCCGTGTTACCCCGTCCCGCCGCGGCCAGCGCCGTTCGCATGACGCCCTGAGCGCCAAGCAGCTGTCGACCGACCCGACCACCGGCGAAGTGCATCTGCGTCACCACATCACTGCCGATGGTTTCTACCGCGGCAAGAAGGTCATCCAGACCAAGACCTCGGCCGTCGAAGAAGATTGATGTGCCGGGAAGGCCGCTGCCTCCGGGCAGCGGCCTTTGCCTTCTTTCCCGGGCGTGCCGGTGATCGGCGGCCCGCGCAACAGGAAACATGATGAGCAAGCGGATCTATTCGAGGATCGCGGGCACCGGTAGCTATTTGCCGGAGAAAGTCCTGACCAATGCCGACCTGGAAAAAATGGTCGAAACCTCGGATGAGTGGATCCAGTCGCGCACCGGAATTCGTGAACGGCACATCGCGGCCGAAGGCGAAACCACCAGCGACCTTGGCTACAACGCCGCCCTGCGCGCGCTTGAAGCCGCAGGCATCGATGCCTCGCAGCTCGACATGATCGTGGTCGGCACGACCACCCCTGACCTTATTTTCCCGTCCACCGCGTGCCTGATCCAGGCCAAGCTCGGTGTGGCCGGGTGCCCCGCCTTCGACGTCAACGCAGCCTGTTCCGGCTTCGTGTTCGCGCTGGGCGTGGCCGACAAATTCATCCGCTCCGGCGACTGCAAGCACGTGCTGGTGATCGGCACCGAAACGTTGACCCGCATGGTCGACTGGAACGATCGCACCACCTGCGTGCTGTTCGGTGATGGCGCCGGCGCCGTCGTGCTCAAGGCCGACGAAGAAACCGGCATCCTCAGCACCCACCTGCATGCCGATGGCAGCAAGAAGGAACTGCTGTGGAACCCGGTTGGCGTCTCGAGCGGTTTCAAGGACGGCGCCAACGGTGGTGGCACCATCAACATGAAGGGCAACGACGTGTTCAAGTACGCCGTCAAGGCGCTGGACTCGGTCGTGGACGAGACCCTGGCCGCCAACGGCCTGGACAAGTCCGACCTGGATTGGCTGATTCCGCACCAGGCCAACCTGCGCATCATCGAAGCCACCGCCAAGCGCCTGGACATGTCGATGGACCAGGTCGTGGTGACCGTCGACAAGCACGGCAACACCTCGTCCGGTTCAGTGCCGCTGGCGCTCGATGCCGCCGTGCGGTCGGGCAGGGTCGAGCGCGGCCAGCTGCTGCTGCTGGAAGCCTTCGGCGGCGGCTTCACGTGGGGTTCGGCCCTGCTGCGCTATTGATAGTGCAAGTTACGACAATGTGAAGTCTTGTCGTTACGGCCCTCCGGGGCCGTAACGCGTTTAAGGAGGACCTGTCATGGTTGAGCCCATCGTCATCGAAGGGCAACGTGCCTGGCTGAAGCAGTACGGCAAGGGAAGCCGAGCACTGGCCCTGGGCCTGCTCAATTTTGTTGCGCGCCGTTTCCATCTCGATGCCCTGCGCCCGCCGCCGCACCGTGGTGGTGACGCCGCGCGCGAAACCGAGGCCCGCCGCCTTGCAGAGCTGCAGGCGCAAGGCGTGAACGTGCCGGACGTGCTGGGCACCGGCCATGCCGCGCTGGTGATCGGCGACAACGGCAGCTCGTTCAATACCTGCCTGCGTGAAGCGGATGAGGCCGGTCGTGATCGGCTGGTGATGGCGGCGATGCAGGCCATTGCCCAAGCGCATGCGCGCGGCGCCTATTTCGGCCAGCCGTTGCCGCGCAATCTCACCTGGGATGGGCAGCAGGTCGGCTTCATCGATTTCGAGGAAGATCCGCTGGAAGTGATGGACCTGTCCGAAGCGCAGGCCCGCGACTGGCTGATGTTCGGTTATGGCGTGGCCAAGTACTACGCTGATCGCCCCGAACATCTGCAGGCGATGATGGCCGAGGCGATGGGCGAGGTCCAGGCGCCGGTGCGCGAGCACGTGCATGCGGTCAGTGGCCGCCTGCGCAGCCTGGCCAGGGTCTGCATGAAGCTTGGCCGCTCAGCGCGCGCGCTGGCCCATTCGATCTTCATCACCCACGGTGCCAGCACTGCTGGCGTGCTGATGCTGGTGGGCCTGTGCGTGGATTTCCTCGCCGACGGCGATCTGGACGTGCTGCAGCTGTTCTGCTGATGGCTGATAGGGGTCAGATCCCTTTTCCTGCGGAAAAGGGATCTGACCCCATTGCGCTTGCCCGGCCGCCCTCCATACGCCTGCATACGCGCACGTACAGACGACACAGCGGATTCCCCCTTATCATGGCCCGCTTCGATTGCAGCAAGCGGATGACCGCGTGACCGTATCCACCCTCGCTTTTGTCTTCCCCGGCCAGGGCTCGCAGTCTGTGGGCATGGTGGCCGAGCTGGCCGAACTGCACCCGCAGGTGCGTGAAGCCTTCACCGAGGCATCCGATGGTGCCGGCGTCGACCTGTGGGCGCTGTCCCAGGGTGGCCCGGAGGAAATGCTCAACCGTACCGAATACACCCAGCCGGCCCTGTTGGCCGCAAGCATTGGTGTGTGGCGCGCCTGGAACGCCGTGGGCGGTCCGCGCCCGTCGGTGCTGTCCGGCCACAGTCTGGGCGAGTACACCGCCCTGGTTGCCGCCGGCGCGCTGAGCCTGCATGACGGCGCGCACCTGGTGCGCCTGCGTGGCCAGCTGATGCAGGAAGCGGCACCGGCCGGTGTCGGTGCCATGGCCGCCGTGCTCGGTGCCGAAGACCAGCTGGTGCTGGATGTCTGCGCCGAAGCCGCAGGCAGCCAGGTGGTGGTGCCGGCCAACTTCAATTCGCCGGGCCAGATCGTGATCGGTGGCGACGCCGACGCGGTCGACCGTGCGCTGGCGCTGCTGGCCGAGAAGGGCGTGCGCAAGGCGGTCAAGCTGGCCGTCAGCGTACCCTCGCACACCCCGTTGATGCGCGAAGCCGCCAACCGCCTGGCCGAAGTGATGGCCGGCCTGTCCTGGCAGGCGCCGCAGCTGCCGGTGGTGCAGAACGTCGATGCCCAGGTGCACGACGGCGTGGACGCCATCCGCACCGCGCTGGTCCAGCAGCTGTACCAGCCGGTGCAGTGGACCGGTTGCGTGCAGGCGCTGGCCGCCCGTGGCATCACCCAGATCGCCGAGTGCGGCCCAGGCAAGGTGCTGACCGGCCTGGTCAAGCGCATCGACAAGGCCATCGACGGCCGTCCTCTGGCCACGCCGGGCGACTTTGAAGCCGCCCGCGAGGCATGGTCGGCCTGACCTTCCCTGTTTCCTGCCGACCGTACCGGTGGCCGCTGCAAGCGGCACGGTGCGGCGGCCGCTCCCGTCTGAGGAAAACAACATGAGCAAGCCCCTGCAGGGTGAAATCGCACTGGTCACCGGTGCCAGCCGTGGCATTGGTGCCGCCATCGCCGATCTGCTGGCCGCCCAGGGCGCCACCGTCATCGGCACCGCCACCACCGAATCCGGCGCCGCCGCGATCGGTGAGCGCCTGGCCGCCCACGGCGGTCACGGCCGCGCGCTGAACGTCACCGACGCCGCTGCGCTGGACAGCGTGCTCGATGGCATCGCCAAGGAATTCGGCCCGATCTCGATCCTGGTCAACAATGCCGGCATCACCCGCGACAACCTGCTGATGCGCATGAAGGACGAGGACTGGGCGTCGATCATCGACACCAACCTGACCAGCGTGTTCCGCACCAGCAAGGCGGTGATGCGCGGCATGATGAAGGCGCGCAAGGGCCGCATCATCAACATCGCATCGGTGGTGGGCGTGACCGGCAACGCCGGCCAGGCCAACTACGCGGCCGCCAAGGCCGGCATCATCGGCTTCAGCAAGTCGCTGGCCAAGGAAATCGGCTCGCGCGGCGTCACCGTCAATGTTGTCGCACCCGGCTTCATCGACACCGACATGACCAAGGCGTTGCCGGAAGAAGCGCGTACCGCGCTGATCAACGACATCGCCCTCGAACGCCTGGGTTCGCCGGAGGACATCGCCCATGCGGTGGCGTTCCTGGCCAGCCCGGCTGCCGGTTACATCACCGGCGAAACCCTCCATGTGAACGGCGGCATGTACATGCCGTAAGCAAGGGGCGCAGGGATTGCGCCGCAAGTGGTTGATCTGCGGAGGTTTTTGCTGCAATGCAAGGCCGCGCCGGTTTCCACTACACTATCCCACGGCCATCGCCCTTGATGGCGACCACTTTTGAACCACAACTCCATCTGGAGCGAGATCCCATGAGCACCATCGAAGAACGCGTCAAGAAAATCGTCGTCGAACAGCTTGGCGTCAAGGAAGAAGAAGTCACCAACAGCGCATCGTTCGTCGATGACCTGGGCGCTGACTCGCTGGACACCGTCGAGCTGGTGATGGCCCTGGAAGAAGAATTCGAGTGCGAGATCCCGGACGAAGAAGCCGAGAAGATCAGCACCGTGCAGGCCGCCATCGACTACATCAAGGCCCACGTCAAGGCCTGATGTCAGACGGCAGTGCGCGCGCGGGTCTCCGCTCGCCGCGCACCGCACCCCATGGGGCCGCAGTTGCGGCCCCGTGTGTTTGAGCATCACACCGAAGCAAACCGTGTTACCCGATTGAACCTTCGGGTCAGGAGAATCAGCAATGAAGCGTCGCGTCGTCGTAACCGGCCTGGGTATCGTCTCGCCGTTGGGCAATGATCTGGCCAGCAGCTGGGAAGGCATCACCCACGGTCGTTCGGGCATCGGTCCGCTGACCAACGTTGCCGATGCCTACCTGGACCGGTTCACCACCAAGATTGCAGGTGAGGTCAAGGGCTTTGACATCACCGCCGACAACGAACTGTTCGGCAAGTACCGGGTCAGCGGCAAGGATGCCAAGAAGATGGACCCGTTCATCCATTACGGCCTCGGTGCCTCGTTCATGGCCCTGCACGACTCGGGCCTGGAGATCACCGACGCCAATGCCGAGCGCATCGGCGCCATTGTCGGCGCCGGCATCGGCGGCCTGCTCGGTATCGAAGAGCAGACCATCGAGTTCCACGAGGGCAAGAAGATCTCGCCCTTCTACGTGCCCAAGACCATCATCAACATGCTGCCGGGCCAGTTGAGCATCATCACCGGCCTGAAGGGCCCGTCGTTCTCGGCGGTGTCGGCGTGCGCGACCTCGAACCATTCGATCGGTACCGCGATGCGCATGATCCAGTACGGCGATGCCGACGTGATGGTGGTCGGTGGTGCCGAGCGCGGCTCGTCGCCGACCGCACTGGGCGGTTTCTGCGCGATGAAGGCCATGAGCACCCGCAACGACGCTCCGGAACAGGCCTCGCGCCCGTGGGACAAGGACCGTGACGGCTTCGTGCTGGGCGACGGCGCCGGCATCCTGATCCTGGAAGAGTACGAGCACGCCAAGGCGCGTGGCGCGAAGATCTACTGCGAACTGGCCGGCTTCGGCGCCAGCTCCGACGCGTACCACATGACCGCCCCGAGCGAGAACGGCGAAGGCGCCGCCCGCTGCATGGTCATGGCCATGAAGGACGCCGGCGTGACCCCGGAACAGGTCGGCTACCTCAACGCGCACGGCACCTCCACGCCGCTGGGCGACCTGGGCGAGACGATGGCGATGAAGACCGCCTTCGGCGACCACGCCTACAAGATGATGGTCAGCTCCACCAAGTCGATGACCGGCCACCTGCTGGGCGCGGCCGGTGGCGTGGAAGCGATCTTCTCGGTGATGGCGCTGCAGGACAACGTCATTCCGCCGACCATCAACCTGCAGCAGCCGGGCGAAGGCTGCGACCTGGACTACGTGCCCAACGAAGCGCGCCAGGCCAAGGTCGACGTGGTGATGTCCAATGGCTTCGGCTTCGGCGGCACCAACGGCACGCTGATCTTCAAGCGCGTCTGACCGAGTTGTAGCGGCGAGCCATGCTCGGCGTCGCCGTTGTGTAGAGTCGAGCCATGCTCGACTGAACGTGCGTTACGCACGAGGAAGCCGCCGCAAGGCGGCTTCCGTGCATCTGAATCCTTGAACTGGCCATCATGACCCACGCACCGCTGATCCAACCGCTGCCGCACCCGATCGATCTGCTGGCCCTGCAGCATCATGACCCGGCGCGCTTCCCGCTGCTGATGGAATCCACCGCCTCGGGCACCGCTCAGGGCCGCTGGAGCCTGCTGCTGGCCGCGCAGGGCGACTGCCTGCGGCTGGATGCCGATGGCCAGGTGCGCGACCAGCACGACGCGGTACACGCCGGCAGCTTCCTGCAGGTGCTGGACCGTGCCTGGCAGCACGAACGCCTGCCGCACGACGGCAGCCACAACCTGCCGTTCCGTGGCGGCTGGGCGTTGATGCTCGATTACGAAGTGGCCAGCCAGATTGAACCGGTGCTGCCGGCGCGCGCGCGCGAGGACGGCCGCCCGACCGCGCTGGCGCTGCGCTGCCCGGCTGCGGTGCTGCACGACCACCAGAACGACGCCAGCTTCGTCATCGCCGAAGCAGGTGAGCAGGGCCTGCTGGAGGCGCTGGTGACCATGGCGTCGCAGGCACTGCCGGAGGCCGGGCAGGGCTGGCAGCCGCCGCAGTCGGTGGGCGAGGATGCGCCACAGCGCTTCACCGACGGCGTGCGCCGGGTGATCGACTACCTGCGTGCCGGCGATGTGTTCCAGGTGAACCTGTCGCGGCGCTGGAGCGCGCAGTTCGCTGCGCCGGTCCACCCGCAGGCGCTGTACGCGCAGCTGCGTCGTGCCAACCCGGCACCGTTCGCCGGCCTGTTCAGCGCGCACGGCCGCCATGTGGTCAGTTCCTCGCCGGAGCGGCTGGTGTCGGTGCATGCCGGCCACGCGCAGACCCGTCCGATTGCCGGCACGCGTCCGCGCTTCGAGGGCGACGATGATGCTGCGCGCATCCAGGAGCTGGTCGGCCACCCCAAGGAGCGTGCTGAGCACGTGATGCTGATCGATCTGGAACGCAACGACCTGGGCCGCATCTGCCTGCCCGGCACCGTGGTGGTCGATGAGCTGATGACGGTGGAGAGCTACGCCCATGTGCACCACATCGTCAGCAATGTCAGCGGCCACCTGCGCCCGGAGGTCACGCCCGGCGAGGTGATCGCCGCCACGTTCCCGGGTGGCACCATCACCGGCTGCCCCAAGGTGCGATGCATGCAGATCATCAGCGAACTGGAGCAGGTGCCGCGCGGTGCCTACACCGGCGCGTTCGGCTGGCTGAACCGCGATGGCGACCTGGACCTGAACATCCTGATCCGTACCGCCGAAGTGGATGGCCACGAGGTGAGCTTCCGCACCGGCGCCGGCATCGTGGTCGATTCGGACCCGGACAAGGAACTGGACGAGACCCGCGCCAAGGCCCGCGGCCTGCTGCGCGCGCTGGGCCAGCAAGGGTAGTGCCGGCCGCTGGCCGGCAACGCCATTCCCCCACGGTGGGTGCCGACCTTGGTCAGCACCGAGGCCTCCTTGGCCATTCATCCACGCATGGCGTGGATCTACTGATCGCCGCGCCAGGCATGGATTGTGGTAGGTGCCGGCCGCTGGTCGGCACGGGGGCGTGGCCCCGGTCATGACCCCAATCCACCGGCACGGTATCCTGCACGACGGAATCGAGTTCAGAGGTAGTCCATGGCGGGAGCCAAGCGCGGGTGTCTGTTCGTGGTAACGCTGGTGGTGGTGCTGGGCGCCGTCGTGGCCGGCGCGGGCGCGTGGTTCTTCTACCAGCAGACCCGGTTCGCCGATGCCCCGATCACCCCGTCCGCCGAGAGCGTGGTCATCGCCAGCGGCGATGGCATGAACAGCGTGCTGCGCAAGCTGCGCGATGCCGGCGTGGACGAGGGCCAGGACACCCAGTGGCAGTTGCTGGCGCGCCAGCTCGATGCGGCCGGCAAACTGAAGGTGGGCGAGTACGCGCTCAGTGGCGAGCTGACCCCGCGCGAGCTGCTGCTGCGCATGCGCGCCGGCAAGGTGCTGCAGCACCGGGTCACGATTGTCGAGGGCTGGAACATCCGCCAGCTGCGTGCCGCGCTCAAGCGCGCCGAGCCGCTGCTGCACACCACCGATACCCTGGATGACGCCGCGTTGATGCAGCGCCTCGGATTCGGTGGCCAGCATCCGGAAGGCCGCTTCCTGCCGGAGACCTACGTCTACCAGCGCGGCGACAGTGACCTGGACGTGCTCAAGCGCGCCCATGCCGCAATGGAAAAGGCGCTGGACGAAGCCTGGGAAAGCCGCGCGCCGGACCTGCCGATCAACACGCCTTACGAACTGCTGACGCTGGCCTCGATCATCGAAAAGGAAACCGCGCTGGCCAGCGAACGACCGCAGATCGCCGGCGTGTTCATGCGCCGCCTGAAGATCGGCATGCGCCTGCAGACCGACCCGACCGTGATCTACGGCCTCGGTGCCGCGTATGACGGCAACATCCGCCGTCGCGACCTGACTACCGATACGCCCTACAACACCTACACCCGTGCCGGCCTGACTCCGACCCCGATCGCGATGCCCAGCCGCGATGCGCTGATGGCGGCCGCGCAACCCGCGGCGGGCGACGCGCTGTACTTCGTCGCCGTGGGCGATGGCAGCGGCGCGCACGTGTTCTCGCCCAGCCTGGACCAGCACAACGCGGCCGTAGCCCGCTACCTGCAGCAGCTGCGCCAGCAACGTACCCAGGAGACCCCGGCGCAATGAGTCCCGCGCTGCTTCGCCACCCGCGTTTCGTCAGCCTGGAAGGCGGCGAAGGCGCGGGCAAGACCACCGCCATCAATGCCATCCGTGACTGCCTGCGCAGCCACGGCCACGAGGTGGTGCTGACCCGCGAGCCGGGCGGTACGCCACTGGCCGAGCGCATCCGCGGCCTGGTGCTGAAGCCTGATGCCGAGATCGCTGCCGAGCCGCTCAGCGCCGAAGCCGAGCTGCTGCTGGTGTTCGCCGCACGCGCCCAGCATGTGCGCCAGGTGATCCGGCCGGCGCTGCAGCGCGGTGCCTACGTGCTGAGCGATCGCTTCACCGATTCCAGCTACGCCTACCAGGGCGGTGGCCGCGGCTTGGATCCGCAGTGGATTGCCGACCTGGAGCGCCGCGCGGTCGGCCTGCTGCCAGGGCTGACCCTGCTGCTGGACGTGGACGTGGCGGTGGGTCGCGCGCGCGCCAACGGCCGTGACCTGTGGCCGGACCGCATCGAGAGCGAGCAGGACGATTTCTTCCAGCGCGTGCGCGAAGTGTTCCGCAGCCGCGCACAGCAGGACCCGCAGCGCTTCGCGCTGATCGACGCCGGCCAGGTGCAGGAACGCGTGGCCGCCGACGTGGTCGCGCGTGTCGAGCGCTGGCTGCAGGGCGGGGAGGGCGCATGAGCACGTTTTCGCCCTGGCAGCAGCGCGCGTTCGAACAGACGGTGGCCGCGCTCGACGCCGGTCGCCTCGGTCATGGCCTGCTGATCTGCGGTCCTGCCGGGCTGGGCAAGCATGAGGTGGCGCTGGCGCTGGCCGACCACGTGCTGGCGCAGGGCGATGCAGCCCACGCCACGCGCACGCGCCAGCTGATCGCGGCGGGCACGCACCCGGACCTGCAGCTGGTCAGCTTCATTCCGAACAAGAGCGGCGACAAGCTGCGTACCGAGATCGTCATCGAGCAGATGCGCGAGATCACCGACAAGCTGGCGCTGACCCCGCAGTACGGCGTGGCGCAGGTGGTGATCGTCGACCCGGCCGATGCGATCAACCGCTCGGCCGCCAACGCGCTGCTGAAAACCCTGGAAGAGCCGCAGCCCGGCCGCTACCTGTGGTTGATCAGCAGCGACCCGGCACGCTTGCCTCAGACCATCCGCAGCCGCTGCCAGCGCCTGGAATTCAAGTTGCCGCCGCAGCACGAAGCACTGGCCTGGCTGCAGCAGCAGGGCCACAGCGAAGCATCGGCGCGCGAAGCGCTGGACGCGGCGCGCGGCCACCCCGGCCAGGCCGACAACTGGCTGCGCGAAGACGGCCTGAGCCTGCGCCGCGAAGTGGGCCGCGAGCTGGAACAGCTGGCGGCCGGCAAGACCGGCGCGGTGGAGCTGGCGCAGAAGTGGTGCGGTGACGACAACGCGGCGCTGCGCCTGCGCTTTGCCGCCGACCTGGCGCTGGCCCAGGCCAGCACCGATGCCTTGACCACGCCGGAGCGATTGCACAAGCTTGCAGCCTGGTTCGATGCGGCCAACCGCACCCGCGACCTGCTGCGCACCACGGTGCGTGCAGACCTTGCGGTGGTCGAGTTGCTGCTGGCCTGGAACAAGGTGAACGAGCGGCCTGCCGCAAGGGGAAATCGATGAGTGCCAGCAACGCCCGCCAGGGCATCCTGTCCCTGGCCGTGAAGGACAAAGCCGCGCTGTACAGCGCGTACATGCCGTTCGTGAAGAATGGCGGCATCTTCGTGCCCACGCCCAAGCGCTACTTCCTGGGCGACGAGGTGTTCCTGCTGCTGACCCTGCCCGATTCCAGTGAGCGCCTGCCGGTGGCCGGCAAGGTGATCTGGGTGACCCCGGCCGGCGCGCAGGGCAACCGCACCGCCGGCATCGGCGTGCAGCTGGCCGATGGTGCCGAAGGCGAGGGCGTGCGCCACAAGATCGAGACCCTGCTGGCCGGGCTTACCGGCTCGGACAAGCCGACCCATACGATGTGATTCCGGTAGCGCCGGGCCATGCCCGGCTGCGTGCCCCGAAACGCCGTGAACACGACTGTGAAAAACTGTTGACGGCCTCTGAAAAGCCCCTATAATGAGCGGCTCAGCAACACACCGGGCGGTTAGCTCAGCGGTAGAGCATTGCCTTCACACGGCAAGGGTCACAGGTTCGATCCCTGTACCGCCCACCAAATAGAACCCTGATTTTAATGGGTTAACGTCAAAGCCGGCCTTGAGCCGGCTTTTTCGTAAGTGCAGAGTAAGTGCAGGGAGGTCGAATGGGCTCCAACAAGCAGTTGACTCGCCGCCAGATGAAGATGGGGCTCTACAAGCTCACTCTGGCCCGCTCTGACTTCTTCGCCAGCCGAAAGGCTTGTGCCTACATGGTCAAGCATGTCACTGGGTTCGATCACCCGCTTTACTATCACCTGTACGCATCCTCCGTTGTTTCGTACGCAAAGCCCTTCGTGAATTCCGCTATTGGCATCCTTCCAAGTAGATGGGCGAAGTTTGAGCACCGGTGGATGACCGACGTCCATAATGACGTAATCAGGGCGCGGCACGAGGTGATCGCGCACAACGATCAGAACGCCCGCAAGTTGACGATAGTGCCCCCTGGGGCTGCGCCCGATGACATCGTTCCCATGTCGCGCATTGGGATCGCGTTGAAGCTTGACACCTACTACATCAGTGGCGGCTTGTTCTCGTCGCTCGGGCAGGTCTGTCAGTACCAGATTGATCGCCTCAATAAGGCAATTGATGATGCACTTGACGAGCTGTATGAGGGGAGAGAGCTGCCGTCGGAATCTTTCGAGCTGACGCTAGACGACGAGTTGTAGGACCGGGGTGTCTCAGTTCCCGTTGATCGCTGATCGTAGTGAGTGGTGCACCACCGCTGGTCATCTCTGATAGTAGAGACGTTCTTTCTCTAGAGCAGACAGTTGAAGTCTTGTTGTTTGAGTTAGTTTTGACATAACGGTCGATGCCGAAAGTTCCCACGGGAGTGCTTCTGTGAACCAGCGAGTCATGTCGCAACGAGATCAGGCAGGGCAGGTCAAGCTGGTAGAGGGCACCGGGCCTATTACCAAGATGCTACCTATGGGTGAGTTTTTGGAGGTGTACAAGCGTGATGTGACTTTTCGCTTGAGGACCCCAGATTCCATAGATCCAGACCGGACAAATGTGAATTTGCCATGGGTGACTTCTCCAGTCGCTTGGGTCGGATCCTCACACCCGGCCATTGCCCGGGTATTGATCCAATCGGACGAACTTTTGAACCACGCTACGCTCGCCCCGGGGAAGCAGAGGCAAGACCTAATGCTTCACCTTCATGCATGCAAAGAAGCGCTTTTGGCCTGTGACGCAGTAGCAATTCGAGTGGGAGGACGGGTAAAGGCGATCGTTGAAGCCATCCAGTCGGCAGGACTCTCCATTGGTTCTTCAGGTCACGGTTTGAACCCATTTCCGCAGGTTGAAGACCTGGATGCTGACTGTGTAACGTTTCTTGTGCAGGCGAACAGGGCTGTAAAGCTGATTTCGCAGGTCCCATCTTATTTTCTGGAGCTTGCGAAGCAGTGCAATAATTTTGATCATTTGGGAAGAGCGCTGCGAGCAATAATTGGCGAGTCGCCGCTCTGCATCTTTGTTGAAGAAAATTCAGAGTTCATAGCCAAAATTGCCGCTCTTCGAAACTTCCAAGAGCACCCGGCTCCAGAGAAAAAGACGGTCGTTCGGAATTTCCATCTTCTGCCCAACGGAAGTGTCAGTGTACCAACCTGGTTTATCGTCGGTAGCGATGATGAGACTGCGGGAGCGATTCATTTGGATATGCAGGTGATCGCGGAGAGTCTCGTGGAGATTGCTGAAATCCTGGTCGTACATCTCGTAATGCAGACGTTGTCATCAAGCTTCCCGTATGCGCTAGAAATGATCCCGGAGGCCGAAATGGACGCAGACGCGCCCATAAGGTTCAGGCTGGGATTGGATTTTTCGCAGATTCAGTTCGAAGAGGTCAGGGCTGATCCTCGGCCATGATGCCGCCAGATGGCCAGCAGCGGGCGACCATTCGCGTCCATTACGTCCGCTGAGAACCGCGTGCAGTACATTTCATAGTGCTTGTCCGCCGTACTACGGGACACGACGCTAACCCCTGCGAGCAGGCGTTCATCAAGTTTGCTGAACTTCAAGCGCTGTGTGGTCTCCTGCGCTCCCTGCGCGATTGTAGCGGGAGCACATCCGGGCCGGTCAGGCATCGCCGCTGGAGAGGCAATGATGTGCCTCGCGCACCAACTGTCGTGCGGCCACGATCAGTCCGTCGATATGGAAGGCGCCCAACTGCTCGTTCGGACCGCCTTCGTTGCGCGCCCGGTCGGCGGCCTGCAGCAGATCGAGCAACGCGCCGAGCCCAGATAGCGAGCGGCGCAATGAAGCGTGATTGCTGGCACCGAGGGTGAGGTTGTTGCACGGCTGTCCGTCATCGCCGTCGGCATGGTTGATGGCATTGAGGCAAGTGAAGAACGTGGCCGACTGCGCCGGCAGGTTCTGTTCGTTCAGGGCGCACTCGATCTCGCGTGCGAGGTCCCCGGGCACGTCGGCTGCGACGTCGCCGATCAGGGCATGCAGGCGGGGATGGATGGCGGTGCGGTTGGTCATGGCGAAACCCTCACTGGCGTAGGGCCACCTTCCGGAGTGAAGGTGGCGGACGGTGCGGGTTGGCGTGCCAAGGCAAACGAACTCCCATCAAGAAGAAGGCCTGGCGGATCTGTCGATCCCCACGCACCGGCCGCCATGAAAGGCAATCGATGCATTCTCTCTGCTGCGGCACAAACCGCAGCGATGGGTGTTCATTCGTTTATTCGAGACGCCAATCCCGGCCCAGGCGATCTGCCTCGGCGCGGCGATCTTCAAGCCGGGCAATCACATCGGTCTGTAAGGAAAATTCTTAACTGTCCCTAGGCAGGCCAGACGTTTCCCGATGTGTGTCGTCCGACACCTGCGAGTAGTGCGGCCCATCACTGATGGCGCACATCGCCGCCCCTGCCGACCGTGCACATGACGACTCCGGAGGGATGCCGCCATGGCAATCGCGTCACCCCGCGCGGCGGAGGCGGGACCATGCCACGCATGGAGCCAGAGGGTTCCATCCCTGCGCTGTCCCGCCGCCCCGGGCAGGCGTAGTCTCAGCCTGTCGTCGTACCCATCCACTCTGGAGTGCCACCATGCCGCTCGCCCGCATCGATCTTCGCAAAGGCAAATCCGCCGACTACCTGCAACGCGTCGGCGAAACCATCTACCAGGCCATGCGCGCGGTGGGGGTGCCGGAAAACGATCGCTTCCAGATCTTCCAGGAACACGCGCCCGGCACGCTGATCTACGATCCCGGCTACCTGGGCGTGGATCGCACCGACGACTTCATCTGCATCCAGATCACCTGGAACGAAGGGCGCACGCTGGAGCAGAAAAAGGCGCTGTACGCCGGCATCGCCGATGGACTGCATGCGGCGGTGGGCATCCGCCGCGAGGATGTGTTCATCAATCTGGTGGAAGTGAAGAAGGAGAACTGGTCGTTCGGGAACGGTCAGGCGCAGTACGTGAGTTGATGCGGGAACGGTGTCAGCGCCTGATGCGGCTGGGTCAGGCCATGCGCGGCGACGCCTGCTGTTGTGCCTGTTGCTCGTCCTGCGCCAGCCGGCTTGCGTCGCGGGATTGCTGCTGCACATTGGCCTGCTGATACAGCGTATCCGCGTCGCCCTGCTGCGTATCGAGCAGGGACAGGCGCTGGCGATTGGCGGCAGGGTCCGGCGAGGCGGTGTCGCCGCTGCGATGCAGGAATACGTAGCCGGGTGCCTCGGCGGTGCTGTTTGAACTGAATGCCACCTGCAGCGTGTCCTTTTCGCTGAAGCCGGCCTGCACCGCCGCGTGGGTCAGATGGCCGGCCAGTCGTTCGTGCTCCTGGCCGGGGGGCAGTCCCTGCTGTTCGCTGGCCTGGGCGAGTGCGGTACGCACTTTCTGGTCCAAGGCATGAAGGCTGTGCCCCGGTGCGCGCGCGTCCGCAGCCAGACGCTCGCCCAACGGGCCATCAATGCCATCGGTTTCGCTGAGCAGACGCTGCTTCAAGCTGCGCTCGGGCAGGGGATGAGTGGTGGTGCGGTTGAGTTCGCTGTTGGGGAAAGGGGGCTCAATGCTGTCCACGCCATGGATGTTGCGCAGCGGACGATAGCCGTCCTTGCCCTGTGACTGGACGCCCAGCGGAATGCGGACATCGGGCAGCAACTGGCCGACGGGGCCGCCGATGCTGTTCACGTCCAGGCTGTGCTTGCGCTGGATGCCGGCGTGATTCAATGCGCCCCAAGTGAAGTCCACGCAATTGTGGCGAACGTCGGCGTAGTGCTTGCTGAAGCCGTACTTCACTGGATCGTCGCCGAACGCCTTGAGCTTGTTGTACTGGGCTTCGGTGATTTCGATGGTACGGACATGGGCGGGGTCCTTATAGACTTTCACGTCGTCTCTGACGATGCGCCCGGGACCATTCATGCTGCCATGCTCGACGGGTGCGAAGCCGAAACTCTGCGCCGCTTTACCTGGAGCGTGCAGAACATAGAACATGTGGCCTGGCCCGGAAGTATCAGGAATGCCATCGGGCGTCAGCTGCTGCTCTCCCGAATCGGGATCGAGCAGTGGGGTGCCGGGTGCGGCAATGACAATGTCCAGGCTGTAGCGGGGCTTGTTCATGGAAACTCCTTCGTTCCTTCGAATGGATGGTGTCACTTCCCTGCGGGACGCGAGGCGCGCACGACTAGCCTTGCCGAATAGTCTTGCAGTCCTGATATGGCATGGATCGTTTGAATCTGCAGCCGGTATCTGCTGTCGAGCTCCAGCGGCAGCGCTGTCACGTTCAGGAGGTAGCTGCCGTCGCTGCCTGATGCGAGCGAGGCATAGCGCCAGCTCTCAGAGTGGTGCCACGAGGGGAGCGGCTCAACACCGTTGCGCGCGCGTGCCTGATAGCTGTCCTGTGTTGCAATCTCCTGCCAGGTAGTGCCTTCCCGACGCTGCAGGGATACTTCGAATGGGATGTTGATACTTGCTATATCGGGCGTGCCCGTTGTGGCTGGGCTTCGCCGCTGCAGTTCCAGTTCCACCGCATAAGTGCGGTAGCTGGCAAAATTGCGCGTCGTGGTTTCGAACTCGAACTGCACCTGCTGGCCGGGCGCGTCCACGGCGATGGGCTGTGAGAGTTCCAGCGGCTCTGGCGGTGGGGGCGGCCCCTTGTCGGCGCAGGCGGCAAGCAGCGCGGTCAGGCCGAGCAGGCTGATGCGATGCCGGTGTGTGATGCGGGCGGTCATGCAGATTCCTCTGGCTCCTTGCCGTGGCCAATTGAACCCTAACGTTGGCGAGGCAGAGCCCGCAAGCGCAGGGACCGCGGTGTGGTGCATTCACATGTCGCCGCGCGAGGCGAGCTCCTGCGTCACCGTGTCGCAGGGGGCAAACCCTGAACGGGGTCCAGGGTTGGGCACAGGCCCGTAGAATGGCCGGGTGCGTCATTCTGTCCTCCACCGCCGGTTCCAGGCCCTGGCATGGCTTGCCATGCTGCTGGTGCTGCTCGCCCCGCTGGTGAGCCGCTGGCTGGCGCACGGTCACGTGGCTGCCGCTGCGCCGGTGGCAGCCATGGACCACGCAATGCACGCAGAGCATGCGCAGCACGCGATGGACGGGCACCACGACCATCATGCGATGGCGATGCCACACGGCGAGGCCGCAAAGAAGCCGCCCGCCGATCCGCATGCCGATCATGAGATGGGCGTGGACTGCGATTACTGCCTGATCGCTGCACGGCTGATCACCCTGCTGGTGGCGGCCGTGCTGCTGTTGGCGCCGATGGCACCGGTGTGCCGCGCGTTGCGCGGTGCGGTGCAGACGTTGCCGCAACGGATCAGCGGCACATTGGGAGCGCGTGGGCCACCGGCACTGATGGCTGCCTAAGCCGCACGCGCGTTGCACTGCTCGTTCTTCCATGAGGTTGCCGGCCACGGCCGGTGCCCGCACGCGCGTGTCTGTCCCTTTCTGATTGCTGCCCTGCCATTGCGGGGTGGCCTTGCATGCCGTGAACAAATGAAAACGAACCCCAACTCCGCGCGCCTGTGCCGGGCGACGCTGCCTGTCCTGTGCGCGCTGCTCCTGCATGCCGCGCCCCTGCTTGCCGCCGACGCGGCACCCCCGACCACGCTGGATACCGTGCGCGTGGTCGATACCCGCAGCGGCGAGCTGTCCTCCACTGCCAGCGCAGGCTCTGCATTGGGCCTGAGCGTGCTGCAGACGCCGGCCAGCCTGACGGTGATTTCGCGCGAGCAACTGGAGCAGCGCGGCGACAGCAACCTCAACGATGCGATCAGCCGGGCGGGCGCGATCAGTGCGATGCCGCACCCGGGCAATGGCCTGAGTGCGCTGTCCAGCCGCGGCTTCACCGATGGCGCCTCGGTGATGCGCCTGTACGACGGGCTGCGCCAGTACGGCGGCGTGGGCATCACCTTCCCGTTCGATACCTGGTCGATCGAGCGCATCGAAGTACTGCGCGGGCCGGCCTCGGTCATCCACGGCGACGGTGCGATCGGCGGGGTGATCAACATCGTGCCGAAGAAGCCCTCGCGCGGCGCCATCGAAAACGAGATCAGCGTGACCGTGGGCAGCGAGGACACCGCGCGCCTGGGCTTCGGCAGTGGTGGCGCGCTGACGCCCGAGCTGGCCTACCGGCTGGATGTGAGCGGCAACTACAGCGGTGGCTGGGTCGATCGGGGACGCAACAGCGATGCCACCTTCTCCGGCGCGCTGCTGTGGCAACCGCGTACCGACCTGCAGCTGACCCTGACTCATGCGCAGGGCCATCAGAAGCCGATGCGCTACTTCGGCACGCCGCTGGTGGAGGGACGCCAGTTGGACGCGCTGCGCCATCGCAACTACAACGTGGACGACAGCGAGATCCGCTACCGCGACCGCTGGACCCAGCTCGACGCGCTGTGGACACCGAACGCGAACGTGGAATGGCGAACCCGCGTCTACCAGATCGACAGCCAGCGTGATTGGCGCAATGCCGAGGCCTATGTCTACAACCCGCGCACCGGTTTGATCGATCGCTCGGGCAACACCCAGATCACCCACAACCAGGACCAGACCGGGCTGACCTCGACGCTGCGCGTGCAGGGCAATGTGGGCGGTAGGGCGAACAGCTTCGCGGTGGGCCTGGACGCCAACCGCGCGCACTTCAAGCACACCAACAACACCTACGCCGGCAGCTCCGGCCCGGTCGATCCGTTCCATCCGGTGCCGGGCCAGTTCGCCAGCGATGCGCCGAACCTGCCGCGCTACCGCAACACCGCCGAACAATACGCGCTGTTCGTGGAAGACCGGTTGGCGCTGAGCGAGCGCTGGTCGGTGCTGGGTGGGCTGCGCCACGACCGCGCGCGCATCGATCGCACCGATTTGATCAGCGGCCAGAACGCGTTTTCAAAGACCTACAGCAGCACCGGCTGGCGTGCAGGCACGGTATTCGCTCTGCGGCCGACGCTGAGCCTGTATGCGCAGTACTCGCAGGCGGCAGATCCGGTCAGTGGACTGCTGATGATCAGCCCCGCCAATGGAGCGTTCGATCTGGCCAAGGGGCGGCAGATCGAGGTGGGCCTGAAGCAGGCCTTCGATGGCGGCGAGTGGACGCTGGCGGCGTACCGCATCCGCAAGACCGGGCTGCTCAGCCGCGATCCGCTGGTGCCGGATCGCCGGGTACAGGTGGGCGCGCAGACGTCGCGCGGCATCGAGGCGTCGTTGAACTGGGCGTTCGCGCCACGCTGGTCGCTCGATGCCAATGCCACGGTGCTGAAGGCCGAGTTCGAGGACTTCCTGGAAACCACAGGTTCGCCCGTGATGGTGGTATCGCGCGATGGCAACATGCCGCCTAACGTGGCCGAGCGCCTGGCCAGTGCGTGGCTCAGCTGGCAGTTCGCACCGGACTGGAGTGCGGCGGGTGGCGTGCGCTACGTCGGCAAGCGCTACGCCGACAACGCCAACACACTGGAGCTGCCCGGCTACAGCACCACCGACCTGGCACTGACCTGGCAGGCGGCACCGCGCATGCGGGTGAGCGCGCGCCTGTTCAACGTGTTCGACAAGGCGTCCTACGCGACGGCGTACTACACCAGCACACAATGGTTGCTGGGTGCGGACCGCCGCGTCGAGTTCACGCTCGACCACCGCTTCTGAGGACGCCGGCGATGTCGCTGCGATCCACCGCCAAGCGCTGGACCTACCTGGTGCATCGTTGGCTGGGCATCGGCGGATGCCTGCTGATGCTGCTGTGGTTCGTCAGTGGCATGGTGATGCTGTTCATTGGTTACCCGAAGCTGACACCCGGTGAGCGGCTGGCGGCGTTGCCGGTGCTGGGTGAGGCCCGCGACCTGCAGGGGCTGTCGGTACTGCCGGCTGCCGTGCAGGCCGAGCCGGAGGCTGTGGCATTGACCACACTGCGTGGCGAGCCGGCGTATGTGGTGCGAAGTGGCAGCAACGTGGGCGCCTGGTCTGCCGTGACCGGCCAGGCGCTGCTGCCGGTGTCGGCACAGCGTGCCGAAGCGTCCGCTGCACAGTTCGCCGGCGGCCCGGCCTTCGTGGGGGCGATGCGCGTGGACGAGGACCGCTGGACGCATTCGCGTGCACTGGACGCGCATCGGCCGCTGTATCGCGTCGAGGTGGGCGGTGCGCAGCCGGGCGACCTGTATGTGTCCTCGCGTACCGGCGAAGTGGTGCTGGACGCGCCGCATGTGCAGCAGCGCTGGAACTATGTGGGCGCCTGGCTGCACTGGTTGTATTTCCTGCGCATGCAGTCGGTGGACCCGGTGTGGACGTGGGTGGTGATCGTGCTGTCCGCACTGTGCACGCTGGCGGCGGTCAGCGGCATCGTGGTGGGTGTGTGGCGCTGGCGTTTCCGTGGGCACTATCGTTCCGGTGCGAAGACACCGTACGTCGAGCCGTGGATGCGCTGGCACCATCTGATCGGTCTGGTGGCAGCGGCCTTCGTGTTCACCTGGATCTTCAGTGGCCTGATGTCGATGAATCCATTGGGCGTCTTCAGCAGCACGCATGCTGCGATCGACGGTGGGCGCTATCGTGGCGGCGCGGTGGCGGTGGATGGCGCGTTGGGCGACCCGGCGAAGCTTCTGGCGGTGGCCGATGCTGAGTGCTTCCGGCCAGTTGAGATCCAGTGGCGGCGCATCGGTGGTGAGCTGTTCGCGGTGCTGCTGGATGGGAAGGGCGGCACCCGCATCGTGTCCAGCCCCCATGGGCGCCTGCAGGTTGCGCGGTTGCTGCCGGCCGTGTGGCTGCAGCAGAAGGTGCGGGCGCTGTCCGATGCGCCGATGCAGGATTTCGTGGTCCGACATGTACCGGATGCCTACTTCTATCCGCGTGCGCCCGAGGCCATGAATGGTGCGGCGGTACGCCGCTTCCCGGTGGCAGTGGTGGACTTTGGCGATGCGGAGGCGACGCGCGTCTATCTCGATCTGGCGACCGGCGATCCGTTGCTGACGATGGGGCATCGCGAGCGGGTGGGGCGCTGGTTGTTCTACTTCCTGCACAGCTGGGACCTGCCGGCGATGCTGCGCCAGGAAGGTGCCAGGCTGGCGGTGCTGCTGCTGCTGAGCGCTGCTGGCACCGCACTGTGTGCCACGGCGACGGTGATCGGCTATCGGCGATTGCGGATGAAGCTGCGGCGCAGGCGGCGCTGATGCCCTGGGCTACACCCGCAGCCAGCGCGTGGACACCGCCACCAGCAACAAGGCCGTGGCCACGCCGACGAACGCGGCGATCAGGCCGAAATGGTCTGCGGCGAAGCCGATCAGCGCCGGCCCCGCAAGGATGCCGGCAAAGCCGAGCGTGGACACGGCAGTGATCGCCAGCGCGCCGGGCATGCGGGTCTGGTGACCGGCCAGCGAGAACAGCGCGGGCGCGATGTTGGCGCAACCGAGGCCGACCAACACGTAGCCGAGCAGCGACGCCTGCCACGGCGTGACCAGGGTCAGTACCAGCACGCCCGCAGTGGCAAGCAGAGCACCGAAGACGATCGCGCGCTGGCGGCCGACGCGCGCCGCCAGTGCGTCGCCGAACAGGCGCGCCACGGTCATGGTCAGGGTGAAGGTCACGTAGCCGACGCCGGCCAGGCTGGCATCGACGCGCCGCACATCGCTGAGGAACACCGCGCTCCAGTCGAGCATCGCGCCTTCACCGAGGAAGGCGACGAACGCCAGCACGCCGATGAACAACACGATGCCGTGCGGCAGGGCCAGCATCGGTGTGTCGTGCGGCATGCGTTCGCTGTGCCAGTGCGCTGCCGACAACAGCATCACCAGCAGCATGGCGCCAACGCCGATCAGCACCGATGCCAAGGGCGGCAGCTGTGCGGACAGCAGCACGGTCATGGTGGCCGCGCCGAGGAAGCCGCCGATGCTG
Source organism: Stenotrophomonas sp. YJH_SMC_53 (assembly GCF_059369995.1). Lineage (NCBI taxonomy): Bacteria > Pseudomonadati > Pseudomonadota > Gammaproteobacteria > Lysobacterales > Lysobacteraceae > Stenotrophomonas > Stenotrophomonas sp. YJH_SMC_53. The sequence goes on along the minus strand of NZ_JCAFTF010000004.1, from coordinate 263,254 downwards.
AAGAAGGCATGGAAGCCGGACATCATTACGCGCCGTGCTTCGCGCTCGACGATGACGGCCTGTACGTTCATCGTGCAGTCCATCGCGCCCACGGCGGCGCCGAACACGAACAGCACCAGCCCCAGTTTCCAGGCCGAGCCGGCCAGGGCCAGGCCGGGCACGGTCAGGCAGATCAGCAGGCTGCTGGCCACCATCACCCGCCGGCAACCCAGGCGCGCGGCCAGCACGCCGGACAACGGCATTGCCAGCAGCGAACCGGCACCGAGGCAGAGCAGTACCAGCCCCAGCGTGGCGTCGTTGATCCCGGTGCGTGCCTTGGCGAACGGCACCAGCGTGGCCCACAGTGCGGTGGCGAAGCCGGGAATGAAGAACGCAGCGCGGGTCGCGTGCTGTTCGGCACGCGCGCGGTTGGCAAGGGACATGAGCGATACGGTCAGGGGGGAGTGGGGTGTACCGCGATGCCGGCGGCGCGGAAGCGCGCCGCCAATGCCGGCGGCGCGGTGGTGGTCAGCACCAGGTCGTCGATCTCGTCGAGGCTGGCGATCTGCCAGTGGCCGCGGGCACCGAGCTTTTCAGTAGTGGCGGCGACGATGACGCGGCTGCTGCACGCGACCATCGCGCGCTTCAGCGTGGCCTCTTCTGCATCCATTGCCCATACACCAGTATCGCCGTCCACCGCGCAGGGGCCGGGCAGGTACACGTCGGCGCGCAGGCGCTGCACCTGGGCCAGTGCTTCTGCGCCGACCGCACCGCCACCGCTGGCCAGGCGGCCGCCGATCAGCTGCACCGAGGTGCCATCAAGCATGCTGGCGGCCGTGGCGATCTGTGGCGCATTGGTGATCACCGTCAAGCCGAGGGCGGGCGGCAGCTGCTGGGCGATCGCCAGGTTGGTTGAACCGGCATCGAGCAGTACAACCTGATTGGGTTGCAGCAACGCGCACACGCGTGCGGCCAGCTCGGCCTTGTCGCCGCGGTCGCGGGTCAGGCGCTCGCGCAGCGGGCGTTCCTTGGGCGGTGGCAGCACGGCGCCGCCGTAGACACGCTGGCACAGGCCCTGTGCGGCCAGCTCGCGCAGGTCGCGGCGGATCGAATCTTCGGAGACGGCATAGCGGCGCGCCAGTTCGGCGGCGACCACGCGGCCCTGCTGGCGCAGTTCCTCAAGGATCTGCCGGGTGCGCTGGGCGGGGAGGGGGCTGGGGTCTGAGCTCATGCCATAAGTTTGCACATTCGTGCAGTAACGTGCAACACCGCGCATCCGGTATTGGGGGGCACGGGGGGGCTGGACTGCCGGTGAATCCGCCCGCGCCCACGTCTATGGATCGCCCTCGCGGCCCGGCATGATGGCGGGACTCCTGGCATGGAATCCCTGATGTCCCACACCGTTCACCGCAAGCTGCGCATCGGCGCGGGCCAGTACACCGGCCAGAAAGTGGTCGATCAGCAGTTCCACGAGTGCGATTTTTCCGGCGTGGACCTGACCGGCACCGAGTTCATCAACTGCAGTTTCTACGATGCCGACAGCCGTACCGGCTGCCGCTTCAATGGCGCCACGCTGAAGGAAGCCAGCTTCCGCAGCTGCGACATCAGCATGTGCCACTTCAATTTCGTCAAGGCATTGGGCCTGGAAATCAGCGAGTGCCGCGCGCAGGGCGCGGATTTCAGCAACGCCAGCTTCATGAACCAGATCACCCCGCGCAGCGGGTTCTGCAGTGCCTTCATCAAGAAGTCGAACCTGCGCTATGCCAATTTCTCGCGGGTGACGCTGGAAAAGTGCGAGCTGTGGGAAAACCGCTGGGACGGTGCGAACGTCAGCGGCGCCAGCTTCGCCGGCTCGGACCTGTCCGGTGGCCAGTTCGAGGGCATCGACTGGAGCAGCGCCAACTTCACCGGCTGTGACCTGACCCACTCGGAGCTGGGTGAGCTGGACCTGCGCAGCACCAACCTGCGCGGCGCCACGCTGGATGTGCAGCAGGTGGCGCTGTTGATGCAGCGCATCGGCATCACCGTGGTGCCGTAGGCATCACCCGGCGTACGCCACCCAGCCCCTGAAGCTGAAGCCTGCATAGAACAGCTCCACGCCGTCGAAGCCGGCGTCCTGCAGCAGGGCGACCTCCTGTTCGGGCGCCAGCAGCGGCAGCCGCTCGGCAATGGCCTCGATCGCGCGCTGCGCATCGGCGTGGGCAACACCCGAGGCTTCGGCGAACGCGGCGTAGCGCTGCAACCAGCGGAGCTTGCCGGCCGGATCCCGCGGCACGCTGTGGTGCGCCACCACCAGCGGCGCGCCGGGCTGCAGGCGCCGGTGCAGCTCGCGCAGCGTGTGCAGGCGCTGCGCGGCGTCGAGGAAGTGCAGGGTGAGCAGGCAGCTGGCCCCATCGAAGCGCACGTCCGGGGTATCGTCGATGTAGCCTTCCAGCAGTTCGACGCGTGCGTTCAACGGGCCCAGTGTCTGCTCGGCCAGCGCGAGCATCGGCGCGGCCGGGTCCACGCCCAGCAACTGCCAGCCCGGCTGCGCCCCGGCGAAGGCTTTCAGCTCCAGCCCGCCACCAGCACCGAGTACCAGTACGCGGCCCTGTGCGGGAACGCGTTCGGACAGCAGCAGGCGGCTCATCTGCTGCAACGCGAGGAACCCGGGCACCTGGCGCAGTGGCGCTTCGGCATAGCGGGCCACCGCCTGCGGGTCGGAGAACGTGGACATGCGCGGATTCCTGCAGCAGGGGACATACCACTGTACCGTGGCATGCAAGTGCCTTTGCCGCGGGACACTCCTAGCTGCGTTGACCGGCTTGCATCCAGCTCAGCGCAATGCCCGCGCCAGCACTTGCCAGATCCGTGCGTCCTGGCATTGCGATACGTTGAAGCGCAGATAGTCGGCCGCGCGCTGCGACTGGCTGAACGCGTTGCCCGGTGCCAGCACTATGCCCTCGCGCAGGCACTGCCGCGCCAGCGCGGCGGAATCGCGGCCATCGGGCAGCTGGCACCACAGGAACAGGCCCGCTTCTGGTTGCAGCCACGGGGTGATTCCCAGCGTGTGCAGCTTGCGCAGCGTGTGCCGGCGGGCATCGGCCAATCGCGAACGCACCAATTGCATGTGGCGTCGGTAGCCACTGTCGGTCAGCGCGATGTGCATCAGCTGCGCGGCCAGATGGCCACCGCCGAAGCTGGTCGCCAGCTTCAGGTCGGTCAACGCTTCGATCCAGTCATGGCGTGCAGCGATGTAGCCGCAGCGAGAGGCTGCCGACAGCGTCTTGGAGAAACTGCCGACGTGGATCACCCGTGACAGCCCATCGAGTGCCGCCAGCCGCGGCGCGGGGTGCAGTTCAAAGTCGGCGAAGATGTCGTCCTCGACGATGATCAGTTCGCTGCGCTCGGCCCGGCCCAGCAGACGGTGCGCAGTGCTGGCCGAAAGCACCGCACCGGTCGGGTTGTGCAGTCCGGAATTGGTGATGTACAGCCGCGGCGAATGGTCCTGCAATGCACGATCGAACGCTTCAAGGTCCGGGCCGGTGGGCGTGTACGGCACACCCACTGCCTGTACCTGGTGCGCCTTCAGCAGCGCGTGGTAGTTGAAGTAGCTCGGGTCATCGACCAGCACGCAGTCGCCGGGTTTGAGCAGGAAACGGCAGATCAGGTCGACCGCGTGCGTCCCGGATTCGGTCAGCAGGATCTGCTCCATCGGTGCATCGATGCCGAGCGTGGCGCTGCGCCTCTGCAGCAGCTGGCGCAACGCGGGCAGCCCGAGTGGGCCGGCGTAGTCGACCAGATGCACTGCATCGGCACGCGCCAGCCGACGCAGGCCGCGGCGCATGCCATCGTGATACAGCCAGTTACTGGGCATCCAGCCGCACCCCGGCTTGAGGTGGCCCGGCGGGGTTTCCAGCGATTGCCGCGACACCCACAACGGATCCACCGCGCGGTCCAGCCGCGGTTCCATTTCGGCCAGTGCGAGCGGTGCGGCCGGCCCGCTGACGTAGAAGCCGGAACCAACACGCGCACTGATCAGCCCTTCGGCCGCCAGGCGCTCGTAGGCTTCGACCACGGTGGAGACCGACACCCCCATCGCTGCCGCCTGCGCGCGCACCGAAGGCAGGCGGGAGCCGGGGCCATCGACCCGCGCGGTGATGCGGTTGCGGACCGCCTGGATGACCGATTCGATGCGGGTAAGCGGACGTGGCATGGCAGCACTGTAGTGGAAGTGTGGGCAATACAGTTCTTTGCGACTGTACTGGATTGTAGCTGGGGCGGTTCCGCCATGGATGCTTCCATACAGGCTCCGCCAGGCGTCGCCTGGCACTTCAGGATCACAGGCGTGGAACGGTCGGCGAGCGGTTGGATCAATGGCTTCATCGGGGTGGTGATTTTCGCGGGCTCGTTGCCAGCCACCCGCCTGGCGGTGCTGCAGCTGGATGCCGGGTTCGTCACCGCCGCACGCGCCACCATCGCCGCCGTGCTTGGCCTGGCGCTGCTGCTTATGCTGCGCCAGCCGTGGCCGCGGCGCGGTGACCTGCCTGGGCTGGTGGTGGTCAGCCTCGGCGTTGTGGTCGGTTTTCCACTGCTGACCGCGCTTGCGCTGCGCCACGCGTCATCGGCACATACCATCGTGTTCCTCGGCCTGTTGCCGCTGAGCACTGCGCTGTTCGGCGTGCTGCGCGGTGGCGAACGGCCGCGCCCGGCGTTCTGGTTGTTCTCGTTGTTGGGCAGCGCCTGCGTGGTCGGCTATGCGGTGCGTAACGGCATCGAGGCGTCCTTGCAGGCTGACCTGCTGATGCTGGCGGCCATCGTGGTGTGCGGGCTGGGCTATGCCGAAGGCGGCCGGCTGGCCCGTCATCTGGGCGGCTGGCAGGTGATCAGCTGGGCACTGCTGCTGGCGCTGCCGGTGATGCTGCCGTTGACGGTGCTGATGCGCCCGGCCTCGTTCACTGCGGTCGGTGCCTCGGCGTGGTGGGCGCTGGGCTACGTGGCGGTGTTCAGCATGCTGATCGGCTTCCTGTTCTGGTACCGCGGGTTGGCGCAGGGCGGCATCGCCGCTGTCGGCCAGTTGCAGTTGCTGCAGCCGTTCTTCGGCTTGGCCCTGGCCGCGCTGCTGCTGCACGAATCGGTCAGCCTCAGCATGGTGCTGGTGACCGCGGTCGCGGTGATCTGCGTGGCAGGCGCCCGCCGCTTCAGTCGCTAGGAAAAAGGGACGGAGGGGATTAAGTCGTAACAGGCACAGTAGGGCCGATTACGACTTAATCCCCTCCGTCCCCTTTTTATGAGGCGTCCTGGAACAGGTTGGCAACGGCGTAGTCGATGAACACCCGCAGGCGTGCACTGGGATGGCGCCCACCGGGCCATAGCAACGAGAACTGCCCCTGGTGCGTGGGCAGCGCAGGCAGCACCCGTTGCAGGCGGCCATCGCCCAGCGCGTCAGCGGCGAGGAAGTCAGGCATCCAGGCCAGGCCCATGCAACCGATCGCAGCGGCCAGCACGGCTTCCATGTTGTTGCAGGTCATCGCCGTGGGAAGCCGCGCCCCGGCATCGCCTTCGATACCCGGCAGCTGCCACGGATGCAGCTTTCCGGTGGTGGGGTAACGGAAGCGCAGCGCGGTATGCATGCGCAGGTCGCCTACATCGCCGGGTGTGCCGTGCGCCTGCAGGTAGCCCGGCGCCGCACAGAGGATGAAACGAAAACCACCCAGCCGCCGTGCGGTCAGGCTGGAATCGGCCAGTTCGCCGCTGCGTATCACCGCGTCCAGGCCTTCGCTGACCACATCGACGATGCGGTCGTTGAAGTCCAGTTCCAGCCGCACCTGCGGGTAGCGCTGCTGGAAGCCGGGCAGCACCGGCAGCAGGAAGCGGTAGCCGATGGTGGGCAGGCCGATGCGCAGCAGCCCACTGGGGGCGTGCTGTCGCTGCGCCAGGTCCGCCTGCGCTTCGGAAAGCTCATCCAGTGCGCGGCGACAGCGCTGCAGCAGCAGTTCGCCTTCGTCGGTGAGGTGCACGCGGCGGGTGGTGCGCTGGAACAAACGGGTGCCCAGGTTCTGTTCAAGGCGGGCGATGCGCTTGCCTACCGCCGAGGCGGACAGGCCGAGTACGCGGGCGGCGCCGACGATGCTGCCCGCCTCTGCGGTTCGGACGAAGGCGAGCAGGGCAGAGATGGAGTCCATGACCGACATGATTGCGGAACATATGGCCGCAATCAACGTCCATAGAGCCTGTTTTTCAGGAATAACGGCCCGCCCATCATCAATGCCCCTGATGGATGGAGGCCCGCATGGCCCCGGTTTCGATGCTCCCTGTACCTGCCCAAACGCCGCAACGCTGGACGCTGCTTGCGGTTTGCCTGGCCGCGCTGGCGCTGCCGTTGTCCTTCACCGCCGGTGCCGTCGCGGTGCCGGTGCTGGCCCGCTCCGCAGTGGCATCGCCCACTGCGCTGGCCTGGGTGACCAACGCCTTCATGCTCACCTTCGGCAGCCTGCTGCTCGCTGCCGGTGGCCTGGCTGATCGCCATGGCCGACGGCGGATGTTCCTGCTGGGCACGGCCGGCTTCACCGTCGCGACGGCCGCTGTATGCCTGTCGCCTACGCTGCTGTGGCTGGATCTGGCGCGCGGCCTGCAGGGCGTTGCCGCCGCCGCAGCGCTGGCCTCGGGCACCGCTGCGCTGGCGCAGGGCTGGCAGGGACCGAGGCGTGCCCGTGTCTTCGCCCTGCTGGGCACGACATTCGGTGCGGGCCTGGCGCTGGGGCCGCTGCTCGCGGGCCTGCTGCTGCAGGCGCTGGGCTGGCGCAGCGTGTTCGCTGCGGGCGGTGTGCTGACGTTGGCGGCGTTCGCACTGGCCGCGCGCGCGTTGCCCGAAAGCCATGGCGAGCGCCGACGGCTGGATATCGGCGGCATGCTGAGTTTCAGCCTGACGCTGGCTGCGTTGACCCTGGCCCTGCTGTGGCTGGGCGAGTTCGGCCTGCACGCCGTGCGTGTACAACTGGCGCTGCTGGCGACGCTGTTGTTGGGCGGGGTGTTCGTCACTATCGAACGACGGCACCCATCACCATTGCTGGACCTCTCACTGTTCTCGCAACCGGCGTTCCTCGGCGTCCAGCTGCTGCCGGTGGCGACCTGCTTCGGCTACGTAGTGCTGCTGGTCGTACTGCCCCTGCAGCTGCTCGGCGTACTTGGACAGAGCCCGACACAGGTGGGGCTGCAGATGCTGGCCCTGTCCGCACCGATGCTTGTGCTGCCCTTGCTTGCCGCGCGCTGGGCGGAGCGCGTGGGAAGTGCGCGGCTTTGCACTTTGGGACTGCTGGTGTGTGCCTCCGGTCTGTACCTGCTGTCGCGGCAGGCGTCGCACCCATCGCCCTCGCAGTGGGTACCGTTGCTGATGCTGATCGGCGCAGGAACGGCGTTGCCGTGGGGGCTGATGGATGGGCTGTCGGTGAGCGTGGTACCGGTGCAACGTGCGGGCATGGCTGCAGGCATCTTTGGAACCGTACGGGTGGCCGGCGAAGGCATCGCGTTGGCTGCGGTGACTGCACTGCTCGCGCTGCTGATCGGTCGGCAGCTGCAAGGGGCTTCGCCCGCGTCGTTGGCGCGTGCCGGCGCTTATCTGGCGAGCGGGTCCCGCGCGCAGGCTGTGGCGCTGCTGCCGGCGATGAGCGCTGAGCAGCTGCAGCAGGTCAGCACCAAGGCGATGGCAACACTGCTGCGTGTACTGGCGCTGCTGACGGCTGCGTGTGCTGTGTTGTTGCACCTGTTGCTGCGGAAACGCAAAGGCGCGTTGGCCGGGCATACGGCGTAGCAGGCTCATCGCCCCCTCCGCCGTCATCCCGTTGTCGTCTTCCGCTCACGCCGCCCATGCCCACCCAGGTCTAATGTTGATCGTCCCCGTCCCCCACGGAGACCCGCCATGTGGCTGCTCGACCATCTCTGGCCCGGCCGTAGACCGCTTCCTCCCCCGGTCGCGGACGCGCCGCAGGCACCGCCGCGCCGGCCTTGGCTGAAACGACCCGCGCGGGCGGGGCGCAGCGGCATGGCGCCCTGGCAGAAGATCGCCACGCCGCCGCGGCGCACGCGCCACTAGCCGGTGCGGTCTGACGGGTGGTTGACCCCGTCGCTGACCGGAATGACCCCCAGCGCAAACGGGTCGATGCCTTCCAGGCACGCCACGTTGTAGCCGTACTGGTCCGGGTTGGAGCGGCGCCGGTGATGGGTGTAGATGCCGCACACCCCGCAGAAGTAGTGCTCGGCCACATGGGTGTTGAACTGGTACAGCTGCAGGTGGTTCTGCCCGCGCACGACCTGCAGGCCCGCGCGGGCAACGCTGGCTGCAATGGCACCCCGGCGCCGGCACATCGAGCAGTCGCAGCGGCGTGGATCGACGATGCCGTCCGGCAGGTCCAGCAGCAGCTCGACCGTGCCGCAGTGGCAGGTGGCGCGGTGCTGGGGTTGGACCGGAACGCCGGCCACGGAAGTGATGCCCATCGTTGCTCCTGTGAAGTGAACCTGGCCGCATGGACCGCCGCAGACGGTGCGCCGGCGTGCCTGAACAGGCCGTAGATGCCACGGTGGACCCGCTTGTGGCTAACTATGCGGCTTCGGGACCGCGACAGGATGCCAGTGAAAGCCGCAGGACGTTGGATGACAGGAAGTGCCATGGCGCTGGCGGCGTTGTGGGTGACCGGGCTGCTGGCCTATCAGGTGCCGGGGCCGGGCTGGCTGGCCAATGGCGTTGCGGCGCTGTGGCTGCTGGTTGCGCTGTGGGCGTCGTGGCGGGTCGCGCGTGGTCGCAGCAACCGCCGCCTCGGCATGGCGTATGGCGCTGCGCTGGCGCTGGCCGGCCTGTGGTGGCTGCTGCTGACCCCACGCCAGGACCGCGTGTGGGCCGATGACGTGGCCCAGCGCCTGCATGTGGTGTCCTTCGACGGGCGCCACGTGGCGTTCGACAACGTGCGTGATTTCACCTGGCGCAGCGAAACCGACTACGACGCGCGCTGGGTGCGCCGCGAATACGACCTGGACCAGTTGCGCTCGGCCGATCTGGTGCTGTCGTACTGGATGGGCCCGGCGATCGCCCACACCCTCATCTCGTTCGGTTTCGAGGACGGTCGCCACGTGGTGTTCTCGCTGGAGATCCGCAAGGAGCGAGGCGAATCGTTTTCGGCACTGGGCGGGTTCTTCCGCAAGTTCGAGATGACCCTGGTGGCCTCGGAAGAGACCGACATCATCCGCACCCGCACCAACGCGCGTGGCGAGGATGTCTATCTGTACCGCCTGCACGGCATGGACCACGCGCAGCTGAAGGAACTGTTTGCCGCGTACATCGCGCAGGCGCGCGAACTGGATGCGAAGCCGGGCTTCTACAACACGCTCACCAGCAACTGCACCACCATCGTCTTCGACCTGGCCCGCCACATCGCGCCGCGCCTGCCGCTGGACTACCGCCTGCTGCTGTCCGGGTATCTGGCCGAGTATGCGCAGGAGGTCGGCGCACTCACCCCAGGCGTGCCTTATGCCGAGCTGCATGACAAGGGCCGTATCACCCAGCGTGCGTTGGACCTGGGCAGCGGCGACCACTTCTCCACCGTGATCCGCCAGGGCGTACCTGGCACCGAGCAGGACCCGCAGTAATGACTCGACTCCTCCTGATCCGCTGGCAGCGTGCGCTGCCGGTGTTGTTCGCCGCCTTCCTGCTGCTGGGCAGCAGTGGTTGCGCGATGGTCACCGTCAAGCAGGTCAAATCCAGCGATTCGCTGGTCAATAAGCGTGCCGACGTGCTCAATACCGGCAAGCTCAGCCCCGCTGCGCGCGAGACGCTAAGCGCGGCAGGCCTGGACGAATCGCAGTGCGAGAAGGACTTCCTGGTCTGCCGCAGCACGCTGCTGATGACCGACGATCTCAATGTCGAGCAGCGGCTGTCTGCGCTGTCCGAACTGTGGGTGAAGGCCGCGCTGGCGCTGACGCCGAAGAAGACCGCAGCCGGCGATCCGCCGATGAGCGACGCAGCGCTGGACGCTTGGCTGGAAGCCGCGCGCTACGCCTATGCCTACCTGTTCTACAGCGGCCGCTCACCATCGGATCGCGCCTTCGAAGACCGGCAGACGCAGGTGCGTGACTACTACAACTACGCGGCCGAGAAGGCGGCGGTGGTGCTGTTCGTCCGCGCGCGCGCCGCTGCGTTGGCTGGCGAGGACTACACGAAGCCGATCTCGGTTGGCAGCTGGTCGCTGGCTTCCAACTACCAGCAGCTGAACCTGAAGAGCATTCCCGCGCAGCTGGTGCCGGCTGGCACGGTCAGCTTCGTCGGGCTGCGCAGTACTTATCGCCGTGATGGCTTCGGTGCCGAGCTGGTGATGGTGATGGACCCGCCGAAGCTGGTCGCACCGGTGATCGCGCCTGAAGGCCCGAAGGCGGAGACACCGCAGGATGACGAAGAGGGCGCACGCCGTGGCCGCCGTCATCGGCATGACGATTCGGTGCCCGAGTTCAGCGAGATGTCCTCGATCAACGTCACCGCGTTGCTGCGCTTCGAAGGCAGCAGCCTGGACGATGTGATGCGGACGCGCCGGGTTGAACTGGATGCCTATTCGCCGGAAGCCACCGAGCGCATCACCCTGCACGGCGAACAGGTGCCGCTGGCCGGCAATTTCACCGCGGCCTACGGCCTGTGGCTTGCCCAGAGCGGTTTCGCCCGGCAGTCACTGCGCACCCTGTTCGGCATGAGCGAGGGCATCGGCGAGCCACACATCTACCTGATGCAGCCGTGGGACCCGAACCGCCGCATCATCTTCATGCTGCACGGCCTGGCCAGCAGCCCGGAAGCCTGGGTGAACCTGGCCAATGAGATCATGGGCGACCCCGAGCTGCGCCAGCAGTTCCAGGTGTGGCAGGTCTATTACCCGACCAACGCACCGATCGCGTTGAACCGCTACGAGATCGCCAATGCGTTCAACGACACGCTGAAGCACTTCGATCCCAATGGCAGCACGCGTGCATCGAAGGACATGGTCTACATCGGCCACAGCATGGGCGGCGTGCTCGCGCGGCTGCTGGTGAGCGATTCCGGTGACGTGCTGTGGAACGACCTGCTGGCCAACTATGACCTGAAGGGCGAACGTCTGAAGCGCGTGCAGAACAAGCTGGGGCCGTTGCTGCATTTCAAGGCACAGCCGAACGTGGAGCGTGCGATCTTCATCGCTGCGCCGCACCAGGGCACCGATATTGCCGGCAACAAGGTCGGGCGCCTGCTGGGCCGGCTGGTGCGCCTGCCACTGACCATCCTCGGCAAGTTCGAGGACGTGTTCATGGCGCTGGCGCAGGCCGAGCAGCAGGTCGATGGCACGGCCAAGCCGAAGATTCCCAACAGCATCGACAACCTCAAGGCCAGCGACCCGTTCGTCAAGGCCGCAGCGCAGCTGCCGATCGAAGCGGGACTGAAGTACCACTCGATCATCGCCCAGCGCAAGCCGGAGCTGCCAGTGGACAAGTCCGATGACGGACTGGTGCCGTACTGGAGTGCGCACCTGCCGGGGGCGCTGTCGGAGAAGGTCATCATTTCCGGCCACAGTGTGCAGGAGACCCCGCAAGCGGTGCTGGAAGTGCGGCGCATCCTGCACCGGGATATAGATGACGTGGGCGCCGCTACCAGGTAGTGCCGGCCGCTGGCCGGCATCATCACGGCATTCCTGTGTGCGCGGAGGTTGCCGGCCAGCGGCCGGCACTACCGTAATGTGGCTGCCTACACCCGCCGTGCGATCGCCGCGGCCAGCACCGCCAGGCCGAAAGTGATCGCCAGGCACAGCAGGTAGCCGGTGTGCGGCGCGCTTTCCACGAACAGCGCGAACAACGCACCGGAGACCGCCAGCGCGGTGGTCACCGACAGGGCCTCGCTCAGCTGCAGGGCCGACGTGTTGGCACCCTGCTCATGCGCTGCTGACAGCGAAAGCGTGAGTACCGAGAGGCTGGCGTAGATCATGCCCATGCCGAAACCGGTGACCGTCCAGCCCACCAGGGCCACCGGCAATGGCACTGCATTGAACAACACCGCAAGCGTTGCGGCGATGCCCACCGTCATCATCGCCGTGCCGACGCGCAGCAGCTGCTGGCGTGACCAGCCGCGCTGCTGGTGACCCTGCAGCCAGGAGCCGGCGAACCAACCGAGTGCGCCGAGGCTGAGCACCGCGCCGGCCCAGCTGGGCGGGAGTCCGCGTTCGCGCTGCAGCAGCAGCGGCAGGTAGGCTTCGCAGGCGAAGAATGCGGCAGCGGCGACGCCGCGCAGTGCGATCACGCTGGGCAGGCCTCTGCGCAGGATCAGTGTTCCGGCCGGCAGCAGGCGATGCACGCATAGCAGCAGCGCCAGCATCGCCACGCCGATGCAGAGCAGGGCGGTCGGACCGTGCTGCTGGCCGCCGAAGTACAGCAGCAGCGCCGCCAGCGATGCACCACTTGCCCAGCGCACGATGTTCCCGCGCCCCTCGTCGTTGCTGCTGTCGGCGGAAGGCTGCGTGCGCGCCAGCGCAGGCCGCAGCAACAGGGCAGCAGGGACTGCCAGCAGCGGTACCGCCAGGAACACCCAGCGCCAGCCGAGATGCTGGACGATCAGGCCGCTCAGCGCCGGGCCGACCATCGAGGGCACCACCCAGCCCGCCGAGAATGCCGCGAACACCTTCGGCCGCAGGTGCTCGGGGTAGCTGCGGCCGACCATCACGTACAGCGAGACCGAAATCGCGCCCGCACCCAGGCCCTGCAGCAGGCGCCCGGCCACCAGCATGCCCATGCGCACGGCGAAGCCGGCCAGCAGCAGGCCCAGCACGAAGCAGGCCAGGCCGTACCACAGCGGCCGTGCCGGGCCCTGGCGGTCGGCCCAGCGTCCGGCCAGGGTCATGCCGATCACGCTGGTGGCCAGTGTGCCGCCGAAGGCCAGCGCATACAGGCGCAGGCCACTGAGTGCTTCGGCCACGGTGGGCATCGCGGCCGCGACGGCCAATGCTTCGAAGGCGTGCAGCGCGACCAGCGCGACCATGCCGAGGGTGGTGGCGCGGTAGCGCGCGGACAGGATCGATGTGTCAGCCGGCAGGCGGGTGTCGGCGGGAGAGAGGGTCGGGGTCATACCGGTCAGGGGGCGGGCCGCGCTTGTCAACGGGCGGCGAAGATAGCAGCATGCCACCTCAACTGTAGTTGAGGTCAAGCAATGGCATCCCAGGAACTCAGCGTTGGCGAGGTCTCCCAGCGCAGTGGCGTGGCCGTTTCCGCACTGCATTTCTACGAGCGCAAGGGGCTGATCAGCAGCCTGCGCACCTCGGGCAACCAACGCCGTTACAGCCGCGACGTGCTGCGCCGGCTGGCGGTGATCCGCGTTGCGCAGCGGGTGGGCATGCCATTGGAAGCGGTCGGCCGCGCCTTCGAGAGCCTGCCTGAAGGCCGTGCACCGACCAAGGCTGACTGGGCCAAGCTGTCCGCGCGCTGGCGCACCGAGCTGGAACAGCGCATCCACATGCTGCAGCTGCTGCGCGATGAACTGACCGGCTGCATCGGCTGTGGCTGCCTGTCACTGCAGCATTGCCGCCTGGCCAACCCTGGCGACGTTCTCGGCGAACGCGGCGATGGCCCGATGCGCTGGGAATGAAAAAGGGGACGCGCTCCCGGTAGCGCCGGGCCATGCCCGGCGGACGAAAACGACTTAATCCCCTCCGTCCCCTTTTTCTTACCAGACCGTGATCGTCTCGCCGCTCTGGATGCCTTCCACTGCACGCTGGAAGGCCAGTGCGGCGCGTTGCGCGCTTACCGCTTCGAAGCCCGGGAAGTAGGGGCCGTAGGCCGCCATCGATTCGATCAGTACGTTCGGGCTGACCACGTTGATGCGCAGGCCGCGCGGCAGCAGCTCCAGTGCGGCAGCGCGCACGAAGCCTTCCAGTGCGGCATTCACTGCGGTGGCGTTGACGCCGTCGCGGATCGGCTGCGCGCTGATGATGCCGCTGGTCAGGGTGATCGAGCCGCCGCTGTTGAGTTGGTGCTGCGCGGCCAGTGCCAGCCGCACCTGGCCCAGCAGCTTGTCCTGCAGGCCGATGTTGAACTGCTCGGGCGTCATCTCCTGCAGCGGGCCGAAGTACAGCTTTCCAGCGGTTGAGATCACCGCATCGACCGGGCCGGTACGCGCGAACAGTTCGGCAACGCTGGCGTCGTCGGTCAGGTCCACACGCAGTTCGCCACTGTGGCGACCGGCGGCGATGATCTGGTGCTGCTGGCCGAGCTGGCGGGCGACTGCCTGGCCGAGGGTGCCGCTGGCACCGACGAGGAGAATCTTCATGGCCGTTCCTTGCGTGTGGGAGTGAGCGCAGTCTGCGCCGTCACAGTGGGGTTAGGTAAGCGGCGTATGATTCGCAGATTCCTAACTCTGGATTAGCAATGGATACCCTTCGCTGCATGCAGGCCTTTGTGGCAGTGGCCGAGCGCGGCAGCTTCGCCGGCGCCGCCGAACAGCTGCAGGTGTCGGCGGTGATGGTGGGCAAGTACATCCAGCAGTTGGAAGCACATCTGGGCACCGCGTTGCTGCAACGGAACACCCGCCGCCAGCGCTTGACCGAAGCCGGCAGCGCCTACCTGGCCGGGTGCCGGCAGGTGCTGGAGCAGGTGCAGCAGGCCGAGGCCGATGTGGCCGGCCTGCAGGTACAGCCGCGTGGCCTGTTGCGGGTCAGCGCGCCCACCACCTGGGGCAGCTGCGTGCTGGCGCCGCAGCTGGCTGGCCTGCTGCGTGCGCAGCCGCAGTTGAACATCGAGCTGGACCTGAGCAACCGCCGCGTGGACCTGATCGAAGATGGCTTCGACGCGGCGATCCGGGTCGGGCCGTTGCCTTCGCAGGAGGTGGTGGCGCGGCCGCTGCCGCCGTATGCGATGAGCCTGTGCGCGGCGCCGTCTTACCTGCGCAGGCGCGGCACGCCGCGAACACCGGACGACCTGCAGGGGCACGACTGCCTGAGCCATCTGGCCTGGCGCGGCGGGCATGGCTGGCAGTTGGCCAACGGCGAACAGGTCGACTGGGAGGCGCGGCTGAGCAGCAACGATGGCTTCGCATTGCGTGAAGCCGCCGTGGCCGGGGCCGGGCTGGTACTGCAGCCCACCGCACTGCTGGCGGCGGAGATCGCAGCGGGGCGGTTGAAGCCGCTGCTGCGCGACTACCTGCCCGAACCGCGGCCGATGCACCTGATCTACCTGCCCGATCGACGCCCGCGCCCGCGTTTGCAGTGCTTCGTCGATTTCGTCATGACCACATTGGGGCAATGATCATCGGGATAGATGGGGTCCGATCCCTTTGCCGAGGCAAAGGGATCTGACCCCAGGGGATCAATCATTCGCCGCAGACAATTCCTGTCCACGCACCTGCGCGGCGCGCAGTGCCTTGTCCACCAGTGCCTCGAAGCCGCCAGCCTGGAAGCTCTCGATCGCGGCCTGGGTAGTGCCGTTGGGTGACGTCACGCGTCGGCGCAGCTCTGCGGGGCTCTCACCGGCCTCATCCAGCATGCGCGAGGCGCCCAGCAGGGTCTGCACCACCAGCGTGCGCGCGGCGTCGGCCGGCAGGCCCTGGGCGATACCCGCCGCTTCCATCGCTTCGGCCAGCAGGAACACATAGGCCGGTCCACTGCCGGACACGGCAGTCACCGAATCCATCAGCGCCTCACTATCGATCCACACCGTGCGCCCGGCACTGGCCAGCACCTGTTCGGCCTGCGCGTGCTGCTGCGCATCCACCGATGCAGTGGCATACAGGCCGGTCACGCCGGCGCCGAGCAGAGCGGGGGTATTGGGCATCGCACGCACCACCGGCAGGTTGCCACCCAGCCAGCGTTCCAGCTGTGCGCTGGTGATGCCGGCGGCGATCGACACCACCAGCGGCCGGTTTGCCTGGGCCAGTGCCAGCAGCGACTGGCAGACCTCACGCAGCACCTGCGGCTTCACCGCCAGCAGCCAGGTGCCGCCCTGTGCGCCGGCATCGGTGGCGTTGTCGTGCACCTGCACGCCGAAGTCGGCAGCCAGCGACTCGCGCAGCGCTGCAACCGGTTCGGCCACATGGATGTGCGCGGCCGGCACGCCCTGGCGGATCAGGCCGGCGATCAGGCTGCGCGCCATGTTGCCGCCGCCGATGAAGGTGATGGAATCAGCTGCCATGGATGTCTCCTTGGAAAATCAGGCCGGTCGCGCGCGCGCGCCGAACAGGGCGGTGCCGATGCGCACCAGGGTGGCGCCCTCGGCGATGGCTTCGGCGTAGTCGCTGCTCATGCCCATCGACAGCGTGTCGACCTGCGCGCGCTGGGCGGCCAGCGACTGGAAAAGTGTGCGCATGCGCACGAATGCATCGCGGCGACGCTCGGCCTCGGGCCATGGCGCGGGAATCGCCATCAGGCCACGCAGGCACAGCGAGGGCTCGGCGGCAATCGCAGCGGCCAGCCCCTCGACATCCTCCGGTGCACAGCCGTGCTTGCTGGATTCATCGTCGATGTTGACCTGGATCAGCACATTCAGCGGGCCGCGTGCGGCCGGGCGATGGCGCGCCAGCGCCGCTACCAGCTTGGGCCGGTCCACGCTCTGCACCCAGTCGAAATGGGTGGCCACCGCCTCGGCCTTGTTCGACTGCAGGTGGCCGATCAGGTGCCACTCCAGCGCCAGGTGCTGCAGCGCCTGCATCTTGGCCAGCGCTTCCTGCACATAGTTCTCGCCGAAGGCCTGCTGGCCCTGTGCGGCCAGCGCAGCCACGGCCTCGGCCGGTTGGGTCTTGGAAACAGCCAGCAGGCGCGGATCGGGCCGGCCGGCCGCCTCGGCGGCGGCATGCAGGTTGCTCAGGATCTGGGGCAGGGGAGTGGCCACGTAACGCGTTCCGTTGAATCAGGAGGCTATACTGCCGCCCGGGGAAAGATCCTTCCAGTCGAAGCCGTTATTGGGGAGTAGCCGCTCATGGATATCGCCGAACTGCTGGCGTTTTCCGTAAAGAACAAAGCGTCCGACCTGCACCTGTCTGCAGGCCTGCCGCCGATGATCCGCGTGGACGGCGACGTTCGCCGGATCAACATCCCGGCCCTGGACCACAAGCAGGTCCATGCGCTGGTGTACGACATCATGTCCGACAAGCAGCGCCGCGATTACGAGGAATTCCTCGAAGTGGACTTCTCCTTCGAGATCCCGTCGCTGGCGCGCTTCCGTGTGAACGCGTTCAACCAGAACCGCGGCGCCGGTGCGGTGTTCCGTACCATTCCGTCCGAGGTGCTCACCCTTGAGGACCTGGCCTGCCCGCCGTTGTTCCGCGAAGTGATCCAGCAGCCGCAGGGCCTGATCCTGGTGACCGGCCCGACCGGCTCGGGCAAGTCGACCACGCTGGCGGCGATGATCGACTACATCAACAAGAACGAATACGGCCACATCCTCACCGTCGAGGATCCGATCGAATTCGTGCACACCTCGCAGAAGTGCCTGATCAACCAGCGCGAAGTGCACCGTGACACGCATGGCTTCAACGAAGCACTGCGCTCGGCACTGCGTGAGGACCCGGACATCATCCTGGTCGGCGAACTCCGCGACCTGGAAACCATCCGCCTGGCACTGACCGCCGCGGAAACCGGCCACCTGGTGTTCGGCACCCTGCACACCAGCTCGGCGGCCAAGACCATCGACCGTATCATCGACGTGTTCCCGGCCGGCGAAAAGCCGATGGTGCGTTCGATGTTGTCCGAGTCGCTGCGTGCGGTGATCTCGCAGGCACTGCTGAAGAAGGTCGGTGGCGGCCGTACCGCAGCGTGGGAAATCATGGTCGGCACCCCGGCCATCCGCAACCTGATCCGCGAGGACAAGGTGGCGCAGATGTACTCGGCCATCCAGACTGGCCAGCAGTACGGCATGATGACCCTGGACCAGCATCTGCAGGACCTGGTCAAGCGCAGCCTGATCACCCGCAACCAGGCCCGCGAGTACGCCAAGGATAAGCGCCTGTTCGAGTAAGGCGGGACAGCGACGGGCGGCGCGCGCAATGGCGCGGCCGCTCCGTGTTGTTTCCTCCACCGACCGTTACCTGGTAAACCGCTTTCCGGGAGCCCGCCGTGAACACCACCGCGACCACCATCGATTTCACTTCGTTCCTCAAGCTGATGGCGCACCAGCGCGCCTCGGACCTGTTCATCACCGCCGGCATGCCACCGGCGATGAAGGTCAACGGCAAGATCTCGCCGATCACGCAGACGCCACTGACGCCGCAGCAGAGCCGCGACCTGGTCCTCAACGTGATGACCCCGGCACAGCGCGAGGAATTCGAGAAGACCCACGAATGCAACTTCGCCATCGGCCTGTCCGGTGTCGGCCGTTTCCGCGTGAGCTGCTTCTACCAGCGCAACCAGGTCGGCATGGTGCTGCGCCGCATCGAGACGCGCATTCCGACCGTGGAAGAGCTGAGCCTGCCGCCGATCATCAAGACGCTGGCGATGACCAAGCGCGGCATCATCCTGTTCGTCGGTGCTACCGGTACCGGTAAATCGACTTCGCTGGCGGCGATGATCGGTTACCGCAACCAGAACTCGACCGGCCACATCATCACCATCGAAGACCCGATCGAATTCGTGCACAAGCACGAGGGCTGCATCATCACCCAGCGCGAAGTCGGCATCGATACCGACAGCTGGGAAGCCGCGCTGAAGAACACCCTGCGCCAGGCGCCGGACGTGATCATGATCGGCGAGGTGCGTACCCGCGAAGGCATGGACCACGCCATCGCGTTCGCCGAAACCGGCCACCTGGTGCTGGCCACGCTGCATGCCAACAATGCCAACCAGGCGATGGACCGCATCGTCAACTTCTTCCCGGAAGACCGCCGCAACCAGCTGTTGATGGACCTGTCGCTGAACCTCAAGGGCGTGGTCGCGCAGCAGCTGGTGCCATCGCCCGATGGCCGCTCGCGCAAGGTGGCGATGGAGATCCTGCTGGGCACGCCACTGGTACAGGACTACATCCGCGACGGCGAGATCCACAAGTTGAAGGAAGTGATGAAGGACTCGGTCCAGCTGGGCATGAAGACCTTCGACCAGAGCCTGTTCGAGCTGTACCAGGCCGGCGAAATCAGCTACGAGGACGCGCTGCGCTACGCCGATTCGCAGAACGAGGTGCGCCTGCGCATCAAACTCAGCCAGGGCGGCGACGCGCGCACCCTGTCGCAGGGGCTGGATGGAGTGGAAATCTCCGAAATCCGCTGACCCGGCCGGCATCGGTCATGACCGGATTGATGAATTCCAGTCATGACCGACTGCCGTCCAACCGGTTCAATCCATCGCCACTGCAGGCGTATCGTCAGCACTCCCCCTCTGGAGTACGACGATGCAGACACGTGAACTCGGCCGCAGTGGCCTGAAGGTTTCCGCCCTGGGACTGGGCTGCATGGGCCTGACCCATGCCTACGGCCAGCCGGTCGAACCGAGTCAGGGCATCGCCCTGCTGCACGCCGCCGTCGAGCGCGGCGTGACCTTCTTCGACACCGCCGAAGTGTACGGCCCGTACACCAACGAAGACCTGCTCGGCCAGGCCTTGGCGCCCCACCGCGACAGGCTGGTGATCGCCACCAAGTTTGGTTTCAAGGACGCGCGCACCGATGCTGGCCTGGACAGCCGCCCGGAGAACATCCGTGCCGTGGCCGAAGCCAGCCTCAAGCGCCTGCGTACCGACCATATCGATCTGTTCTACCAGCACCGCGTCGACCCGAACGTGCCGATCGAGGATGTGGCCGGCACCGTGCGCGACCTGATCGCCGAGGGCAAGGTCGGCCACTTCGGCCTGTCCGAGGCCAGTGCTGCCACCGTGCGTCGCGCGCATGCCGTGCAGCCGGTCGCCGCCGTGCAGAGTGAGTATTCGCTGTGGTGGCGCGAGCCGGAGCGTGAGCTGCTGCCGACGCTGCAGGAGCTGGGCATCGGCTTTGTGCCGTTCAGCCCGCTGGGCCGCGGCTTCCTGACCGGTGCGATCAACGCCGATACCACCTTCGACGCCAACGACTTCCGCAATACCGTGCCGCGTTTCGAAGTGGAGGCGCGCCGCGCCAACCAGGCGTTGGTGGATCGCATCAGCACGATTGCGGCAGCGCGCGGTGCGACGCCTGCGCAGGTCGCACTGGCCTGGCTGCTCGCGCAGGCACCGTGGATCGTGCCGATTCCGGGCACCACCAAGGTTCATCGCCTGGAAGAAAACCTGGGCGCGGCCGACCTGCAGCTGGCGCCGGAAGAACTGCAACGCATCGCGCAGGCGCTGGACGAAGTGTCGATCGTTGGCGAGCGCTACAACCCGCAGCGTGCGGCACAGGCCAAGGGCTGACCAGCCGGTGAGTGCGGACCGTTGGTGGTGGGTGCGGACCGTTGGTCCGCACTCCTTAACCCTCACCCCATCGGCCCGCGCAGCGCATCAAGCACCGTCCGCATCGCCACGGTCACGTGGCGGCGCGAAGGGTAATACGCGT
Source organism: Stenotrophomonas sp. YJH_SMC_53 (assembly GCF_059369995.1). Lineage (NCBI taxonomy): Bacteria > Pseudomonadati > Pseudomonadota > Gammaproteobacteria > Lysobacterales > Lysobacteraceae > Stenotrophomonas > Stenotrophomonas sp. YJH_SMC_53. The sequence goes on along the minus strand of NZ_JCAFTF010000004.1, from coordinate 242,817 downwards.
AGTAACCATCGAAGTGCGGGCACCAGTCGTCCAGCACTGATTGCAGCCGTCCATCGTCCAGCATCGGCTGCACCTGGTCTTGCGGCAGCCAGGCCAATCCGCTGCCGGCCAGCGCAGCGGTGCGGGTCATGCCCATGGTGTTGAACGTCCACTGGCCGCTCACGCGCACGCTCAGTTCATTGCCGTCCTGGCCGAAATCCCACGGCATCAGCCCACCATGCGTAGGCAGCCGCAGGGTCACGCAGTTGTGCCCGGCCAGGTCGTCCGGATGCCGCGGCACCGCGTGCTGGCGGAAGTAGCTGGGCGCCCCGACCACGCGCATGCGCAGCGGCGGGCTGATCGGTACGCCGATCATGTCGCGCGCCAGCCGCTCGCCCAGGCGGATGCCGATGTCGTAGCGCTCGGCCACGATGTCGGCCAACCCGTAGTCGGCCGCCAGTTCCACCTTCAAATCCGGATACTGCCGCAGCAACGGCGCCAGCCTGGGCCAGGCGATGTACTCGGCGGCGTGGCCGGTGGCATTGATGCGGATGGTGCCGGCCGGGCGTTCACGGTACTCGGCCAGCGCGGCCAGCCCGTCCTCGATCTCGGCCAGCCGCGGGGCCAGGGTATCGAGCAGGCGGGCACCGGCTTCGGTGGTCGAGACGCTGCGGGTGGTGCGGGTCAGCAGGCGCACGCCCAGGCGCTGCTCCAGTCCGCGCATGGCATGGCTGAGCGCGGACTGGGACACGCCCAGCTGGGCGGCAGCCTTGGTGAAGCTGCCCTCGCGGGCAACGTGGACAAAGGCCTGCAGATCGTTGAGATTTTCGCGGGGCATGCGGGAATGATACGGCCGGGCTGCGCCCGGCACCTGCTTCAAGCCAAGGCAACGTCAACGTCAAATGCGTGCATTCCGTGGGATGGCGTGGTGGGCCCGGTTGAGGGGGGCGCCGTAAATACGTCCATGTGGCGCGGTCGTCGCTTGCTCGTGTGCGCTGTCCTGCGCACGCGGCAAGACCGGGGTTGGGCGTCCTGCCCAACCCGCCCGAGGCATGCCTCGGGCCCATGCGGCTCACGCCCCCTCAACCGGACCCACCCCGCCTTCGACAGTTTCCCGCGAGCTGTTGGAACGGCATTCTGCTTTGGTGGGTGCCGACCGTTGGTCGGCACTGGGGCGGGCGTGTAGGGATGTCGATTTCAGGGACTGTGGTTCGTCGAATGAATGACTTCAACGGGAGCTGCAGATGAGCACTGACACCAATCCGAAAGGCCCGGCCTCGTACTTCCCCTCAATCGAGAAGACCTACGGGCAGCCGGTGGCGCACTGGTTCGGCCTGCTGTCGAAAAAGAAGGGCCTCAAGCACATGGAACTGGTCAGCTTCCTGAAGAGCGAACACGGCCTGGGCCATGGGCACGCCAACGCGCTGGTGGCGCACCATCTCGCCGGCAAGGGGTGACCGGCGGCCGGCGGCCGGCGGAGGGCGGGCTGGGGCGCATTCAGCTGAACGATTTCATCTGCAACTGTCATGCAGATCGTGTCTAATACCGCTCCCCACCTGCTGTTCCCCACCCGCATGTCCCTTCCCTCCCATGGCCCCGCGCCGTGCGACGACGCTGACGGCCACCTGGTCACCGCCGGTCCGCTGACCCCGCCGCCCGACAGCGCCGGCACCACCGCCGACGACAAAGCGCTGCGTCACTCGATCGCCGAGGACGTGCAGGGCATGGTGCTGGCCACGATGGTGGCCTCGCTGGGCCTGGCCATCTTCGCCAAGGGCGGGCTGATGATCGGCGGCATGGCGGGCATGGCCTTCCTGCTGCACTACGCGATGGGCTGGAACTTCGGCCTGGTGTTCGTGCTGGTCAACCTGCCGTTCTACTGGGTGGCGCTGCGCCGCATGGGCTGGGAATTCACCCTGAAGACCTTCGCCGCGGTCACCGCCTGTGGCGTGCTGACCGACCTGCTGCCGCGCTGGATCGACTTCTCGCACATCAACCCACTGTACTCGGCGATTGTCGGCGGTGCGTTGTCCGGCCTGGGCATCCTGTTCTTCATCCGCCACCGTGCAAGCCTTGGCGGCATCGGCATCCTGGCGGTGTACCTGCAGCGCACCCGTGGCTGGAGCGCGGGCAAGGTGCAGATGTCCTACGACGCGTGCCTGATGGTGGCCGCGTTCTTCGTGTTGTCGCCGTCGAAGGTGCTGTATTCGGCCATCGGCGCGGTGGTGCTCAGCCTGGTGCTGATGTTCAACCACCGCCCCGGCCGCTACATGGGCGTGTGACGTTCAACGGTGTTGCCGGCCAGCGGCCGGCACTACCGGAACCCATGCATGGCAGCGCCGGGCCATGCCCGGCGGATATCCATCAGCGGGCGGCGGCCTTCAACCACGGCGGCGACAGCATCAGCAGCCGTGCATGCACCGGGCAATCCTCGGCGTGCGCACCGGGCAGGTAGCCCAGGCTCATCAGGAATTCGCCGGTGATCTCGCCGCCGGTGAAGCGGAACGTCTTCTTGAACAGCTTCACCCAGTCGGCCTTGCTGCGCGGGTGGTGCGCATCCAGCCACGCCGCGAAGCTGCCATGGCTGGCCCGCAACTGCTGGATCACCTGCGCGTTGTGGATCGCCGCCCGTACCTTCAGCCGGTTGCGGATGATGCCTGCGTCCGACAGCAGGCGCTCGATGTCCTGCTCGGCATACGCCGCCACGCGGTCGACATCGAAGCCGTCGTAGGCCGCGCGGAAGCCCTCGCGCTTCTTCAGGATCGTTTCCCAGCTCAGGCCGGCCTGGTTGATTTCCAGCACCAGCCGCTCGAACAGCTCGCGCTCGTCACGCTGCGGGAAGCCGTACTCGTTGGCGTGGTAATGGTCGTGCACCGGATGGCCCGGAGCGATGAGGCAGTAGCCGCTCATGGGGAAGGCTCGTTGGAATCGGATTCGGATTCGGATTCGGGATCGATGGCCACCGCAGGGTGCCCGCCGATGGACAGCATCGGCCAGCGCGGTGGAATGAGCGTGAGTCTGCCGTCACGCAGGGCCTGGTTGATCGTCTCGGCCTGGCCGCTGACGGTACCGAACAGCGCACCGGCCCGGCGCCACTGGGAATCCTTGCCACGTGCGTACAGAACGCAGTCCGGTCCACGGTGGGTGTTCAGCTCGCACAGCAGCACCTCGCCGGTACCATCGCCGTCCAGGTCGCGATGCACGATCAGGCAGTCGCGCTCGCTCTGGGCGCAGGATTCGCCATTGATCGATCGGGTGGCCAGAGCTTTCCACCAGTCGTCCGGTGGCGAACTGGATCCCTTGGCCAGCTTCAGCGCGCGCTGCAGGGCGGCGACGTCCTGCGGCCCCTTGTCGAGGCGGTGGCCGTCGTCCCAGCGTGAGGTGCGTGCCAGTGCAGCAGCGATCACCTGTGGCGCGTTGGCATCGGCGGTGATGGCCGGATCGCGCTGCAGTTCGCGCAGCGCCTGCACGCCACGGCGCCCCAGATCGAAGCGCAGCACGTTGACGTCGCTGCTGGTGATCGCCGGCGGATCCGCACGCAGGCGCGCCAGCTGGCTGGACAGGGTCAGCCGCACCGGATCCAGCAGCGGCGAGTTGCCCAGCAGTGCCAGTGCCAGCACCGCCCAGCACATCCAGCGGTTGACCGGCTCCAGCATCTGCAGCCAGCGGCGCTGCCGGCGCAGCACCGCCAGCGCGTAGCCCACGGCATAGCCGGCCGTGGCCAATGCGACGAGCACCGCCCAGAAGCGATCCAGGGTCCAGCCGTACTGCGCCACGCGCAGGCCCAATGCATACAGTGCCAGCGCGGCGTAAACCGGCAGTGTCAGCAGGCTGGCTTCGACCAGCCTGCGCAGCACGAGAGGGTAGGGGGCACTGTCTTCCCCCTGCTGGTAGACCGCATTGGTGAACGTCACCAGCAGCAGCGACACCACCACCAGCAGGCTGGCGGCCGAACGGGTCTTCCACAGCGGCTCCAGCCCGGTAAGCGGCAGGCTCAGCACGAACAATACGGCGATGAACGACAGCAGCGGCAGCAGCCCGCGGCAGATCGCGAACAGCACCTGGCGGGTGATCTGGATCGCGCGGTGCTGGGTGCGCCCGATCAGCACGCCGAACCCGGCCAGGCTGCCGGTGGCCAGTGCGATGAAAGCGTCCTGCCGGAACAGGTCGCGGAAGACATTCACGTCCAGCAGTTGGAACAGCGCTGCCCACAGCCACAGCAGCAGCCAGGTCAGCCCGGTGAACAGCGCCGCCAGGGCCAGGGTCAAACCGTTCTGCCAGGCGCGCTCGAACAACTCGGGGTAGCTGGCGCGCCAGTGCCCATGCTGCAGCTGGAACTGCCACCAGGGCAGGGCCACGAACACCGCCACGGCCATGCCCAGGGTCAACGGAAACTGCAGCGCGCCCGATTCCAGTGCGGTTTCGCCATTGAGGTTCCAGCCGATCCAGCCGGCCAGCGCCAGCACCACCGTCGAGCCAAGCACGGCCTGCAGCCACAGGCGGCGCTGGCCCAGTTCCACCAGGCTCAGCGCCACTGCGCTGGGAATGGCCAGCACCCAGGCGTACCAGCAATAGCGCCAGCCGATATCGCGGAACGGCCACGCATCGGACAGCTCCTGCGCGGCATACAGCATCAGGCCCTGCAGCAGGGCAAGCAGGACGATGGCGCTGCGTGCCGGCAGGGTCAGGGGCGAAGAAGACGGCATCAATGACCTTCCGTGGCAAAGCACCATCCTAGCCCATCGTGGTTCGGCGCCATCGCGCGACCATCCGGCCCCCAGCAGGTAGAATGGGCCCATGCCTGTAATGCCGACCTCCCTTGCCGATCACCTGCTCGTCGCGCTGCCGTCGCTGCTCGACGCGACCTTTGCCCGCAGCGTCGCGCTGATCTGCCAGCACGACGAGAACGGGGCGATGGGCGTGCTGGTCAACCAGCCTTCCGAATACACGCTGGGTGAAGTGCTCGCGCAGATGGACATCACCACCGGTGATGGCGACCTGCAGGCGCGCATGGTGCTCAATGGCGGCCCGGTGCATCCCGAGCGCGGCTTCGTCATCCATGACGACGCGCGCGCGTGGGATTCCAGCCTGACCGTGGGCCACGGCCTGTACCTGACCACCTCGCGCGACATCCTCGAAGCGATGGCGCGCGGCGAAGGCCCGGCCAATGCGGTGGTCACCCTCGGCTGTGCCGGTTGGGGCGCAGGGCAGCTGGAAAGCGAGCTGTCCGAGAACAGCTGGCTGACCGTGCCGGCCGATGCCGAGCTGGTGTTCCAGCTGCCGCTGGAGCAGCGCTGGCAGGGTGCGGCTTCGCGTATCGGTGTCGACCTGTTCCGGCTGACTGACTACAGCGGCCATGTCTGAGCCCATCACGCCCGCACCGGATTCTGCTGCCCCGGCCATCCGTCGTGACGGCACGGTCCTGGGTTTTGATGTCGGCTCGCGGCGGATCGGCGTGGCCATCGGCAGTGCCTTTGCCGCGCATGCGCGCGCGGTGGCGGTGGTCGATGTGCACGGCAACGGCCCGGACTGGACCGCGATCGAGCGCCTGCTCAAGGAATGGAAGCCCGACGGCCTGGTGGTCGGCGACCCGCTGACCCTGGACGGCCAGGACCAGCCCAACCGCAAGCGTGCGCAGGGCTTCGCCCGCCAGCTGCGGGAGCGCTTCAAGCTGCCGGTGGTGATGATCGACGAGCGTTCCAGCTCGGTCGAGGCTGCCCGCCGTTTCGCCGTCGAGCGCGCCGAAGGGCGCAAGCGTCGCCGTGATGCGGCCGCCCTCGACGCCGTGGCCGCGGCGGTGATCATCGACCGCTGGCTGTCGTCCCCCGACGACGCCACCCCCATTCCCTGACTGCACGACTCCCGCCATGACTGCCCAGCAAATCGATGCCTCCGGACGCCTGCGCCACCTGCTGACCCTGGAGGGCCTGCCGCGCGAAACCCTGCTGCAGTTGCTCGATCGGGCAGGGCAGATCCGCGACGCCGCAGTCGGCCGTGTCGGCAACAAGCGCCACGTGCTGGCTGGTTCGGCGGTGTGCACGCTGTTCTTCGAGCCGTCCACGCGCACCCGCAGCTCGTTCCAGCTGGCCGCGCAGCGCCTCGGGGCCGATGTGCTGAACTTCGATGCCTCGACCTCGTCCACGCGCAAGGGCGAAACCGCCTGCGACACGCTGCGCAACCTGGAAGCGATGGGCGTGCGCGGCTTCGTGGTGCGCCACCCCGATGACGGCGCCGTGGCCGCGCTTGCCGACGCTGCGGGCGAGGGCACCGCGCTGATCAATGCCGGCGACGGCCGCAGCTCGCACCCGACCCAGGGCCTGCTCGACATGTTGACCCTGCGCCAGGCCAAGGGCCCGGATTTCTCGAAGCTCAAAGTGGTGATCGTCGGCGACGTGAAGCACTCGCGCGTGGCCCGCACCGACCTGCATGCGCTGCGCACGCTGGGCGTGGGCGAGATCCGCGTGTGCGGCCCGCAGTCGCTGCTGCCGGATGATGAGACCCTGAAGGGCTGCGTGGTCGGCGATGATTTCGACGCGATGCTGGAAGGTGTCGACGCGCTGATGATGCTGCGCCTGCAGCGCGAGCGCATGGAAGAAGGCCTGGTGCCGTCGCTGGAGCAGTACCACGCGCAGTACGGCCTGACCCGCGAGCGCCTGGCGCGTGCCGGCAAGGACGCTGCGGTACTGCACCCGGGCCCGATCAACCGCGGCGTGGAAGTGACCGACGACGTGGCCGACGGCCCGCAATCGTGGGTGCTGCGCCAGGTCGCCAACGGCGTCGCCGTGCGCATGGCCGTGCTGGAAACCTTGCTGGGCTGACCACTTTGGTGGGTGCCGACCGTTGGTCGGCACGGCTGATCTGTCCTCATCCGACCCGGTGGGTACCGACCGTTGGTCGGCACGGCTGATCTGTCCTTATCCGACCCGGTGGGTGCCGACCGTTGGTCGGCACGGCTGATCTGTTCTCAGCCGATCCGGTGGGTGCCAACCTTGGTTGGCACTGCTGGTGTGGTGGGTACCAGCCTAGGTTGGCACTGCTGGTGTGGTGGGTACCAGCCTAGGTTGGCACTGCTGGTGTGGTGGGTACCAGCCTAGGTTGGTACTGCTGGTGTGATGGGTGCCAACCTTGGTTGGTACTGCTGGTGTGGTGGGTGCCAACCTTGGTTGGCACTGGCCTACCCGGGCGAAGGTGATTTCCCGATGTTCAGGGAACCTGCGCCCGCCCATGCTCTTCTGCATGAACAGCACCCGTCTCCTGCTAGGCCGTCATTCCAGTATTGGCCAGAGCTACATCCTCACCACGAACGTGCATGGCCGGGCGGCTCTGTTCGCCAATGACGCCGTTGCGGTTACCGCCATGCAGGAGTTCCAGCGTCTGGATCTGGAAGGTCTGACCCATTCGATCGCCTACGTGGTCATGCCGGATCACATTCACTGGTTGATGCAGCTGCGCGCGGCATCGCTCGACGTTGTCATGAAGCGCTTCAAGTCGCGTACGGCGGTGTACGCAAACAGGGTACTGGTCAGAGTAGGGCGCTTCTGGCAGTCCTGCTATCACGATCACGCGATCCGCTCTGATGAATCGCTGTTCCGGCACGCAATGTATGTGATGGCGAATCCGATCAGGGCGGGGCTGGCAACGCAGCTTGGCGAGTACCCGCATGCGTGGTGTGAGTGGGAACTCGAAGGTTCCTATGCCAAGACGGAGTTCATGGGGCGGACAGATAGTGCCAACCAAGGTTGGCACCCACCGAAAGCAGGTTCCAACCTTAGTGGGTAACTACCCAAACCAGGCTCCAACCTTGGTGGGCAACCACCGGACGTCGTGGCTCAGCGCTTCTGCGCGAACAGCCATGCCCACATTGCCGGGTCCGCGTAGGTGGCGTCCCAGGCATTGTGGTTGCCCTCCGGGTACTCGGTGTAGCGCACGTCGCGTGCAGCGGCGCTTTGGAAGGCGGCGTGCAGCCTGCGGTCGTCGTCCGGCGGCACCACGTCATCCAGCGCACCATGGAAGATCCAGATCGGTGTGTGCCGAAGCCGCTTGGCGATCGCGGCATACGGATCGGATTCCTGGGCCACCTGTTCGACGAACAGCGTCGGACGCACCGCGCGCGGCGCCAGCACCGCACCGCATACCGGCACGATCGCGGCGAAGCGCCCGGGGTCATCCAGCGCGATGTTCCAGCTGCCATAGCCGCCCATCGACATCCCGGTCAGGTACTGCCGCGAGGGATCGGCACCGAACTCGGCGATGGTGGCGTCCAGGGCCGCCAGCGCAACGCGGTTGTTGCGCCCGCTCCATTCCTGGCGGCCCGGCACCTGCGGGAATACGGCCAACGCGGGGAAGTCGGCCGCGTGCCTGCGCAGGTGCGGCCCCAGCCCGGCATGGGTCTGCTTGACGCCGTCGCCGCCGCGCTCGCCGGATCCATGCAGGAACAGCACCACCGGCAGTGCGCCAGGCGTGCGCGCCGCGGTTGCCGGAATGAACACCTGGTAATAGGCGGTACGGCCATCCACTTTCACCGCACGCGATTCGAAGTGGCCGCGCGCGCTGTCCGGCTGCGAGGCGCAGCCGGCCATCATCAGGATCGCCAGCATCGGCAGCCAGCGCATCATCGTACGGACCATCGACGTTCCAGGAGCGGTGGGTTCAGCCGCATCCTAGTCCGCCGCAGGTCAACGCGGCATCATGCGCCGCATCACTGCGGGCGCGGAAAGCTGGCGATGATGTCCAGCTGTTCCTGGGCTTCGGCATTGCCGCTGGCGGCCGCGGCCTGCACCTGTGCCATGTCCGGATGCAGCACCACCAGCAACGGGTTTTCGCAGACCGGACAGGCGTACTCGGTGGCGTCCTCGTCCAGCTCCATCTCCATGGCACGCGAGCTGCCCTTCCATTCGCAGGCTGGGCAGGTGTGCTGCTGGTCGCGCCAGCCGGGCTGGAAATAGTTTTCGATCGTGGTGGCCATGAGGGTCCAGTTGGAATCGGGTCAGAGCCCCGCGCCGCAGGGATCCGACCCTGGGTTTTGGCGTGGGTCGGAGCTCCGCGTTGCGGAGATCCGGCCCGGCAGGGATCAGTGCAGCAGCACCAGCGTGGCCAGGCCGAGGAAGGTGAAGAAGCCCATCGAGTCGGTCACGGCAGTCAGGAAGATGCCACTGGCCAGCGCCGGGTCGAAGCCGAAGCGTTTCAGGGTCAGCGGCACCAGCACGCCGGCCAGCGCCGCAAACAGCAGATTGCAGGTCAGCGCGATGGCGATCACCGCCGACAGCCCGGGCGAGTGGAACCAGACCAGCACGATCAGCCCCAGGATCGAGCCGAGCAGCAGGCCGTTGAGTGCGGCCACCCGCACTTCCTTCCACAGCAGCGTGCGCGCGTTGGAGGCGCCCACCTGGCCCAACGCCAGGCCGCGCACCATCAGCGCCAGCACCTGGGTACCGGCGTTACCGCCGAGGCCGGCGACGATCGGCATCAGCACCGCCAGCGCCACCAGCTTGTCGATGGTGCCTTCGAAATGGCCGACCACGCTGGAGGCCAGGAAGGCGGTGCACAGGTTCACCGACAGCCACATCAGGCGGCGGCGCATGGCGCGCCAGACCGGGCTGAACAGGTCCTCGTCCTCGTCCAGGCCGGCGGCGCCCAGCGCCTGGTGCTCGGCCTGGCCGCGGATGATGTCGACCACGTCATCGATGGTGATGCGGCCAACGAGGATGTTGTTCTCGTCCACCACCGGTGCGGAGATCCAGTCATGGTCGGAGAACTGCCGTGCCACTTCCTGGTCGCTCTCGCCGACGTCGATGGCCGGCTGCTCGTCGTCGATCAGGCGGTTGATCGGGGTGGTGTCCTCGTGGGTCACCAGTGCCGCCAGCGACACCCGGCCGAGATACTGGTGCCGCCGGCTGACCACGAACAGGTGGTCGGTGTGGTCAGGCAATTCGCCGCGCAGGCGCAGGTAGCGCAGCACCACGTCGACGTTGACGTCGGCGCGCACAGTCACCACGTCCGGGTTCATCAGGCGGCCGGCGCTGTCCTCGGGATAGGACAGCACCTGTTCCAGCCGCTCGCGGTTCTCGCGGTCCATCGACTTGAGGACTTCATCGATGACCGTATCCGGCAGGTCTTCGACCAGGTCGGCCAGATCGTCGATGTCCAGGTCTTCGACCGCGGCGATGATCTCGTCCGGGTCCATGTCCGCGAGCAGGCTTTCGCGCACGTCCTCGCCGACGTGGACCAGCACCTCGCCGTCGTCTTCAGGATCGACCAGGCCCCACACCACCTCGCGCTTGCCCGGCGGCAGTGATTCAAGCAGGTTGCCGATCTCGGCCGGGGCCAGGGTGTTGACCAGGCGACGTACCGGGCCCAGCCGGCCGCTGTCCAGTGCATCGGACAGCATCCGCAGTTGGCGCGCAGTCTTGTCGTGGCGTACAGCTTCAGCCATCGCAGCTCCCGCGGGATAAGAAAAGCCGCGATCCTGGCAAGGATGCGGCAACAGGGGTGTTCAGCGCGTCATTATCGCAAGGCGATGTTTCACCGGATACCCCGCTGGCCTGCGGCCACCGGGGTCCACGCATTCAACCTTATCCCCCGCCTGTCGGCGCGCCCCTTGAACAACAAGGGGCTGCTTCTGCGGATCGAATCTGGGTCGGGCCAGCGGCCAGCGGTTCCACATGTTCCGCCGGGCCATGCCAGGCGAGCGCGTAGCGCGCAAATCAGGGCGTATCCGCCACCAGCGCCAGCCAGCGTTCGATGGCGCGGCGGTCGCGCGCGGCCAGCAACTTTGGGGCACGGGCGCGCAGCGCACCCAGATCGGCTTCGCGTATCGCGCGGCGTACCTCCAGCAACGTACCCGGGTGCAGGCTGAACTCGCTCAGGCCCAGCGCCAGCAGCAGCGGGGTCATCCGGGCATCACCGGCCATCTCGCCGCAGACCGCCACCGGGATGCGGTGACGCGCGCCGGTCTCGATCACCATCTGCAGCAGCCGCAGCACGGCCGGGTGCAGCGGTGAATACAACTCGCCCAGCGCCTCGTTGTTGCGGTCGGCAGCCAGCAGGTACTGCACCAGATCGTTGGTGCCGATCGACAGGAAATCGACCAGGTCGATGAAGCTCTCCAGCGCCAGCGCAGCGGCGGGGACTTCGATCATCGCGCCCAGCGGTACGTGGTCGGACACCATGTGCCCTTCGCCGCGCAGCTGTTCGGTCAGTTTGAGCATGCGCCGGCGCACGGCCAGCAGCTCCTCGCGGGTGCTGACCATCGGCACCAGTACGCGCAGCTTGCCGTATGCAGACGCGCGCAGGATCGCGCGCAGCTGGGTGTCGGCCACTTTCGGCCGTGCCAGCGACAGGCGCACCCCGCGCAGGCCGAGTGCAGGGTTCTCTTCGTTGCTCAGGGTCAGGCCGGTACGGTCGGCCTTGTCCGCGCCCAGGTCCAGCGTGCGTATGGTGACCGGCCGCCCGCTCATGCCCAGCGCGGCATCGCGGTAGGTCTGGAACTGCTCTTCTTCGTCCGGCAGCTCATTGCGCTGCAGGAACAGGAATTCGGTGCGGTACAGGCCGAGCCCCTGCGCGCCCAGTGCATGCGCCTGGGTCACGTCTTCCAGCGATTCGGCATTGGCCAGCAGGGCAATGTCGACCTGGTCGCGGGTACGGCTGGGCTTGCTGCGCAGGCGGCCGAGCTCGCGCTGCTCGCGCGCATGTTCCTTCAGCCGGACGCGGTAGTCCCGCAGGTTGTCGGCCTGCGGGTTGACGGTGATGCTGCCGTCGGCGCCATCGATGATCAGCACATCGCCATCGGCGATGCGGCTGAGCAGCTGCGGCACGTTGACGATCAGGGGCAGGTGCAGGCTGCGCGCCAGGATCGCGCTGTGCGACAGCGCGCTGCCGGCGGCCGTGACGATGCCGACTACGCCCTGTGCCTGCAGCTGCGCCAGCTCGGAGGGCGCGATGTTGTCGCAGACCAGGATCTCGCCGGCCAGGCCTTTCACCGCCGACGGCCGTTCGGGTTGCAGGAAGGCGTGGATGCGCCCGATCACATGGTCGAGATCGTCCATGCGGCTCTTCAGATAGGCATCGTCCATGCCATCGAAGACCTTGGCCAGGCGGTCGCGCTGCAGGCGCAAGGCATAGCCGGCGCTGTACGGGCCACTGCGGATCAGCTCGTCCAGGCCGTACAGCAGCTCGGGGTCGTCCAGCAGCAGCGCGTGCAGGTCGAGGAACTCGCCCACTTCCTGGTTCAGGGCGCCATGCAGGCGCTGGCGCAGCTCGTGCATTTCCGTACGCGCGGCATCCAGCGCCCGGTGCAGGCGCGCCAGTTCGGCCTCGACCTGGTGGGCGGCCACGCGCTGCTCGGCCACCTCCAGCGCATGCGGCAGTCGCACGCGTGCCCGGCCCATCGCCGTTCCGCGCGCGGCGCCGTGGCCGGCCAGCAGCTGTACCGGCCGTTGGCCGGAAGGGACCTGGCTGGCGCGTGCGCGCGGCACGCTCAGCTGTCCTCGTCGAAGCGGCGTTCGAACAGGCCGACCACCGCTTCCATCGCGGCGGCTTCGTCCTCGCCGTTGATGCGCACGGTGACCGGGGTGCCCTGGCCGGCGGCCAGCAGCATCACGCCCATGATGCTCTTGGCGTTGATCTCACGGCCCTTGGCGGCCATGGTCACGTTGCAGCGGAACGGCGCCAGGGTCTGCACCAGCTTGGCGGTGGCCCGGGCATGCAGGCCCAGGCGGTTGCTGACGGTGAGTTCTCGTTCAAGCATCGTCGACTATCGCTCCATTACGGGTACCCGCCGCGGCTGTGGCGGGCAGTTGATCCAGTCCCTGTTCCGGATAATTCATCACCCGCAGCAACATCGGCAGGCTCAGCGCCGATACCCGGCGAACCGGGGTCCCCAGCCGGGCCAGCTGCCCGGCAAGGTTGGCGGGGCTGGCGCCGTACAGGTCGGTCAGGATCAGCACGCCGTCACCTCCATCGACCCGCCGCAAAGCGGCCGAGGCGAGCGGGAGCAGGGCGTCCAGGTCTGCGTCGAACGGTACTTCGAAAGCTTCGGTTTTCAGCGGCAACTGCCGCAGGAGCCGGGTCGCCACGTCAAGCAGGGCGGTCCCGACCCCGGGATGTGTTACGAGGAGAATGCCACAGGTCATTACTGCACGTTAACAGGTCAAGGTGAATCGGCGATAGCAGCAGATGAGGGGTACTGTGTCCCGTATTCAGTGTTGCTCGGGTCGGGGCCCTTTTTCATTGAAAAAGGGATCCGACCCCATGCGTTCTTCGATGCCTGGCAGCGATTCATCCACGCATGGCGTGGATCTACCGTGTCGACCAAGGTCGACACCTACCAACAGCGCACGGAATCTGTCAGAGGCGGGGCGGTGTGGGTAGGCAGGACCGTTGGCGCCATGGATGGCGCCATCGAGCCCCCATGGACGGGTTCACGGCGTGTCCTGCCTACCCACACCGCCCCGCCATCCCACGGAATGCCGCTTTTGCTGTTGCTGTTGCTGTTGCTGTTGCCGGCCAGCGGCCGGCACTACCGGTGGGTGCCGGGCGCAGCCCGGCCGACCACCCTCAATCCTGTTCGCGGTGGTAGGTGGCCACGTCCTGCCAGCCCATCTCGCGGGCGTGCCGGGCCATGCGCTCGGCCAGGAACACCGAGCGGTGCTTGCCGCCGGTGCAGCCGAACGCCACGGTCACGTAGCTGCGGGTGCCATCCCCCAGTTTCGGCAGCCACGTATCGAGGAAATCCATCAGCTGGGCCAGGTAGCGCTGCACGTCCGGCTGCGCTTCCAGGTAGTCGCGCACGCCGGGTTCGCGGCCGCTCAGCGCGCGCAGGTCCGGGTCCCAGTGTGGATTGGGCAGCACCCGCGCATCGAACACGAAGTCCGCCTCGGCCGGTACGCCGCGCTTGTAGGCGAATGATTCGAACAGCAGCGACAGGCCAGTGGCATGGTCCATCGCGAACTCGGTGATGATCCGCCGCCGAAGCTGGTGCACGTTGAGGGTGCTGGTATCGATCACCGCATCGGCCTCGCGGCGCAACGGTGCGGTCAGCTCGCGCTCGCGGGCGATCGCTTCGGGCAGCGACAGGCCCAGCTGGCTCAGCGGATGGCGACGACGGGTGTCGGCGTAGCGCTTGAGCACCGTTTCGTCGCTGGCCTCGAAGAACAGTACCTTCACTTCCACGCCGGCGTCGGTGGCCAGCTGCCGCCAGTCGCCCAGCTGGCTCAGGTCAGCCTGGCCGCGGACATCGATGCCTACGGCCAAGCGGCGCGGTGCGCTGCCGTCGTGGTTGGCCAGCAGGCTGCGCACGAAATCCGGCAGCAGGTGGATCGGCAGGTTGTCCGAGCAGTAGTAGTCCTGGTCCTCGAAGGTCTTCAGGGCGACGGATTTACCCGAGCCGGACAGGCCGCTGACGATGATCAGGGTCGGGGCGGTGGGGATTGCGGTGCTCATGGACAGGCTCTTCGAGGGGCAGGAGGATCAGGGAGTTCGCCGTTCCAACAGGTTGCTGTGGCGGGCGATGAACATGGCCGCCGGGTCAATGCCCTTGGTGCGCAGGATGTGCAGGCGGGTGGCGGCTTCGGTCAGCACGGCCAGGTTGCGGCCGGGCATCACCGGCAGGGTGATCAGCGGAACGTCCAGATCCAGCACATGGCGGGTGCCCGAGTCGCCGGTCAGGCGCTCGTAGCCATGCGGGGTGGGTTCGGTCATCGGCTTGGTCAGGTGGACGATCAGCCGAAGGTACTTGTTCTTCTTTACAGCCGTGTCGCCGAACATCTCGCGCACGTTCAGCACGCCCAGGCCGCGCACTTCCAGCAGGTCCTGCAGCAGTTCGGGGCAGGTGCCGTCGAGCACGTCCGGGGCGATCTGGGTGAACTCGGGGGCGTCGTCGGCGACCAGGCGGTGACCACGGCTGAGCAGTTCCAGTGCCAGCTCGCTCTTGCCCGACCCGGCCTCACCGGTGATCAGCACGCCAATGGAATAGATCTCCATGAACACGCCGTGCAGGATCACCCTCGGCGCGAGCGTGCGCGCCAGGTGGTAGGACAGGTGGTTCAGCAGTTCGTGGCCGCGCTTGGGCGACAACCACAGCGGCGTGCCGGATTCATCGGCGGCGGCGCGCAGGTCTTCGGGGCAGGCCTGGTTGCGGGTCAGCACCAGCGCAAGCGGGTGCGACTGCATGATCTTTTCGATGGTCTCCCAGCGCTGGCGCGGTTCCAGCGCATCCAGCCAGGACAGTTCCTCGGTGCCCAGAATCTGCACCTTGTTGGGATAGATGGCGTTGAGGTAGCCGGCCAGCGAGGGACGCCGCGAGACCGTGTTGCCGGCCTCCAGCTCGCGCTTCTCACCGGATTTGCCGGCGGCCCAGCGCAGCCCCAGCCGCTCGCGCTGCTGTTCGAACAGTTCACGGGCGGTGATGCTGGTATTCATGCGGCGCTCGCAGGTGGGGTCATGTCCAGCGCCTCGCGCAGGGCCCGGGCATCGCCGGCCGCACGCAGGGCCTGGCGGATATCCGGCGCGGAAAACAGCTCGGCCAGCTCGGACAGCAGCATCAGGTGCTGGTGGGTGTAGTGGGCGGGGACGGCCATCGCGAACACCAGGTCCACCGGCTCATCGCCGCCGAAGTCGACCGGGGTCGCCAGACGCAGCAGGGCGCCACGGGGGCGGTCCAGGGTCGGCGCGCGGCCGTGGGGGATGGCGATACCGTGGCCGATCGCGGTGCTGCCCAGGGCCTCGCGCTGGCACAGGTTCAGATAGATCTGTTCGGCATTGGCCTGGCGGCAGGCCAGCAACCCGGCGGCGGCCTGCAGGACGCTGTCACGGTCGGTGGCCGCGCAGAGCTGGGTCTGCACGGCCGCCAGGAGGTCAGTCAGGGGCATGTCTGCGGGGAACGGTGGCGATCAGCCACCATTGTCACCCACCGGCAGCGGTGCGTGCTGCTGTTTTTTCTCCTTGTGCTTGATGACCAGGCGGTCAAGCTTGTCCGCAAGCAGGTCGATCGCGGCATACATGGTCTGGCCGCCGGCCTCGGCGTGCAGGGTCTGCCCCGGGATGTTGAGGCTGGCGTCGACGTGGTGTTCGGTCTTCTGCAGCTTGAGGGTCACCCGCGCTTCGCAGTGCTGGTCGAAGTGTTTTCCGATCCGGGCCAGCTTCTCCTCCACATAGGACTGCAGGGCCGGGGTGACTTCGACGTCTTTGCCAAACGTTTCGATGCGCATCGGGTTTCTCCTGTGTTCGGATGTGCCAATGAACCTCTCCGCCGGGCGCGGCGGCGCGTCAAGCGATTCTGACCCTTTCGTGCGAGGCGGAGATGTTCATGGCTTCACGATACTTCGCCACGGTGCGTCGCGCTACTGGAATTCCCGACGATTTGAGCAGGTCAGCCAGCTTGGCGTCAGAAAGCGGCTTGCGCGGGTTTTCGTCGTCGATCAGGCGCCGGATCATCGCCTGGATGGCGGTGCTGGACGCCTCGCCACCGCCTTCGGTATCGATGCCCGAGGCAAAGAAGGCACGCAGCGGCAGCGTGCCGCGCGGCGTGCGCACATGCTTGCGGGCGATCGCGCGCGACACCGTCGACTCGTGCAGGCCCAGTTCGGCGGCGATCTCGCGCAGGGTCAGCGGACGCAGCGCCTGTTCGCCGAACTCGAGGAAACCGGCCTGCTGGTGGATCAGGCTGCGCACCACTCGCAGCAGGGTTTCACCGCGCTGCTGCAGGCCCTTCAGCAGCCAGCGCGCCTCCTGCAGCTGGCCACGCAGGTAGCCGGCGTCGGCCTCGCCACAGCGGCGGATCAGCTGTTCGTAGCCACGGTGGATCACCACCTTTGGCCCGGCATGGGCGGCCAGCGCCGCGCGCCAGATGCCGTTCTGCCGCCACACCACCACGTCGGGCACCACGTAGGTATCCTGCGAAAGCGGCGCGATCTGAGTCCCTGGACGCGGGTCCAGCGAGCGCAGCAGGGCGACCGCTGCCTCGACCTCGTCCAGCGGCTGTTTCAGTTCATGGGCCAGACCGGCGACGCCACTGCGTGGCAGCCGTTCCAGCGGGCCTGCGGCAATCTGCCGCGCCAGCGCCAGGCCCGCGGTGTCGCCAGGCAACACATCCAGCTGCAGCTGCAGGCATTCGCCGAGCGTGCGCGCGGCAACGCCGACCGGGTCGAAGCGCTGGATGCGATGCAGCACCGCAAGGATTTCATCCTCATCGGCATGGACCGACGGCAGCAGGGTTTCGGCGATGGTGGCCAGCGGTTCGCGCAGGTAACCGTCATCGTCCAACGCATCGATCAGCGCAGCGCCGATGCTGCGGTCATGCATGGAAAGATGCGACAGGTGCAGCTGCCACAGCAGGTGGTCGGCCAGCGTCTCGGTTTCGGCCACGCGCTCGGCGGCGCTGCCGGTGTCATCATCATCGTCGAAGCTGCCGCCACTGCCGGCAGCGCTCCAGTCGAGCTCGGCCGGTGCCCAGTCGTCGCCATTGTCGGTGCGTTCGGCCGGCGTATCGGCGTCCGTGTTGTCGCCGCCTTCATTGGCGGCACTGCTGTCGTTGCTGTCGGCCCAGTCCAGCAGCGGATTGCTTTCCACGGCCTGGGCGATTTCAAGCTCCAGCTCGGTCGTGGACATCTGCAGCAGCTTGATCGCCTGCTGCAGCTGGGGGGTGAGCACCAGCTGCTGTCCCAACGATGTCTGCAGCCGAGTCTTCATGCCTGTGCCGAACGGAAGGAAAGGGACCCAGCACCTGCGGTCACAGCTTGAAGGAATCCCCAAGGTAGACGCGACGTACGTCAGCGTTGTCCAGGATCGCCTCCGGCGAACCCTGGGCCAGCACCGTGCCCTCGGCGAGGATATACGCGCGGTCGCAGATTCCCAAGGTCTCGCGCACGTTGTGGTCGGTGATCAGCACGCCGATGCCACGCTGCTTGAGATGGGTGACGATGCGCTGGATTTCGCCCACCGAGATCGGGTCGACACCGGCAAACGGTTCGTCGAGCAGGATCAGACGCGGCTGCGCGGCCAGTGCGCGGGCGATCTCGCAGCGACGACGTTCGCCACCGGACAGGCTGGCACCGAGCTGGTCGGCGACATGGCCCAGCTGCAGCTCGTCGAGCAGGCTGTTCAATTCGCGTTCGCGGCCGGCCGAATCCAGGTCTTCGCGCAGTTCAAGCACCAGGCGGAGGTTGTCGGCCACGGTCAGCTTGCGGAACACCGACGGCTCCTGCGGCAGGTAGCCCACGCCCTGCTTGGCACGGGTGTACATCGGGTCGCTGGTGATGTCCTTGCCGTCGAGCACGATGCTGCCTGCATCGGCGGCGACCAGGCCGACGATCATGTAGAAACAGGTGGTCTTGCCGGCACCGTTGGGGCCGAGCAAACCGACCACTTCACCGGCGTCGAGGGTCAGCCCGAAGTCCTTGACGACTTCGCGCTGCTTGTAGCGCTTGCGCAGGCCCTTGGCGACGAGCATTACTTCTTGCTCCCCGCCGGCTTGGCCGGCGTGCTGGCCGGAGCCGCTGCCTTGGGTGCGGCGGCCGGCTGTGCTGCCGCGTTCTTGTTCTTCGGCGGAATGACGGTGCGCACACGGCTGCCATCACCACCGGAGTTCATCTCCCCGGTGCGGGTGTTGTAGACCATGCGCTGGCCGGCATTGGTGCCGCGCGCACTGGTGACCTTGTAGTTGCCGGTCAGGGTGATGATCTCGGTCTTGATGTCGTAGTCGATGCGATCGGCCACCGCGTCCATCCAGGTGCCATCGTCGAGCTGCTGCTTCATCGTGGCCTGCTTGCCGGTGAACACCGCACGCACGGCTTCGCCATCCTTCAGGTAGATCTCGGCTTCGGACGAGCGGAGGTCCAGCGTGCCCTGGGTGACGGTCACCCCCTGCGACAGTACGGTCTTGCCGTCGCCGGTCAGCACGCCCGACTGGGCGCCGGATTCGATGTTCATGTTCTCGTTGCGGTCGGTGGACTTGGCAAAGGCAGCGCTGGGAACAAGGAAACCGAGCGCGAGTACGGCTGCAAAGGGAATCTTCATCGGGGTCCGTTCTACCGGTGGGGCCGTCCGGAAAACCGGCGGCGGGTGGGTGGGCTGCCGTCCTTGCGCCGGTCCGGGGACGTCGCAGGAGGGCGGCGGAATCAGCGTCGGGGCGTGTAGCGGCCCTTGGACTGGCTGAGGAAATGATACGTGTTGTTCTTGGAATCCACCTCGAAGCCAACGCCGGACTGTTCCATGCCGGGGCGGGTCATGGTGACCCGCGCATCGGTGCGGGCACGGTTCTCCTTCGGGAACACGTCCAGGTGGTCGGTGCGGAAAGTGGTCGGCACCACGCCGGGATCGGCCGGGCTGTCGCCAGCGACATTGCCACGCAGCTTCATTTCGTCGCCCTTGGCGCTGAGCCAGCCGGTCTCGGCGCGCAGGGTCCAGTGCTTGCCATCCTTGTCCGGCATCTCGAACAGTGGGGTGGCGATGTTGATGGTCTGGTCGCCACGCTGGCGTTCCAGCCGCGGTGCGCGCAGGGTGGTCGATTCCTTGCCCTGCTCATCCAGCGCGACGATCTGGAAGTCGTGCAGGATGTAGTCCACGCCGGCGTCCTGGCCGGCAGTGGCCGGGCCCTTGTCGCGGTTGCGCAGGGCCGCCCAGCTGCTGAGCAGGGCCGCCAGCAGCAGGCCGATGCCGAGCACGGTGCGCCAGTTCAGGGTGGGCAGGTTCATGCGCCGAACCTCGCCAGCACCGCGTCCACATGGCCCTGGGCGGCCAGCAGGATGTCGCACAGTTCACGGGCGGCGCCACGTCCGCCATCGGCGCGGGTCTGCCAGTGCACGCGCTCGGCGATCCACGGGTGGGCGTTGGCTGGCGCCACCGCCAGGCCGACCGCGCCCAGCGGCGCCAGGTCCGGCAGGTCGTCGCCCATGAAGGCCACCTGCTCCAGGCCGATGCCATGCTGTGCGCACAGCGTCTGCACGCTGGCCAGCTTGTCGCCCACGGCGATCTGGGTGTCGATGCCGAGGTCGGCGCCGCGCTTGAGCGCGGACTGGCTGTTGCGCGCGGTGATCAGCACGGGGTGGATGCCGTGCTGCTGCAGCAGTTTCAGGCCCAGACCGTCCTGCACGAAGTACGCCTTGCTCTCGTTGCCGTCCTTGTCGTAGTACAGCCGACCGTCGGTGAGGGTACCGTCCACGTCGAAGCAGGCCAGGCGGACGCGGGCCGCAGCGGCATGCAGGTGGGCGGGGAACGCGGGCAGCGGGGACCAGGGCATCAGGCGATCAGGCTCGGTGGGGGCAGGTGGGGCATTACAGACTGAATGGGGTCTACGGACTGTCGGTTAAACCACCCGGGCCCGCAACAGGTCATGAATGTTCAGGGCGCCGACCGCACGGCCCTGGCCATCGACCACGATCAGGCCGTTGATTTTCTGGGTCTCCATCTGCCGCGCGGCCTCTACGGCCAGCTGGTCGGCACCGATGGTGCGCGGGTTGCGGGTCATCACATCGGCGATCTTCGCGGTGCGCACGTCCAGCGCGCTGTCCAGCGCCCGGCGCAGGTCGCCGTCGGTGAACAGGCCGATCAGCACGCCATCGGCGTCGACCACGGCGGTCATGCCGAGCCGCTTGCGGCTCATTTCCACCAGCGCCTCGCTGAGGCTGGCATCGGCGCCCACGCTGGGCAGGTCCTCGCCGGTGTGCATGACATCGGTGATGTGCAGCAGCAGGCGACGGCCGAGGCTGCCGGCCGGGTGCGAGCGGGCGAAGTCGTCGGCGGTGAAGCCGCGCGCGTCAAGCAGGGCTACGGCCAGCGCATCGCCCATCGCCAGCGAGGCGGTGGTGCTGGAGGTCGGCGCCAGCGCCAGCGGGCAGGCCTCGGCCGGCACGCTCACATCCAGGTGGATGTCGGCGGCCGTGGCCAGGCTCGACTGCGGGCGGCCGGTCATGGAAATCAGCACGTTGCCCTGGCGCTTGAGCACAGGCAGCAGCATCAGCACCTCATCGGACTCGCCCGAATAGGACAGGGCCAGCACCACGTCGGCTTCGGTGATCATGCCCAGGTCGCCGTGGCCGGCTTCGCCGGGATGCACGTAGAACGCCGGTGTGCCGGTGGAGGCCAGGGTGGCGGCGATCTTGCGGGCAATGTGGCCGGATTTGCCCATGCCGGTGGCGACCACCCGGCCGCGGCTGGCCAGGATCGCATCGCAGGCCTGCTGGAAGGCCTCGCCAAGGCGGTCGGCGACGGCATCCAGCGCCTGCCGCTCGATCTCGAACACGCGGCGGCCACTGGCGACCAGGCCGGCAGGGTCGACGGAACGGGGGGGCAACAGGGATTCGGCCATGCGGACGCCACGCAGCGGAAGTAGAATGGAGGCACATTTTATTAGGAAAGCCCGTTGGACGCCGACACCATCCGCAATCTGATCGAAACCGGCCTGCCTGGCGCCCGCGCCGACGTGCAGGGCGATGATGGCGTGCATTTCGAAGCGACCGTGGTCTGCGAGGCGTTCGCCGGCAAGATGCCGCTGGCCCGCCACCGCATGGTCTATGCCACGCTGGGCGACCTGATGGGCGGCGCGATCCACGCGCTGGCGCTGAAAACCGTGACCCCGGCCGAAGCCGGCTGAACCGCAGAAGATCCCGAATACATGGCCAAGATCGTTGTGACCGGCGGCGCTGCGCTGCACGGTGAAGTGAGCATCTCCGGCGCCAAGAACGCCGTCCTCCCCATCCTCTGCGCGACCCTGCTGGCCGATGAGCCGGTGGAGATCACCAACGTGCCGCACCTGCACGACGTGGTCACCACGGTGAAGCTGCTGGGCGAGCTGGGCGCCAAGGTCACCATCGACCAGGGCACGCTGTCGCGTGGCAGCGCGATCGTGGTCGACCCGCGTTCGGTCAACCAGCACGTGGCACCGTACGAGCTGGTCAAGACCATGCGCGCTTCGATCCTGGTGCTGGGCCCGCTGCTGGCCCGCTTCGGCGCGGCGGAAGTGTCGCTGCCCGGCGGCTGCGCGATCGGTTCGCGTCCGGTCGACCAGCACATCAAGGGCCTGCAGGCGCTGGGTGCCGAGATCGTGGTCGAGAACGGCTTCATCAAGGCCACTGCCAAGCGGCTGAAGGGCGGCCATTTCACCTTCGACATGGTCAGCGTCACCGGCACCGAAAACGTGCTGATGGGCGCGGTGCTGGCCGAAGGCACCACCATCCTCGACAACTGCGCGATGGAACCGGAAGTGACCGATCTGGCGCATTGCCTGATCGCGCTGGGCGCGAAGATCGAAGGCCTGGGCACTGCCCGCCTGGTCATTGAAGGCGTCGAGCGCCTGTCCGGCGGCCGCCACGAAGTGCTGCCCGACCGCATCGAAACCGGTACCTTCCTGGTCGCTGCGGCGATGACCGGCGGCAAGGTCACGGTCAACCGTGCGCGCCCGAACACCATGGACGCGGTGCTGTCCAAGCTGGTCGAGGCCGGTGCGAAGATCGAGACCACCGAAGACACCATCACCCTGGACATGCAGGGCAAGCGGCCGAAGGCGGTCAACCTGACCACCGCGCCGTACCCCGCATTCCCGACCGACATGCAGGCGCAGTTCATGGCGCTCAACTGCGTGGCCGACGGCGTCGGCGTGATCAACGAAACGATCTTCGAGAACCGTTTCATGCACGTCAACGAACTGCTGCGCCTGGGCGCGGACATCCAGGTCGAAGGCCACACCGCCATCGTGCGTGGCAGCGAGACCCTGAGCGGTGCGCCGGTAATGGCCACCGACCTGCGTGCCTCGGCCTCGCTGATCCTGGCCGGCCTGATGGCCAGCGGCGAGACCACCATCGACCGCATCTACCACCTTGATCGTGGCTACGAGAACATCGAAGAGAAGCTGTCTTCGCTCGGCGCCACCATCCGGCGCGTGCCATGATCCTGCGCGGCAAGTTCAGCCCGCGCCGCAAGGCGCTGCTGGCCCTGGTGCTGATCGTGCTGGCGTGGCTGGGCTATGCCTGGTACGCCAACATCGCCATCACCCAGGGCATCGAGCAGAAGGACATGGACTGGAATGGCGACGGCACGGTCTCGCGTGACGAGATCATCGAATCGTTCTACGCGGTCGCGGTGAACGACAGCCAGGACGGCAACCGCCATTGCCGCACCTTCGTCTGGCGCAGCACCGGCGAACAGATCCGCGTGGACTGCCGCACCGAGTTCAAGCCGGCCGCGGCCGAGCAAAAGAAGTAAGAACAACGCCCGCGAAAGCGGGCGTTTTTTTACGGTAGATCCACGCCATGCGTGGATGAAGGCGCCGGGTCGCTGTCGGGGTCAGAGCCCTTCCCGTTGGGAAGGGATCCGACCCCGGGCGCTCAGTTCATCGCCTTGATGGTCAGGTCCAGCGCATCGCGGCCGCTCTCACGCTGCAGCATGCGCGCCGGCACCGGGAATTCCGGCACGATCCAGGCGATCAGCTCCTTGTTGCCGTCGGCACGCGAGACCTTGGTGGCCTCGTAGCTCTTGCCGCCCACGGTGATCGATTCCTTGCCGATCACGCGGTAGGTCATGTTCTTGATGCGGCCTTCGTCGACCATGCGATAGGTCAGCGGCTTGCCGGCGGCCAGGTCGCGGGCGATCGCCAGATTGATCAGCAGCGCGTCCATGTCGCCCGTCTTCAACGCGATGGGACCCGCACGGTCCGGCTTGATGTCGCCGGTCCAGGTGGCCTGGTTGCTGGTCCAGTTGTAGTTGGCCTGCACATTGCGCTTCTTCACCAGCAGTGCCGAACGGTCCTGGCTGCTGAGCGGGCGCAACTGGCCGCGCACCTCTTCGAACACGGTGCTCTGGCTCAGGTCGGCCAGCTGGTTCTTCACCTGCAGCGTGTAGCGCCACTTGTTGGCTCCCTCGCTGCTCAGCGTCATGCTGCCATTGGCCTGCATGCCCATGTAGCTGGCCAGGTAATCGGCCTTGAATGGCTGCAGGGCCATGGCCGGCAGGCTGGCCACCGACAGTGCGGCTGCAGCGATCCAGGTGAGGGGGCGGGTCAGGGTGCTCATGCTCAGACTCCTTGGTATTCGATCAGGCGCAGATCGACGCGGTCTTCGCCGTCTTCGCGTTGCAGGATGCGCACCGGGGTGGGGACACCGTTGGCGATCCAGAGGATGGTTTCGTTGTTGCCGCCGTTGGTCCGGTAGACCCGCAGCGCGTTGTAGGACAGGTCGCCGACCTCGACGTTCTCGGTCTGCGGCGCGGCCTGGTAGTCGTGCTGGCGGACCTTGCCCATGTCCACGTAGCGGTAATGCATGGTGGCGCCCGGGCGGGCATCACGCATGATCGCCAGATTGATCAGCAGCGCGCTCTGGTCGCCCGGCTGCAGCGGGATCGGTTGCGCACGTTCCTTCTTGACGTCGCCGCTCCACTGCGCGGTGCCGGCCTGCCAGTTGTACGTGCCGACCGCCTTCTTGCCCAGGAACAGGCCCTTGCGTACCGTGCTCTGGCTGAGCGGCGCATAGACGCCGCTGCGCTCTTCGAACACCGTGCTCTGTTCGATGTTCAGGCCCAGCACGCTGGCAAAGCCGCGGCGGCCCACCACCTGCATGTCCACCCGCCACTGGTTGCCGCCGGTGTGGGTGACCTGCATGCTGGCGTCGCCGGCCTCCTTGCCTTTGTAGAAGGCCTGGTAGGTCGCGGTGAACGGCTGCAGCGGCGGCGGCTCCCAGGCCAGCGCCGGCGGCATCGGCACGGCCGGTTCCGCAGGCGGTTGGACTGCAGGCGCCGGCTGCGCAGGGGCCGCAGGCGCTTGCACCTGGCCCCAACCCACGCCGGGAAGCACGACAAGCGACAGCAGCAATGAAGTGGACAGCAGGGTCGTGGTCTTCATGGAGGACAGGAGCTGCAGGAGGGGGGCAGGATGCCAGCCCCGCAGTCAGCGGGGCGTGTGCGTGGGCGTTACCGGTTCAGGTTCCCGGCGGAATCTAGGGCCAGTGGGCTAAACAGGGGGTGACCGTCCAGGTGCGGCTGCCCCTCCCGTTCAGTCAGGCGGCCGGCGCACAGCAGCTGGAGGGTGGCGATCAACAGGGGATGCTCCACCGCCAGCACGCGCGCGGCCAGGCTGTCGGCGTCATCGCCGGGCATCACCGGTACCCGTACCTGGGCCAGCACGGCGCCGGCATCCAGTTCGGGAACGACCAGATGCACGCTGGCCCCGTGCTCGGCATCGCCGGCGTCCAAAGCCCGCGCATGCGTATCCAACCCTTTGTGCAGTGGCAGCAGGGAGGGGTGGATGTTGACCAGGCGGCCATTGAAGCGCTGCACGAAGGCGGCGCCGAGAATGCGCATGTAGCCGGCGCAGACGATCCAGTCCGGCGCGGCCGCGGCCAGTGCATCGCCCAAGGCCTGCTCGTAGGCGGCGCGGTCGTCGAATTCCTTCGGCGCATGTGCCCAGCGCAGGCTGGCGCCGACCCGTTGCAGCGCGGCGGCGGCCGGGCGGTCGGAGAACACGCCGACGACCTCGGCGGGCAGGCGCCCGGCCGCGATGGCATCGAGGATGGCCTGCAGGTTGCTGCCGCGCCCAGAGGCGAGCACCGCGATGCGGGTGGGCGCGGTCATTGCGCGGCACTCCGGCGGATCAACGGCCAGCTCAGCAGGCTGCCCACGGTCGCCAGCAGCATGTCGGCATGGGCGTCCCACATGTCGCCCTGCTGCCCGTTGTAGGCCTCGGCGGCGTCCGGCGACAGGGCCAGCGCGATGGCCCACTCGAACCACTCGTAGACCAGGCTGGCGCACATCACTGCCATCACCGCCAGGGTGAAAGCCTGGCCGCGGCGCAGCGCCGGCCAGGCATGGCGTGCCAGCTGCAGCAGCGCAGGCGTGAAGCAGACGCCGAACAGGAAGTGGATAAGCCGGTCGAAATGATTACGCTGCCAGCCAAACGCCGCATTCGGCGACCAGCCGGTCAGCGCCTGCGCCCATGCGTCGTAGGGCACGTTCGAGTACAGCCAGCGCGCAGCCACGCAGTGCAGTGCAATGAAGCCGCAGATCGCGATGAAGGCACCGTTGCCCAGCCAGCCACCCCGGCGATCGACCCATAGCAGTGCGGCCAGCCCGATCACTGTCAGGGTGCTGTGCAGGGCCTGCTCGGTGGGCCACAGCGGGTGGATCCAGCTGATCGCGAACACCGCCAGCACGGCGGCGAAGGCCAGCTTCTTGGGGCCCGTGAAACGGGAAGCGGCAGGCGAGGCGGTCGTGGAGAGGGCAGGCGCGGACATGGGGAGTCAATCAGGAAGGGGGGCGTCTGCCGGCAAGCTCAGACGCTGAGATGGTCGCCGCGGTCGAACAGTGCGGCCATGTCAGGCTTGGACAGGAACACCCAGGCATAGGCGGCCAGGGCCATGCCCAGCGGGCCAGCCAGTACCGCCAGCCAGGCCGCGCGCTGGCACCAGGCCAGCCCGGTGCGGCGCGACAGCAGGCGTGCGGTGTGCAGCTGCACGACGCCAAGCGCGGCCGCCAGCAGCGAAATGACCCCGTACACCGTGGCCAGTACCGCGCCATCGGCCAGCCCGCGTGAGCTGGCGACCAGGCCGATGAAACCGAGGAACGCCAGCGCGGCCATCCAGTGGAAAACCGCCAGCGCGTAGAACAGCACCTTCAGCGTCTGCAGGTGGCTGGCCAGCTGCAGCTGCGCCAGGGTCTGCTGTGGTAGCGGCGGTGGTGCGCCAGGTGTCGTCATGTCGTTGCACCACTTGCATCGAAGGCGGCCTTGACCTGCGGGCGCAGCAGCGTAACCAGGGTGAATACCCCCAGAACGGTGCCCAGCGGCGCGCACAGGCAGAGCAGGCCGGCCACGATCAGGCACAGCAGGTGGCGACGACGCTGGGCCAGGCAGCGTCCGGCCTGGATGACGAATGCGGCCATGCCCAGGCCACCGGCGACGAACACGGTCCCCAGCACCGTGAACACCCAGCCGAACAGGCGCTGTTCGGCCGGCGACGAGGGCTGGCCCCCGGAGTTCATCGGCAGATGGCCGCTCAGCGCACTGATGCCGAGCACGATGTACAGAATGAAAAACAGCGAGAGCAGCGCGATCAGGCCACCGAACACATAGTGCGCGATGGACAGCGCGCGTAGGTGGTCGGCGTCCTGCCTGCTGAAGACCGGCGCGGCCGCCAACGGCGGCGGTACCGGGGTGGGTGCCAGGGGGGGCGTTGCGTCCATGCGGGCTCCTCGGGGTCGGGTTCAGCCGATGCGGACGCGTTCGGCGCCTTCGGCGGTGACCACCTGGCCGATGGTCCAGTGGTCCAGGCCCTGGGCTTGGACCGCCTCGGACACGGCAGCGACCTGGTCCGCTGCCACGATCAGCACGAAGCCGATGCCGCAGTTGAAGGTGCGCCACATCTCGCTGTCGGCGACCGCGCCTTCCTTCTGCAGCCACTGGAACACTGGCGGCAGGGTCCAGGACGAGGCCTGGATGTCCAGGCCTAGGCCATCGGGCACCACGCGGATGATGTTCTCGGTCAGGCCGCCACCGGTGATGTGGGCCATGCCGTGGATGGCATCGCCGTGCGACTTCAGCAGCGACAGGATCGGCTTCACGTACAGGCGGGTCGGTGCCATCAGCGCGTCGACCAGCTTCACGCCACCTTCCAGTTCCAGATCGGCCGGGCGGCCGGCGCGGTCGTAGATGCGGCGCACCAGCGAGTAGCCGTTGGAATGCGGGCCGGACGAGGCGATGCCGATCAGCACGTCGCCGGCGGCCACGCTGGCGCCGTCCTTCAGCTCGCTCTTCTCGACCGCAGCCACCGTGAAGCCGGCCAGATCGTACTCGCCCGGGGCGTACATGTCGGGCATTTCAGCGGTTTCACCGCCGATCAGCGCGCAGCCGGCCTCGGTGCAGCCGTTGGCGATGCCGCCCACCACCGCCGCGGCGGTATCGACGTCCAGCTTGCCGGTGGCGAAGTAGTCCAGGAAGAACAGCGGCTCGGCGCCCTGCACCAGCACGTCGTTCACGCACATCGCGACCAGGTCGATGCCGATCGTATCGTGGCGGTTCAGCTGATGGGCCAGCTTCAGCTTGGTGCCCACGCCGTCGGTACCCGACACCAGCACCGGCTCGCGGTACTTGTTGGACAGGTCGAACAGGGCGCCGAAGCCGCCCAGGCCGCCCATCACTTCCGGGCGGAAGCTGCGCTTGACCAGGGGCTTGATCCGCTCGACCAGCGCGTTGCCGGCGTCGATGTCGACACCCGCGTCACGGTAGGTGAGGGGGGAGGGGGCGGAAGACGGGGTGTTGGTCACGGGCGTCGGCGCTGGCAGGGGTTGAACGGGCGATTTTAACAGGCCGCATTGGCGCAAAGGCCGTATTCGGGCAACAATTCCCCCGGATTCGTCGAGCCAATGGATGTCCTGATGCGCCGCAGCCTGATTCTGACCCTGCTCCTTGCACTGAGCCTGCCGGTGGCCACGATGGCCCAGAGCGGCCTGCGCACCGAGGGAGATGTTGCCACCGCCTCGGGTGCGTACGAGGCCGAAGTGCCCGTCAATAGCCAGGCCGAAGCTGATCGCAACGGCGCCCTGGCCCGTGCCCTGAGCGTGGTGCTGGGCAAACTGTCCGGCGACCGCAACGTGATGTCCCGCCCCGGCGTGGTGCAGGCGCTGCGCAACGCCAAGGACTACGTGGCCAGCTACGACTACAAGCAGGACCAGAGCGTGGGCGCCAGCGGCGCGCCGAGCTTCAGGACCCTGCTGGTGGCCCGCTTCCGCGAGGATGACGTCGACTCGCTGGTCTCGGCGCTGGGCCTGCCGCTGTGGCCGCAGCCGCGGCCGAAACCGGTGGTGTGGTTGGCCGTCGACGACGGCAGTGGCCCGCGCCTGGTCAGCGTGCAGCAGGCCAACGCCGCCCGCCCGCTGCTGAACCGCGCCATCGAGCGGGGTTACAAGCTGGGCCTGCCCAGCGGCGGTGCCGCCGAACAGGCGCTGGCCGGTGCCATCTGGCGCCAGGACAGTGCCGCCGTGGCCCGCGCCTCGTCGCGCTACTCGCCGCCGATGCAGCTGATCGGCAAGCTCTACCGCGCCAACGGCGGCTGGCAGGCGGACTGGGTGTTCGTCGACAACGGCCGCGAGCTGAACAAGTGGACCAGCAAGGACGCCAACGCCATGCGTGCGATGGCCGCCGGTGCCGATGGCGCCGCCGACGCGCTGGTCAAGCGCTATGCCAAGGCGGGTGCCGCCGTCGGTCAGGCCGGGACCTACCGCGTGGTGGTCACCGGCATCAACAGTGCCGACGATTACCTGCGCCTTGCCGCCGGCCTGCGCGAGGTGCCGGTGGTGCGCAACGTCACCCCGCTGCACGCTTCGGCCGGCCAGCTGGAGCTGAGCCTGGAGATGACCACCGGCCTGGCCGGCTTCAACCGCATGCTGGGCGACAATGGCGTGCTGGTGCCCAGCGCGACGCTGCCGGCCCTGCCGACCCCGATCGATGACACCACCGGTGCCCCGGTGGCCGCGCCGGTCAGCAACGAGTACCGCTTGCGATGACCCTGACCCCGGAAGCCGAAATCGCGCAGTTCCTGCGCCGCCTGAAGTACATCCTGTTCGCCGGCCTGGTCGGCTGGGTGGTGTGGCTGCTGGCACCGATCCTGACCCCGTTCGTGCTGGCGCTGGCGCTGGCGTGGCTGGGCGATCCGCTGGTGGACCGCATCGAGGCCACCGGCCGTTCGCGCATGACCGGCGTGGTGCTGGTGTTCGCTGCGATGGTGCTGGTGATCGTGGCGCTGCTGCTGGTACTGGTGCCGATGATCGAGCGCCAGATCACCACCCTGATTGCGGTCGCGCCGCAGGCACAGGCGTGGCTGATGGAGAAGGGGATCCCCTGGTTCGAGCAGAAGACCGGCCTGGAAGTGATGCAGTGGCTGGATCCGGACCGCCTGATCGAATGGGTGCGCAGCCACTGGCAGCAGGCCGGCGGCTTCGCCACCACATTCATGGGCTACGTCTCGCGTTCGGGCTTTGCGATGGTGACCTGGGTGGTCAACATCCTGCTGCTGCCGATCCTGGCGTTCTACTTCCTGCGCGACTGGGACAAGCTGGTCGAGCGGGTGGCGTCGGTGATTCCGCGCAACCACATCGGCACCATCAGCGCGTTGGCGCGTGAGTCCAACGAAGTGCTGGGGGCGTTCATCCGCGGACAGTTCCTGGTGATGCTGGCGCTGGGCGTGATCTATGCCGGCGGCCTGTCGCTGGTCGGCCTCAAGCTGGGCCTGCTGATCGGCCTGATTGCCGGCCTCATCAGCTTCATCCCATACCTGGGCGCGACCACTGGCGTGCTGATGGCGGTGATCGCGGCACTGGTGCAGGCGCAGGGCTTCGACCTGAAGCTGCTGATCCTGGTGGGCGTGGTGTTCACCGTGGGCCAGCTGCTGGAAAGCTACGTGCTGACCCCGCGTATCGTCGGCGACAAGATCGGCCTGCACCCGGTGGCAGTGATCTTTGCGGTGATGGCCGGCGGCCAGCTGTTCGGCTTCCTCGGCATGCTGCTGGCGCTGCCGGTGGCGGCGGTGACCAACGTGCTGCTGCGCTATGCGCATCAGCGCTACCGCCAGAGCGAGCTGTACGTGGGTGAGAAGCCGGCGATCGTGCTTGATGGCGTAGTGGACGCCCCCCATATCATCGTTCCGAACGACAAGGGCCCCGACCTGAAGTGATGGGTGTGCCGCAACTGCCGCTGGCCCTGCATTACCCGCGGGACCAGCGCCTGGAGACCTTCATCGGCGCGCCGGACGGCGCGCTGGCGCAGCTGCGCGCGATCGCGGTTGGTGCCAGCCACGACTGGGTCTACCTGGAAGGTGCGGCGGGAACCGGCAAGACCCACCAGGCGCTGGCGATGTGCTCCAGCGCCGAGCAGGCCGGGCGCCTGCCGACGTACGTGCCACTGGCCAGCGCAGCAGGCCGTGTCCGTGCAGCGCTGGATGGGCTGGACGCACGCGAACTGGTGGCGCTGGACGGACTGGACGAGGTTGCCGGCAATCGCGAGGACGAGATCGCGCTGTTTGATTTCCACAACCGCGCGCGCGCTGCAGGTGTGACCGTGCTGTACACGGCGCAGAAGGCACCGGGCGAGCTGGGCCTGGTGCTGCCGGACCTGCGTTCGCGCCTGGGCCAGTGCGTGCGCGTGCTGCTGCAGCCGCTGGATGAGGAAGGTCGTGCTGCGGTGCTGCGCGAGCGTGCACTGCGACGTGGCCTGGCCATCGACGAAGCGGCCATCGAGTGGCTGCTGTCGCACACCGGTCGCGAACTGGGTGGATTGATCACCCTGCTGGACTGGCTGGACCGCGAATCGCTGGCGGCGAAGCGGCGGATCACCGTGCCGTTCCTGCGCCAGGTGCTGGAAGAAGGCCGGCCTCGTTACTGAGGGTGGGGTTTGTTTGCAGGGCTGCGCCCTGCACCCGCCGAAGCCGAAGCAACGTCAACGTCAACGTCAAAGGCTGGCTTCCTGAGGGGAGGCAGGGTGGCTCAGGTTGCGGGGGACGGCGCAAGTACGTCCATGTAGCCTCGATCGCGCCATCCATGGCGCTCACGCCCCCGCAACCTGAGCCACCCCGCCTTCGACAGGTTCCCGCGATCTGCCGGGACTGCGTACTGCACTGCTGTTGGTGGGTGTCGACCATGGTCGACACGTGTCTTGCTTGTGGTGGGTGTCGACCTTGGTCGACATCAGAGCAAGCGCAGCGAAGCGACCCGCTTTTGCTTTTCTTTCCTTTCTTCCGTGGCTGGACGCCCACGGAAACTGTCAGAGGCCGGGCGGGTGGGCCATGCAGGGGCGTTGGCGCCATGGATGGCGCCATCGAGCTTACAGGGACGTACTTGCAGCGTCCCCTGCATGGCCCACCCGCCCGGCCAAGCACGCGATCCGCTTTACGCGACCAACCACGAGGGGCTCAGCCGCTCGCTGCCAACTCCACATCCAGCGCGCGCAGCCGATCCACGGTCCCGACATCGGTCCAACGCCCGCGATGGTGCTGCCCCGTCATCAACCCCTGCGCCATGAAATGCTTCTGCAGCGGCACCACCGAGAACTTCGGCGGAACACGCTCGCTACCCGGCGCATCGCCGATCACCGTGCGCCAGTCGGCCACGATGGAGGGGCGATACACGCCGATGCCGGCATAGGTCAGGCACGGCCCTGCGCGGTCGTGGTGCAGCAGGCCCTGCGCATCGAGTCGGTAGTCACCGTCGGGGTGTTGCGCCGGATTGTCGACCAGCACCAGGTGTGCCTGGCCCTGCGGCTCGCGCGGCAGCGTGGCGAAATCGAAATCGGTCCAGATATCGCCGTTCACCACCAGGAACGGGGCATCGCCCAGCACCGGCAATGCGTTGAGGATGCCGCCGCCGGTTTCCAGCGGGGTCTGCCCTTCGTAAAGGAAATGCAGACGCAGGCCCCACTGGCTGCCATCACCCAGCGTCGCCGGGAACTGCTCGGCCAGCCACGCGGTGTTGACCACTACCTCGCGCACGCCGAGCGCCGCCAGGCGTTCCAGGTGCCAGACGATCAACGGCTTGCCGGCCACTTCCAGCAGCGGCTTGGGTGTGTGCAGGGTCAGCGGGCGCATGCGCTCGCCGAGCCCGGCGGCAAACACCAGCGCCTTCATCGGGCCACGCGCATTGGTGCGCCCAGGTCGGCCAGCGCCGGCTTGATGCGGTTTTCCAGCAACTGCTGCAGGGGGGCCAGCTCGCGATAGCGTGGCAGCACTTCATCCAGATAGCCGATGAAGCGCGGTGCGTCGTCCAGGTAATGGCCCTTGTTGTCGCGGTAGCGCAGGCGGCAGAACAGGCCGAGGATCTTCACGTGGCGCTGGATGCCCATCCAGTCGGCATCGCGCAGGAAGGTGGCGCGGTCGGGCACCGGCAGGCCGGCGTCGCGCGCGCGTTCGTGGTACTGCGCCAGCCACTCGTCAACGCGCTGCAGCGGCCAGCTCAGGAAGGCGTCCTTGAACAGGCTCACCGCGTCGTAGGCGATCGGGCCACGCACCAGGTCCTGGAAATCCAGCACCGCGGGGCCGTCGTCGACCGGCATCAGGTTGCGCGGCATGTAATCGCGGTGGGTCATCAGCTGGGCCTGGCCCAGCGCGTTGTCCATCAACCGGCGATGCACCAGCTGCAGCCCCTCGAGCTCACCGCAGTCCAGTTCCAGGTTCAGGTGCCGCTGCAGGAACCATTCGTCGAACAGCCCGGCATCGCGTTGCAGCAGCGCCTCGCCGAACTGGCCGAAGTCGGCTGGCACCGCAATCGCCTGCAGGCGCAGCAGCTGTTCGATCGAGCGGCCAAACCATTCATCGGCATTGCGCGCGTCGAGGATCCTGGCCAGGGTCGGACCGCCGAGATCTTCCAGCAGCAGAAAGCCGGCCTCCAGGTCCTGTGCCAACAGCGCGGGCACGCGCAGGCCGTGGTCGTGCAGCAGGCCGCGCATGCGCAGCCACGGCCGCGGATCTTCCAGCCCCGGTGGGGCGTCCATCACGATGTGGCTGCCACGGGTGCTGGTGGTGCGCCAGTAGCTGCGCATGCCGGCATCGACCGAAGCGCGCTCCACCACCGCGCTGGCATCGTCGAGCTGGGTACGGGCCCACTGCAGGCGCCGCGCGCTGCGCTGGGGATCGGAGGCGGGTTCGGTCATGCGGGCATATCCGGGCGCGCCGGGCGCGCCAACGTCGGGAACAGGAAGGGAAGGGGGACGGGGTCAGCGGCGACCGCTGAACAGGCGCAGGACGGCCAGCACGGCCACCGCGCCCACCACCGCACCGAGGAAACCGGCCGGTTCGCCGGGGGCGTACCAGCCCATGTACTGGCCGAACCAACCGGCCAGCAGCGCACCGAGGATGCCCAGCACGATGGTCAGCAGGCAGCCCATGCGGTTGTTGCCGGGCATGAAGAAACGCCCGAGCAGGCCGACGAAGAAGCCGACCAGCAGGATGTACAACCAGCTGCTGCTGCCGAACAGACCATTCATGCGCGCGGATTCCGCTTGAGTGTGGACGCAGCCTAGCAAGGCCAGGCTGCGTCCGTCACCGGTGCCGGATCAGCAGCAGCCGTGGTCGCCGTGACGGGTGCCGCTGTCGGCAGCCACCGGCGAACCGCTGGTCTCGCCACGCAGGCTGGCGGCGTAGTGCTCGCTGATCACCTTGGACACGCAGGCGGTGACCTTCTTGCCCATCGGGATGTGCAGGAACTCATTCGGGCCGTGCGCATTGGAGTGTGGCCCGAGCACGCCGGTAATCATGAACTGCGCACCCGGGAACTTCTCACCGAGCATGCCCATGAACGGGATCGAGCCGCCTTCGCCCATGTACATTGCCGGCTTGCCGAAGAAGGCCTGGCTGGCATCGTCGATGGCCTGGGTCAGCCAAGGCGCCATGGCCGGGGCGTTCCAGCCGGTGGAGGCCTTTTCCAGGTCCAGGGTGACCTGCGCGCCGTTCGGCGGGTCGCGCAGCAGCGCTTCCTTCAGCAGCTCGCCGCAGGTCTTGCCATCGGCGGTTGGTGGCAGGCGCAGCGACAGCTTCACCGAGGTCTGCGGGCGCAGCACGTTGCCGGCCGATTCCAGCGGCGGCATGCCGCCCACGCCGGTGACCGACAGCGCCGGGCGCCAGGTGCGGTTGAGCACCAGCTCGGTCAGGTCCTCGTTCATCGGACGCAGGCCGTCGACCATGGGGAACTTCTCGAAGATCTCGGTATCGACCACTTCGGCAGCGCGCCTGGCCTGTTCCTGGCGCTCGGCGGGGATTTCGACGTTCATGCCGTCGATCAGGATACGGCCGGTGTCCTGGTCCTCGATGCGCGACAGCAGTTGGCGCAGCAGGCGGAAGCTGGACGGCACAACGCCGGAGGCATCGCCGGAATGCACGCCTTCGTTGAGCACCTTCACGGTGAAGTTGCCGCCGGTCAGGCCGCGCAGCGAGGTGGTGCACCACAGCTGGTCGTAGTTGGCGCAGCCCGAATCCAGGCAGACCACCAGCGAGGGCTTGCCGATGCGCTCGGCCAGGTGGTCGACGTAGGCCGGCAGGTCGTAGCTGCCGGACTCTTCGCAGGCCTCGATCAGCACCACGCAGCGGGCGTGCGGCAGGCCCTGGGCCTGCAGCGCCAGCACCGCGGCCAGCGAGCCGAAGATGGCGTAGCCGTCGTCCGCACCGCCGCGGCCATACAGCTTGTCGCCGCGAAGGACCGGCGTCCACGGGCCGAGATCGTCATCCCAGCCAGTCATTTCCGGCTGCTTGTCCAGATGGCCGTAGAGCAGGATGGTGTCGTCGCCGGTTTCGGCGCCGGTCGCTGGAATTTCCAGGAAGATCAGCGGCGTGCGGCCTTCCAGGCGCACCACTTCAACCTTCAGGCCGGGCAGCTGCTGGGCCCTGGCCCAGTTCTCCATCAGGGTGACCGCCTGTTCCATATAGCCGTTCTGCACCCAATTGGCGTCGAACATCGGCGACTTGTTGGGAATGCGGATGTAGTCGACCAACTGCGGGACGATTTCGCTGTCCCACTTGTCATTGACGAATTGGCCGAGCTTGGCGCTGTCCATCTGAAACTCCGGTTGCATGGGCTGATCCGGCCATTCTACGCCTGTGCCATGGGTAGGGTTTTTCCTACATCACGTCGGGTATTTGGCTGGCTTACGGAAATCCGGGAAACCGATAGGCTGTGCACATGTGGTGACGGACACTGTTCCTGCCGACGGGATTGCCGGTCGGGGCGGCCAGAATCACAGGGAGATACACGTCGTGCCTTGGAGTGTCGTGTTGAGGGCACTGGTGCTGGTAGTGGGGATCGCTGGGGCGCATGCCGCCGAACCGATCGACATCAACCGCGCCGATGCCCAGGCGCTGCAGCAGGGATTGACGATGGTCGGAGCCGCCAAGGCCGAGGCGATCGTCGAGCACCGGCGCAGACACGGCCCGTTTCATCGCGTCGAGGACCTGGCGCAGGTGAAGGGGATAGGGAAAGCGATCGTCGAACGGAATCGACAGCGGATCACCGTAGGCAACAGGTTGTTGCCGGCGGATCCGGTACCCGGATCGGTACCGGTGCGGACCGTACCCAGGCGCTGACAGCAGGAATCGTCGGAACCGGCAGGAGGCTGGTTCAGCGGTCGCGGACAGGAAGGCCGTGACCACCGACCGCCGCAGGACGCGGCACCAATCACCAGGATGGTGGCATCACAGACCTGTGGAAGGGGCTGAGATACAAACAGGACAGACGCGGCCGCGTGCAGGATGCAACGCTGCCCCCACAGCGCAGGATGCGAGGGGGCGGCAGCAGGCCGACAAGGACGTAACGATTGCCCGGTACGACACATGGCTGTGTCGCCGGGCAGTTTCATTTCCGGCGCCTGGTTTTGCCGCGGCCACCACGGGCCGATGGTGTACGGTGGCTGCACCGCATGGAAAGGACCCCCGCTGGATGCTTCCGCACCGCCCCACCACCCTGATGCTCGCCCTGGCACTGGCCCTGCCGCTGCTGGCCCATGCCGCTGCGCCGGCACCGGCTGCCAAGCCCGCAGCTGCCACTGCCGGCACCGCCGAAGTGCGCGGGCCGACCGACCTGAAGCCGGGCGAATACCTGTGGCATCCGGAAATCTCGCCGACCGGCCCGATCGTGCTGGTGGTCAGCCTCGATGAGCAGCGTGCCTACGTCTACCGCAACGGTATTGCCATCGGCCTGACCACGATCAGCTCGGGCAAGGCCGGGCACGAGACACCGACCGGTGTGTTCACCATCCTGCAGAAGGACAAGGACCACAAGTCCAACCTCTACAACAGCGCGCCGATGCCGTACATGCAGCGGCTGACCTGGGACGGCATCGCCCTGCATGGCGGCAGCCTGCCCGGGCATCCGGCCTCGCACGGCTGCGTGCGCCTGCCGCAGGCCTTCGCGCAGAAGCTGTTCAGCGAAACCCAGCGCGGCGATACCGTCGTGGTGGCCGATGCCAAGAGCTCGCCGATGACCCTGGCCTATCCGTCGGTGCTGGCACCGGTCAATGCACGCGGCCAGGTCCTGCCGGAGACGGAGGGTGGGGCGCCGGCACAGGCCTGGTGGAACGACAACGCGGCGCCGACCGGGCAGGTCGGCATCCTGGTCAGCCTGCACGACCAGCGCCTGTACGTGCTGCGCGATGGCGTGATGATCGGCGAGTCGCCGCTGAAGGCCGACGCGCTGCCGGCCTTCCAGGGCACCACCCTGTTCGTGATGGGGCAGGGTTTCAGCGATACGCCCAGCCCGCTGGACGCGAACCAGCGCCTGCACCAGTGGACGGCCTACCCGTTGCTGGGCCAGGACCGCGCCCGGGCCACCCCGGACCTGCTGGCCACGCCCTCGCTGCCGATGGCGCTGCCGGCCGAGTTCGCCCGCCAGCTGTACCAGGTACTGGTGCCGGGCACGACCCTGCTGGTCACCTCGCTGCCGGCGGTCCGCCCAAGCCCGGCTGAATCCGGAATGCAGCCGGTCTTGGAATCCGAGCCGCCAGGGTCCACCCTCAAGGGCAACTGAGTCCCTTCGTTGTGCCCATGACTGCATCCCGCCTGTGCCGGCTGGCCGCGTTCGGCCTGCTGGCGACCTCCGCCAGCGCCCCGGCGCTGGCACAGACGCCCGCCCTCGCCACCAGTGCCGATGATCTGGCTGCCCTGCTGTCGCGCAGTGCGCCCAAGGCCGACCGCCACGTGTTGCAGCTGGCGGCGCACGCCATGCGCTGTGCGTTGCAGCGGCCGGAGCTTGGCATCAACGGTGATCGACTGAGCGTTATCGATTACTCGCGACCGTCCACCGAGCCGCGCCTGTGGGTGTTCGACCTGGCCCACCAGCGCCTGCTGTTCGAGGAATGGGTGGCGCATGGCCGCAACAGCGGCGAGAACCGCACCGAGCACTTCTCCAACCGCGATGGCAGTTTCATGTCCAGCCTCGGCGCGTTCACCGCGCAGGAGACCTACATGGGCGGCAACGGCTATTCGCTGCGCCTGGCCGGGCTGGAGCCGGGCTTCAATGACCGCGCGCGCGATCGCGCGATCGTCATCCACGGCGCGCCGTATGTGAACCCGGCCACCGCGCAGCTGCAGGGGCGGCTGGGCCGCAGCCTGGGCTGCCCGGCGGTGCGCCTGTCGGTGGCCAAGCCACTGATCGATGCGTTGCGTGGCGGCACGATGGTGTTCGCCTATTACCCCGACCAGGACTGGTTGAAACACTCGCAGCTGCTGGCCGGCGGGTGCGGCGGCCAGGGCACGCTCGCCACGCGGTGATGCACGATGGCGCGCGGCGTGATGCAATGCGCCGATGAACGTCGACTCCCTGCTGCACACTCCGAGCCAGGTCATCTCACGCCTGGACTACCGCCGCGAACGCTGGCGCAACGGCCTGGGCTGGACCCGCGAGATCCTGCGCCTGCCCGCGCAGGGGGATGACTGGGCGCTGCGCCTGTCGGTGGCCGAGATCGAGCAGGACGCGGCGTTCTCCGCCTTCCCCGGCGTGGAGCGCGAACTGGTGCTGCTGCAGGGCAATGGCGTGCGTCTTCGTTTCGAGGATGGCCGTCTGGCGGAAGTCCTGCCGCCGCACGGGCGCGTGCGCTTTGCCGGCGAGGAAACGCTGCACGGCGAACTGGTCGACGGCACCACCCACGACTTCAACCTGATGTGGAAGCGCGACCTGCTGCAGGCCGAACTCCTGCACCGGCCACTGGTGGGCAGCATGTTCTTCTTCTGCGAACCAGGTGTTGCCTGGGCGCTTTACCTGTTGGCCGGTCATGCCGAGTTCGGTGCCGACAGTGGCCTGCCGCCGCTGCAGGCCGGCGATACCGCGTGGCTGTCAGCGGGTGAACGGCAGCGGCACGCGTTGCAGGGCGGGGGCGAGTTGTTGGCGATCCGGGTGAGTGCGGCAGAGGGATGATTCCTGGGCGTCTGTTGGCGATATCCACGCATGGCGTGGATCTACTGCACATGCGGTTGCCACCCTGCCTGGACGCGCCGTCCAGTAGATCCACGCCATGCGTGGATGGGGCCACCGACACCGCGTCATGATGCGAACCAAGGTTCGCACCCACCAGAAAGCGGTTCGCACGCGTCGATGCCGTTCAGTAGATCCACGCGATGCGTGGATGGGGCGACCGACACCGCGTCATGGTGCGAACCAAGGTTCGCACCTACCAGGAGGCAGTTCGCACGCATCGACGCCGTTCAGTAGATCCACGCCATGCGTGGATGGGGCCGCCAATGTCGCGTCATGGTGCGAACCAAGGTTCGCACCCACCAGGAGGCAGCTCGAACCCGCTGTAGATCCACGCCATGCGTGGATGCGGCGACCTCAATACACATCGCGCCGGTAACGACCGGCCAGCAGTAGCGCTTCCTTGTCCGCAGTCCCCAGCACCTGCTCGATCACCGCATCCACCGCCGGGGCCATGCCCTGCAGGCTGCCACAGACCAGGATCGTCGCGCCTTCATCCACCCACTGCCGCAGTGTTGCTGCTTCGGCCAGCAGGCGGTCCTGCACATAGCGATGCACACCGCCATCGCGGCTGAACACAGCATCCAGCCGCGCCAGCGTGCCGTCGGCCAGCATCGCCTGCAGCTCTTCGCCGAAATGGAAGTCATGCGCGGCGGTGCGCTCGCCGAACAGCAGCCAGGTACGGCGCGCGCCACTGCGTACGCGTTCGTGCAGGTGTGCGCGCAGGCCGGCGATGCCGGTGCCGTTGCCGATCAGCAGCAGCGGTACCTCGGCGGCGACGCCATGGAAATTGTCGTTGCGGCGCAGGCGCAGTTGCACCGGTTCGCCAAGTGCGGCGTGGTCGCACAGCCAGCCGCTGCCGATGCCGGGTGTTCCATCGGCGCGTAGCTGGCGACGCAGCAGCAGCTCCACCGCGCCGTCGGCCATCACTGAGGCGATGGAGTACTCGCGATGCGGCAGCGGCTGCAGGGTCGCCAGCAGCGCGGGCAGATCGCCCGGGGGGACCAATGAAGGCAGGTGCGAGTGCGCGACGCGTGCCAGCAACGTCTGCCCGTCATCCAGCACCCTGTCCGCATCGAAGCGCTGTGCGTCCAGCCAGGCACGCACGGTGTGCGACGCATGCTGCGGGCCGATCTCGGCGATGTCACCGGCCTGCCACTGCACATCTGCGCCGGCCGGTGGCCGCAGGCGCAACCAGTACACTGGACCGCCGGGGCTGCCCGGGTTCAGATGTTCGCGCTGCAGCAGCGTCCACGGCTGGTATTCGGCCGGGCTCCAGTCGGGCAGTTCACTGGCGCC
Organism: Stenotrophomonas sp. YJH_SMC_53; assembly: GCF_059369995.1. Lineage (NCBI taxonomy): Bacteria > Pseudomonadati > Pseudomonadota > Gammaproteobacteria > Lysobacterales > Lysobacteraceae > Stenotrophomonas > Stenotrophomonas sp. YJH_SMC_53. The sequence continues at coordinate 202,629 of NZ_JCAFTF010000004.1, read as the reverse complement.
ACCACCGAGTTGTCCCAGCAGCTGTTGCCAATGACGCAGCGCTGCCGGATCGGCGTTGTCGACCTCGATCGCATCGAACAGCGGATGCGCGCCGTGCTGCCGCAGCCATTGGTCAAGCTGGTGGCCGAATCCGCAGAAGTGGCCGTAGCTGCGGTCGCCCAGCGCGAGCACGCCGTAGTGCAGGTGCGGCAGTGAAGGCGACGAGACCATGACATCGCGCAGGAACGGCAGCGCGTGGTCAGGCGGATCGCCCTCACCGGTGGTGCTGGCGATGAACAATGCACGCTGGCTGCCGGCCAGCAAGGCGGCGTCGACCTCATGCAGACCGCGCACGCGCACCGGCACGCCGGCACCACGCAATGCCTCGCCACTGCGTTCGGCCAGTTCGCGGGCGAAGCCGGTCTGGCTGGACCAGACCAGCAGGATCGGTGCGGCATCGCCGAAGGCAGCATGGTCGCGCGGTCGCCCACGCCACCACAGTGCGGCGCAGGCCAGCGCATACAACGCCGTAGCGAGCACCGCGATCTGCGACTGCCGCGCCGGTGGCGCGCCCTGCCACCAGGCTTCGCCCAGATGCAGCCGCAGCAGCGCCCAGCCGATCACTGCCAGCAGGAACAGCACCAGAGCGTTGCCGAGCCACGCGCGCGACGGACGGGTGCTCATGCGCCTTGCTCGTCGAGCAGGCGCTGGAAGGCGCTGCTGAGAAATTCGAGTGGGCCATCCGCTGCGCGATGCAGGTAGCGCGCGGCCAGTCCTTCGCGTTCGGCCAGCGCCATGCCGTGCTCGCGGCCGAGTACGGTCAGTGCGGTGGCCCAGGCATCAGCATGCATCGCGTCGTCGGCGACCACCGTCACCGCCGCTGCAACCTGGCGAACCGGCCTGCCGCTGCGCGGGTCGAGGCTGTGGCTGTAGGCCTCGCCATCGGCCTGGTACTGATGCCAGCGATCGCCGGAGGTGGCGACCGCCTTGCCATCCAGCGCCAGCACCCGCAGTGGTGTTTCGGTGTGCGCGTCTTCTTCGGGTGCGGATTCCACCAGCACGCGCCAGGGATGGCCATCCGGTTTGCGGCCGTAGCCGGCCAGCTCGCCGCCGACTTCGATCAGCGCTGCCGCAATGCCTTGCCCACGCAGCCAGGCAGCCACGTGATCGACGCCGAAGCCCTTGGCGATCGCAGAGAGATCCAGTTGCAGTCCGCCCGGCTGCAGCAGCGCATCGCCGCGCCATTGCAGGCGCTGCCAACCGCAGCGCTCGCGCGTGGCCTGTACGGTGGTGGCATCGGGTTGGCGGCGTTCGCCGGCGTGTGCACCGAAGCCCCACAGCGCAACCAGCGGACCGATGGTGGGATCAAAGGCGCCGCCACTGGCGGCAGCGATGGCCTGTGCGCAGGCCAGAACGTGGCGGGTCTCGGCCGGCAGCACGCACCATTGGCCCGCGTTGGCGCGGTTGTAGCGACTCAGGTTCGAGCCGGGCTCCCAGGTGCTCATCTGCGCCACCACCGCATCCAGCCGCGCCTGGATGCCGGCATGCAGTGGATGCAGGTCGCGCTGGCGCGGCGCGACCAGCGACACGCTCCACGTGGTGCCCATGGTGGTGCCGCCGAGGCGGGCGATGTCGAGCTGGGGATCGGTCATGGTGGTCTACCGCAGGCACGATGCCGGGGCCTGCCCGGCATCGCGGTCCACATCTGTTACTGCGGCAACACTTCCAGCGTGGCGACGTAGCTCAGGCGGCGCTTGGCGGCCTGCTTCACCGAGGTCTTGTTGTCTTCGGTGCCGGTTTCCAGCCAGTACATGCCGGCTTCCGGCCAGGTCACCTTGATCTCGCCCCTGGCGTCGCTGGTGAGCTTCAGTTCGTCCTGTGCGTTGCGGTAGCGGGTGGCACCCCGCACGATCTCGAACTCCAGGCCAGCGGTCGGCTTGCCATCGACCAGCACGCGGAAGGTGGCTTCCTCGCCGGCGAACAGGTCGTTCGGGTGGCCAACAGCGACCAGCTCGATACCCCGGTTGGTCGGCTTCAGCGCGGTGTCGTTCGGCGCACCGTTGGTGACGAAGGTCTCCACGCGGCCCACCGACTGGCTCAGTTCCAGCTTCTTCGCGTCCTTGGGCAGTTCGCCAAGGGTCGCCACGCTGCCGCGCCAGCGCTTGCGCTCGCCGTTCTGCTCGTAGGTGGCGAACAGGCCGTCATTGACCGACGCGATGCGGTAGGTGCCCGGCTGCTTCAGTTCGATGTCGAACACGCTGCGGTACTTGCCGGTGGTCGCGTTCTGAGGCTGCACGGTGCTGCCGTCCGGCGCGGTGATCACCAGCGATTCCAGTCGCAGCGGCACGTGGTTGAAGTAGAACAGGTCGTTGGAGACCGCACCGTCGACGGTGATCCACGGTGCGTTGCCGGCGATCACGGTCTGCGAGGGCAGCAGCCAGGCCTTGTGGGCCAGGGCGGAGAAGGGAAGGGCAGCGGCCAGGGCGGCGGCGAGGACGAGCGTGCGCTTCATGCGGAAGACTCCAGTGGATGCGGGGTGATGCGGCAAGGAGAAGGGGATTACGACTTAATCCCCTCCGTCCCCTTTTCAGGGTTTGACGGACAGGGTGACCTGACCCAGTTCGGTGGCGCCCTGCGCCTTGCCGTTCTGCGCGGCGGTGGCCGGCCAGGTGAAGGGGATCTTCAGCAGTTCGCGGCCGCCGACTTCGCGCACCGCCTCCACCACCAGGGTGTAGTTGCCCGGGGCCAGCTGCTTCAGTGCCGGCTGCCTGTCGCTGAACGACAGTGCGTGCTTGCCGGCCGGGCGGGTCGGGCCGGTCACGCCGTCCACCGGCACCTGCAGGGTACGGCCACTCTTGCGCCACCACTGGCGCAGGTCGGGCAGCCACTTGGTGCCGTGGCCCTCGCTGTTGCTGGTCTGCTGGTACCAGACCGACAGGTTGGCCGCGACCTTCTGGTCGGCGCCTTCCAGCCACACCGCCACATACGGGCGGTGGTACTCGGCCACGTTGAGCTTGGGCACTTCGACGTTGATGTCGAGGGTGGTGGCATAGGCCGGCGAGGTGGCCAGCAGGCCGCTGAGGGCGATGGTCAGGGTGACGCGCATGGGGCGGCTCCGGAGGGACGGATGGAATTCACGGTGGAAGTCAGTGGATCAGCAGCAGGGCGATCAACAGCGGGATCATCAGGCCGAGGCCGACCAGCGGCCAGGTCATGCGCCGTTGCCGCGCATGCAGGTGCAGCAGGAACAGGCCGGTGATGCAGAACACCAGGCAGGCCACGGCGAACAGGTCCAGGAACCATCCCCACGCCGGGCCTGCGTTGCGGCCCTTGTGCAGGTCATTGAGGTAGGAGACCACGCCGCGCGAGGTCGATTCGTACTCCACCGCGCCGGTTTCGCGGTCGATGCTCAGCCAGGCGTCGCCACCGGGGCGCGGCAGCGACAGGTAGATCTCCTCGGCCGACCACTCGGCCGGGCGCCCACCGATGGCGATGCCCAGCTGCGTGTCCAGCCATTGCCGGGCCGGGCGCGGAATCGGCGCGTTGCCGTCCTCGCGCGTGCCCAGCTGGCCCAGCAGCGCGGCCGGCAGTTCCAGATGCTGGTTCTGCACCTGGGGTTTGGCCTCGATCTTCGCGGCATGGTTAAGAGTCAGGCCGGTCACCGCGAACAGCAGCATGCCGATCAGGCAAACCGCGGAGCTGATCCAGTGCCACTGGTGCAGCGTCCGCAGCCAGAAGCCACGGTTCTGTTGCTGCTGCACGGTGGAAGAGGCAGGACGGCTCACGGCACGGTTCGAAGCGGACGGGGACTGCCCATTACATCATTGATGAGAATAGCTCGCAATTGCGTGTCGTTCTGTATCCCGGAGCAGGCATTCCGGGGTGCCGGCCAGCGGCCGGCACTACCGATCGGTAGATCCACGCCATGCGTGGAGCCGGAGCAGGGCGCGGCGATCAGAACTTCGCGTTCAGCGAAATCCAGTAGCTGCGCCGCTGGTCCTTGGTCGCATAGTCGTCCACGCAGTTGAATTCGCTCTGGCTGATCAACAGGCACGACTGCGAGACGAAATCCTTGTCGAGCAGGTTGTTGACCCGCGCGTTCACCGTCAGCCAGGGCGTGGCCTTCCAGCTGCCACCGAGATGGAAGATCGTGTAGTCCTCGTAGTAGCGGGCGTTGCTGGCGCCGTTGGCATCCAGCAGCGTGTCGCGGTAGCGGTCGTAGCGGCCCTCACCGATCAGCGACAGGCTGACCGCTTCATTGATCTGCCAGTTGAGGCTGGCGTTGGCCATGTGTCTTGCCGGCATGGTGCCGCTGATCGGCAACCCCTTCTGTGCGCCACTGGTCTGCTCACTCTTCGTCCAGGTGTAGTTGCCGCGCAGCTGCAGAGTGTCGAGCAGGTCGACATGCGCGGCCAGTTCGGCACCGCGGGTCTCGGCCTTGTCGATGTTCACGCTCTGGGTGAAGGTGCTGTAGCCCAGTGCCGCCCAACCCGGGCCGATGTCCACGCAGTAGCCGCTGCCGGCGCGCGCCACTTCGCAGTTGGGGAAGGTGCCGCCGCTGGCGATCTTGTCTTCGAACGTGTTGAAGAAGCCGGTGACGTTGAAGCCCCAGCGCTGGCCCTCGTAGTAGGCGGCCAGCTCGTAGTTGGTGCTGGTTTCAGGCTTCAGGTTCGGCGAACCCACCAACGGCAGCACGCCCTGGCCACCGAAGCCGGTGATGCCCGGGAACAGCTGGTCCGGTCGCGGGGTCTTGTAGCCGGTGCTGACGCCGCCCTTGAAGGTCCACGCATCGCTGGCGTTCCACACCAGGTAGCCACGCGGACTGACGTGGCTGCCGAACACGTTGTGGTCGTCGTAGCGCAGGCCGAAGGTGGCGGTGAGGGTGTCGGTCAGCGCCCAGTTGTCCTCGGCGAACAGCGCCCACATGCGGTGCTTCTGCCTGGTGTTGCTGCGGTAGCCAGCGCCATCCATGCCGAACACGCCATCGACCATGTCAGTGTTGTTGTACTGGCCACCCACGGTCAGCTTGTGTGCGCCGAAGTCCAGGTCGAGCATCGTGTCGAGCACGTAGCCTTCCAGCTCCATGGTGCGCAGCGGGCGCGGCAGGAACGCCTGCAGGCGCGCCATCTCGCTGGGATGGAGTGCGGCCAGCGCATTGCCACGGCCGGCCGCGCAGTTGTTGGAAGCGCCGGTGCGACGGCAGACGTCATTCCACAGCGTCTGCAGGTTGGCACGCTCGTCCAGGGTCAGCGGCAAAGAACGGCCGAGATTGCTGCTCTTGCTGTGGGTCAGCGAAGTCTGCCAGGTGCCGAAGCTGTAGCGGCCCTGGTGGGTCAACGATAGCTGATCGCGCTCGTAGCGCTGGTAGGCGGTGTAGCCCACGCGCGGCTGCACCACGCGGCGGGTGACGGTGCCGCTGCCGTTCGGGTTGGGGATGACCGCATTGCCGACGCGCCACAGGCTGGCCAGGCTGTCCAGCGTGCCGGTCTGGCCTTCGCTGTTGTCGTACTTCTGCCGCGACACGTCGTAGTCCAGCCACAGTTCGTGATCATCGTTGACGCGGAAGTCCAGGCGTACGCCGGTATTCCAGTTGGTGTTGGCGACCGATTTGCCGCCACCGCCGAAGCCGATGCTGCGCTCCCACAGGCTGCCGTCGGGCAGGGTCAGTGCATCCCACTCCGGATTGGAGGCCTTGGCGTCGTAGTAGCTGCCGCGCACCGCCAGGCTGAGGCGGTCCTTCAGCAGCGGGCCGCTGAGGTAGAGGTCGGTGGTGCGCGCATCGCCGAACTGGTCGTCCTGCTGCACGGTGAAGCTCTGGCTGACCGAGCCGTGCCAGCTGTCCTGGTTGCGGCGGGTGATGATGTTGATGACACCACCCATCGCGTCCGAGCCATACAGCGTGGACATCGGCCCGCGCACGACTTCGATGCGTTCGATCGCCTCCAGCGGCGGCAGGTAGGCGAACTGGCCGCCACCGAAGTTGTTCGGATAGATCTGGCCGACATTGCTCTGGCGGCGGCCGTCGATCAGCACCAGGGTGTACTCGGACGGCAGGCCGCGCATCGACACGGTGGCCCGGCCGTTCTTGTCGGTCGCTTCCAGGCCCACGTCGATGCCTTCGACGTCGCGCAGCGCGTCGACCAGGCTGGTATGGGGGCGCTTGCTCAGTTCCTCGCGGCTGACCACGCTGATGCTGGCCGGGGCATCGATCACCTTCTGTTCGAAGCCGGAGGCAGTGACCACCACCTTGTCCAGCGTCTGCGGTGCGCCGGCGGCGTCACCGCGGGCGAAGGCGGGGCTGGCGAAAGCCGCCAGCACGGCGCTGGTCAGCAGGGTACGGGACAGGGACGAACGGACACGATGGCGCTGGGCCATGGCAGTTACCTCGAAGGATGCAGGGTGGCGCGATGCCGTGCGCGAAGGGCGCGGCAGGCACGGAAGGCCCGGTCAGGGGCGGCAGGGATGAAGCAGACAGCGGCGTGCAGGCGCGACCGCGCGGGCGGTCACGCCAGGCCGTGGATCAGGCGAGCGGCGGCGCCTGGCCGCGTTGCTGGCGGCGCCCGGGCGCATCGGCCCAGGGCGTGTCCGGAGCGGCCAGCGGCCAGTCCGGGCGCACGCCGGGCATGGCCGGCGTGGCGGGTACGAGTTCGAGTTCAGTGCGCAGCCAGTGGCTGGCCAGCAGCAACGGCGGGTGTGCCTGCTCGGCCGCTTTCACCGGGGTGGCGGCACAGCGGCGCAGCTTGGCCGGCGCCTCTTCCTGCAGGGGGCTTTCGCCACCGCGCTCTTCCAGCGGCATCTGCATGGCCATTCCGGCCTGGGCCTGTGGCAGCAGTGGCAGGGTGCCCAGCAACAACGCCAGCATCGCCACCCATGCCAGCAGGCTGGCCAGCGCCGGACGCTGGCCGCGCATGGCGGTGCCCATCTTGCGATGGATGAGTGGGCGAGGGCGAAGCGGACGCAGCAAGCAGGGGTCCCCAGGGGTCTGCCGGCAGCGGCCGGCACCAACGGGGCGTGATTGTAATGAGAGCCGTTAGCTGTTGCAAATGAGAATGATTGCCAAAATGCCGCAGGCCGGCCCGGCAAGGCTCAGACTTCGCTCCAGCGCCGCAAAAGGTTGTGGTACACGCCGGTCAGCTGCAGGATCGCCTCGGCGTCGCCGCCGGTCTGCCGCAGGCGCTCGATCGAGCCATCCATTTCCCACAACAGGCGGCGCTGCACGTCGTCGCGGATCATGCTCTGCACCCAGAAGAAAGAAGCCACGCGTGCGCCACGGGTAACCGGCCGCACCTGGTGCAGGCTGCTGGACGGGTACACGACCAGGTCGCCGGACGGCAGCTTCACTTCGTGCTCGCCGTAGGTGTCGCTGATGATCAGCTCGCCGCCTTCGTACTCCTCGGGCGCGGACAGGAACAGGGTGCAGGAGATGTCCGAGCGCAGCTGCTCGCCATTGGCCAGGTTCATCACCGCACCATCGACGTGGTAGCCATAGGCGCCGCCACCGCTGTAGCGGTTGAAGCGCGGCGGCAGGTACTTCAGCGGCAGCGCGGCGCTGAAGAACAGCGGGTGCTGGGCCAGCGCGACGAGGATGATCTCGCCCAGTTCGCGGCGCAGCGGGGAAGCCTCGGGCAGCTGCTGGTTGTGCTTGGCCTGTGCGCCCAGATGCCCCACGGTTTCGCGGCCATCGGTCCAATCGGCGTCGTCGAGGCGGCGCCGGAAGCCGGCGACCTGGTCGGCGCTGAGAATGTCGGGGATGTGCAGCAGCATGCGGGACTCCTCAGAGGGACGGCGGTGCGATCAGGGCGCGCACCTGGGGATGCGGCGACGCGGCCAGTTCCGGCACGATGTGCGCCATGAACGCCGGACTGCCGTGCGCCAGGGCGAGCCGCAGCCAGTGCACGGCCTGCTCGACCTGGCCGGCCTGCAGCAGGATCGAGGCGTAGTTGGCCTGGCCGCGGAAATCACCGGCCTCGGCCGCGCGCTGGTACCAGGCGAGTGCCGCCTGCGGATCAGCCGCGGTATCCAGCCCGTCTTCGAGATGGCGGGCCAGCAGGTTCATCGATTTGGCATGGCCCAGGTGCGCGGCACGGGTGTACAGGGCCAGTGCCTGCGCGCGGTCCTGGGGCACGCCGCGGCCGGTGGCCAGCAGGTTGGCCAGGTTGTACAGGCCCCAGTCCAGCCCGGTGTCGGCCGCGCGCCGGTACCACACCGCGGCCAGCGTGGGATCGGGCGTGGTGCCCTGGCCCAGCTCATGGCAGCGGCCGAGCATGTTCATCGCCATCGGCGCGCCGTTGTTGGCGGCGGTTTCGTACCAGAGCAGCGCAGCCGAGGCGTCCTGCGCGGTGCCTTTGCCTTCCATGTGCATCTGCGCGAGCAGCAGTTGTGCATCGACCTGCCCGGCCTGTGCGGCGTCGCGCACGCGTGCGAACGCAGCCTGTGGATCGTGCTGGAGCAGCTCGGCCAGGGCGTCGCTGTCGATGGGGGTACGGGGTGCCATGATGGGGTGAGTATCGCCGGAAACAAAAACGGCGGCAGGAGCCCCTGCCGCCGTGGTGGAGCGCCGTTACATCAGAACTTGACGTTCAGTGCCAGGGTGGCCGAGCGACCCGGGGCGATGCTCGCGTAGTGCGAGGCATAGGCCTTGGTGAAGTAGGTCTTGTCGGTCAGGTTCTGCACATTGAGCTGCAGGCTGATGTTGTCCTGGATCGCGTAGCTGGCCATCGCGTCGAAGCGGGTGTAGCTCGGGATCCACTTGGTGTTGGCGACATCACCGTACTGCTTGTCCGAGTAGAACGCGCCGGCGCCGATGGTCAGGCCGATCGGGAAGCGGTAGGTGGTCCACAGGTTGGCGCTGTGCTTGGCAGTGTTCGGGAACACGTTGCCGTTGTATGGCGACGGCACGTACACGTTGGACGGGCAGGTGCGGCCCACCGGTGCGCCACAGACGAAACCGTTGTCCTTCAGTTCCGAGTCCAGGTAGGTGTAGCCGCCGTACAGGCTCCAGGCGTCGGTCAGCTGGCCGGTGAAGCCCAGTTCGAAGCCGTTGATCTCCTTCTTGCCGGCGTTCTGGCTGGTGCCGTTGTCGACCGTCACGCGTGCGTTGTTCATCACGGTGTGGAAGATCGCTGCGGTCAGGTTCAGGCGCTGGCCGAACAGGTCCCACTTGGTGCCCAGTTCGAGGTTCCTGGTGTCCTGCGGCTTGAGGTCGGCCACGGCGGCGCTCAGACCGTCCGAACCGTCACCACCGTCCATGCCCGGCGGGGTCGAGGAGGTGCCCCACGACAGGTAGATGCTGCCGTTGGCGGCCGGCTTGAACACCACACCGGCCTGGTAGTTCAGGAAGTCGTTGCTGTTGCGCACGCGGGTCGGTGCCTTGCCGGCCACCGGAGTGGTCAGGGTGGTGCGGAAGTCGTCGTAGCGCAGGCCGAGGTTGATCATCCACTGCTCATTGAGCTCGATGGTGTCGAACACGTAGGCGGAGGTGGTCCTGGTGCGCTGCTCGACGTCCAGTGCCTTGTCACTGCGGTACACCGAATGGGTGGCTGCCCACGGATCGCGCGGATCCGGATTGGCGAAATCGGTGCAGTTGTAACCGGTGGCCGCGCCGGTGGTCGGGCACTTGCTGTTGCCGGTGAGCGGGTTGCTGGTGCCCGGCGTCATCAGGTAGCTGCCGCGGGTCATCTTCTCGTCGCTGTATTCGACGCCAGCGCTGTAGCTGTGCTTGAGCGCGCCGGTCTGGAAGGCACCGGTCAGGCCCAGCTGGTCGGCGAAGCTCTTGACGTCGACGGCGCGGGCGTTGGTACGGCGCCACAGGGTGCCGTAGTTGTTCGGGTTGCCCTGGCTGTCGTCCGGCTGGGTCCACAGGTAATCGTTGCTGGTATTGCCCAGGCGCGCGATGTTGCGCAGCTTGTGGCCGCCGAAATCGTAGCTGGCATCCAGGGTGCTGATGTCGGCGCGGGTGCGCTGGAAGTCACGATCGACCAGGCCGTAGTAGTTGTTGCGGTCCGGCACCATCGGGCGGCCATCGACCCACTTCGAGGCCGGCGCCCCGTTCGGGTTGCCATACGGGAAGCCACCCGCGTCCGGCAGGTCATCGCTCTGCATGTGGTAGTGGCTGGCGATCAGCTGCGCCGGGCCGTTCAGGCCGAACGCGATCGACGGTGCGATGCCCCAGCGGCTGACATTGGCAGCGTCACGGCCGGGGATGTCCGACTCGTGCTTCATCAGGTTCAGGCGCGCGGCGATGCCATCGCCCAGCACGTAGTTGGCATCCACGGTGCCGCGTGCGTAGCTGTCGGTACCGATGCCCATGCTGGCGCTGGTCTCGTTCTTCAGCTTCGGCGTCTTGCTCACCAGGTTCAGGCTGCCACCACCGGAATCACGGCCACCGTAGGCCGAGCTCGGGCCCTTGACCACTTCCACCTGCTCCAGATCGAAGATCTCGCGGGTCTGCGAGCCGACGTCGCGCAGGCCGTCGACGAAGACGTTGCTCTGCGAATCGAAGCCACGGATGAAGGGGCGGTCGCCGGTCGGGTTGCCGCCTTCGCCGGCACCGAAGGTGATGCCCGGCACCATGCGCAGCGCATCCTGCAGGTTGGTCGCACCGGTTTCGGCGATCAGCTTCTCCGACACGATCGACACTGACTTGGGGGTGTCCAGCAGTTCGGCGGTGAACTTCGGCGAGGACGGATTGAACCAGCTGCCGCGCACCTGCACCTTGTCCAGGTCGGTGGCCTTGCTGGATGCGGCATCAGCGCTGTCGGCAGCCTGCGCGGCCAGCGGCGCGAAGCCTGCGGCCAGGGTGGCGGTGGCGAGCAGGGAAACGCGCGGGGCGTGCTTGCGGGACGTGATGTGGGTCATGGCTTTGGGTAGTGGCGTGGATCGGGAAACGGCGAAGGCCGAAGCGCAGACAGCGCGACGACAGGGAGGGGGCGTCTTCTGTAGAGCCGAGCTGATGCCCGGCGATGCGGCGAACGACTTCAGGCGCACGGCAACAGCCGCAGGGCGCCTCAGCTGGCGTGCCGTGCGGGCGGTGCGTGGCCGGGGTTCAAGCGCAGTGCGGGATCGTGCAGTTGCCGGCGCAGGGCATCGGAGCGCCATAGCGGGATATGTGCGACCAGGGGCGCGCGCAGGGGTGCCACTCCGGTGCAGGGCGTGTTGCCCTCACCATCAAGCGGCGGCTCCGGTGCAGGTGCAGCATGTTGCGGGCATTCGTCTGCCGACGGCGCCGGCAATGGCATGACCTGGCGCAACCCTTCGGCATGTGCCTGCCAGCCTTGGGTAGTCGGGGCGTTGCTGCGTCCTTCGTGCAGCGCCGACCAGCCCAGCAGCAGCGTCAGCAGCACGGCCACGGCCAGTGGCCACCCCTGGCGGGCGAGCTGGCACAACGTGGCAGTGGGCGCGGGCGAAGCCATGGCGCGAGGGCGAAGTCGTTACGAAGATGTTACGTAGAATAACATCAACGATAATGATTCGCATGTACGGGGTGTTGCGGGACGCCGGGGCGGCCGGGGAACGCCCTGCAAAGGCCCTTGCGGACCTCCTTCAGATCCAGCCCAGGGAGGATACCCCCAGGTCGGGGCGCCGCCTCAATCCCGGTCGTCGCGCGTCCAGACGGCGTCGTGTTCGCGCTTCACCGGGAACTTGGGCACCGGGGTATAGGCCGGTGCGCACAGGGCGCGGCCATCGCGTATGTCGAAGCGCGCGCCGTGCAGCACGCACTCCACGCTGCCTTCGGCAGTGTTGAACTCGCCCGAGGACAGCTCGAATTCCTCGTGCGTGCACTGGTCTTCCAGCGCGTACAGCTCGCCGTCGAGGTTGAACACCACGATCGGGGTGCCGGTCACCTCGTCGAACACGCTCTTCATTTCACCGGGCAGCAGCTCGTTGCTGGCGCACACGAAGGTCCAGGTATCGCTCACGCGGCCGCTCCGGCCAGCGGTTTTTCCAGGATCTCGAAGCGCAGGTCGTCGCGCTTGGGGATGCCGAAGCGTTCGTCGCCATATGGGAAGGGTTTCTTGATGCCGGTCCGCTGGTAGCCACGACGCTCGTAGAAGGCGATCAGTTCGTCGCGTACGTCGATCACCGTCATCTGCATCACCGGCACGTTCCATTCGCGTGCGGCGTGGGCTTCGGCGGCGTCCATCAGCTGCTTGCCGACGCCGCCGCCCTGCTGTGCGGGGTCGACCGAGAACATGCCGAAGTAGCCCTTGCCCTCAACGTCGGCAACGTGGGCGCAGGCCACAAGAACGCCTTCGCGCTCGGCCAGCAGGATGGTGGAGCGGGGGCGGTCCAGGTCGGCCTGGATGCCTTCGGCGTCGATGCGGGCGCCATCCAGCAGGTCGGCTTCGGTAGTCCAGCCCACGCGGCTGGCGTCGCCACGGTAGGCCGAGGTGACGAGGGCGATCAGGGCGGGGATGTCGGCCGGCGTGGCGGCGCGGAAGGTCAGGGTGCTCATGGGGGCATTTTAGGTGGGCAGTAGGCGGGCGCAAATGGGGGAGGCCCTCGGCGGCCCTGGCAACCGCTATGCTCGTGCATTCTTCAAATGCCAGGCGGAGTGCAGGGGTGGGCATACCGAAGGGAATCGCGCTGGCCGCAACTGTCCTGCTTGTGGCTCTTCTGGCTTGCCTGCCGGCGCAGGAGGAGAGTGGCGGCATCGCGCCCAACGGCCTGGGATGCCCGCGTTTCAGTGCGTCCCGTGCGTTGCCAGTGACGGTGGAGGCGCTGCGTGCCGATCCCATGCGTTATCACGGCAGACTGGTGCGCGTACGGGGTGCCTACGTTGAGAGCTTCGAAATGTCTGCGCTGCACCCGGGGCCACCGGTGCAGGATCCATGGGCGGCCGACGGCGTGTGGGTGAATGGAATTCCCGTCACGGCGCTGCCGTCGGAGCAGGCGGTTGAACTCACCGGAATCGTATCGGCGGGCCAACCCGCGTTCCCTTACGGCAAGGGGCACCTTGGGCAATGGCCTGCGGAGCTCTGCGTGTCTTCGATCCTTCCCTTGGCGGCGCCATGAAAAACGCCGCGGTTTCCCGCGGCGTTCTCGTTGCTTCCGGCTGCGCTGTGAGTCTTACCCCAGCAGCTTGCGTACCTTGGTCAGCGCGGTCATGAACCGCTCGATCTCGGCGTGCGTGTTGTAGAACGCCAGCGAGGCGCGGCAGGTGGCGGCGACGCCGAAGTACTGCAGCAGCGGGTGTGCGCAGTGCTGGCCCGATCGCACGGCCACGCCTTCCAGGTCGAGCAGGGTGGCCAGGTCGTGCGCATGCGCACCATCGATCAGGAACGAGACCACGGCCGCCTTCTCCGGTGCCTGGCCGATGATGCGCAGGCCGTCGACGCGGCGCAGTTCCTCGGTGAAGTGCGCCAGCAGTTCGGCTTCGCGCGCTTCCACGTTGTCCTGGCCAAGCTGCTGCAGGTAGTCGGCGGCCACGCCCAGGCCGATGAAACCGGCGATGTTCGGGGTGCCGGCTTCGAACTTGTGCGGGGCGTCGTTGAACACGGTGCCGTCGAAGCTGACTTCCTTGATCATCTCGCCGCCGCCGAGGAACGGCGGCATCGCGTCCAGATGCTCGCGACGGGCCCACAGCGCGCCGGTGCCGGTCGGACCACACATCTTGTGGCCGGTGATCGCGTAGAAGTCGCAGCCGATCGCGGCGACGTCGACCTTGCGGTGCGGTACTGCCTGCGAGCCATCGACCACGGTGATGATGCCGCGCTTGCGCGCTTCACGGCAGATCTCGCGCACCGGGTTGACCGTGCCCAGCACGTTGGAGACATGGGTGACCGCCAGCAGCTTGACCTCCGGGGTCATCGCCGCGCGTAGCGCATCCAGGTCCAGCGCGCCGTCAGGCGTGATCTCGGCCACGCGGATGGTGGCACCGGTACGCTGCGCGACCAGCTGCCACGGCACGATGTTGGCGTGGTGCTCCATGCGCGACACCAGGATCACGTCGCCGGCCTTCAGCCGCGGCAGCGCCCACGAATACGCCACCAGATTGATGGCGAAGGTGGTGCCGCTGCACAGCACCAGGTCGCTGGGGCGCACGTTGAGGAAGCGGGCCAGCGTGTTGCGTGCGCCTTCGTAGGCGTCGGTAGCTTCGCTGCCGAGCGCGTGCACCGCGCGGCTGACGTTTGCGTTGTAGCGGCGGTAGAACTCGTCCACCGCGCCGATCACCTGCACCGGCTTCTGGCCGGTGTTGGCATTGTCGAAATAGACCAGCGGCTTGCCGTGCACTTCGCGCATCAGCAGCGGGAAGTCGAGGCGGACGCGGTCCCAGTCGGGCGCGCCGGTGCGTTCTTCGATCGGGCGCGGCGTGGACAGGTTCATGCCACACCCGCCTCGGCCAGGGCCTTGTCCAAACGGCGTGCCAGCTGCTCGCGCAGGGCTTCCGGCAGGATCTTCAGCGGCTCATGGCAGAACGCAGCGCTGAGCAGCGCCTGCGCCTGGGCCTGCGGCAGGCCGCGCGAGCGCAGGTAGAACAGCGCATTGGCATCGAGCTGGCCGACGGTGGCGCCATGCGCGGCCTTCACTTCATCGGCGTCGATCACCAGCGTCGGCTGGGTATCGATCTCGGCGTCGGCCGACAGCAGCAGGTTCTTGTTGGACAGGTTCGCATCGGTGCCGTCGGCGCCTTCGCGGATCTGGATGCCGCCATGGAACACCACGCGGCTGCGGTTGGCGGCAACGCCGCGCCACAGCAGTTCGCAGGCGGTATCGCGCGCGATGTGATCGATGCCCAGCCGGGTCTCGACGTGGCGGCGGCCATTGCCGAGCAGCACGCCGTTGGCGGTCAGCTGGGCGTTGTCGCCTTCCAGTCGCACGTTCAGTTCATGGCGGCTGAGCGCGGCGCCCAGTTCCAGGTCGACGCGGTGGTACTGCGCGTCGCGGGCCAGCACCGCGTCGGTACGCAGGAAGCTGGTCTGGCGCGCGCTGCCGGCCTGCACGCGGGCGTGCTTGAGCACGGCGTCGCGCGCGACGTGGGCATGCAGCACGGTGTTGTCCAGGTGGGCGGAGTCACCCACGCTGAAGCGGTGCTCGACCACGCCGAGGCTGGCGCCGGCACGCAGTTCGATCAGGTGGCGGTGATGCCAGGCCAGGTCGGTCTCGCCGGCCACACTGGCGAACACCAGCTGCAGCGGCGCTTCGACCTGCACGCCTTCATCCACGCGCAGCACCACGCCTTCATCGGCCAGCGCGGCATTCAGGCGGGCGAAGATCTCTTCGCTGCGTTCGTAGCGACGGCCAAGGAAACGCACGGCGTCTTCGCCGGCGGCCAGCGCGGCCGACAGCGGCTGCAGCTGCACGCCGGACGGCAGGGCCTGCACGTCGCTCAGCGCGGCATCCAGGCGACCGTTGACGAACACCAGGCGCGGCGCCGGGATGTCGTCCAGCAGCGCGGCGTCCAGCGCCGGGCCCTGCACCGGTGCCGCAGCAAACGCACGGCGTTCGAGCTGGCGCAGCGAGGTGTACTTCCAGGCTTCATTGCGAGCGGCCGGCAGGCCATCGCGCAGGGCCGCATCCAGCACTTCGCGGCGCGCATCGCTGCCGCAGAAGGCCTGGGCCATCGAGTCGAGCAGGGCGCTCATCAGACCGCCGCCTCGGGCACGACCCGGTCCTTCAGGAAATCATAGCCGTGCGCTTCCAGTTCCAGCGCCAGCTCGGGGCCGCCGCTCTTGACGATGCGGCCATCGGCCAGCACGTGCACCACGTCCGGCTTGATGTAGTCCAGCAGGCGCTGGTAATGGGTGATGACCAGGAACGAACGGTCGGCGGCGCGCAGCGCATTGACGCCGTCGGCCACGCTCTTCAGCGCGTCGATGTCCAGGCCCGAGTCGGTCTCGTCGAGGATGGCCAGCTTCGGTTCCAGCACGGCCAGCTGGAAGATCTCGTTGCGCTTCTTCTCGCCGCCGGAGAAGCCTTCGTTGACGCCACGATGCAGCAGCTCGTCCTTCAGGTGCAGCACGGCCAGCTTCTGGCGCACCAGCTTGAGGAACTGCATGGAGTCGAGTTCGTCCTCACCGCGTGCCTTGCGCTGGGCGTTCAGTGCCGCGCGCAGGAAGTAGGTGTTGTTCACGCCCGGGATCTCCACCGGGTACTGGAACGCCAGGAACAGGCCGGCAGCGGCACGCGCTTCCGGGTCCTGCTCCAGCAGGTCGACACCGTCGAACTGCACGCTGCCTTCGGTCACTTCGTAGCCGTCGCGGCCGGCCAGCACATTGCCCAGGGTGGACTTGCCTGCGCCGTTCGGGCCCATGATGGCGTGCACCTGGCCGGGCTTCACATCCAGCGACAGGCCCTTGAGGATTTCCTTGTCGCCGATGCGGGCGTGGAGATTGTCGATCTTCAGCATGGTGGGGGTTTCCGTGGGGCGGGCCTGGGCCCGCCGGTAAAGAGAATGCGTTTGCGAGGGGCAGGGGCGGGCGGTCAGCCCACCGAACCTTCCAGCGAGACTTCCAGCAGCTTCTTGGCTTCCACTGCGAACTCCATCGGCAGTTCGCGGAACACCTGCTTGCAGAAGCCGTCGACGATCATCGACACCGCGTCTTCCTGGCTGATGCCACGGGCGCGGCAGTAGAACAGCTGGTCGTCGGAAATCTTCGAGGTGGTGGCTTCGTGCTCGACGGTGGCGCCCGGGTTCTTCACCTCGATGTAGGGGAAGGTGTGGGCACCGCACTGCTTGCCGATCAGCAGCGAATCGCACTGGGTGTAGTTGCGCGCGCCGTCGGCATTGCGGTCCACGCGCACCAGGCCGCGGTAGGTGTTCTGGCCGCGGCCGGCGCTGATGCCCTTGCTGACGATCTTGCTCTTGGTGCGCTTGCCGACGTGGATCATCTTGGTGCCGGTGTCGGCCTGCTGGCGGTGATGGGTCAGCGCGACCGAGTGGAACTCACCGACCGAATCGTCGCCCAGCAGCACGCACGAGGGGTACTTCCAGGTGATCGCCGAGCCGGTCTCGACCTGGGTCCAGGTGACCTTGCTGCGCGCGCCGCGGCATTCGGCACGCTTGGTGACGAAGTTGTAGATGCCGCCGACACCGTTCTCGTCGCCCGGGTACCAGTTCTGCACCGTGGAGTACTTGATCTCCGCATCTTCCAGTGCCACCAGTTCGACCACCGCAGCGTGCAGCTGGTTCTCATCGCGCATCGGTGCGGTGCAGCCTTCCAGGTAGGAGACGTAGGCCTTGTCCTCGCACACGATCAGGGTGCGCTCGAACTGGCCGGTGTGGCCGGCGTTGATGCGGAAGTAGGTGCTCAGTTCCATCGGGCAGCGCACGCCTTTGGGAATGAACACGAAGCTGCCATCGGAGAACACCGCCGAGTTGAGTGCGGCGAAGTAGTTGTCACCCACCGGCACCACGGTGCCCAGGTACTGGCGCACCAGCTCCGGGTGTTCCTTGATGGCCTCGGACATCGAGCAGAAGATGATGCCCTTCTCGGCCAGTTCCTTGCGGAAGGTGGTACCGACGGAGACCGAGTCGAACACCGCATCCACCGCCACGCCGGCCAGCTTGGCGCGCTCGTGCAGCGGCACGCCCAGCTTGTCGTAGGTGTCGAGCAGTTCCTTCGGCACGTCGTCCAGCGAGGCGTACTTCGGGCCCTTCGGCGCGGAGTAGTAGCTGAGCGCCTGCAGGTCGATCGGGGCGATCTCCAGCTTGGCCCAGTCCGGCATCGGCAGGGTCAGGAAGTGGCGATAGGCGTCCAGGCGCCACTGCGTCATCCACTCCGGCTCGTCCTTCTTGGCCGACAGGGCACGGATGGTGTCCTCGTCCAGGCCCGGCGGCAGGGAGTCCGACTCGATCTCGGTGATGAAGCCGGCCGAATACTTGCGGCCGAGCTGCTCGTGGATCTCGCGGTTGGGGGTGTCGTCGTGGGCGACGTTTTCGATGGTTTCGGTGGCCATGGGGGGGCTGCCTGTGGATCAGGAGACGACGTCGACAGCGATGGTGCGGCGCTGTTCGTCATCGGCAAGGGGAAGAGGGGGCAGGATCTGCGCAAGACTGACGTCGCGCAGGGCCTCGGAGACCACGTCGTTGATCAACCGCCAGCTGCTGCGCGCGCCGCACTTGGGTGCCATGCCGCACTGGTGGTGGTCGTGGCTGCATTCGGTCAGGGCAAGCGGCCCTTCCATCGCTTCGACCACTTCGAACAGCGAGATCTCGATGGCCGGGCGGGTCAGCCGGTAGCCGCCACGGACGCCGCGCAGGCCTTCGACCAGGCCGGCCTGGGCCAGCGGCTTGAGTACCTTGCTGACGGTGGGCGGCTCCAGGCCGGTGAATTCGGCCAGTTCGGTGGCACTGAGCACCTCGCCCGGACGGGCGGCGAGCACGGTCAGCACGACGGTGGCGTAATCGGTGAGCTTGGTGACGCGCAACATGGGGATGCGAGTGGTTCTTAAAGCGGACTGAAATTGTACGCTTTTATTCGCCACCATCCAACCCGGGCATTCAGCCGGCGCTGGGGCCGGGCCGGGAGGCGTTGCCAGCGGGCGCTGCCGGGGGCGCCATGCTGCGCCAACCGGGTGATTTTCGCAATCACCCGGAATGGGCGAGAATCCCTGTTCCATCCGCTGCAAACAGCCCGTGCCGATGCCGAAGAAGATCCAAGCCCGCAAGTCCGCCATCCATGGCAACGGCGTGTTCGCCGTCGCCCCGATCAAGCAGGGCGAGCGCGTGATCCAGTACAAGGGCCTGCTGCGCAGCCATGGCGACGTTGATGCCGATGACAGCGGCGACGTCGAAAGCGGCCATACCTTCCTGTTCACCCTCAATGACGACTGGGTGATCGATGCCAACTACAAGGGCAACGATGCGCGCTGGATCAACCACAGCTGCGACCCGAACTGCGAGGCGGTGATCGAGGAGGATGAGGATGGCGACAGCCGTGGCGACAAGGTGTTCATCGAGGCGCTGCGCGATATCAAGGCTGGCGAAGAGCTGACCTACAACTACGGCATCACGCTGGCCGAGCGCCACACCGCCAAGCTGAAGAAGATCTGGGAATGCCGCTGCGGCTCGCCCAAGTGCACCGGCACCATGCTGCAGCCCAAGCGTTGACCCGCGACGGGGAGTGCCGGCCAGCAGCCGGCACTAGCGGGAGGCTCTCCACCTGCCGTGCA
This sequence comes from Stenotrophomonas sp. YJH_SMC_53, assembly GCF_059369995.1. NCBI lineage: Bacteria > Pseudomonadati > Pseudomonadota > Gammaproteobacteria > Lysobacterales > Lysobacteraceae > Stenotrophomonas > Stenotrophomonas sp. YJH_SMC_53. The sequence goes on along the minus strand of NZ_JCAFTF010000004.1, from coordinate 183,537 downwards.
CGGCAGGGTCACCGCCGTGCAAGGGCCGTTCGTCCACGCTGTGCACTCCCCCAACTGGAGTGCACCCATGGCAGAGCGATTGAAGGGCAAACAGATCGCAATCCTCGCGACCCACGGCTTTGAACAGTCCGAATTGACCGAGCCCAAACGGCTGCTGGAAGCGGAAGGTGCGCGGGTCAGCGTGGTGTCGCCCGCAAAGGAGGCGACCATCAAGGGCTGGAAAGAGAAGAACTGGGGCGACGCCGTCGCGGTCGACATTCCGCTGGACGAGGCGGATCCGGCGGGCTTTGATGCCCTGGTGCTGCCAGGGGGCGTCATCAATCCGGACACACTGCGCACCGACGACGCGGTGCTCAGCTTCATCCGCTCAGTGGATGAAGCCGGCAAGCCCGTCGCGGCGATCTGCCATGGTCCGTGGCTGCTGATCAACAGCGGGCTGGCAGATGGCCGCGAGCTGACCTCCTGGCCCTCCCTTCAGCAGGACCTGGCCAACGCGGGCGCGAACTGGCGCGATGCCGAGGTCGTGGTCGACGGCAACGTGATCACCAGCCGCAAGCCGGATGACATTCCTGCTTTCAGCGAGGCGGTGGTCAAGGCACTTGCCGCGTGATGCCTTGCCGGTAGTGCCGGCCGCCGGCCGGCACTACCTTATTTGCCCAGCAGGCCTGCCGGCACCAGGTTGCCCAGGTTCTGGTTGAAGGTGACCACCAGCTTGCCGTTCTTGACCTGTGCCGCCTGCACCTGCAGCGCGCCGAGCACCCCGGCCACGGCCGGGTCCAGCTTGTAGATCGGTTCGCGCTGGGCGTAGTCGCTCAGCCAGGCATTGAGCAGGCCGCGGGTGCGTGAGTCGAGGCGGCCGCCCTGGTTGGCCGGGGTGAAGTCATCCACGCTGGGCTGCTGCAGGTGGAAGCCCTGGGTCTGCGCGTCGTAGCGCAGGCCGCTGCTGAGCTTCACCGTACCCAGTTTGGCCGGGTTGCCGCCGGCGGTGGCCAGTGCCACGTCCATGCCAAGGTTCAAGCGCTCGCCGGCCGGAAGGCTCAGCTGAGGATGGCTCATGGTCAGGGAGATCAGGCCGCCAAGGGCATCCTGGGTGCGCGGGAAGCTGCCATCGAGGTACTGCTGCACGTCGCTGGCACCCACCGACAGTTCGCGGCCGGAAATGGAGGGAGCCGCCTGCGCGCCGATCGCAGCGGCGATCAGTACGGTGGAGGCAGCGAGGCGGGTCATCAGGGAACGCAGGCGCATGGCGGTGACCGATGGCAGGGAATGGATGGATCAAAGAGTAGCCGTGCAGGCTGAATCGCGCGTGCATGCGGCTGTAACGGTTCAGTCCAGCATCGGACGCAGTTGCGCCGACTGGATCTGCCAGGCGCTGCCATCGCTGCTGGGTTGCACGCGGTACCAGCCACCGAAGCGGAACGCACCGTTGGCGGTGACCGCGCGGATCTGCACCGGCACTTCAAGCAGCTGCGGTGGCTGCCGATCGTCGCGGGCGAGCGGGGGGTCGCTGTGCAGGCGCAGGGTGCGCAGGTCCTGCAGCTGCCGCAGTGCGGCGTCGTCCGCATGCCGCGGGTCGCTGGGCGGGATCGTCCAGGCGGCATCGCTGGCGGCGCGGTCGCGGTTGAGCAACGCCGCTACGTAGCGGTTGAGCATCGTCGATGGCGGCTCGGCACCGTCGGCGACAGCAGACAGCACCGGCATTTCACTTGCCTGCACTGCTGCGGGATCGCGGCCGGTGCGGGTGTCCGTGGCTGCGGTGGCAGCGACGGGAGCGGACGCTGCCGCGATGTCGCCGGTCGTCTGTGCTGCCGGGCGTGAACAGCCCAGCAGCACCAAGGGTGCGATCAGCAACAGGTTCCTGCGCATGTCTGCCTCCTCCGCGAGGCAACCTGGAGGGCGGCAGTGTAGCGATTGCGCCGGGATCAGCGGGAGGAGGGCAGCTGATCCAGAGCGTCCAGCGCTGGCAGGACCTGGCCGGCGATGGCCGCCAGTGCGTGGCCGCCGGTCTCGGCATGGCGCTGCACGATATCGCGCAGCAGCTGGGTGGCGATCACCAGGGTCGCACGCTCGTCGCCGCTGATACCGGCGGTACGCGGGGCCGCCTCCAGCAGGCGCATCAGGTCGCGGCTGGCGCGATGCTCCAGTTCGATGGTGCAGCGCCCTGTGCACTGCAGCCCGTCCTTTTCGATGGGGGTCACCGAGATCCGGTAGCGGGTGGAGGGGCTGGCCATGAGGGTGTGCTCGCCGTAGCTGTGGAGGATGTGCCCACCATAGGCAAGGCCACGGCCTGAGGCGACGGCCGGCGCTGCACGCAGTGTTCCACCCGGTACGTTCCAGCACCTGCCCAAGCCGCGCTCGGCCAGTGGCGACGGGCCTGTACGGGCATTGCCGGGGAGGCGGCAACGCTGTGTTGCGGATTGCCGCAGCGCGACGCATCCACGCATGGCGTGGATCTACCGCCGGGCACGCAAAAAAAACGGGACGGCCAGAGCCGTCCCGTCGGAATCCACGTTGGGGCGCGCGCTTACAGCGCGGCGTCCTTCAGCTTCTTCAGCGGACGCACCTTCAGCTTGGTGGTGGCCGGCTTGGCGGCGAACCACTGCTCTTCCTTGGTGAACGGGTTGATGCCCTTGCGCTTCGGCTTGGCCGGCACATTGACGGTGGTGATCTTCAGCAGGCCCGGCAGGGTGAAGGAGCCAGCGCCCTTCTTGTGCACCGAGGAGGCGACGGCGCTTTCCAGCGAGGCCAGCACAGCGCGGACGTCCTTGGCGATGACGCCGGAGGCTTCAGCGATGTGTGCAACCAGGCCGGACTTGGTCAGCACTTCCTTGATCGGCTTCGGAGCGGCCGGCTTGGCGGCTGCCTTCGTCGCGACTTTCTTCGCTGCCTTCTTCGGGGCAGCCTTCTTAGCGGTCTTTGCCATGGTTTCCTGTTCCGTGAACGGTTGGTTGTTTGGTCGGCGCCGAACCCCGTCGGCAAGCGCAATGTAGGGCAACTCTTGGGCGCCGCCAATAGCCCGAAGCGCGGAAAGTGCATGTTTTTTCATATCCAGGCCGATTCAGTACATGGTCGGCGGTGGGGGATGGGGGCACGCCAGCGTGTTCGATCGCCGGCGCCCGCCGATCGGTGGGGTGCGCGAAACCACTGAAAACAAGAGGAAAATGCGTTCCGGGCTGGCGAGGAAGTGTCCACGCGCCGGGCTCGGGGACGACGTCCGGCGTGCGGCGGAGCGACGCAGGGCTAACGCGTGGCGTGCCAGGGTAGCCGTTCATCACCGCCACGCAGGAGCAGCACAATGGGAATCTCGCGACACGCCACCGCGCACTGGGAAGGCGATCTGAAGACGGGCAAGGGCCAGTTGAGCACGCCGCAGAGTGGGCTGCTGGAGAAGACCCGCTACGGTTTCAACAGCCGCTTCGGCGACGAAAAGGGCACCAATCCGGAAGAGCTGATCGCCGCCGCGCACGCGGGTTGTTTCACCATGGCGCTGTCGGCCAAGCTCGGCGAAGCAGGCTTCACCCCGACCTCGCTGGACACCGAAGCCAAGGTCGACCTGTCGCTGGAAGGCGGTCCGCAGCTGTCGCAGATCCGCCTGAAGGTCAGGGCGGTGGTGCCCGGCATCGATGCGACGCAGTTCCGTGCCATTGCCGATGACGCCAAGCAGAACTGCCCGGTATCCAAGGCGCTGAGCGCGGTGCCGATCAGCCTGGAAGCCGAACTGGGCTGAGCCGGCGCATCTGTAGAGCCGAGCCCATGCTCGGCTTCTGCAGGTCCCGTGATCTGGCCGAGGAGCAGCCGAGCGTGGGCTCGGCTCTACAGTATCCCTTTACCAATCAAGGGTGCCGGTGATCACCGTCTGCACCTGGCCGCCCGACCAGACCTCGCCGTCCTCGTCGACCCGCAGGGTGAGGCGCGCATCGTGGCCGACTTCGCGGCCCTGGCTGACTTCGAACGGCGCACGGCCACGTGGCAGCGCGTCGCGCAGGTCCAGCCACGCGGCCAGCACTGCATTGGCGGCCCCCGAGGCGGCGTCCTCGAAGCGCCGACCATTGCCGACGAAAGCGCGCACGGCCAGATCGAATCCCTCACTGCCATCGCTGAAGGCATAGGCGAACACGCCCATGCTGTCGGTGGACTCGGCCAGCGCAGCCACCGCGTCCCAGTCAGGGCGCAGCGCGCGTAGTGCTGCTTCATCGGCCACCTGCACCACCCACCAGCTGCGTCCGCCCTGCATGCGCGCCGGCGGCAGCGAGCCCAGTGGCCAGTCCTTCAGTGCTGCCCGCAGGTGCGGATCGGTGGCTTCAGCGGTCTCCGCCAACTGCGCGCGCGGGGTGCGGATGGCGATGCGCTGCTGCGCGCCCTCACCGCTGACGCGCAGCGGCAGGGCGCCGGCAATGCCGTCCTGCACCAGCACGCCGTCGATCGGTGTGGCCAGGCCTGCCTGCAGTACCGCATGCGCCGTGCCGACGCTGGGGTGGCCGGCGAACGGCACTTCCTTCTGCGGGCTGAACATGCGCAGCCGGTAGCTGGCACCGGCGGCCTGGGGCGGGAACACGAAGGTGGTCTCGGGCAGGCGCGTCCAGCGTGCGATGGCCTGCATGCTGGCGTCGTCCAGGCCTTCGGCATCGAGTACCACGGCCAGCGGGTTGCCAGCGCCGGCGCGCGGGGAGAACACATCCAGCTGCAGGAAACGGCGGGTGGTCATCGGGGCGAAACTCCAGGATCGGGTGGCGCGCAGCTTAACGCGCCGCTGCAGCGCCGAGCCTACGCTCGGCTTTACAGCCAACGGATCTGGCCGTCGATGACCGGCTGCACCTGGCCGCCGATCCACACCGTGCCCTGCGCATCGACCTGTACCTGCACGCGACCATCGCGACCGACTTCGCGGCCCTGGCTGGCCACGTAGCGGCCCTCGCGGCCGGGCAGGGCATTGCGCTGCCGCAGCCAGGCGCCGATCAGTGCATTGGCACTGCCGGTCACGGGATCCTCGGGCACGGCGGGCGCATCAGCGGGGCAGAAGGCACGCACCACGCGGGTGTGGCCGGTGCCGGCTTCATCGGCGAAGACGGCCAGGCCTGTAGCGTCGGTGGCGAGGCTCCAGTCGGCCAGCGCGGCCATGTCCGGTGCCAGCTCGCGAACGGCGGCGGCATCGCGCAGTGGCAGCAGCCACCAGCGTGCGCCGTTGTCCCAGAGTTCGGGCACCTGCCCGTCGGCAGCGAGCGCCAACAGCGCGGCGGGCGCTCCGTCTGCCTCCGTGTCCAGTTGCCGTGCCGGCGGGCTGGCCAGCTGGATCTCCAGTGCCTCGGCCGGGCCGCTCACCCGTACTGGCAGCACCCCTGCCGCGCATTGCTGCAGCAGGGCGCCGTCGCGCGGTTGGGCCAGGCCGTAGGTCACCGCCGCCCAGGCGGCGCCGACGCTGGGGTGGCCGGCGAAGGCCAGCTCACGGGTCGGGGTGAAGATGCGGATGTGGTAGTCGGCGCCGGGCGCGGTGGGGCGCAGGAAGAACACCGTCTCGGACAGGTTCAGCCAGGCGGCCAGGGCCTGCATCTGGCTGCTGGAGAGCGCGTCGGCGTCCAGGATGACGCCCAGTGGATTGCCGGTTCCGGGGCGGGGGGCGAAGACATCGAGCTGCAGGTAACGGAGGACGGCCATCTACGGGGATATTGCGCTTAGAATCAAAGGTTCCGCCCCCGAGGGCGGCTTCCCCACATTCTACATAGCCAATCCATGTCAGCTTCCCCCCTTGTCGATCGTTGGATCGTACTGAAGTTCGGCGGCACTTCGGTGTCGCGTCGTCACCGCTGGGACACGATCGGGAAGCTGGCGAAAAAACGCGCGGAAGAGACCGGATCGCGCGTGCTGGTGGTGGTATCGGCGCTGTCCGGGGTCACCAACGAACTGACCGCGATTGCCGACGGCGCGCCGGACAGCGGTGATCGAGTGGCAGCGCTTGTCGAGCGCCATGAGGGCTTCCTGGCCGAACTCGGCCTGGGCCGCGAGGTGTTGGCCGAACGGCTGGCGGCGCTGCAGGGCCTGCTCGACGATGCGCGGGCGGCCACCCGTCCGCTGGATTGGCAGGCCGAAGTGCTGGGCCAGGGCGAGCTGCTGTCCTCCACCCTGGGCGCGGCCTATCTGCGCGCCTCGGGCCTGGACATGGGCTGGATGGACGCCCGCCAGTGGCTGGACGCGATGCCGCCGCAGCCGAACCAGAGCGACTGGTCGCAGCGCCTGTCGGTGAACTGCCAGTGGCGCGCAGACGCGGAGTGGATGCAGCGCTTCCGCGCGCAGCCGACCCGCCTGCTGATCACCCAGGGCTTCATTTCGCGGCATGCCGATGGCGGTACCGCCATCCTTGGCCGTGGTGGCTCGGATACCTCGGCGGCGTACTTCGGTGCGCTGCTCGGCGCCAGCCGGGTGGAGATCTGGACCGATGTGCCGGGCATGTTCAGCGCCAATCCGAAGGACGTGCCGGACGCGCGCCTGCTGACCCGCCTGGACTATTACGAGGCGCAGGAAATCGCCACCACCGGCGCCAAGGTGCTGCACCCGCGCTCGATCAAGCCGTGCCGCGATGCCGGCGTGCCGATGGCCATCCTCGATACCGAGCGCCCGGAACTGCCGGGCACCAGCATCGATGGCAGCGCCGCACCGGTGCCGGGGGTGAAGGCGATCAGCCGCCGCAATGGCATCGTGCTGGTGTCGATGGAAGGCATCGGCATGTGGCAGCAGGTCGGCTTCCTGGCCGATGTGTTCAACCTGTTCAAGAAGCACGGCCTGTCGGTGGACCTGATCGGTTCGGCCGAGACCAACGTCACCGTGTCGCTGGACCCGTCCGAGAACCTGGTCAACACCGATGTGCTGGCCGCGCTGTCGGCCGACCTGTCGCAGATCTGCAAGGTGAAGGTGATCGTGCCGTGCGCGGCGATCACCCTGGTGGGCCGCGGCATGCGGTCGCTGCTGCACAAGCTGTCGGACGTGTGGGCCACCTTCGGCCGCGAGCGCGTGCACATGATCTCGCAGTCGTCCAACGACCTGAACCTGACCTTCGTCATCGACGAGGCCGATGCCGATGGCCTGCTGCCGATCCTGCACGCAGAGCTGATCGACAGCGGCGCGATGCCGGTGGAAGAGACCGAAGTGTTCGGCCCGCGCTGGCGCGAGATTGCCGGCACCGTGCGCCCGCGCGGCACGCCGTGGTGGCGCGGCCAGCGTGCGCACCTGCTGCAGCTGGCCGATGCTGGTACGCCGCGCTACGTCTACCACCTGCCGACGGTGCGTGCCCGCGCCCGTGCGCTGGCCGCGATCAAGCCGATCGACCAGCGTTACTACGCGATCAAAGCCAACAGCCACCCGGCCATCCTGCAGCTGCTGGAAGCGGAGGGCTTCGGCCTGGAGTGCGTGTCGCACGGTGAGCTGAAGCATGTGTTCCAGCACCTGCCGGAACTGTCGCCCAAGCGCGTGCTGTTCACCCCCAGCTTCTGCCCGCGCAGCGAGTACGAGGCGGCGTTCGCGCTGGGCGTGACCGTGACCGTCGACAACGTGGAAGCGCTGCAGCGCTGGCCGGACCTGTTCCGCAACCGCGAGCTGTGGCTGCGCGTCGATCTGGGCCGGGGCGAGGGCCACCACGCCAAGGTCCGTACCGGTGGCAAGGAGTCCAAGTTCGGCCTGCCGATCGCCCGCGTCGACGAGTTCGTGCGCGCGGCCACCGAACTGGGCAGCCGCGTGGTGGGCCTGCATGCGCACCTGGGCAGCGGCGTGGAAACCGCGCAGCACTGGCGCCTGATGTGCGATGAGCTCGCCGGTTTCGCTCGCCGCATCGGCAGCGTACAGACCATCGATATCGGTGGCGGCCTGCCGATTCCGTACAGCGACGAAGACGAACCCTTCGACCTGGACGCCTGGGCCGAGGGCCTGGCCGAGGTCAAGGCACTGCACCCGGCATTCCGCCTGGCGATCGAGCCGGGCCGCTACCTGGTGGCCGAATCGGGCGTGCTGCTGACCCATGCCACCCAGGTGGTGGAAAAGGACGGTGTGCGCCGTGTGGGCCTGGACGCCGGCATGAACGCACTGATGCGCCCGGCGCTGTACGACGCCTGGCATGACATCGAGAATCTCAGCCGCCAGGGCGGTTATGCCGAAGCGGCGTTCGATGTGGTCGGGCCGATCTGCGAATCCAGCGATGTGTTCGGCAAGCGCCGCAAGCTGCCGGTGTCGACCGCGCCGGACGACGTGATGCTGATCGCCGATGCCGGTGCCTACGGCTATGTGATGGCCAACACCTACAACCAGCGGATGCTGCCGCGCGAAGACGTGATCGAATGACCACCGCACGCGGGCTGCACCCGCCCACCGACACGCCCCGCGCCCTCGCGCGGGCCCGTGCCTGACCGGATACACCATGACTGCTTTCGACAAACACCAGGTTTCCCGCTTCCGCTTCGTCCGCTGCGACTTCGCAGCGGATACCGGCGTGGCCCGGCTGGTCTATGCCTTCGACGACGGCCCCGAGATGGTGGAGACCATCACTGTGCCGGGTGCCCCGTTCGTGCTGGACGAGGCGCGCGCCGCTGCCGTGCAGCGCGCGCTGCAGCTGCTGCACCTGATTGCCGGCGTCAGCTACTACAAGGCCGGCGTACCGGATACGGTCAGCATCGACAGTTACAGCATCGATGCCGATACCGCCGCACTGGTGGAGACCATTTACCTCAATGGCCTGGGCGAATTCGCCTACCGTAACGGCCTGAACCTGCGCGGCCGCTTCCGGTTGCCGGTGCAGGGCGAGGCCGGGCAGGCGCCGGCGCTGGGCCTGCAGCCGCACGCACTGGTGGCCATCGGCGGCGGCAAGGATTCGCTGGTCAGCATCGAAGCGCTGCGCCGTGCCGGCGTGGACGAGACCGTGACCTGGATCGGTGGTTCGCAGCTGATCCGCGCCTGCGCCGAGCGCACCGGCCTGCCGACATTGAACCTGGGCCGCACGCTGGCACCGGAACTGTTCGAGTTGAACCGCCAGGGCGCCTGGAACGGCCACATCCCGGTGACGGTGGTGAACTCGGCAATCATGGTGCTGGCGGCCCTGCTGCACGGCGTGGACCAGGTCGTGTTCTCCAACGAGCGTTCGGCCAGCTACGGCAGCCAGATTCCGGGCACCGGCGAAGTGAACCACCAGTGGTCCAAGGGCTGGGCCTGTGAGCAGGCGTTCGGCAGCCATGTGCAGAAGTACGTTGCGGCGGACCTGCAGTACTACTCGCTGCTGCGCCCGATGTCCGAGCTGGCGGTGGCCCGCCAGTTCGCCAAGACCGATTTCTACGACGCGCACTTCTCCAGCTGCAACCGCAATTTCCACATCCTCGGCGAGCGCCCGGTGAACCGCTGGTGCGGCGTCTGCCCGAAGTGCCATTTCGTGTTCCTGGCGCTGGCTCCGTTCATGCCCAAGACGCGCCTGGTGCGCATCTTCGGCCGCAACCTGCTGGACGATGCCGAGCAGGCCGCTGGCTTCGACGCGCTGCTGGAGTTCCAGGACCACAAGCCGTTCGAGTGCGTGGGCGAAGGCCGCGAATCGCGTGCGGCGATGGCGACCCTGGCCCAGCGCCCGGAATGGAAGGAAGACGTGTTGGTGAAGCGCTTCTGCAATGAAATCCAGCCGCAGCTGGATGCCGCCGAACTGGAACTGGCGCCGCTGCTGCAGTTGCAGGGCGAGCACCGCGTTCCGGCTGCGCTGTGGGACCGGGTGCGTGAAGATTTCGAAGCTTGAAGGAAAGCGCGTCGCGCTGTGGGGCTGGGGCCGCGAGGGCCGTGCCGCGTTTGCGGTACTTCGTGAGCGCCTGCCCACGCTGCCGCTGAGCCTGTTCTGCCCGGCGGCCGAAGTCGGGGCCGCACGCATGGAAACACAGGGCGCCCTGGACGTGCGTGGCGAGCCTTCCGCTGAAGCGCTGGCCGCGTTCGACGTGGTGATCAAATCGCCCGGCATCAGTCCCTATCAGCCGATCGCGCTGGCGGCGGCAGCGCAGGGCACCACCTTCATCGGCGGCACTGCGCTGTGGTTCGCCGAGCATGCGGCTGACGATGGCATCGTGCACGACACCGTGTGCGTGACCGGCACCAAGGGCAAGAGCACCACCACCGCGCTGGTCGCGCACCTGTTGCGCGCGGCCGGCCACCGCACCGGACTGGTCGGCAACATCGGCCTGCCGCTGCTGGAGGTGCTGGACCCGCAGCCGGCGCCCGAGTACTGGGCCGTCGAGCTGTCCAGCTACCAGACCGGTGAAGTGGCGCGCAGTGGCGCCCACCCGCAGGTGGCAGTGGTGCTGAACCTGTTCCCGGAACACCTGGACTGGCACGGCAGCGAACGGCGTTACATCGAAGACAAGCTGCGGCTGGTGACGGAAGCCGCGCCGCGCATTGCCGTGCTCAATGCGGCCGATCCGCACCTGGCGGCACTGTCGCTGCCCGATAGTGAGGTGGTCTGGTTCAACCAGCCGCAGGGCTGGCATATGCGGGGCGACATCGTGCATCGCGGCGAACAGGCGGTGTTCGATACCCGCGACACGCCGCTGCCGGGACGCCACAACCGCGGCAATCTGTGCGCGGTGCTGGCTGCACTGGAAGCGCTGGGCCTGGATGCCGTGGCGCTGGCACCGTCAGTGCAGGATTTCCGCCCGCTGCCGAACCGCCTGCAGCGCATCGGCGTGGCCGATGGCCTGACCTACGTCAATGATTCGATCAGCACCACGCCGCATGCCAGCCTGGCCGCGCTGGAGTGCTTTGCTGGGCAGCGCATCGCGCTGCTGGTGGGCGGGCACGACCGTGGCCTGGATTGGACCGACTTCATGCAGCACATGGCGCACGATGTGCCGCCGGTGGAGATCGTGACCATGGGCAGCAACGGCCCGCGCATCCACGCGATGCTGCAGCCGCTGGCCGATGCTGGCCGCTTTGGCCTGCACGCTGCGGGCGATCTCGCCGAGGCGATGGCGTTGGCGCGCATGGCGCTGGGCGCACAGGGCGGGGTGGTGCTGCTGTCGCCGGGTGCGCCGAGCTTCGGGGCCTACCGCGATTACGTGGCGCGCGGACGCCATTTCGCCGAACTGGCCGGGTTCGATCCGGACAGCATCAGCGCGATTCCGGGGTTGGGCATCGCCTGACCGGCGGGATCGGGGGGCGGATCCCTTTCCGCGGGAAAGGGTTCTGACCCCATCGTGCATTTATCATGCAGGCATCCCCGGACGGACCCGGATGCCCGCATGTGCACCTTCATTACCCTGTTCCTGCCCGCATCCTTATCGCACGTTGAAGCCGCCGCGATCATGCAGCGCAGTGGCCGGCGCCTGTTTGCGCAGGATTCGCCCAGCCTGCAGTCAGCGGTCGGGCCCGGTTGGCAGCCGTGGTTGAGTGCCGTGCACTGCGATTGCGGCACGTCGCTGGCCTCGGCGCAGGCGGTTCGTGAGTGGAACGGCGATGCCGAACGCTGGCGCAGGAAGGGCTGGAGCGAAGCGAAGATCGCGCGCGCGTTGGCGGCGCAGTTGGCGCGGCATGAACAGGATCAGCAGGCACGCCGCGATGAAGCCCTGGATGATGCCGGCCAGTGGTTGCAGCGTATCGACGCGCTGTTGCAGGCTGGGGCCGCGCGCATCGGCCTGCTGGTGCGCGACTATGACGGTTCGGTGGGTGCCCGGCAGCCGAAGCCGCCGGAACGGCGCTGGTCGCGGGATCAGCTGGCCGCAGCGGACCTGCTGGCGTTCGAGCCGGGCACGTTGCATTGGATCGAGCGTGGGTGAGGTCGTCATCCACGCATGGCGTGAATCTACTGTAGAGCCGAGCCCATGCTCGGCTGGGTTTCAATCCTCGTCCTGGTCGATGAACGCATAATCGCGATCAATCATCTGTTGCAGGTACGCGTCGAAGCTGGGGGCGATCACTGCGTAGCTGTCTGGATCGTGCAGGTAGCGCACCACCTGGCCGACCGTACCACCCGGTGCCGGATCGAAATCCAGGTACAGCATCGAGGTGCCGCCGTTGTTCATGCAGTGCGAGAAGCACAGGCGCCTGCTCATCGGCAGATCACCGTCGATGCCTTCACCGAGGATCTCCGGCTCCTCATCCAGCCACTCTTCGTAGATGGAACGGATGCTGTCGTCCCACTGCTGCTGGTCCTCGAAGATCTGCGCGACCGAGCGCAGGTAGTACGGGTAGCCACCGTCCTCCACGTCCGAGCCCAGCATCAGTACGCAGACCTTGCCGCCGGGGTACTCCCGGTAGTGGGTGCCATCCACGCGCGATAGGAGTTCCACCAGGCTGCCCGGCACCTGCGGCCACTGCACACGCAGGCGCTGCAGGTCCTCGGCGCTGGCGCCCTGGACATGTGCCCACTGCGGGGCATCCTCGGCAGGCAAACGCGGGATCAGGCCAGACAGAAAGCGATCAACAAGATTCATGCAAAAAAAGGGGACGGAGGGGATTAAGTCGTATCCAACCACACCTGCGTCACGCCGCCAATGCAGAATGCGACGCGGGAGGGGCGAATACGGCTTAATCCCCTCCGTCCCCTTTTTCTTGTGGAGCAGGCGCATGAATCGTTGGCGATGCGGTGTGGCGATGATGCTGGGGCTGGCGACGATGCCGGCCTGGGCGGCGATGAAGACGCAGCCGGTGGAGTGGAAGCACCAGGGCACGACCTTCAGTGGCGTGCTGGTCTATGACGATGGTGGGCACGACAAGCGCCCGGGCCTGGTGATGGTGCCGAACTGGAAGGGTGTGAACGAGTCGGCCATCGAGAAGGCCAAGCAGCTGGCCGGTGATGACTACGTGGTGCTGGTGGCCGATGTCTATGGCAAGGACGTGCGGCCGAAGAGTGATGCGGAGGCGGGGCCGGTGGCCAGCAAGCTGCGCAATGACCGGCCGCTGCTTCGTGCGCGTGCACTGGAAGCGGTGAACGTGCTCAAGGCGCAGGCCGGCAAGGTGCCGCTGGATGCCAGCCGGATCGGTGCGGTCGGTTTCTGTTTCGGTGGCACCACGGTGCTGGAGCTGGCCCGCGCCGGTGCGCCGCTGGCCGCTGTGGTCAGCCTGCACGGTGGGTTGGGTTCGCCCTTGCCGGCGCAGGCCGGTGGCACCCATCCGTCCGTGCTGGTGCTCAATGGGGCCGATGACAAGAGCGTGACCGCCGAGGACATCGCCGCTTTCCAGAAGGAAATGGACGCGGCCAAGGTCGATTGGGAGTTCACCAACTACAGCGGTGCCGTGCACTGCTTCGCCGAGCGCGACGCCAACAGCCCGCCGGGGTGCCAGTACAACGAGCGGGCGGCAAAGCGCGCGTGGAAGGCGCTGGATGAGTTCTTCGAGGAGCGGTTCGAGAAGCGTTGAGCCGTGTAGTGGTAGTGCGGGCCGCTGGCCGGCAACCTCATGATGCTGCGGACGTCATCGGAAATGCCGGCCTGCGGCCGGCACTACCGATGCTTCAGTGCCGACCAACGGTCGGCACCTACCGATGCTTCAATGCCGGCCAGCGGCCGGCACTACCAGATGTGGTCAATGCGACCGTTTCAGTGCCGACCAACGGTCGGCACCGACCGGAATGCCGGTTTGGTGGGTGCCGACCGTTGGTCGGCACACCTCAGCCGGTCAATGCGAGCGCTGCACCGCGTAGCGGGCCAGGCCGCGCAGGGCAGCCACGGCGTCATTGTCGCCCAGGCCGTCGAGCGCACGCTCGGCGGCTTCGGCGTACTCTTCGGCACGGCGGCGGCTGTACTCCAGGCCGCCGGTAGCGCGGATCGCGGCCAACACCTCCGGCATCGCCGAGGCATCGCCGTCCTGCACGATGGTGCGCAGGCGCTCGCGGGTGGCGCCGTCGGAGTGCGCCATCGCGTGGATCAGCGGCAGCGTCGCCTTGCCTTCGGCCAGATCATCGCCCAGGTTCTTGCCCAGCTCGTCGGCGTTGGCCGAGTAGTCCAGCACGTCGTCGGCGATCTGGAACGCGTAGCCCAGGTGCATGCCGTAGTCGAACAGGGCCTGTTGCTTGGCTTCGTCCACGCCACTGGCCAGCGCGCCCAGGCGGGTGCCGGCGGCGAACAGCACCGCGGTCTTGCGCTCGATCACGCGCAGGTACGCGGCTTCGTCAGTATCGGGGTTGTGCACATGCAGCAGCTGCAGCACTTCACCCTCGGCGATGCGGTTGGTGGCGTCGGCCAGGATCTGCATCACCGGCATGCGCTCCAGCTCGACCATCAGCTGGAAGCTGCGCGAGTACAGGAAGTCGCCCACCAGCACGCTGGGCGCGTTGCCCCACAGTGCGTTGGCGGTGCTGCGGCCACGGCGCAGGCTGGATTCGTCCACCACGTCGTCGTGCAGCAGGGTAGAGGTGTGGATGAACTCGATGATCGCCGCCAGCTGGTGGTGCTCCGGGCCGGCCTGGCCGACCGCGTGGCCGGCCAGCATCACCAGCATCGGGCGCAGGCGCTTGCCGCCGGCGGAAATGATGTGGTCGGCGATCTGGTTGATCAGCACGACGTCCGAGGACAGCCGGCGCCGGATCAGGGCGTCGACGGCGGCCATGTCGGCCGCGGCAAGCGACTGGATCTGGGGCAGGCCCAGGGCGGGACGGGTGTCTTCGGTGATGGTCATGCGATCAGGCTTTCAGGCTCACCATCGATTATAGGCGCTGGCCGTGAATTCGGGCGCAAACCGGCCCGAGCGGCAATTCCAGCCCGGCCTGCGCGGCCCTTCGCGTGAATACGTATGCAGGTTGCGCCATGCCCGCGAGGCCACCGCTAAGCTTGCCGGATCAGGATTTCGGCCCGCTGCCGGCGGGTCCCGCATGCCCGGAGGGGGGCTGTCGATGTCGCACTATCCATGGTGGCGCGGAGCCGTCATCTACCAGATCTACCCGCGCAGTTTCCTCGATGCCAACGGCGATGGGGTGGGCGACCTGCCGGGCATCATCGAGCGCCTGGACTACATTGCCGCGCTGGGCGTGGATGCGATCTGGATCTCGCCGTTCTTCAAGTCCCCCATGGCCGACTTCGGCTACGACATCGCCGACTATCGCGACGTCGACCCGCTGTTCGGCAGCCTGGACGACTTCGACCGCCTGCTGGCCAAGGCCCACGGCCTGGGCCTGAAGGTGATGATCGACCAGGTGCTGAGCCATACCTCGATCGAGCATGCCTGGTTCCGCGAGAGCCGCCAGGACCGCAGCAATCCGAAGGCGGACTGGTACGTCTGGGCCGACCCGCGCGAGGACGGCACCCCGCCCAACAACTGGCTGTCACTGTTCGGCGGCTGTGCCTGGCAATGGGAGCCGCGCCGCGAGCAGTACTACCTGCACAACTTCCTGGTCGACCAGCCGGACCTGAACTTCCATCACCCGGACGTGCAGCAGGCCACCCTGGACAATGTCCGCTTCTGGCTCGATCGCGGCGTGGATGGCTTCCGCCTGGATGCGATCAACTTCTGCTTCCACGATGCGCAGCTGCGTGACAACCCGCCCAAGCCGGCGGAGAAGCGGGTGGGGCGCGGCTTCAGCCCGGACAACCCGTACGCTTACCAGTACCACTACTACAACAATACCCAGCCGGAGAACCTGCCGTTCCTGGAGCGCTTGCGCGCGCTGCTGGATCAGTACCCGGGCGCGGTCAGCCTGGGCGAGATCTCCTCGGAGGACTCGCTGGCGACCACCGCCGAGTACACCCGCGATGGCCGCCTGCACATGGGGTACAGCTTCGAGCTGCTGGTGAACGACTACAGCGCGGCCTACATCCGCGACACGGTCTCACGCCTGGAAGCGGCGATGACCGAAGGCTGGCCGTGCTGGGCGGTTTCCAATCACGACGTGGAGCGGGCGGTGAGCCGCTGGGGCGGCCATCCGGCTGACCCGCGCCTGGCGCGGATGCTGGTGGCGATGCTGTGCTCGCTGCGCGGTTCGGTCTGCCTGTACCAGGGCGAGGAGCTCGGCCTGGCCGAGGCCGAGGTGCCATTCGAGGCCCTGCAGGACCCCTACGGCATCACCTTCTGGCCGAACTTCAAGGGCCGTGATGGCTGCCGCACCCCGCTGCCGTGGACCGATGCACCGCTGGCCGGCTTCACCAGCGGCCAGCCCTGGCTGCCGATTCCGGCCGAGCACCGGGCGGCGGCGGTGGCCGTGCAGGAGCGCGATCCGCTCTCGGTCCTGGCCGCATTCCGGGCCTTCCTGGCCTGGCGGCATACCCAGCCGGCCCTATTGCATGGCAGCATCCGATTCATCGAGAGCGCCGAGCCAGTGCTGCTGTTCGAGCGTATGCTTGCAGATGAAACCCTCCTGCTGGCCTTCAACCTGTCGGCCGAGGCGGTGACCCATCCGCTGCCGCCGGGCAACTGGCAGCAGGTGGCGGTACCGGGCCCGGATGCGGGCACGGTGCAGGGCAACGAACTCCAGCTGCCGCCGCGTGCGGTGTATTGCGCCCGACGCAGCTGACCGTTTTCTCCGGTGGCGGTACTTGCGGGGACGGGGCCGAAGCGCCCCGTCCCTTTTTTGTGGGTGGGATTCCGGTGAAAGGCATCCACGCATGGCGTGGATCTACCGGCCCGTTGACCTCGTGCCGTGCGAAGGTCGCCTCGCCCGTTCAGTAGATCCACGCCATGCGTGGATGGGCCTTGCCAACCAACGGCCGGCATCCACGCAAAAGAAAACCCGCTGCCTGCGCAGCGGGTTTCCGGTCCTGCTCCCTTTGTGTTGCCGGCCAGCGGCCGACGCTACCGGGTTCGGGGTGCCAGCCAGCGGCCGGCACGACCCGGCCGTGATCAGAACTTGTAGTTCACGCCCAGCATGTAGGTGCGGCCCCACTCGATGTACTCCAGCGGGCGGTCCTTGCTGCCGGCGTAGGTGCGGTACGGCTCGTTGGTCAGGTTGCTGCCCTGCAGAAGCAGGGTCAGGCCACGCAGGGCACTGCTGTCGCTGAAGGTGTAGCTGACCTGCGCATCGGTCACGTTCTCGCCGACAACGTAGCGCAGGCTGCGGTTGCCGTTGAAGTTGCCGATCTCGCCGATGAAGTCCGAACGCCGGCGCTGGCTGACGCGTGCTTCAAAGCCGCTGCGCTCGTAGTAGGCGGTGAAGTTGTACACGCGCTTGGAGAGGCCCGGCAGGCTGATCGGATCACTGCCCACGCTGGAGGCGCTCTCCGGGTCCAGGATGGTGATGTCGCTCTTGTTGAAGGTCGCGCTGGCCTGCACGCCGAAGCCACGCAGGCTGTCGGTCAGCATCTCCAGCGGGAACGATGCGGTCAGTTCCAGGCCCTTCAGCGTGCCGCCCTTGCCGTTCTGCGGGGCGGAGAAGGTGCCGGTGGTCAGCACCGGTGCCGTCATGCCCGGCGGCGGCACGTAGCTGCCCAGCAGCGCGGTGAAGTCGTAGTTGTCGACCGACTGGGTGTAGACGTAGCTCTTCAGGTCCTTGTAGAAGATCGCGGCGGCCACGTAGGCCTTCTCGCCGAAGTACTTCTCATAGGACAGGTCCAGCGCGGTGGCACGCCACGGGTCCAGCAGCGGATTGCCGCCGCTGCCGCCGGGGCGGCCGGTGCCGGTGTCCACGCCGAACTCCAGGCCGGCGCGCATCTGGTCCACACGCGGGCGTGCGACCTGCTTTGCAGCGGCGAAGCGCAGCGTCTGCTGGTGCGGGAACAGGAAGGCCAGGTTCAGGCTCGGCAGCCAATCGTTGTAGGTGCGGCCGTTCGAGTACGGCTGCACGTTGTTGCCGGCCGACTGCGAGCTGTCCCAGTAGCGCGAATCCGAACTCTGGTCGGTGTGCTGCATCTGCACGCCGATGTTGCCGCGTACGCCGACTTCACCGATGTCGGCGTTGATGTTCAGACGCGCCCAGGCGGTGGTGATCTTCTCCTGTACCGTCCACGACTTGGGAATCAGGTAGTCCAGGTTGTCGACCGGGTTGAAGGTCATGTAGCGGCCCACTGCGGCCGGCACGTCCCAGGCCGGGATGGTGCCGAGGCCGGCGAAGCCCAGGTTGACCGGGCGGTACTGCAGGTCCGAGGCGATGTTGGCGTCGCCCTGCGCCCCCAGCAGGATGTTGCCTTCGGACTGGGTCTTCACCTTGCGGCGGTCGGCGTAGTTCACGCCGATGTCGATGTCCGGCGCCCACGACGCGAGGGCATCGGGCAGGGCAATGGTGGCGGCCAGCTTGCCACCCTTCAGGCGGTCTTCCACCTTCGGCACCTTGCCGTAGCCGGAACCGTAGATGGTGTTGGTCAGGAACAGGGCGTCGGGGTTGGAATAGTTCAGCCCTGGGCTGATCTGCGAGAACCCGTCCTGGCGGATCGTCACGCCGACCGTATCCAGTTGCGGCATCGGGGTCAGCTGCAGGTTGTTTTCCAGGTTCAGCTCGTCGCGCGTGGCCTTGGAGTAGTTCAGGTCGGCGACCAGCTTGACGCCACTGAAGTTGAACTCGTTGTTCCAGCCGAACGCATCGATCTTGTCCTTGCGCTTGTTGTACATGCCGCGCACCAGCGGATACACGCCACTGGCAGTGCCACCGGTGAACGAGCCATTGGCGTTGACCTGCGGGTTGCTGACCAGCAGGCCCGGGGTGTAGTTGCCGTTGTAGTTGCTGAGGTTCAGCTCGAACTGGTTGGCGGTGTCGATCTGCTCGGCTTCGGTGTGGAATGCATCGAAGGTGCTGGTCCAGCTGTTGTTCGGCCGGAACTGGATCGTGGCCATCACGCCGTCGCGCTTGTTGTTGCCGGTGCGGCGCAGCGCCTTGATGCCATCGGAGAAGTAGGTGCCGGCACCCACGCCCGGACGGTCGCCCTTGTCGGTGTGCTCGGTGGTCCACGGTTCGTACAGGCCGACCTGGTTCTCCTGGATCGGCATGTCGCTGTGCGCATAGCCGATGGCGATGCCCAGGGTCTTGTCCAGGAACTGGTCGATGTAGCTGGCGCTGAAGCGGTTGCCGTACGGATCGGTGTTGGCCGCGCGGCCCAGCGAGCTCTTCTGGTAGCGGCCACTGACCGCGATCACGCGCTCGCCGAAGCTGAGCGGGCGAGCGGTCTGCATGTCGATGGTGCCCGACAGGCCCTGTCCGACCAGCGCCGCGTCCGGGGTCTTGTACACGGTCACGCCGTTGACCAGTTCGGACGGATACTGGTCGAACTCGACGCCACGGTTGTCGCCGGTGCTGACCACTTCGCGGCCATTGAGCAGGGTGGTGGCGAAGTCCGGCGACAGGCCGCGCACGCTGATCACCTGCGCACGGCCGGCAACGCGCTGGGCGGCCAGGCCGGGCAGGCGCGAAATGGACTCGGCGATGCTGACGTCGGGCAGCTTGCCGATGTCTTCGGCGGAGATCGCTTCGACCACAGAGGTGGCGTCCTGCTTGACCGCGATCGCGCTCTCGATGCCGCGGCGGATGCCGGTGACCTGCACCGTATCGAGGTTGGTGGCGGCGGTGCCGGCCGGCGTGGTGGTGCTCTGCGTGGACTGTGCCGACGCCAGCGTCGGCGCCAGGACAACGGCCAGCGCGATGCTGAGCGCGCTGCGCTTGTGGTTCAACATTTTCCCCTCCCAGGCAATGTTGCAGATCGATTTGTGAGCGTTCCGGCGGCGCCGTGAACGTGCGACGCGGTGGCCGCTGTCGTCGCCGCTATGGTAGGCAGCGCGTTCTTCGCGGGAATCACCCTGCATACGTATTCAATGGCGTCTGCAGGGATGTAATCGCTTTCAAGTGTCTCGTTCTGTAGAGCCGAGCCATGCTCGGCTGCATTTCGGCGCTACGCACCGCCGCCCGAGCGTGGGCTCGGGCGCTACGGGGGCGCAGGCAGGAAAACGTTCAGCGGATCGGCGTGAAGCGAATGGCCTGGCCACCGCCTGGTGCCAGCACCAGCGTCAGTGCATCGGCGCTGGTCACCTCGCGGGTTTCACGCATGAACGCGAATGGATTGCTGCGGAAATCCGCGCCTTCACCATCACGGTAGATCTCGGCGCGGTAGCGCACGCCAGGTTCCAGGAAGCCCAGTGACACCGGCAGCACGCGGCCGTGTTCATCGGTGATGCTGCCGAGGAACCAGTCGCGGCTGTTGCGGTCGCGGCGCACGATCGTCACGTAGTCACCCACTTCGCCATCGAGCACGCGACTCTGCTCCCAGTCCACCGCCACGTCCTCGATGAAACGGAACGCCTCGCGATGCTGCAGGTAGTGTTCGGGCAGGTCGGCGGCCATCTGGATCGGGCTGTACAGCACCACGTACAGCGCCAGTTGGCGGGCCAACGTACTGGGGATGGCCTGGCCGTGGCGGCCCTTCAGGCTGAGGATGCCGGGGGTGTAATCCATCGGCCCGGCCAGCATGCGGGTGAACACCAGGTTGACCTCGTGCTCAGGCGGGTTCGGTGGCTGGCCCCAGGCGTTGTACTCCATGCCGCGAGCGCCTTCGCGCGAGATCCAGTTGGGATAGGTGCGGCGCAGGCCGGTATCCTTGATCGGCTCATGCGGGTTCACCGACAGGTGCCGGCGCGCGGCTTCCTGCACCACCTTCAGATGGTGGCGGGCCATGAACTGCCCGTCATGCCACTCGCGCCACAGTGGGCCCCCCGTGGGATTGCGGCGGTCGACCTGGCCGTCGTCGCAGACGTAGCCGGTCTTGAACTGGTCCACGCCCAGTCGTGCGTAGAAGTCCAGCGCGGCGCCCAGCTGGGCCTCGTAATGTTCGATGGCGCAGCCGGTTTCGTGGTGACCGATCAGATGCACGCCCTTGTTCAGGCCATACGCCGACAGCGCTTCGATGTCGAAATCGGGCGTGGCACGGGTGAAATCGAAATCGTAGCCATTGCCGACCCAGTTACCGTCCCAGCCCGGATTCCAACCTTCCACCAGCACGCCGCGGAAGCCGTGTGCAGCGGCGAAATCGATCACCTTCTTCGTCTTGGCGGTGGTGGCCGCGTGCTTCGGCCCGGTCGCCCAGCTCTCGTTGTCCAGGTGCATCGACCACCACACGCCCAGGTACTTGGCTGGCTTCACCCAGCTCACATCGCCCAGCGCGTTGGGTTCGTTGAGGTTGAGGATCAGGTCCGATTCGACCAGGCTGCCGGCACGGTCGGCGATCTGCAACGTGCGCCACGGCGTGGCGAAGGGCAGGGTGCGGCGCACCTTCCAGCCTTCGGCCGAGGGCGACAGCTGCGCGCGCAGGCGCTGTCCACCGCTGCGGCGCAGCCACATGCCGGCGTAGTCCACCAGCGCGGCCTCGTGAATGGCCACATGCAGGCCATCGCGGCTGCGCAGGGTCATCGGCGTATGCACCAGCGGTACTTCGTGCAGCGGGGTGCGCTGGTACAGGTACTCGTAGTGGATCGGCTCGCCGGCCGGGATCCACCAGGCGGTGGAATCCTGTGCGATGGCGAACTCGGTCAGCTCGTCATCGATGATGGCCTCGCGCAGATTCGGCTGTTCGGGGAACACGTAGCGGAAGCCGAGGCCATCGTCGTAGACGCGGAACACCACATCCAGCCGGCGCTTGCTGCCGGTGGTTTCGGCCAGCTGCACGGTCAGCTCGTTGTAGTGGTTGCGAGTGAGCCGGCGTTCGCCCCACGGCTGTTCCCAGGTGTCATCCACGCTGTGCCGCTGCTGGCCCAACAGGGTGAAATCGCGGTCCAGGCGACCGTCGCGCAGGGCGAAGCCGAGCTTCGAATCCTCCACCACAGTGTCGCCCAGACGCTCGACCCGGTAGCGGGCCGTGCCGCCGTCCAGCACCAGGCTGACCTTCAACACCTTGCCCGGCGATTCGACGCTGGCCACCTGGGGCGCGGCCTGTACCAGCGTGGCCCATCCGATCAGGGCCAGGCCCAGCATGTGCGCGAACACCGCGCGTACAGCAGTGGGTGACATCGGCAGTTGCCCTCCCAAGGCGCCGTTGGCAGACCCGGACCATAAGCCAGCGCGGCAGGTGCGCTACCGCGTGACGCCATGAATACGTATGCAACTGGACGCAGCCGACAGCCCCGCGTCTACCATGGGGCCAGGGCACCTTGAGGGAGGGGCCGCGCCCGCCCGCCGGCAACGTCGGTGCGGACCTACAACGCGTGCAGAGAGGGAGGGAGGCCGACGGGCGCAAGCCGGTCCGCCGCTTCGATGCTGAAGATCATTTGCCTGACCGCTGCCCTGGGGGCAGCGCTGGGATCGACCGCGCAGGCGGCCGACCTGCAATTCGATGGCCGCCATGCGCGTGCCGAAGCCGCTGCCAACGGCAGCTTCGTGCTGCATGCGCGCACACCGGAAGGGCGCGGCGAGGTGCGCATCGCGCCGATGCCGATGCGCAGCCAGACCGGCAGCGTGATGTTCGATGCCCTGTTCGCGCTGGCCCAGCAGGAGATGGACCAGGACCGCGTGGACGCGATTCGCGATCCCGCGTTCGACGAAGGCCGACCGGTGCCGTGCGAGTGCTTCCAGACCGGCGCGCGCTGGCCCTATGTGTGGACGCGCGATGTCAGCTTTGCCGCCGATCTGGCGCTCGCACGCCTGGACCCGAAGCGCACCCGGCAGTCGCTGCAGTTCAAACTGTCGGCGGCGCGCGACGGGCACACGCCCGGCCTGTTCGTCGCGCAGGACACCGGTTCCGGTGGCAGCTGGCCGATCAGCAGCGACCGCGTGGTGTGGTTCCTGGCGGCTCGCCAGCTGCTGGAGGATCGCGCATTTGCCGACCAGGTCTGGCAGGCGCTGCAGGGCACGCTGGCGCAGGACCGCGCGATGGTGTTCGACGCGCAGATGGGCCTGTACCGTGGCGAGACTTCGTTCCTGGACTGGCGCGAGCAGACCTATCCGGACTGGACCCGCGAGGACGTGCGCTTCATCGGTGATTCCTATGCACTGTCCACCAACGTGCTGCACTACCAGGCACTGCGCCTGGCCGAACGCCTGGCCGGGCAGCACGGCGATGCCCGCGCGGCCGATTACAAGGCCTGGGCCGACGCATTGGCGCAGCAGATCGATGCGCGCTTCTGGCGCGAGGATATCGGCCAGTACATGAGCTACATCGGCGAAGCGGCGCACCCGGTTCCGTACGCCAAGGTCGATCTGCTCGGCCTCTCGCTGGGCATCCTTGCCGAGGTGCTGCCGCCCGAGCGCGCGCGGCGTGCGCTGGCGGCGTATCCGATGGGGCCAGCCGGCAGCCCGGTGGTCTGGCCGCAGGAAGCACAACAGCCGATCTATCACAACCGGGCGATCTGGCCGTTCGTCAGTGCCTACTCGCTGCGTGCGGCGCGGCAGCTGGACGATGCGCCGCGCATCGCCGCCGAGATCCGCTCGCTGATGCAGGGTGCCGCGCTGGCCGGTTCCAACATGGAGAATTACGAGCTGGTCAGCCAGGCCGTGCATGTCGATGAAGGCGCGCTCAGCGGGCCGGTGGTCAATTCGGAGCGCCAGCTGTGGTCGGTGGCTGGGTATCTGTCGATGGTGCTCGAAGGCGTATTCGGCGTACAGGCTGGCGGCCGCGTGCAGCCCAAGCTGCCAGCCGCGCTGGTCCCCGAACTGTTCGGCAAGCAGCGCCGCATCTCCCTGGAGGCCGATGGCAAGCGCTATGTGCTGGAGCGGCCGAAGCAGGTGGGTGATGGTCTGCTGGTGGCGGGCCAGGTAAAGACGCGTGGTGCCACCACCACCGTGCAGCTGGTGGCCACCGCAGCGGCACCGCGCAGCGTGGCGACGACGGCCGACGCCAATGCGCGCGCACCGGCCACGCCGGCCGCGCCGCAGGCGCGACGCAAGGGCAGGGGCTGGAACATCGAGGTCGCTGCCGGCCAGGTGCTGTGGCAGGACGGTCGCGCGCTCACCGCCAGCAATGGCCTGGCACGCATCGGTGACGATGGCCTGCAGCATTGCCTGAGCCTGACCCGGCGCGACGGCGCGTTGGAATCGCTGCACAGCCCGATGGTCTGCGTCGGTCCGCAGCAGCGACTGAAGGGTGCCGAGCGCTGGCAGTTCACCTCGGCCAAGGCGGGGCAGGTGCGCCTGCGCCTGCAGTACAGCAACCCGAATGGGCCGATCAACACGGGCGTGACCGCCGCGGTAAAGCAGCTGGCGCTGCAGTGCCCTGGCCAGCCGTTGCAGCGGCACACCGTCACCCTGCCGCACAGCGTGGCCGTGCAGGACTCGACCTCGGCGACGTTCCCGGTGCCGAAGGGCCGATGCGCGGTTACGCTTGAAGAGGGCTTCAACATGAGCACACTGCAGCATTTCGCGCACTACACCGGGGGCAAGGGCGGGCGCGACGGCGTGCTCAACCAGGCGCAGGTGCAGGCGCTGACGGTGGCGCCCGTGGCTGTAGAGGGCGCACGATGAATCGCCCCGCCAAACCCCAGCTGTCGTTCTGGCAGATCTGGAACATGTGTTTCGGTTTTCTCGGCATCCAGTTCGGCTTCGCCCTGCAGAATGCCAACGCCAGCCGTATCTTCGAGACGCTGGGCGCGGACATCGACGCGGTACCGGGGCTGTGGATCGCCGCGCCGCTGACCGGCCTGCTGGTGCAGCCGGTGATCGGCTACCTGTCCGACCGCACCTGGACGCGCTGGGGGCGGCGCCGTCCGTTCTTCATGATCGGTGCGGTGCTGACCACGCTGGCCCTGCTGGTGATGCCGAATTCGCCGGCGCTGTGGATCGCGGCCGGCACGCTGTGGGTGCTCGATGCCTCGATCAACGTATCGATGGAGCCTTTCCGTGCCTTTGTCGGCGACCAGCTGGCGCCACGCCAACGTCCGGCCGGCTACGCGATGCAGAGCTTCTTCATCGGCGTGGGCGCCATCGTCGCCAGCTTCCTGCCGTTCATCCTGGCCCACTTCGGGGTCGCCAATACGGCCGCCGCCGGTGAGGTGCCGGACACCGTGCGCTATGCGTTCTACTTCGGCGCGGTGGTGCTGCTGGCGGCGATCACCTGGACGGTGGTCAGTACCCGCGAATATTCACCAGCAGAACTGGCTGCCTTCGATGATGCCGAACCGCCGGCGCATCATGCGGGAGCGGTGATCAACGGCCCGGCCCCATGGACGCGGGTGGCCCTGTGGCTAGGGCTGGGTGTGCTGTTGGCGCTGCTGATCACCTGGCGACAAGGCGACAGGATGCTGTACGTGCTGGCAGGCCTGTGCGCCGGCTACGGCCTGCTGCTGGCGGCCGCGCGCGCGTTGCCGGCCACGCATATGCTGGCCGCCATCGTCGGCGACCTGCGCGCGATGCCGGTGACCATGCGCCGCCTGGCGTGGGTGCAGTTCTTCTCATGGTTCGCGCTTTTCGCCATGTGGATCTACACCACTGCTGCGGTGGCCGGTACCCACTTCGGTTCGACCGATCCACAGTCGGCGGCCTACAACGAAGGTGCCAACTGGGTGGGCGTGCTGTTTGGCGCCTACAACGGCTTCGCCGCGCTGGCCGCGGTGCTGATTCCGCCGATGGTGCGTGCGATCGGCCTGCGTTGGAGCCACCTGGTCAACCTGTGGCTGGGCGCTGCCGGCCTGGTCTCACTGATGTTCATCCGCGACCCGCACTGGCTGCTGCTGTCGATGGTGGGTGTGGGTTTTGCCTGGGCATCGATCCTGTCGTTGCCGTATGCACTGCTGTCCGACAGCGTGCCGGCGTCGAAGATGGGCGTGTACATGGGCATCTTCAATTTCTTCATCGTGATCCCGCAGCTGGTGGCGGCCAGTGCGCTCGGCTTTGCCCTGCGCGCATGGCTGGGTGGCCAGCCGATGCATGTGCTGGTGTTGGGCGGCTGCAGCCTGTTCATCGCCGGCCTGTGCGTGCTGCGGGTTCCGTCCCGTCCGGAGGTGGTGTGATGCGTGGTGTCCTGGCTGTTGCCGTTTCCCTTGCCCTGTTCGCCGGCCAGGCCGTGGCCACGCCGCGCCCGGACTACGTCGGCACCACCGAACCGTTCGCCAGCGATGCGGTGTATTTCGTGGTCACCGACCGCTTCGTCAACGGTGATCCATCCAATGACCATCGCGACCAGGGTGGCGCGCACCGCACCTTCGACATCCCGGTGCCATGCCCGGACAAGGTGGATGGCAACATCGGCTATCTCGGCGGCGACTTCCGTGGTGTACTCGACAACGCGCAGTACATCCGCAACCTGGGTTTCGGCGCGGTATGGATCACGCCGATCGTGGACAACCCGGACGAAGCCTTCACCGGCAGCAAGCCGATCAGCTGCACCAGCACGCTGACCGATCGCGGCAAGACCGGCTACCACGGTTACTGGGGCATCAACTTCTACAAACTCGACGAGCACCTGCCCAGCAAGGACCTGGACTTTGCCGGGCTGACCAAGGGCCTGCACGGTGCCGGCTTGAAGGTGGTGCTGGACATCGTCGGCAACCACGGTTCGCCGGCCTGGACCATGCCGATACGGCAGCCGCAGTTTGGCCAGATCTTCGACAAGGACGGAACGCTGATTGCCGACCACCAGAACCTGCCACCGCAGAAGCTGGACCCGAAGCACAACCCGCTGCACGCGTTCTACAACAACATCGGCCCGGTCGACAGCAAGGACGGCTCGATCTTCGACGGCAACCTCGCCGAACTGTCCGACTTCAACCAGGACAATCCGGCGGTGATGGACTATCTGGTCGGCGCTTACCTGCAGTGGACCGCGCAGGGCGTGGACGCGCTGCGCATCGATACCATCGGCTGGCTGCCGCACCCGTGGTGGCATGAATTCGTCAAGCGTATCCGCGCCGAGCACCCGGGCATGTTCATGTTCGGCGAAGCCTTCGACTACAACGCGGCGACCATTGCCGAGCACACCTGGCCGGCCAATGCCAATGTCAGCGTGCTCGATTTCCCGCTGCGCGGCGCACTGGAACAGACCTTCGGCACCGCCGGCAAGGGCTTTGAGACGCTGGCCGAGCCGCTGCACCTGAGCGGTGGCCCGTATGCCAATCCGTACGAGCTGATGAGCTTCTACGACAACCACGACATGCCGCGCCTGCAGGCCAGCGACAATGGCTTCATCGACGCGCACAACTGGCTGTTCACCGCGCGCGGCATTCCGGTGGTCTACTACGGCTCGGAAACCGGCTTCATGCGTGGTCGCGCCGAGCATGCCGGCAATCGTGCCTACTTCGGCCAGCCGCGTGTGGACGCTGCGCCGCAGAGCCCGATCTTCGCGCCGCTGCAGCGCATCGCCAGGCTGCGCGCAGCCACCCCGGCGCTGCAGCGCGGCCTGCAGGTGAACGAGCGCCTGCAGGGCAACGAGGCGGTGTTCTTCCGCGTGCTGCAACAGGGCGAGGTGGCGCAGACCGTGCTGGTGCTGCTGAACAAGGGCGATGCCGCGCATGCCTTCGAGGTGGATCGCTACCTGCAAGCCGGCACTTGGCGTGACGCGCTGGATGGCGGCACGGTGAAGGTCGAGCGGCAGCTGAAGACTGACGTGCCGGCGCATGGGGTAAAGGTCTATGTGCTGGACGCCACCGTGCAGCAGCCGGCACTGCAGGCCGAACTGGACAAGGCGATGGCCAACCAGCGGGCACGGGACCAGCGCCTGGCGCGTTGATGGGCCTGGGCCAGGCGGCTGTAGAGCCGAGCCACTGCTCGGCTGCGCTTCTGAGGAACGCAGATAGGGGCAGCCGAGCGTGGGCTCGGCTCTACAATAGGAGCCCCTATCTCCCCGCCGTGCCGCCATGACCGACCTCGTCCCGCAGACTCCGATCGAAACCCTGCTGAAGGCGGCGATGGACGGGGCGGTGCCGATCCGCGCCTTCATGGAAGCCTTCGTCGCCTCCGAGGTGGTGCTGCAGACCGGCAGCCTGGTGACCCCCGATGGCAGCGGTTTCGACCCGCTGCTGTTCGACAAGCAGGGCACGTTGCACGTGGCCGTGTTCACCGATCCGTCGCGGGTGGGCATCTACAGCCAGCAGGCCGAACACCAGATCCGCTGGCTGATGCTGGACGTGCTGCGTCGCGTGCCGGGTGGCTACGGCGTGGTGATCAATCCGGGCACCCCGCTGGGCTTCGAGATCTCGCCCAGCGGCATCGGCGAGATCCTGAAGGACTTCGCCCAGGGTTGATTGTCATGTAGAGCCGAGCCCATGCTCGGCTGCCGTTCGCGCCATGCCGGATCAGTCGAGCACGGCCCGACCCTACAGAACGCTTCCCTTCGGGTGCCGTACGTGGTCCCCTTTGGATAACACCAGGATCGAGGCTCTGCTGTGGAATTGAAGGAATTACCTGTCGGCTCACCGGCACGATCACGCCATTCCCGCTCCGCACTGATCTTCCTGATCGCAGCCATCATTGCCGCGCTGGTGTCCATGCCCCTGCTGCGCGCGGTGGGCATGGTGCAGTGGCCGGCCTTCGCCATTGCCTGGCTGATCAACCTGGGTTCGGCCTGGTATCTGGCCCAGTGGGCACGCGAGCAGGGTCGTTCGGCGTGGGCATTCGGATTGCCGGCGGTGCTCGGTACCGTCGCTTCGATCGTGGTCTATGTGCTGTTGGCGTTGCTGGGGCCGAAGGCCGCGGTGCACTGAGTTTTCGCGGCTGCCGTGGACAATGTGCCGAGCATGGCTCGGCACTACAGTAGGGCCAAGCCAAGCAGCAAGGCCGAGCCAAGCCCGCACGCGTTGCGTGGAGCGCCGGCGCACAGGCCCGCGCCCCCTCCCTCACATCGTCACCTTGCGCCGGTTGTCATCGCTCACCCGGTCGATCAGCTTGTTGTAGGGATCGAAGCCCGCTTCATCCGGCTTCCCGTCCACCGTCACCGTGATCTTCGGCTCGGCGCTGGTGATGTGGTGGCGCTGCAGGTACAGCACCTTCTGGTCGCGCTCCTTGCCCGACGGGCCGTTGGCGAACACGCCGATCTCGACCCAGTCATCCATCTTCGCGTCGCTCTCCTTGCCCTTGCCATCGGCGTACTGCTTGGCGGCGTGCAGGTCCAGGGTCACGTCGTAGCGCCCGTCATCGCGCTTGCGGGCGCTGGCGGCCATCACCCGGTTGTCGTAGAAGCTGATCTTCTCGAACAGATCGGTGACCAGCTGCTGGCGGTCAGCCGGGGTCTCGGCGCGGATGTAGCCCAGCAGCTCGCGTGAGGTGGTGTACGGCGGCTGCTGGTAGCCCTTGTCCTGCAGGAAGCGCTTCAACGCCCGGTTCAGGGCCTGCTCGCCGATTTCCTCGCGCAGCCGATAGAACACCAGCGAACCCTTCTGGTAGTGGATGTACTGCTGGTTCTCCACGCGCTCCAGCGGCTGTTCCTCGATGGCCTCGCCGCCGCGGCCGGACAGGTAACCGTCCAGCTCGCGCTTGAGGAACTGGCGCATGTGCTGGCGGCCGTACTCCTGCTCCATCACCATCAGCGCCGAGTACTGCGACAACGATTCGGACAGCACCGTTGCGCCCTGCACGTTGGCACCAATCACCTGGTGCGCCCACCACTGGTGTGCGATCTCGTGCGCGGTCACGTAGAACACGTAGTCCACCTTGTCCGGGTCACGCAGGTCAGCGATGAAACCGATGGCCTCGGAGTAGGGGATGGTGTTGGCGAACGACTGCGCGAAGCGGGCATAGCCCGGGAACTCGATGATGCGTACCTGGCGGTGCTGGTACGGCGTGAAGTTCGCCTCGTAGTAGGCCAGTGATTTCTGCACCGCCTCGATCATCCGGTCCACGTTGTAGCCGTGCGCCGGATCGAAGTAGACCTCGATCGGGATGTCCTTGTACTTCGCCTTGCGCACCTCCCAGCGTGCCGACAGGTAGGCGTAGAAGTTCAGCATGGGCCGGTCCATGGCATAGCTGAAGCAGCGCCGGCCATTCACCGTGGTCTCGTGCCGCAGGTAGCCCGGTGCCAGCGCGACCTGGTCCGGCGCGGTGCACACCGTGGTGCGGAAATCGAGCCAGTCGGCATCATTGGAGATATAGGTGTTGGCCCGCGCTGCCTCGTCTTCCAGCCTGGGCATGCGCCGCGGTTCACCGAGATCGCGCTTGCGGCGTTCGTTGCGGTCGCTGATCTCGGCGCCCTCGTTATAGCCGAAGGACGGCAGTACGCGGCTGTTGAAGAACGTGCCGTTGTCCACGATGTTGCTCGGGGCCTGGCCGGCGGTGATGCCGTTGGGCTTCTGCACCACCCGGAAATGCACGCTGCGGGTTTCGCCCGCTTGCAGCGGCCTGTCCAGCCGGTAGATGCGGTAGCCGAGATCCTTGTCGTGGAAGGTCAACTTCTGCCCGCCGAGGTCGGCGGCCAGCAGCTGCTTGTCGTCGCCCATTGAGACATGCAGTTCCTGGATGGGCTGCGCGTGCAGGTTGCGGATGGTCCAGTTCGCATCGATCACCATTGACTGCGATTCCGGGAACAGGTCCACGCGGTTGTCCACGGCGACAATGCGTGGCTGCGGCAGGTTGCGGTACTTCGACAGCTCGCGCTCGTAGCGGGCCTGCAGGTCCAGCTGCTGGTCGGGCGGGATGAACTCGTTGCGGATGTTGGTGCTCCAGTACAGCCAGCCGCCCACGCCGACGAACGCCACTGCTGCCAGCGCCGCAAAGGCGCCGGTAGGGCCGCGCAGCCGACGGCCAGCCAGCGCCAGGCGCTGGCGCAGGCCCTGGCTGACACCGCGTACCCAGAAGGCTGAAGCCAGGCACATCAGCGTCAGCAGGAACAGCGCCCAGTAGCCCTGGAAGGCCAGCTGCCCTGGCAGGAAGTGGCCGTAGCCGTTCATGTCCGAATAGGGCGCGTTGGGCCAGCTGCCGAAGTTGTACAGGTGCTGCGTGTAGTCGAGCAGGCCGAGCACGCCCTGGCCGATCATCACCACGATCAGCAGCGCGTAACCGACGAACTTGTTGTTGGTGAGTACCTGCAGCACCAGCGCCAGGCCCCCCATCAGGATGTAGACCACCGAATCCAGCGCCAGGCTGCGCAGGTACAGCAGCGGCTCCAGATGGGTGTAGCCCTTGGCCAGCTGCACGCCCATCGCGGCCAGCGCACCGGCGGCCTGGAAGCAGACGATCACCGCCAGCAGCGCAGTGAACTTGGCCAGCAGTGGCACCCAGTTCGGCACCGGCATGGCATCGGTCACTTCGTTGATACGCGCGCTGCGTTCCTTCCAGACCAGTTCACCGGCGAAGAACAGCACGATGATCACCAGCAGCCAGCTGAAGGCGCCCTGCAGGGCCATGATCATCTGCGAGGTGACCGGCCAGATCGAGGTGCCGTACAGGGTCTGCCGGAACAGCGCGCTGGGCAGGAAGTTGGCCAGGCCCAGCACCAGCAGCACGATGAACGGCACGCTGCGCAGCACGCCGCGTGTATCGAAGCGCACCTGGCGCAGGAACTGCCGCCACGCCGTGGTGGCGGTGAACGCCGGCACCACGCGCGGCAGTGCTGCGCGGGTGGGGCGGACACTGGCGGCATCGGCAACCGGTGGCGCCTGCCTGCGGCCCCAGCGCCGACGACCACTGCCGCTGCGTTCGGTACGGAACAGCGCGAAGGTGGCGGCGAACAGCGCGGCAGCCACACCCAGCCACAGAGCACGGTTGGCCAGCAGGTAACCGGCCAGCTCGGGAATCCCGTTGTTGCGTTCGGCGGTGGACCAGTAGCGGATCGTGCGGCCGAGGGCGCGCATGCCCAGCGGTTCGCTCAGCACCGCGATCCACGTATTGTCGATGTCACGCAGCAGGGCCGCGCTGGCACCGTACAGCACCAGGTAGGCCACCAGGCCGATGTAGACCCACAGGATCGAGCGGGTCAGTGCCGCCAGCAGCGACAGCAGTGCGGTGGTGAACAACAGGTTCGGAATGACGATGACCGCGAACGTCCACGCATAGCCCTGCCAGCTGATCGGGCCCATGCGCTCGGGATCGACCCACGGCATGAACGGTGCCAGCCACAGCCCGAACGCGATCACCACGTAAACCAGCAGCCCGGCGGCGAGGGCAGCGGCGATGCGCCCCGCCAGGTAGTCGCGGCGTTTCACCGGGCTGGCGAAGATCAGTTCGGCGGTGCCCAGTTCGAAGTCACGCAGCAGCGCATTGCTGACGAACAGTGCAGTGACCAGCATGCCGAGCAGGGTGAAGATGCCCAGCATCTGCGCGATCACGGTGGGCGCGTTGCTGTGCACGTTGCCGCTACCGCCACCGATCTGCACCGCATCGCTGGAGGCGGCGGCGAAGGCGAGCAGGGCGAACAGCCCGGCCAGCAGCCACAGCAGCGGGGAGCGCAGCTGCTCGCGCAGCTCGAAACGGAAGAAATCGAGGATCATGGTGTGCTCCGCTCAGGCTGCCGCGCGGGCACGGGCCTGCAGGCGCAGGCGCTGGAAGTACACGTCCTCGAGGTCGGGAGCCACGGCCGCGAAGCCATCGCCGGGGTCGTTGGCGCTGTGCACGTGGATCACTGGGCGGCCCCCGACCAGGCGGGTCGAGAGCACCACGTAGCGTGCTTCATGGTCGGCCAGTTCCGAAGGATCGACCTGCTTGCGCCAGACCTGCTGCTGCAGGGCATCGATGGCATCGGCCGGTCGCCCGGTCAGCAGCACCTGGCCCTTGTTCATGATCGCCATCGTCGGGCACAGGTCGGTCACGTCCTCGACGATGTGGGTGGACAGGATCACCGCCACGTTCTCGCCAATCGCCGCCAGCAGGTTGAGGAAGCGGTTGCGTTCCTCCGGATCGAGGCCGGCGGTGGGTTCGTCGACGATTACCAAGCGTGGGTCACCCAACAGCGCCTGAGCGATGCCGAAGCGCTGTCGCATGCCGCCGGAGTAGGTGCCCAGCTTGCGCTTGCGCGCGTCCCAGAGGTTCACCTGCTGCAGCAGTCCATCGACCACCTCGCGACGCTGGGCGCGCTGGGTCAGGCCCTTGAGCACCGCGAAATGTTCCAGCAGGTCCAGCGCGCTGACTTTCGGGTACACGCCGAAATCCTGCGGCAGGTAGCCCAGCCGGCGGCGCACCGCATCCTTGTCGCGCAGTACGTCGATCGGCGCCTCGCCCGGAATGCTGAGCGTCGCCGTGCCGCTGTCGGCCTCCTGCAGGGTGGACAGCGTGCGCATCAGCGACGACTTGCCAGCGCCGTTCGGGCCGAGCAGGCCGAACATGCCGCGCGGGATGTCCAGGGTGACGTTGTTGAGGGCATGCACGCCGTTGGCGTACGTCTTGGACAGCGAATCGATCTTCAGCACTTGGCAGCTCCAGGAGAAGAGGCGGACCGAGATGGAATCGACCGGGCGACCTGAAATCGGGTTGCCGGCCTTGAAGGCTGAAACTCTGGGACGTGCAGCTGCAACGTCCTATAGGACATGTCCCAGAGATCACCGATCTTCGCGGATGTCCTGCAGGCGCAGGGCTGCAACACCGGATCGCATGCGATTGGCTCCCGTTCGACCACCAGCTGGCAGTTCAGGACGGGTGCCCCCGATATGCCACACGTGCGTCGTGTTTATCGCTTACGAGCAGGCAGGCGTCATCCGCCGTTGGTCATGGGGGGAGAATCCCGCCATCGTGCGTTGGCCGGAGCGCCGGCCCAGCGGCGCGGCGCCTACCCGCGCAGGGATGATTCGCGCACGACCAGCTTCACCGGGATGCTCTGGCTGTCCACCGGCTGCCGCCCGATCAGCGCCAGCAGGCGTTCCACCAGCAGCTGCCCGGCCTGCTTGGTGTCCTGCTGCACGGTGGTCAGCGCCGGGGATACCGAAG
This sequence comes from Stenotrophomonas sp. YJH_SMC_53, assembly GCF_059369995.1. Classification (NCBI taxonomy): domain Bacteria; kingdom Pseudomonadati; phylum Pseudomonadota; class Gammaproteobacteria; order Lysobacterales; family Lysobacteraceae; genus Stenotrophomonas; species Stenotrophomonas sp. YJH_SMC_53. The sequence continues at coordinate 149,927 of NZ_JCAFTF010000004.1, read as the reverse complement.
CGGCCAGCGGGATGTCGTCGAAGCCGGTCACCGCCACGTCCTGCGGTACCCGCAGCCCGGCCTCGCGCAGGGCGCGCATCGCACCGATGGCGATCAGGTCGCTGGCCGCGCAGATCGCATCGATCGGCTCGCCGCGCGCCAGCAGGGCCTGGCAGGCCTCCTGGCCGGAGGCCTCGGTGGTGATCGCATCGTGCTGCAGCGCCGGTTCGGCAGCCAGGCCGTGGTCCTGCAGCGCCGCGACATGGCCGCGGTAGCGCTCCTGGAATTCGGGGTAGTGGCTGGAGGCATGGCCAAGGAAGGCGATGCGGCGGCAGCCCTGCAGCAGCAGATGGGTGGTGATGTCATGCCCGCCCTGGAAGTTGTCGCTGCCGATCGAGACACCGGGCTGGCCAGGCAGGGCGGCGCCCCAGCGCACGAAGTGCGTGCCCTGTTCGACCAGCCGCTGCAGGCGGTCGCGCGATTCGTGGTAGTCGCCGTAGCCGAGCAGGATGATGCCGTCGGCCTTGTTGCTGTCTTCGTAATCGGCCTGCCAGTCGGTGGACAGCTGCTGGAACGACACCAGCAGGTCCTGCCCGTGCAGGGCGCAGGCGCGGGTGATCGAGCCCAGCATCGAATGGAAGAACGGGTTGATCAGCGAATCGTCGTTGGTCGGATCCTCGAAGAACAGCAGGGCCAGCGTGCCGGCATTGCGCAGGCGCAGACTGGAGGCGTTCTTGTCGACCTTGTAATTCAGCTCGCGGGCGATGCGCAGGATGCGCTCGCGGGTCTCGGCGTTGACCATCGGGCTGCCACGCAGGGCCCGCGACACGGTCGGCTGGGAGACCCCGGCCAGGTGGGCGATGTCCAGGGAGGTGGCTTTGCCTTTGATCGTCATGGGCGGGCGGAGCGGGCAGGTGGAAGGTGCCCGGGCATGATGCCATGCGCAGACGCGAATGCCTCTCTGGACGTCGGTCGGGGCGAAGGTAAGTCATTGCCGGACAAGGAAATCAGCCTGATCCTTCGGTGCGGTCGGGGTCTCCTGACCGGGCGGACGGCGGCGGCGATGGTAAGATGCGTCGTTCTCGCATTCCCCAAAATTTCACCAGGGGCGGCCCAGCGTACTGCACCCCGCCCGGGGCTGTGCTATCACTGGCGGTCTGCCCCTGGACAACGGACGAAGGTACCTATGGCGCGCGGCATCAACAAAGTCATCCTGGTCGGCAATCTTGGCAACGACCCGGACGTGAAGTACACCCAGGGCGGCATGGCGATCACCCGCATCAGCCTGGCCACCACCAGCGTCCGCAAGGACAAGGATGGCAACCAGCAGGAGCGCACCGAATGGCACCGCGTGGTGTTCTTCGGCAAGCTCGGCGAGATCGCCGGCGAGTACCTGCGCAAGGGCAGCTCGGTCTACGTCGAAGGCAGCCTGCGTTACGACAAGTACACCGGCCAGGACGGCGTGGAGAAGTACTCCACCGATATCATCGCCGATGAAATGCAGATGCTGGGCGGCCGCGGTGAAGGCGGCGGCGGTGGTGGCGGCAACTACGGCGGCGATCGTCCGCAGCGCCAGCAGGCACCGCGCCAGGAGTACGGCGGCGGTGGCGGCGGCCAGCGTGGTGGCCAGGGCGGTGGCTATGGCAACCAGGGCGGCAACCAGGGCGGCGGCTACGGCAACCAGGGTGGCAACCAGCGTCCGCAGCCGCAGCAGGCGCCGCCGATGGACGACTTCGCTGACGACGATATTCCGTTCTGATTCCCACTTGACGGTTTTAGTGTTGATAGAGGCCCTCATCGTTGCGGATGGGGGCCTTTTTTTCGTTCGGCAGAATCCGGCCGTGATCTAACCTTCTACTTGCGGCAGGGTGTTGATGGATGACTGGCGACACACCATAGCGAATCAGAATGGAGAGCGGCACGGGAAAGCCGTCTGCGCGAGCCCATCGGTGGTGCATGGCTTCGGCGGGTCTTGATACGGCGTGCGAAGGACAGGAGTAAGCCTAACGAGCTGGCGCCGGGCTGTTGCACACCGTGTGGACACGGTTACCGCGGGCCTATGCTCAATTGCGGTGTGCTTCTCCAAAGCTTGTCTTGTCGCACAAAATCTGTCATTAGCTTGCTCTAGGATTTGCCGATCCCCAGCAAGGTTGGGGGAGAAGATGTTCGTTCCGCGCATTAAGGACGGATGTCGGATGGAATCCTTTGGCCGGAATTGCCAGTTTTCTTTCACATGGAGTGTGTACCAATGGCATTTGCAATGCCCCTGCGCAGCCACAAGGCTGCCGCGATTCTCTCCTTCTGCCTAGCTTTAGGCGGTGCATCGACTGCAAGTGCAGCCACCTACTACGGCCCTCCCTACAAGGTCCAGTCGTTCCGTGGGGTTGGCTCGTTTGAGAGCGTCGGTGCTGCGGTCAACTTCCTGGTCGGGAAGATCCAAGCGCCTTGCCAACAGGACCCCAAGTGCACCAAGCCGCCCGTTGTTACCGTGCGATACGGCAACGATGGCTGGGCGGCGACGATCTACGTCAACGGGAGTGCAAGTGACAATGTTTTTGCTTCCGAGATATTGATTGGGCAGCCCCAGAAAAATTTCGGCGGGTGCCAGAAGCGTTGCTCGGCTGGGCTTGGCTCCGCTACCGATGGAACTGGGGCTCGAGGTGCTGCTGACAGTGCTTCAAAGGCCAATGCCCGTGATCCAGGAAGCCCGTTTGAGGGTGATCCGATCAATACCTCCACTGGCAACTTCTATCGGCAGGAAACGGACTTCGAGTCTCCGTCAGGCCTGATGTTCCGGCGGTTCTACAACAGTTCTCCCCGTGCCCCGGGTTCTTCCTTGGGGCGTCAGTGGCGCCACCTGTTTGATCGGCGACTTGAGGTGCTAGCTTCCAATACTGGAGCCGCCGGAGAATACACGTTCATCCGTGCTATTCGGCCGGATGGCAGTTCAGAGCGGTTCACTCGAACCTCAAGCGGCTGGACCGTCGACGCCGATGTGGCAGACGTGCTCGTTGATCGAGAGGCGGGCACCGGCTATGCATTGCAGTTGGCGGCGAACCGCCAAACCGAAATCTACGATGCAACAGGCTTGCTGAAGGAGGTCTATGACTCTGCAGGCAGGAAGCTTCTGTATTTGCAGTATTCGGACGCAACCACGCCGGCAGATGTGGCGCCAGTCGCTGGACTCCTGTTGACCGTTGGCGACGCCAGCGGGCGCACGTTGAGCTTCAAGTATGATGCCTCATCGCGATTGACCACGATGATGTTGCCAGACGGTGCATCGCAAACGTTTGGCTACAACCCCGCAGGACAGCTTGCCTCGGTGACCTATCCGGACGCCACAAGCAAGGGTTACATCTACAACGAAACAGCCAACAGCCCCACTGTCGCAGGGACGTCCTTCCTCACAGGGATTGTGGATGAGAAAGGCGTTCGTCACGAGACCATTAAATTCGACTACAACCATCGCGCCTATCACGCAGAGTTCGCTGGCGGAGTTGATACCACAACCTTGGACTACGCCGCTTCCACCTGGAAGGGAACGCTGCCAGTAACCGTCAAGGGGCCACTCGGAGCCACTTCCAAGTTAGGCTTCGTGGATACAGGAAAGGGGCGTCTGATGCCCGCGGGCGGTTCGGCCGCCTGCGGTGACCAATGCAACCAACCCTACAAGGCCATGACCTATGACGTGAACGGCTACCCGGCGTCGGTCACGGACTTCAAGGGAATCACTACAAGGACCACTTACACGGCAGACGGGTTGCTGGCCGAACAGGTTGACGCCGCCGACACCCCCCAGCAGCGCACCACGACGACCACGTGGGATAACGCACTGCGTTTGCCCCTGAGTCGGGTGGTAAAGAACTCTGCGGGCGTGGCCGTTTCCAGCAGTTCATGGAAGTACAACGCGTTGGGCCTGGAGGTCGCGCGGTGCGAGGTGGATCCTGCTAATTCGGCTGCGGTCGGGTATGCGTGCGGAGCTGCAACCAATGCACCCGCTGGGGTTCGTCAATGGACCACCGCCTACTGCTCGGCGGTGGATGCCACCCAATGCCCGCAAATCGGTCTTGTCCTTGCAGAAGACGGGCCTCGGACCGATGTTCAGGACGTTACCAGGTACAGCTACTACCTGGCCGCGGATGAGTCGGGTTGCGGCGTTCTCGGGGGCTCCTGCCACCGCGCTGGTGACCTTCAGTCCGAGACCAATGCTCTCGGTCAAGTGACGACACGGCTGGCCTACGACCGAAATGGACGTGTCAGCCGCCTTCGAGACGTGACCGGCACGATCCATGATTTTGGCTATTCCACTCGAGGCAAGCTTACCTCGATAACCGAGCGGAACAGCATGGACGGAGCTGCGTCCACCAACGATCGAGTGACCTCCCTGTCCTATGACGCAACAGGTAATGTCGCATCGGTTGCTGACCCCGATGGAGTATCCCTCAGCTACGCTTACGATGATGCGCACCGTCTCGTCCAGATCAATGACGGGGCCGGGAACAACATTCGCTACACCCTCGATGTGGCAGGCAATCGCACGAAAGAGGAGGTGTTCGACGCAGGTGGTGGACTGAAGCGTTCGCTCTCTCGCGTTTACAACAAGCTGGGGCAACTGGTGTCCCAGAAGACGGCAGCGGGGAATTCAACCGACTTTACGTATGATCTGGCGAACAACGTCCAGCTCATCACCGATGCCCTGAAGCGCAAGACGCAGTTTGACTACGATCCCTATGGAAGGCCCAGCAGGGTGCTTCAGGACGTTTCCGGAATGGCGGTCGAGACGCGATACGAGTATGACGTCGAAGGCCGGACCACCAAGGTGGTCGATCCCAAAGGCCTGGCGACCATTTACGGCTATTCAGGGCTGGGCGACTTGTTGAGCCGCCAGAGTCCTGACACGGGCGCAACCACTGCCAGTTACAACAGTGCAGGGCAGCCGGCGAAGCAGGTTGACGCCAATGGCACGGCTAGCAGCTACACATACGATGCCCTGGGACGCGTGGTGCGCAAGGTTTATGGGGACCAAGCGATTGTTGCGTCATACGTGTATGACCAAGTCGAGGACATCTGCTCAGCCGGTGAGTCGTTTGCAAGCGGCCGGCTCTCATCCATGCAGGATGACGGCGCTAAAACCCAGTATTGCTACGATCGCGCCGGAAATGTGACGCGCAAGGTGCAGACGTCATCGGGGCAGAGCGTAGGCGTCAGCTATGCCTATACCAATGCTGGCCGACTTCGTTCTGTCACCTATCCTGACGGAATGGTGGCGGACTACAAGCGAGATGCAGCCGGCATGGTCACCGAGATCGGCGTGACGCGACCGGGTGCTGCTCGTGTCGTGTTGCTTTCCAGTGCAAAGCGCCATCCCTTCGGCCCCACTGCAGGCTGGGCCTACGGCAACGGGCGTACGCTGGCGCGAGACGTTGACCAGGATTACCGTCCGTCAGCGTTGATCGGCAGTGGCTCGGGAGCACTGAATGCAGCCTTCTCGTTCAGTGCCGTGGGCGAGTTGACCGGCCTCACCTCCGGAGGGACTGGGGCAACGTCCGTATCGATGACCTATGACGCATTGAGCCGACTGACTGCCTTCAAGGATGCGGCGACTGGCTCGATCATCGACAGCTACGCCTACGACGCCACGGGCAATCGCACGTCCGCGAAGGTCAATGGAGTTGATCAAGCCTACGTCTATCCGTCAGACAGTCATCGCCTGCAAAGCGCCGGGGGCGTGTCGCGTGCCTACGATGCGGCTGGCAACACGCTTTCGATCCAAGGCGTAGAACGCGAGTTTGCTTACAACGCAATGGGGCGCCTGAGTGCGGTGAAGCGAAACGGCGCGGTTGCTGCGGAATACCATTACAACGATCTTGGCCAGCAGATAGCACGTAAGGCCGGAGGTGCCTCAGCGCTGAGTCTCTACGATGAGCGCGGGCAATGGCTGGGGGAATACGACCAGGCGGGTATTGCGCGTCAGCAGGTGATCTGGTTGGACAACCTGCCTGTCGGATTGCTGAAGGGTAGCGCGCTCTACTACGTTCAGCCGGATCATCTGGGCACCCCTCGCGTTGTCGTTGATCCAGCCCGTGACGTCGCAGTTTGGAGTTGGGATCTGAAGGGGGAAGCGTTCGGTGCGACGGCACCAAACGAGGATCCGGACCAGGACGGCACGCTGTTTGAGTTCGCGATGCGCTTCCCTGGGCAGCGATACGACGCTGAAAGCGGCCTTCACTACAACGTTCAGCGTGACTACGATCCCGCCAGTGGCCGCTTCGTGACGTCAGACCCGCTCGGATTGCAGGGGGGAATCAGCACCTATGGCTACGTGAAGGGCAACCCTCTCACCTCGGTTGACCCGGATGGGATGCTGGCAATTCCTTTGCTGCCCCCGCCCCCCGTGGTCACGGGCGCCCCGGGTGCCGTTGGGGCGTACAATGAGACAGACCTCAGCAATCCGAACGGCAATTGGGATTTTGGTCCGAAAATCAACTTGGACTCCCTCAAGAATGTTTTGATGCTCCAAGAAATGATGGGGATCGGTCCCAACGGTTTGCTCAATCCCAATAGCGCTACGTCGCAGATGTCATTGGCAGTGCTGAAGCAAGCCTGCTCGGACAGAGACAAGGATGAGGACTGCAGGAAGGAGATTGAGCACTGCGTGTCAATCTGCAGTCGCGCTCGCAGGGATCCCGACCTTAAGGGAGTATGGGGTGGAAGCAGGGCCCGTTGCCTTACTGGATGCGTATCTTGGCGTTGCCAAGACAAAATAACTGAAGATGACCTCAATGGAATTCGATGAAGTAAAAAGCTGGCTTGAAGCGGGAGACGTTCCTAGAGCGCGCGCTTGGCTGATTGATTTCGTTGACCAAGGCCATGAAACGGAAGGGGCTTGGCTACTTCTCGCAGCCATCGGCATGCGCGCGAATGACGCAGAATTGTCCCTTCGCGCGTTTCGGGCACTCGAAAAGACCCGCCCTCACGATGCCTATGTGGCGTCTGGGTTGGTCGATGCACTTATGAGTATCGAGCGCTACCAGGAGGCCCGCGAGGTAATCCTCTCCTTCCGTAAGGTGGCTAAAAGAGGCGCTCCCTTCCACGATGCAGTCTTGGAAGAACACGAGGACGCACTGAGTTTGATTGAAGAGCGAATGCGTGCGGAGCAGCCGTCGTTGGGTGACGGCCGAACTGGGAGCGGTGATTGAAGATGTCAGGAGAGGGGCATTCCCTCCCCTGGTTGAGGTCCAGTCATCTGATTGTCAATAGGAGGCGCTTCAGCTTGAGCAATCAAGACGCCTCCAGGGCCGCGTCGGTGGCTTTCGGCGACCGGGTATTGCACTTCAGCAGGTGATCTGGTCGGACAACCTGCCCGTCGGATTGTTGAAGGGCAGCGCCCTCTACTACGTTCAGCCGGATCATCTGGGCACCCCTCGCGTTGTCGTTGACCCAGCCCGTGACGTCGCAGTTTGGAGTTGGGATCTGAAGGGGGAAGCGTTCGGTGCGACGGCACCAAACGAGGATCCGGACCAGGACGGCACGCTGTTTGAGTTCGCGATGCGCCTCCCTGGGCAGCGATACGACGCTGAGAGCGGTCTTCACTACAACGTTCAGCGTGACTACGATCCCGCCAGTGGCCGCTTCGTGACGTCAGACCCGCTCGGATTGCAGGGGGGGATCAGCACCTACGGCTACGTGAAGGGCAACCCGCTCGCATCAATTGACCCCGATGGGATGCAGGCAATTCCTTTACTACCCCCGCCCCCCGTGGTCACGGGCGCCCCCGGTGCCGTTGGGGCGTACAATGGGGGCGACCTCAGCAATCCGAACGGCAATTGGGATTTTGGTCCAAAGATCAACAGCGATAGCCTTAGGAATGCCCTTAAGGCGGGTGAGATGCTGGGGGTTGGGACAAACGGTCTCCTTGGGCCGAATGGCATCCTGAATCCGCAGAGTTCCGCGTCCAAGATGGCGGTTGCGTTGATTCGGTCGGCATGTGCGGATGGGGAGGATGATCTTGAGGCAGACTGCCAAGAGCACATTCAAGCCTGCAAAGTGACATGCACGCGCGCAGGCGGTGACTTCAGACAGCCTAGTGTTTGGGGGGGAAGCTTCGTTCGTTGCATGACCGGCTGCGTCCCGCACCGCTGTCAAGACTTGATCAAGGAGAGCGATGTCAATGGATATTAGGAGTGCCAAGTTGCTGCTGGAGTCGGGCGACCTGGATGGTGCTCGTAAACAACTGTTGGAGATCGTTGAGCGTGATCCCTCTTCCGAGCGCGCTTGGCTATTGTTGGTCGGCCTCGGTTTTCGAACAAATGACGCGAATCTATCGCTGCAAGCGTTGCGCCAGCTTGAAAAAACCCGACCGCGTGACGCGTTCGTTGTTTCTGGGTTGGTGGACTGTTTGATTCAGCTGGAGCGCTATGGCGAGGCGAAGGAGGTCATTCGCGCCTTTTCGGATGCAGCCGTTCCTGGAATTCCTGCTCACGATACCGTGCTGCAAGAACATCGCAGAGCACTTCAGTTCATCAACGATAGACTTGAGGCTGCAGGCAAGAGCTCGGGCTCACCCTGACATTCAGTCCTGCATCATTCATCGGCCGGCCGGCCGGCCGGTCGGCCGGCTGCATGCTAGGCAGAAGCCGGCCGCCTTGATTAGTCGCAGGATTAACTAATCAGGAAATCTTGAGGCAATGCTCCCTTAGCAACCAGCAGGGCCATCCACTTGGGCTGCCTACCGCGCCCAGTCCAAGTCTCTTCAGGATTGGCCGGGTTGCGATACTTCGGAGCCACCTTGCCCAGTTTGCGGGCCGAAGGGCTTTTCCGGACGTTTGTCTTCTTGGACTTGCTGGGCGCCGCCGCATCAGGAACTCCGTAGAGTTCCTCGATTGTGTAGCCATGATCCTTGACGTATTTGTTGATCTTGGCACGCATGGCAGCAGCCTTCGGGCGTGTCAGGATCTTGGTCTGCTGCTTCTCTGCGGTGCTGATCAAAGAGCGCAGCTCTTTGACCGACAATCCCGTCAAATCGATAGGCATTAGAGATTTCCTCAAAATGGACAGCCGTTAGCCTAGTGTTGAACGAGCTTGATTGCCACACGCGCGGTGGCCGGGTGGCCATTATGGGTAGAACTTGCTGGGGTCGGAAAGCTGTGCTGCGAACTGACCTCGCTCATACTTAGGCAGTTCAACGCTAGGCTGGTAACGCTTGATGGTGCGAACCTTCTTATTTTGAGCCAACGCTGGTTTTTTGTGGAAGTAGGCCTCGTGCAAGACGGCGACACGCTTGTTGGGCGAGTGCCCGGTGATCAGTGCGATGACCTCTTCCGGGATGTCCTGGTGATGAAGTTCCGTGGCGATGGTGTGGCGGAATGCATGAAACCCAACACCCTTTCTGAAGCCCAGACGCTTCATGTAGGTGCTGAACTGGTTGAGTGCCGCTTGGCTGTAGCGAGCGTTTGAGTCGCCCGTTTTGCGGTTGACACCCGCCGAGAGGTGAGGAAAAGCCGAGGATGGCCGCATTGTCGAATGTCTTCCACGAAGTCCAGGAAGTCAGCGTCAATGAGTTGCTGTGCGATGGGCACGTCCCGGATGGCGGATCTGCCTTTCAAGCGTTGTCGGCTTCTGCCTCGGTTCTTACGTGAAGGGCAACCCGCTCGCATCAGTTGATCCCGATGGGATGCAGGCAATTCCTTTGCTGCCCCCGCCCCCCGTGGTCACGGGCGCCCCGGGTGCTGTTGGGGCGTACAATGGAGGCGACCTCCGCAATCCGAACGGCAACTGGGACTTTGGCCCAATGATCAACAGCGATAGCCTTCGGAATGCCCTTAAGGCAGGGGAGATGCTGGGAGTTGGGCCAAGGTATTCTGAATCCGAATAGTCCAGCGTCGCAGATGGCTGTTGCATTGATCAAATCTGCGTGTGCCGACGGAGATGACGACGACTTCGTTGCTGACCGCCAAAGCTATATCCAGGGCTGTAAGACTACCTGCACTCGCGCTAAAGATGATTTCAACCAGCCGGGTCTCTGGGGTGGGAACTTGGCACGCTGTATGCTTGGGTGCGTTCCCTATCGGTGCCAGAAGTTAATGAAGCAGAGCGACCTTGATGGATATTGATAAAATTACCAGTATGCTTGAGGCGGGTGACGACAATGCCGCGCGTCACCACCTTTTGGATCTTGTAAAGCGCGATCCCGCTTGTGAGGTCGCGTGGTTGTTTCTTGTTGGGATTGGTTTTCGGAGCGATGACGCGGAGTTGTCCCTCTGGGCGCTTCGTGCGCTTGAGAAGCTTCGTCCTCGCGATGTGTTGGTCGCGTCTGGACTCGTGGACAGCCTGCTTCGGCTGAAACGATATGAGGAAGCTAAGGAGGTCATTCATGCCTTCTCCAAGATTGCTTGTCTTGGTATGCCCGCCCATGACACAGTCCTCGAAGAACATCGCAGGGCCCTTCAGTTCATCAACGATAGCGTTGAGGCTGCAGGTGACGAAGACGAATAGCTGACGCGTTTGCTAATCGCGAAGCCTTGGTTTGATCGATTACTTTCGCTCGACGTCACGAGCTCTGCGCCTTGATGAGGTTGCTCTCCCAGCCGTGCGTGGCTGGCAGCGTTATCTTCGATGAATTTCTCAAGCTTTTGCGCGAGAACTTTGTTTTTGATTCGCCCAAGGCAGGCGTTGCCTTGGTTTGGATGATGAGGATGGCGAAGTTCTTGGGCCTGGATGAAGTAAAGGAATGGCTTGAAGGCGGGGACATCCCTGGCGCGCGCCTGCCGGGCCGTGTCGATGCTCTTGACTGACGGGTGCACCTGACGAGTGCAGATGTTTACGTTAGAACAGGCTCAATCGAACAGAACGCCTACCTTGCTTGACCAGCGAGGATTTGTTTACACGTTTGGTAGTCACAACTGTTCTGATCGGACGCTCGCCTGCAGCAGAAAAGAAAGCCCCGCTCATGCGGGGCTTTTCTTTGTCCGCGATTCCTGCGGAGTTGTGCTTCGCAGCATCAGTTTTCGTGCACCGCGACTTGCAAACAGACAATTTCCTCCCCTATGGTGCAATCGATTGCATTGCAGTGAATCGTTGCGTTTGATACCGGTTGGGAGGCCGGCAGGTGGATGTCCGTCCATTCGATCAGACCGGCTCCGGCCACGGGGCTCACGCGGCGTGATGCGTTGCGCATGGCGGTTGCTGGAGGCGTAGCCCTGGGTACTGCGGGAGCGTTGCCTGCATTCGCCGCCACCGCAGCGCTCAAGGGCAACCTGAAGCATTCCGTCGCCCGCTGGACCTTCCCGCAGCTGTCGGTCGCCCAGCTCTGCACGACGGTGAAGGACATCGGCTTCGCCGCCATCGACCTGGCCGGCCCGGATGACTGGCCCACGCTGAAAGCCCACGGCGTCTACAGCTCGATGTGCAACGGTGCGGAGCTGGGCCTGACCAAGGGCTTTGCCGGCCGTGAGTTCCACGACCCGCTGGTGGAGCGCTACACGCGGCACATCGACCTGGTCGCCGATGCCGGCTATCGCAATCTCATCTGCTTCTCCGGCAACCGCAATGGCATGGACCCCCACGACGGCATGGCCAATGCCGAGGCCGGCCTCAAGCGCGTCCTCGGGCATGCCGAGAAGCGCGGCGTCGTGCTGGTGATGGAACTGCTGAACTCCAGGGTCGACCATCGCGACTACCTGTGCGACCACTCCGCATGGGGCGTGGAGCTGTGCCAGCGGCTCGGCTCGGACAATTTCGGCCTGCTCTACGACATCTACCACATGCAGATCATGGAGGGCGACATCATCGCCACCATCGGAAAACACCATGCCTGTTTCAAGCACTACCACACCGCAGGCGTGCCCGGCCGGAACGAGATCGGAGACCGGCAGGAGCTGAACTATCCGGCCATCTGTCGCGCGATCCGCGACACCGGTTTCAAGGGGTATCTGGCGCAGGAGTTCATGCCTGCCGCGCCCGATCCCGTTGCCTCATTGCGCGAGGCGATCCGCCTCTGCGACGTCTGAAACGATATCCACCCAGGTGAGAGACCCATGGCAGATAATCACTACGACGCCATCGTTGTTGGCTCGGGAATCAGTGGCGGTTGGGCGGCAAAAGAGCTGACCGAGAAGGGCCTGAAGGTCCTGATGCTGGAACGAGGACGCAACATCGAGCACGTCAAGGACTACGTCAATGCGATGAAGGAAGCGTGGGACTTCCCGCACCGCAATCGGCCAACGCAGGCGATGAAGGCCGCTTTTCCGGTGCTGATGCGCGACTACGGCCTCGCCGAGAACCTGGAAGGAATGTGGGCCAACGAGCAGGACTCACCCTACATCGAAACCAAGCGTTTCGACTGGTTCCGTGGCTACCACGTCGGTGGGCGCTCGCTGATGTGGGGCCGGCAGAGCTATCGGTTTTCCGACCTGGACTTCGAAGCCAACCTCAAGGACGGCATCGCCACCGACTGGCCGATACGCTACGCCGACATCGCGCCGTGGTATGACCATGTGGAAAAGTTCGCCGGCATCGCCGGCACGCGCGAGGGACTGGACGTGCTGCCGGATGGTGAGTTCCTGCCGCCGGTTCCGTTGAACATCGTCGAGAAGGACGTGGCCGCACGGATCAAGAAGGCCTTTGGTGGCACGCGGCACATGATCCACTCGCGCACTGCCAACATCACCCAGCCGATGCCCGAGCAGGGGCGCGTGAACTGCCAGTATCGAAACAAGTGCATTCTGGGCTGTCCCTTTGGTGCCTACTTCTCCACCCAGTCGGCGACGCTGCCGGCGGCGATGAAGACCGGCAACCTGACCCTGCGGCCGTTCTCGATCGTCAAGGAAGTGCTCTACGACAAGGATCGCAAGCGTGCGCGTGGCGTGGAGGTGATCGACGCCGAGACCGGGCAGACCTATCAGTACACGGCCAAGGTCATCTTCCTCAACGCATCGTCCTTCAACTCGACCTGGCTGCTGATGAACTCGGCCACCGATGTGTGGGAAGGCGGGCTGGGCTCTTCGTCGGGCGAGCTGGGGCACAACGTGATGGACCATCATTTCGGTGCGGGCGCCTCGGGCCGGGTCGAGGGCTACGAAGACAAGTACTACTTCGGCCGCCGTCCGTGCGGCTTCTACATTCCGCGGTTCCGCAATGTCGCCGCCGACAAGCGTGGCTACCTGCGCGGATTCGGCTACCAGGGCGGTGCCAGCCGCACCGGCTGGTCGCGCGAGATCGCCGAGCTGAACATCGGTGCCGACCTGAAGGAGGCGCTGACCGTGCCGGGTGACTGGCGCATCGGCATGACCGGGTTCGGTGAGATGCTGCCGCACCACGACAACACGATCCACCTGGACCGCGACCGTAAGGACAAGTGGGGGCTGCCGGTGCTGGCGATGGATGTGTCCATGCGCGCCAACGAACTGGCGATGCGCAAGGACATGGCCGCTGACGCCGCCGAGATGCTGGAGGCGGCCGGGGTCAAGGACGTGAAGATGCACGACAACGACTATGCCCCGGGCAAGGGCATCCATGAGATGGGGACTGCGCGTATGGGACGTGACCGGAAGAGCTCGGTGTTGAACGCGCACAACCAGGTGTGGGATGCGCCCAATGTGTACGTCACCGACGGTGCCTGCATGACCTCCAGCGCCTGCGTGAATCCGTCGCTGACCTACATGGCGCTGACCGCGCGCGCGGCCGACCACGCGGTACGCGAACTGAAAGCGGGGAACCTGTGATGGATCGCCGCGAACTGCTGAAGATGATCGTCGCCGCCACCGGTGCGGCGATGGTTGGCCTGCCAGCGCTGGTGCATGGCAAAGCACCAGCGGCCGGGATGATGGCCGCGTTCTCCGATGCCGAAATCGGCACGCTGGACGAGATTGCCGAAACCATCCTGCCGCGGACCCGGACACCCGGGGCGAAGGACGCGGGCGCCGGTGCGTTCATGGCGACGTTCGTCAGCGACTGCTACACCGCCAGGCAGCAGGCGGTGTTCCGCGCCGGGCTGGCGGACATCGACAAGCGCGCCGGTGGCCGCTTCGTGTCGCTCACGCCGGAGGCGCGCACCGGGTTGCTGCGTACACTGGATGCCGAAGCCAAGGCGCGCAATGCAGACGTGACCGAGACCGGAACGCCCGAAGAGGGCGAAGCCATGCCGCATTACTTCACGATGATCAAGCAGCTGGCCATCTTCGGCTTCTTCACCTCCAAGGTCGGTGCGACCGGGGTGCTGCAGTATGTCGCCGTGCCGGGGCGCTACGACGGTGACCTCGCCTATGTCCCCGGCACACCTGCCTGGGGGACCAGCTGATGGACACCAACCTGATGATCCGCCCTGCGTTGATCACCGCCGGCCTGCTGGCCGCTGCATCTGCGTTCGCACAGGACAATGCCGACGCTGTGCGTGACCCGAAGAAGACCGAAGTGTGGAGTCCTGTGCCCGCGACCGTGGCAACGCCACCTGGCAAGGCACCGTCCGATGCGATCGTGCTGTTCGATGGCAAGGATGTCTCCGCGTGGGAGGCGGAGCAGGGTGGCAGCGTGCCCTGGGAGGTGGCCGATGGCGCCATGACTGTCGTTCCGGGCAGCAAGGGCATCCGCACCCGGCAACGCTTCTGCGATGTCCAGCTGCATGTCGAGTGGCGCACGCCCACCGAAACGAAGGGCTTCGACGGCCAGAACCGGGGCAACAGCGGGATCTTCCTGCAGGAACTGTATGAACTGCAGGTGCTCGACAGTTACCACAACCCGACCTATGCCAATGGCCAGGCGGGTTCCATCTACAAGCAGGCCATGCCACGGGTGAACGCCTCGCGCGCACCGGGCCAGTGGCAGGTCTACGACATCATCTGGAAGGCCCCGCGCTTCTCGCCGGGCGGCGGCCTGACGTCGCCCGCACGGATCACCGTGCTGCACAACGGCGTGCTGGTACAGGACGACACCGTGCTGGCGGGCAGGACCGAATACATCGGTGCGCCTTCGTACGCACCGCATGGGTGCGCGCCGCTGTATCTGCAGGAACATGACTCCAAGGTCAGCTACCGCAACATCTGGGTGCGCGAGCTGTAGCGCTCACCGGCTACTTCGCCAGGTAGCTGGCGATGTCATCGATCTCCTGCTGTGACAGCTGCGGGAAGGGTGGCATCAGGCCGCCGCCCTTCCTGATCCTGTCCTTGACCTGGGCGGGCTGCAGCCGCTTGCCGACATCGGTGAGCGCCGGGAACGTCGGTGGTACACCGGTGCGTTCAGCACCGTGGCAGGCAGTGCAGTGCTGGGCGTAGAGTTTCGCACCTGCGGCCGGGTCGTCCTTGGCCCACGCTGCCGTCGCAACGTTCATGCCGCCCAGGGCCACGGCCACTGCCAGGATCATTTTCATGTGGGGCTCCTTGATGCGTCAGCGGTGGGCGCGGGTGGGCGGGTTGGTAGTCAGGTGTTCACGCAGGTAGTCCGCGCCGGCCTGGATGACCTTGGCAGGGTCGCGTGGCTGGTCGTGTTCCACGATGTACCACTGCACGCCAGCGTTGGCGGCGGCTGGCAGGATCGCGTTCCAGTCCAGCACGCCCTGGCCGACCGCAGCGAATCCACCTTCGTCTTCGGCCTGGCCCTTGGGCGCATTGTCCTTGGCGTGTACCGCAAATACGTGGCCGCGGAACTTGCCAAGCATCACGACCGGGTCCAGGCCCGCGCGCGCGACCCAGGCCAGGTCCAGTTCGGTCTGCAGCTCGGGGCCGGCGGCGTCGAACAGCAGCTCCAGTCCGGTTCTGCCATTGAAGTCGACCAGCTCGAAGTCGTGGTTGTGGTAGGCCAGCTGCATCCCCTTGCCGCGCACCTGCCTGGCAATCCGGCCCAGCTCCCGTCCCAATGCGGTCCAGCCGGCGGCATCGTGCGGGCGGTCCTTCTGGTCCAGGTAGGGCACCACCAGCGTGCTGTTGCCAATCGAGCGGTTGAAGGCCACCACGGCATCCAGGTTGTCGCGCAGCTCGGCCAGCTGAACGTGCGACGAAACCGCTTTGATCGAGTAACGGTCCAGCAATTGTTTCAGTTCCACAGCGCTTGCATTCTGCGTACCGACGGTCTCCACCGCACGCACACCCGCGTCGTGGACGATCTTCAGCTGCTGGTCGAGCGGCCCGGCATTGCGCAGCGTGTACATCTGCACGGCGATGGGCTTCTGCGCACCGGCTGTGTTTCCTGCGAAGGCGGGCAGGACTGCGAGCAGCAGCAGGACGAGGGTTGCAGTTCTACGGACAGGGACGTTCATCAACAGATCCTCCCGGGATTCAACCGATGGCGGTCCAGGTGCGTGACCTGGCCGATGCAATGACACGATCAACGATCCGCGCCGAGCGCAGGCCGTCTTCGAAGGTGGGCAGGCCCTGCGGCCGCTCGCCTTCAATGGCGCGATACGTGTCGGCCACGAACGCTTCGAAGCACTGCCCGTAGCCCTGCGCGTGCCCCGCTGGCAGCGGCGACAACCGGCGTTGTTCGGCGCTGCCGGCGCCCGGGCCGCGCACGAAGATTTCCTCGCGCTGTTCGGGGAGGCCGATCCACAGCCGCTCGGCATCCTCCTGGTTGAACGCCACGCTGGCGTTGGCGCCGTCGATCTCGAACCAGAGCCGGTTGTGGCGTCCGGCCGAGACCTGGCTGACCGTCAATGACGCCAGCGTGCCCGCGCCGGTCCTGAACATCGCTGCGGCCACGTCCTCGCTCTCGACCGCTTGCTTTGCGCTGTCTGTCGCCGGCGTGCTGAAGCTCTGGGAGGTGGTTGCGCTGCGTTCGGCGATCACCGTGGCAAACGCCGCGTTCACTTCGGCGAAGCACTCGCCGCTGACCCATTCAACCAGGTCGCACCAGTGCGATCCAATGTCAGCGAACACGCGCGATGTACCACCCAGTGCCGGGTCAACCCGCCAGTTGTTGCTGGCCGGGTCCAGCAGCCAGTCCTGCAGGTAGCTGCCATGGATCAGGTGCAGTGGCCCCAGGTCGCCCTGCGCGATGCGTGCACGTGCCTCGCGGACCACCGGGTGGTAGCGGTAGACGAAGGGGACGGTGGCGACCAATCCGGTCGAGGCGGCCAGCGCCGCCAGCGCCTGCGCATCGTCCAGCGTCGTCGCCAACGGTTTCTCGCAGATCACGTGCTTGCCGGCTTCCAGTGCGGCCTGCGCCATCGTGCGGTGCAGATGATTGGGCGTGCAGATGTGCACGACCTGTACCTGGGGATCAGCGACGACGTCCTCGATATCGCGATAGGCGCGCGGGACATTCCACGCGTGCGCCACCTCGCGCGCGCGCTGCGGCGACGAGGCGGCCACGCCGCGCACCTCGGCGCCAGCCAGCAGTGCCGCGCGGCGATGCACCGCACCGATCATGCCGGTACCAACGATGGCGATTCCAAGCGGGGGCATCGGCCGGTCTCCTCAGGGGGTGGACGACGCGGCCGCAGCTACCGGGCGGTCGCGGAACAGCAGCAGGAAGGCGATCAGCACGACCAGTGCGACGCCGGCCGGGAACAACCAGATCTGCTGCCAGTCCGGGCCCGCTGCAGTGGTGAAGTGCTCCACTACCGCGCCGGACAGGAAGGTGCCGATCAGCATGCCCACGCCATAGGTGGCCAGGGTGATGAAGCCCTGCGCGCTGCTGCGCGCGGCGGGGCCGGCGTGGGCATCGGTGTAGATCTGGCCGGTGACGAAGAAGAAGTCGTAGCAGATGCCATGCAGTACGATGCCGATCACAAGCAGGGAGAAGCCACTGCCCGCATCGCCGAAGGCGAACAGCGCGTAGCGCACGACCCAGGCCGCCATGCCGACCGCCAGCATGGTCTTCACCCCCAGCCGCACGAACAGGAACGGCATGGCCAGCATCAGCAGCACTTCGGAGACCTGGCCCAGCGACTGCAGTCCGGCGGCGCCGTGCACACCGAGGTCGTTGAGATACGGATTGGTGAAGTTGTAGTAGAACGACAGCGGGATGCAGATGGCGATGGAAGCCAGGAAGAACACCAGGTAGGCGCGCGACTTAAGCAACCGCAATGAATCCAGCCCCAGGATCTGTCCCAGCCCGGCATCGCGCTGCTGCGCCAGCGGCGGCGTGTGCGGCAGGGTGAACGCATACAGGCCCAGCACCAGCGATGCCAATGCGGCCATGCGGAAGGTCAGTTCAAGCCGGTGCGCCTGTTCCCAGCCCAGCCAGCCGATCAGCACCCCGGCGATGATCCAGCCGATGCTGCCGGCCACGCGTACCAGCGGGAACTGCTTCTCCGGCGATTGCATGTGCCGCATGGCGACGCTGTTGGCCAGTGCCAGCGTCGGCATGAACAGCAGCATGTAGCCCATCACGCAGGCGGAGAACATGCTGAAGCTGGTGGCGGTGGACGCCAGCCACATCAGCACCGCGCCGGCCAGGTGCAGTATCGCCAGGATGCGCTGCGCCGCGAAGTAGCGGTCTGCGATCAGGCCGACCAGGAATGGCGCCACGATGGCGCCGATGGACTGGCTGAGGAACGCCGTTGCCACCTGGCTTGCGCTGGCCTGCAGCGGGCCCTGTACCAGGTAGGTACCCAGGGTGACGAACCACGCCCCCCAGATGAAGAACTGCAGAAACATCATCGCGCCCAGGCGCGACATGGCGTGCGTCATGGCTTGCCCTCCCGGGGCGGTCGTGGCTCAGATTCCCAGCATGCGGCGCAGTGATCCAACGTCCGTATCGCTCCCGGCAAAGTCGTCGAAGGCGCGTTCGGTCACATGGATGATGTGATCGCGGATGAAGGCGGCACCCTCGCGCGCGCCGTCCTCCGGGTGTTTCAGGCAGCACTCCCATTCCAGCACCGCCCAGCCGGGGAAGTCGTACTGGGCGAACTTCGAGAAGATCGCCTTGAAGTCGATCTGGCCGTCACCGGGTGAGCGGAACCGGCCCGGACGATCGATCCAGTCCTGGTAGCCGCCATACACGCCGCTGCGCGCGCTGGGGCGATACTCCGCGTCCTTGACGTGGAAGATGCCGATGCGGGCGTGGTAGCGGTCGATGAAGCCGAGGTAGTCCATCTGCTGTAGCAGCAGGTGGCTGGGGTCGTACAGGATCTTCGCGCGGGGATGATGGTCGACCTCATCGAGGAAGCGCTCGAAGGTCGCGCCGTCGTGCAGGTCCTCGCCGGGGTGGAGTTCGAAGCACAGGTCCACGCCGCAGGCGTCGAACACATCCAGGATCGGGCGCCAGCGACGGCCCAGTTCGGCGAAGGCTTCTTCCACCAGGCCCGGCGGGCGCTGCGGCCACGGATAGAAGTAGGGCCAGGCCAGTGCACCGGAGAAGGTGGCGTGCGCGGTCAGCCCCAGGCGCTGGCTGGCCTGCGCGGCGAGCCGCAGCTGCTCCACGGCCCAGGCCTGGCGCGCGGGCGGGTTGCCGCGCACATCGGCGGGTGCGAATCCGTCGAACAGGCTGTCGTAGGCGGGATGGACCGCGACCAGCTGCCCCTGCAGGTGGGTCGACAGTTCGGTGATCTGCAGGCCGTGCCCGGCCAGCATGCCGGCAACATCGTCGCAGTACGCCTGGCTGCGTGCCGCCGCGGCCAGATCGAACAGGTGGGGCGCGGAGGTGGGAACTTGTACGCCAGAATAGCCCAGACCCGCGGCCCATCCGGCCAGCGTGTCCAGCCGATCAAAAGGAGCTGTGTCGCCGATGAACTGCGCCAGGAACAGCGCTGGACCCTTGAGCGTCTTCAACGTGATTCGCCCTCGATGCAATCGATTGCATTATCCTAGCAGGGGCGCACGCAGGACCTGTTGTGCACTGCACAGCGGACAGGAGAACTAACGCCATGGCCACCATCTACGACATCGCCAGGCACGTCGGCGTCTCCGCAGGCACGGTGTCACGGGCGCTTTCCCGGCCGGACAAGGTGCTGCCGGCCACCCGTGCGCGCATCGAGCAGGCCGCCGCCGCATTGGGCTATGTGCCCAACACGGTGGCCCGCACGCTCAAGACCCAGCGCAGCGGCAAGATCCTGGTTACCGTCCCGGACATCGCCAATCCGTTCTTCGCACAGATCCTGCAGGGTGCGGAGGAGGCCGCGCAGGCGGTCGGTTACGCGGTTCTGCTGGGCGATACCCAGCATCAACCCGATCGTGAGGAGCGCTACGCGCAGATGCTCCGGCGCAACGAGGCAGACGGCATGATCGTGCTTGGCCATCGCCTGCCACCGACCGCGCGCGAGATCGTCGAGCAGCGCGGCGCAGCTGCGCCGGTGGTCAATGGATGCGAGTTCGACCCCGCACTGGGCATCCCCAGCGTCCATATCGACAACGCGGCCGCCGCACGCGCGGTGATGGAGCACCTGTACGGCCTGGGGCACGAACGGATCGCCGTGGTCGGCGGGCCACCTGACAACCCCCTGCACCAGCAGCGGCTGGAAGGGGTCCGGGCCGCCGGCAAGGCGCGGGGTCGCCTGCGCCAGCTGAGCATCGTGCCCGGGGACTTTTCCGTTGAGTCCGGGCATGCGGCGGTGATGGCGCTGCTGGACGGCACGCCCGTGCCGACCGCGGTGTTCTGCTTCAGCGACCAGATGGCACTGGGGGCACTGGCGGCCTGTCGCGACCGGGGCATCCGCGTTCCGGAAGCGCTCTCCATCGTCGGCTTCGACGACCTGGCCTCGTCGCGTTACCTCACCCCGCCGCTGACGACCATCCAGCAGCCGATGCGTGAAATCGGCGAGCGCGCGGTCAACCTGCTGCTCGCCATCATTGAACAGGTCGATGTACCGCTTCAGCAGACGCTGGAGTTCAGCTTCATGCTGCGCGGTTCGACAGCGGCGCCTCGGCGGTAGCGGAGGCGAGGCAGAGCAGCCGGAGCGGGGCGATCGGCCCGCGCGTCGTCCCGCGACCTTGATCCCGAATTGACGCAAAGCTGTCAGACTCATCGCAGGCAGCCCGGCAAGGGCCGTAGCAGCGGGTGCGATCGCGCAGGGGGGGGGCAATGCCATTCTTTACCGATTCGGCGGAAGGCGCGGTCGAAGGCATTGGCGCGGCACGTCGCATCGGCTGGATGCGTTTCGTCGGCAATGGGCTGGGGGCGATCCCCATCGCTTCGATCATCCTCGAGCGCCACGATGGGCCGCTGGCATGGGCCCTGCTGCTGCTCAACGCGCTGGCGTGGCCTGCGCTGGCATTGATGCTGACCCAGCGCTCCGGCCAGCCCGCGCTCGTCCAGTTCCGCTGCATGGTGGCCGACTCCTTGTTCGGCGGTGGCTGGATCGCCTTCATGGCATTGAGCGTAGTGCCCAGTGCACTGTTTGCCGCACTGCTGGTGGCCGACAAGATCGCTGCCGGTGGCGTTCGCCTGGCGATGCGCGCCACGCTGGCCCTGCTGGTGGGCTTCGCGCTCACCTGGTGGGCGCTCGGCTTCCCTTACCAGCCGGTCACCTCGCAGCGCACGATCATGCTGAGTGTCCCGTTCCTGTTCGTGTATGGCATCGGCCTGAGCATTCTCAGCTGGCAGCTGGCGCGCCGGGTCAAATCGCAGAACCGCCAGCTGCAGCGTCTCAGCCGGATGGACCCGCTGGTCGAGCTGGCCAACCGCGGCTTCCTGATCCTGCGTGCGCAGCAGGCGCTGGACCGGGCACAGGGCCAGGGCGGCTTTGCCTGCCTGCTGATGCTCGATGTGGACGACTTCAAGCGCATCAATGACTCGCACGGCCACCGCGCCGGTGACGAGGTGCTGCGGCATATCGCGGCGACATTGCGCACCGTTGCCCGCCCAGGTGATACGCCCGCGCGGCTGGGGGGCGATGAGTTCGTCGTGCTGCTGCGCGACTGCGCGCCCGTCGACGCGATGCAGGTGGCCGAGCGGGTGCGCCTGCACCTGCTCGAGGCCGCGCGGCAGGCCACGCCGGGGGTGGAATTCAGCGTCAGTATCGGCATTGCGGCCACGCCGCGTGGCGGCAGTGTCGAGGACTGGTTGGCACTGGCCGACCGCGCGCTGTACCACGCCAAGCGCCAGGGCAAGAACACCGCCAGCTACGGCGAGTGAGCGCGCGTGGGGACGGCACGGCTGCCGCCGAACGCGGATGAAATGCCCATTCATCCTGCACGCGGAATCAGCACGCCAATCCTCTACCATGGGCCACCCCGCCCGGACGCGCTCCCATGCAAGACGCTCTCGTTGCCCAGCCCAAGCCCCCCATCCCAAGGATCGCGGCATGGCTGATGATGCTGCTGGGCATGTGGCTGGCGCTGAAACTGGGCCTGGTGGTCACCCTGCTGTCCGGCCTGCTGGTGTTCCAGCTGACCCACGTGCTGGCCTCCACCGTGGAAGGCAGGCTGCCGCCGGGACGCGCACGGGCGATCGCAGTGATCGTGCTGTCGGCGATCATCATCAGCGCGCTGGTGCTGGCGGGGATCGGCGTGGCCTCGTTCTTCCGCAACGAGACCGGTGGCCCGGACGCTTTGCTGGCGCGCCTGATGGAGATCCTCAACACCTCGCGGCACCAGGTGCCGGCGCTGCTGCAACCCTACATTCCCGAAGACATGCCAGCGCTGCGCGCGGCGCTGAACGACTGGGCCGCCGAGCATCAGCGCCAGCTGGGCGTGGCCGGTACCTCGGTGGTCCAGGTGGGTGTGCGCGTACTGATCGGCATGGTGCTGGGTGCGATGATCGCACTGTATGACGAACTGCCGCTGCCGAAGATGGGTCCGCTGGCGCAGGAGCTGGTCGGGCGCACCAGCCGCCTGGCCACCGCGTTCCGTCAGGTGGTGTTCGCGCAGGTGAAGATCTCGCTGCTCAACACCGTGTTCACCGCGATCTTCCTGCTGGGCGTGCTGCCGTTGTTCGGCGTGCACCTGCCGCTGTCCAAGACCCTGGTGCTGATCACTTTCCTGGCCGGCCTGCTGCCGGTGGTGGGCAACATCATCTCCAACACGATCATCACCATCGTTGCACTGTCGGTCTCGTTCTATGTGGCGGTGGCGGCGCTGCTGTACCTGATCGTGATCCACAAGCTGGAGTACTTCCTCAACGCGCGCATTGTGGGTGGCGAAATCCAGGCGCGGGCCTGGGAGCTGCTGCTGGCCATGCTGGTGATGGAGGCGGCCTTCGGCCTGCCGGGCCTGGTCGCCGCGCCGGTGTTCTATGCCTACGTGAAGCGCGAACTGGTCGACCAGCGCTGGATCTGACGCGGCGGGGCATGACGTATTTGTCCCGATTCGAGCGTCCGCGCGGCCTTGTCGGTGCGTTCGCGGCGCGCACGGTGTACCCACGGCCACGGTTGGCCCGTCAGCGGCTTGGCGCCTGTGCAGGCGGCCGCTACAGTGTTCCGCACGACAGGGGAAATGTGCATGGCCCGCAAGGCGTCGCCCATCGGATTGCGGACCTGGGTCTGGATCCTGGCCGGGTTGTTCGTAGTCTGTACGCTGCCGCTGATGGCCATCGCACTGGTGCAGGGCACGCTGCGCTTCACCGCCGCCGAGGACAACCTGGTCAGCCTGCGCCGGCTGCAGCAGACCTTCGACCTGGCCAACCGGGTGTCGGCCGAGCGCGGCCCCGCCAACAGCCTGCTGGGAGCCAATACGGCCGATGCGGCCGAACAGGCCCGGCTGGCCGCGCAGCTGGCGGTTGCGCGCAAGCGGGTCGACACCGCCCTGCTGCAACTGGACACCGTGTTCAAGGCCGATCCCGGCGTGGTCGGCGAACATGGGCTGTTGGCCGACGTGCAACGTCGCCTGCAGTCGGCGCGGGCCGCAGTGGACCAGGTGGCGGCACAGCCGCACGACGCGCGCCGGGTGGAAGACGTGGAGCGCGCGATCAGCAGCATGTTCGCCGTGGTCGATCGCCTGCACGTGTTGACCTCGACGCAGATCGGCGTGCTGGTCAGTGCCGACCGCGAAGCGGCGATCCCGGCAATGCAGGGCCAGGTGCTGATCGACCTGCGCGAGCATGGCGGCCGCCTGGCCTCGAACGTGATGGCGCCGGTGGCGGTACCGGGGGCCTGGCGTGACGAACAGGTGCGGGCGGCATTGCAGACCGAAGGCCGCCTGCTGGAGCTGTGGCGGCTGGCAGGCAGCCATGAAGCCGTGTTCCGCAGCGATCCGACGCTGTCCTGGCATTGGGACATGGCACGCCGCCAGTTCTTCGGCGAATCGCTGCCGATGATCGAACAGCTGATCGAAGATGGCCGGCGGGGCGTACCGCCGCCGTGGACCGCCGCCGAGTTCACCACGCGCTACGTACCGACCCTGCGGTCGCTGGAAGCGCTGCGTGATGGTTACCTGAGCGTGTCCATCGCCCGTTTCGAGCGCACCCGCAACCGCGAAGCGACGCGCCTGGTGGTGCTGGTGGCGACGGTGCTGGGCACGCTGGTGGTGCTGGGCGTGGCGCTGCGCATCGCCCATCTGCAGATCCTGCGGCCGCTGCTGCAGGCGCAGAAGCAGGTCATCCAGATCGCCTCGGAAGCGCCCGGCCCGGAGCAGCATGTGACCCACCCGCTGGCCGAGATGCAGCGCCTGTTCGATGCCATCGAAGTGCTGCGCGAGAAGTCGCGCGAGCGCTCGGCGTTGACCAGCGAGCTGCGCCAGCTGGCCGGCACCGATGAGCTGACCGGGCTGTTGAACCGGCGCGCGCTGGACGAGTTGGTGCAGCAGCGTCATGCCGACGGCGGCAACAGTGCGGTGGTGATCCTGCTGGACGTGGACCGCTTCAAGGCGATCAACGACGGCCACGGGCATGATGCCGGTGACGAGGTGCTGGTGCAGGTGGCGCAGCTGCTGCAGCGCCACCTGCGCCGCAGCGACCGCATCGCCCGCTACGGTGGCGAGGAATTCCTGGTGCTGCTGGCCGACGGCGACCTGGCCGGTGGCCGCCAGTTGGCTGAGTCGCTGCGCGTTGCGCTGCAGCGGCTGGACATCGCCCTGGTCGGTGGCAAGGTGCTGCGGGTCACTGCAAGCTTCGGCGTAGCCGAGGGGGGCACCGATGCGCTGGGCTGGCGCACCCTGCTGCGTGCCGCCGACGCGGCCATGTACCAGGCCAAGGCGCAGGGCCGCGACCGCGTGCGGGTGTCCGGCGGCGGCCGCAACGCACGTTGAGGACACGCATCAGCCGATCCGCGCATGCACGCGGCGCAGCGTGCGCGCGATCATCCGTCGCGCGATGGGACGCGGCACCGAGAACCCGCGCCAGCGCAGCGCACCCACCCGGAAGGTGGCGCTGGCGGTGGCCAGTACCTTGCCGTCCGGGTCGGTCAGCCAGCCACGGGTGAAGGCGATGCTGTCCTTGCTGTGCTCGACTTCGCCCCAGCCGATGATCCGCCCCGGCCGCGCCGGGTTGACGAAACTGGTCTTGGATTCCACCGTGACCGCGATGCGGTTGGCTGGCAGGGTGGCGTAGATCGCCGGCCCCATGCAGTCGTCCAGCATCGCTGACAGGAATCCGCCCTGCACGTTGCCCATCGGGTTGGTGAGCACCGTCCCGGCGTCGAACTCGACCTGGATGCGGCGCAGTGCATCGTCATAGCCGACGAAGCGCCAGCCGAGCAGGGTGCCGGCCTGGGAAGGTGGCAGATCACCGTTGACCACGCTGTAGAAGATCGATTCGGGATTCATCGTGGAGCCTCGTGGGGGGAGGGGAGAGAAAGGGAACTCACCGCGGTAGCGACAACAGGGCCAGTACGAATCCAATGACGGACAGCAGCACCACTGCGGCGCCAGCGGGCACCGGTGTACGTGCACCGGTGCGTCTCCGCACACCCGAAGCGACCAGGACCGGCGGCAGCGTGGCGACCAGGCAGAACAGTTGGAACGCCAGCAGCTGCGGCAGTGCGAAGTGACCCCCGAAGAAGATCAGGCAGGCCAGCATCACGCCAGCACCGGCCAGTGCGATCCACCCGGCGCCGACCACGCGGATGAGTGCCATCAGCAGCACCTGCATGCGCGGTTCGATCTCCGCCCACGGCACACCCACCGCCTGCCCGTGGTAGGGCATGAAGTCGGAACGTTTCAGATAGGCCGCAGCAAACAGCGAGACAATGAAGAACACCAACAGGTAGCAGCCGAACGCGAGCCAGGCGAACAGATCCATGTGGAGGCCATGCGGTTGCGAAGGAGTCGCCGCGCGCATGCCGGCTGCCATGCCGGTCGTGCCACGGGGTTGCGCGATTCTCCGGCAGCCCCCTGTTAGCCGGCTGTGGTGCTTCGCAGGGGCGTTCCTCCATCTGCTTTTAACGTGGATATGGTGGTGTGGAGTGCGTCACGCACGGACCATGCGCCGTATCTCGTTTCCCGTGAAGAAGCCGCAAGTGCTCATCCACTTTCCGGTCACCGCTCTGCGCAGACGCTGAGCGTCCCTCCGATCAAGGACCGCGCCGTGACCCAGCTCACCCTCCCAGAACTTGCCAAGAAAATGGCCGGCATCGATTTCACGATGCTGCAGACTCACGCCGGTGGAGAAATTGCCGGTCGCCCCATGAGCAACAACGGTGACGTGGACTATGACGGTGACAGCTGGTTCTTCACCATGGAAGACACCGACATGGTGCGCGAGATCGAGGCTGACCCTGCCGTCGCACTGGGTTTCTCCGGCAGCAAGTCGCTGCTGGGCAAGCCGCCGCTGTTCGTGCACGTGCAGGGAAGGGCAGCGCTGGTGCGCGATCGGGCCACGATGCGCGAGCACTGGGTGAAGGACCTGGAGCGGTGGTTCGAACAGGGAGTGGATACACCAGGACTGGTGCTGATCCATGTGCGCGCCAGCCGCATCCACTACTGGGATGGCGAGGACGAGGGCGAAATCACAGCCTGATCCCGGTGCGGGGAGGCCGGCGGCAACGCGGCCGTTGCACGCCACGCCCGGGCTTTGCCATCCTCCCCGCTGCGTTCCGTACCGTGGAGTTCCAATGCGCCCTGCCTCCTGGCTGATCCTGGCGCTGCTGCCTGCCCTGGCGGCGGCGCAGCCTGCGCGTGCACCCAGGGCCAGCGCACAAGCGCAGGACCCTTTCAGTGAGTTGTTCGATACCGCCTGCATGCAGCACATCGGCGCGCCAGCGCGGTTGCAGTCGTTGATGGAATCCAACGGGCTGTCACCGCTGCAGCCTGCCGAGGCGGCAACGTTGCTGCAGGGGCAGTCGGGCGTGGCCTGGATGGTGCCGCTGGCCAGCGGCCGCTATGCAGTCAGCTGGGCTGACGATGGCACGTGCACGGTCTACGCCGAAAAGGCCGACGCGGCGGTCGTGCAGAAGGGCTTCGCCCGGTTGGTGCAGGCGGCGCCGACGCCGTTGCAGGCGCGCTCGCTGCCAGGCCGTGGGCCGTTGTCGGCGGACCAGGTGGCGATCCAGTACGGCTGGGCCACGCCCGGGCAGGCCAAGCTGCAGGTGCGTTTCCGGCTGGTCACGCGGCAGGCGGCCGAGGCCGGCGTGCAGGCGATGGCCTCGGTGACGCCGGGCGAAGCAATGCTGGAGCAGGCTGCACCCAGTCGGTAACGCTGGCCCCGCGCCGCGCAGGCTGCCCATGCCCGCGATTCAGCCTTTCACGCTGGTTGTGATATATCGTTTATCGATAAATACACCCCGGGGCGGCGAGGCCGCCCCAATGCCGGAGGCCGCTTGACCGCTCGTCCCGCCCGCGCCAGACCCGCGCGAGGCTTGTTCACCCTGGCCCAGGCCGCCGTCCAGGCCGTCCGGGCGATGTGCTGGCTGGGCATCCTGGCCGCACTGCTGGCCGTGCCGCTGGTCGCGCACGACCGTCGCTGGCTGCTCGACAGCGTCCACGATGCCGCTGCCGCTGCTGCGCACGGCAACGCCCTGTTCCTGCACTTCTGCCTGGGGCTGGCTGTGATCGTCGCGCTGCTGGTGCTGTGCCTGCTGTTCCTGCGCCATCTGCTGCGGCTGCTGAAATCGGCGGCGCGCGAAAGGCCCTTCACCCACGCCAATGCGCAGCGCCTGCAACGCATGGCGTGGCTGATGCTGGCGATGGAGCTGCTGTCGATCCTGATCGGCGCCTACGCGGCCTGGATGGGCCCGGACTTCAGCTGGATGGAGGTGGGCGGCGGCATGTCGATCACCGGGCTGGTGGCGGTGCTGATGCTGTTCGTGCTGGCACGCGTCTTCGCCGTGGGCGCGGCGATGCGCGATGACCTCGACGGTGTCATCTGATGGCAATCGTCATCACCCTGGACCGCGTGCTGCAGGAACGGGGCATGACCCTGTCCGAGCTGGCCGGTCGCATCGACATCACCCTGGCGAACCTGTCGATCCTGAAGACCGGCAAGGCGCGCGCCATCCGCTTTTCCACGCTGGATGCGATCTGCCGGGAGCTGCAATGCACGCCTGGCGACCTGCTCGGGTACGACCCGTCGCGGGCGCAGGACGCAGACTGAGTGTTTGTTCTTCTCCCTTACCTACTGACGAAACGGACCTGAAATGGAATGGTTGGCTGACCCTTCGATATGGATGGGCCTTGCAACCCTGGTCGTGCTTGAGATCGTGCTCGGCATCGACAACCTGGTGTTCATCGCGATCCTTGCCGACAAGCTTCCGCCACACCAGCGCGACCGCGCGCGGGTGATCGGCCTGGCACTGGCCCTGCTGATGCGGCTGGTGCTGCTGGCGGCGCTGGCCTGGATCATGAAACTGACCGCGCCGCTGCTTACGCTGTTCGAGCACAGCTTCTCCGGGCGTGACCTGATCCTGCTGGGCGGTGGCCTGTTCCTGCTGTTCAAGGGCACCATGGAGCTGCACGAACGGCTGGAAGGCCGCGCGCACCACGAAGACGGCAAGAAGGTCTACGCCAGCTTCGCAATGGTGGTGGCGCAGATCGTGGTGCTCGATGCGGTGTTCTCGCTGGACTCGGTGATCACCGCGGTCGGCATGGTCGACAACCTGGGCGTGATGTATGCCGCCGTCACCATCGCGATGGCGCTGATGCTGCTGGCGAGCAAGCCGTTGACCCGCTTCGTCAACAAGCATCCCACCGTGGTGGTGCTGTGCCTGGGCTTCCTGCTGATGATCGGTTTCAGCCTGGTGGCCGAGGGCCTGGGCTACAAGATCCCGAAGGGCTACCTGTACGCGGCGATCGCCTTCTCGATCCTGGTCGAGGCGTTCAATCAGTGGGTGCGTTTCAATCGTGAGCGCAACGAGCGCCGCCAGCCGTTCCGCCAGCGCACCGCTGATGCGGTGCTGCGCATGCTCGGGGCGCGCCCGGCCAACGGCCATGCCGATGACGGCGTGGACGAGCCGGTAGATGCCGAAGAGCGCCTGCAGCCGGCCGAGCACGAGATGATCCGTAGCGTGCTGGGCCTGGCTGACCGTCCGGTGTCGAGCGTAATGACCGTGCGCGCGGATGTGCAGTGGATCGACCTGGCGCGGGGCCAGGAGGATGTGGTGGCCCGCCTGGTGGCCTCGCCACACACCCGGCTGCTGGTGGGCGATGGTGACCTGGACAGCCTGCGTGGCGTGGTGCAGAGCCGCGACCTGCTGGCTGACCTGCTGCAGGGCAGGCCGCTGCAGCTGGAAGGCAACCTGCGCGAGCCGCAGTACGTGCTGTCCAGCGCCAGTGCGCTGCAGGCGCTGGAACTGATCCGCCAGCATCCGGTACCGCTGGCGGTGGCGGTGGATGAGTACGGCAGCGTGGAGGGCCTGGTGACCGCCAACGATCTGCTGGCGGCGATTGCCGGCGATCTGGTCGATACCCAGGACGAGCGCTATGGCGTGGTCGCACAGGGCGAGGACCAGTGGGAGGCCGACGGTGCGCTGACCCTGGACGACCTGCAGCGGCTGACCGGCGTATCGCTGCCACGCAGTGCCGACTACATGACCATCTCCGGGCTGGTGCTGGAGCAGCTGGGCCGGCTGCCGGACACCGGCGATGCGGTGGAGGTGGCGGGTGTGCGCATCACCGTGCTGGCGATGGAGAAGCGCCGCATTGCCCGCCTGCGGGTGGAACACCTCGACCAGCCGTTGTAGAGCCGAGCCCATGCTGGGCTTCGGGGATGCAGCCGAGCATGGCTCGGCTCTACACAACATGGCCCGCAGCCGTCACCATGGCGGGCCCGCTTTTTGTCATGGATGGTTGCAGTGCTGAGTACGATCGGTTTGTTGATGGGCCTGTATGTGGCCTGGCGCCTGTTCTGGCCGCTGCGCATGCCCATCGGGTTGAAGGTCGTGCTGTCGCTGCTGATGGTGGCTGTGGCCGTGCAGCTGCGCATCGTGGCGACCTTTTGGGGCACGATGGCGTCGCCGGAAATTCCGAAACTGGCCATCGCCACGCTGGCCACCGGCTCCACGGCGGTGCTGCTGCTGGCATTGGTGATGCTGGTACTGGACGCCGGCCTGCTGGTTTCGCGCCTGCTGCGTTGGCCGCGCATGGTATCGGCCCTGCGTGCACCGCAGCTGCGGCCGGCGGCCGGCGTGCTGGCCCTGCTGGTCAGTGGTTATGGTGTCAGCCAGGGCATGGCAGTGCCCCAGCCGCGGCAGATCGAGGTGAGCATTGCCGGGCTGCCAGCGGCGTTCGACGGCTATCGCGTGCTGCAGCTGACCGACATCCATGCCAGCCGCCTGCTGACAGGTGACTGGGTGCGCAGGGTGGTGGACCAGGGCAACGCGCTGAAGCCGGACCTGATCGTGATCACCGGTGATCTGATCGACGGCAGCGTCGAGGCCCGTCGCGACGACGCGCGACCCCTGGCCGATCTGCGGGCGCCGGACGGTGTCGTTGCCATTACCGGCAACCACGAGTACTACGCGCAGTACCAGGAGTGGATGCAGGCGTTCCGCGCGCTGCACATGCAGGTGCTGGAGAACAGTCATCTGCAGGTACGACGCGGCGATGCGGCGCTCACCATCGCCGGTGTCACCGACCCGGTGGCGGCACGCTACGGCCTGCCGCTGCCGGATCTCCAGGCTGCACTGGAGGGTGCCGATCCGTCCGCGCCGGTGATCCTGCTCGATCATCGCCCGCGCAATGCACGCGAGGCGGCGGCGCGCGGCGTGAAGCTGCAATTGTCCGGGCACACTCACGGTGGGCAGATCATCGGCATGGACCAGCTGGTGAAGCGAGCCAATGGCGGTTTTGTCTCCGGCCGCTATGACGTGGATGGGATGACGCTGTACGTGGGCAACGGTGCGGGCCTCTGGGCCGGTTTCCCGGCGCGCATCGGCGTGCCGTCGGAGATCACCCTGGTGACATTGCGCCGCGCGCCGTGACCTGAAGTGGGGAGGTCCCTTTGCGCAGTGAGTTCGCTGCCTATCGCGCTGGGATCCCTCTGTAGAGCCGAGCCCATGCTCGGCTGAACCAGAGAGGCAGCCGAGCATGGGCTCGGCTCTACAAGTAACCGCCACCTCAAGAACTCCGCAGCGGCGGCCGCGCATGCGCATTGCGCCGCAGTGACTGCGCCCGCTTGGCTATCCAGCGCACCACGAAGGCGGTGAACAGCAGTGCCGATGGCACCGCATACCAGAAGTTGCCTGGCACGCGCTTGAAGTACGAGTAGGTGAACACCGCCGCGATGATCCACATGCCGGTCAGGTGCAGGCGACGCCAAGCGGTGGGGCCCATGCGGCGGGCGATCCCCCGATGCGAGGTGATGGCCAGCGCCAGGATGGCGATGTAGCCCACCGTGCCCGGGAGGTTGGCCAGCGCGGATCGTGCTGGCCAGAACGCCGGGTTGAGGATGCCGAAACTGGTGATGGCGATGGCATGCAGCAGGTGCGAAAACGCGAAGGACAAACCGACGGTGCGCCGTTCGCGCAGCAGGAACCGGGTGAATGGGCCGGGCAGAAGACTGGCGAACGACGATGCGGTGAACGCCGCCAGGAACAGCAGGAACGATGTACGTGCAGTGACCCGTATCGCCGCACGGCTGCCTTCGGCTGCATCGGGATACAGGGCGAAGGCCGCCAGCGCGAATGCGATCAGGACCACGGCCATGGCCACAAACAGGCGCCAGCCGTGCAGGAAGGAAGTGTTGTAAGCAGGCATGGTGAGACCTCGAAGCAGGAATGGGGAGCACCGGCCGCTGGCCGGGCGATGAGTGGGTAGCGCCGGCCGCTGGCCGGCACCCTCAACAGTCGTTCGGCACAACCAGCACGCTCGCCGCACACAGCTCGCCCAGTACCGGCGCGCAGGCCGCGCGCAATGCGTCCGTTGCCACGCCATGTGCCTCGGACAGCGCCCGGAGTGCTGCTTCCACAGCTGCGCCGTCGTCACCAAAGATCGATAGCAGCGCGTAGGCCAGCGGCGACAGTTGCTCGACCTGCAGGCTGAAATCGGCGAGGCGCCGGATCAGCAGCAGCGTGGGCGCAGCGCTCGGCACCGGTTCCAGCCCCTCGTCCTCGTGCACCGGCGACTTGTAGCCCAGCACCCGCACCAGCGGCGAAACCGCCAGCACATCGCTGCCCTCGGGAACGCTGTGCAGCGACTGCCCGGCGTCACGCGCTTCAATGTGCAGCGACTGCAGCGTGCTCTCGTAGTGCGCCAGTTCCGCTGCCCAAGCCGGGAGTGCCAGCGTGTCCTGCACTGCCAGCCAGGCCGTGAATTCGCCGGCGATCTGTGGGAACAACGGGGTCTGGCAGGCGTGGTGGGCGTAGTAGTGCTCCACTGTGTCGCGCTAGTGTGGCGTGCCCAACTGCTGTTGCAGGCGCGGCAGGCTGCCGGCCAGCAGGGCGTCCAGGCTGTCGATGCACAGGCGGCGGTATACCGCCAGCCTGCCCGCCTCGACGCCGTCGGGTGCGGCCATTGCTGGGTCGCGCACATGATCGGCCCAGCGCCGTTGCAGGGTAGCCAGCGACTCAGCCATGGGCCACCCCGGGTGAACGTGCCTCGACCTGCGCCTGGCGGATCCGCGCAACCTCGGTCAGCAACTCCGCCAGCGTCGGAAAGTTGAAGTCGCGTTCGAGCAGCGTGGGGCGCACGCCGACCCGCGCATAGGCCTCGCGCAACAGCGCCCAGACCACGCCTTTCACCGGGGCACCGTGGGTATCGATCTTGAAGCCATCACCTTCATCGAAATGGCCGGCCACATGCAGCGAGGCAACACGGTGGGACGGCACGCGGGCCAGGAATTCGAAAGCGTCGTAATCGTTGTTGCAGGCGTTGACGAAGACGTTGTTGACGTCCAGCAGCAGGTCGCAGTCGGCTTCGGCGAGCACGGCGTTGATGAAGTCGATCTCGCTCATGTCCGCGCCGGCAACGGCGTAGTAGGAGATGTTCTCCACGGCGATGCGCCGGCCCAGCATGTCCTGCACCTGGGCGATGCGACCGGCGACATGCTGTACGGCTTCGGCGGTGAACGGCAGCGGCAGCAGGTCGTAGACATGTCCGCCGGCGGCGCAGTAGCTCAGGTGTTCGCTGTACAACTGCACCTGGTGCAGGTCGAGGAAGGCACGGGTCTGTGCCAGCAGGGTGCGGTCCAGCGGATCAGGACCTCCCAGCGACAGCGACAGGCCGTGGCAGGTCAGGGGGTGGCGCTCGCTGAGCTGGCGCAGCGCGGCGCCGTGTGCACCGCCGACGCCGATCCAGTTGTCAGGGGACACTTCGAGGAAGTCGATGGCACCGGCCGGCATTGCCAGCAGTTCGTCGATCAGGCCACGGCGCAGGCCAAGACCGGCGGCATTGGAGGGCAGGGGCAGGGACATGGCGGATGCTCCAGAGAGAGGGCGCCGCCTTGAAGGCGGCGCCGGTTGGACGTCGATCAATCGGCAACGCGGGAGAACAGACCCTTCGGCATCGGCTTGCCGTTGGCGGTGTAGACGCTGCGCAGGTAGTCGTGCGCTTCCTGCTCGCTGATGTAACCGTCGTGGTCGGTGTCGATGCGGTCGAACTCGGCGGCACGCTTGGCGGCCACCGCGTTGAACTCGGCGCGCGAGACCTTGCCGTCGTGGTCACGGTCGGTGCGGGCAAACGAGGCGTCGCCGCACTTGCCTTCGCCACACTGGCCCTCGGCCACCTTGGCCTTGCCGGCGGGCTTGCCGGTGGTGGCCTTGTTGGCCCCGCACTTGCCTTCGCCGCACTTGCCTTCGGCGGCGGCGCTCATGGCGACGGCGCTGATCGCCAGCGGTTGGATCGCTGCGGCCTGGCCGGCCAGCAGCAGGCCACCGGCCAGGGCGATGCCGATGGCACCAATGCGCGGCAGGCGGGAGGAGGGGGTGTTCTTGGTCGAGACGGACATGGTGGTGACTCCTTGGGGATGGCACGCCAGGC
This sequence comes from Stenotrophomonas sp. YJH_SMC_53, assembly GCF_059369995.1. Taxonomy (NCBI): domain Bacteria; kingdom Pseudomonadati; phylum Pseudomonadota; class Gammaproteobacteria; order Lysobacterales; family Lysobacteraceae; genus Stenotrophomonas; species Stenotrophomonas sp. YJH_SMC_53. The sequence continues at coordinate 115,800 of NZ_JCAFTF010000004.1, read as the reverse complement.
GTGCGGGATGGACGCCGCCTGAAGGCGACGGAAACGAAAGGAAGAAGCGCGGGAAGGGGCGAAGCAGGTCAGGCGGTGCGACGACGGCGCAGCGCGTAGCCCAGCAGCAGCACGCCACCGAGCAGGGCGCCGCCGAAGCCGACGCCGGGCAACAGCGCGGCAACCGGCAGCAACAGGGCGATCAGGCTGACGCCCCAGCCCAGGCCGTCATTGCCGACGGGGGCATGCTGTGGGCCGGCCAGCAGCCGGTCCACGCTGAGCGCGCCACCGCCGTTGAGGATCAATGGCAGCAGCATGGCCAGGAACAGCAGCGGCAGCTTGAAGTTGCCGTAGCCCTGGTCGGTGATCGCGTAGCCCTGCCAGAGTTCACTCAGGCCGTTCCACTGGTCGGGCCAGTGCACGGCGGCGATGGCGACCACCGTCAACACCCAGAAGACGTAGGCCACCGAGCGCGTGGCCAGGCCGAGCAGCAGCATCACCGCACCCACCAGTTCCAGCCAGGTGGCCAGTTGCCAGTTCAACGATGCGGGCAGGGTGGAGAACGGGAACGGGAAGCGACCTTCCAGGTCGGCGAACCAGTTCTGGCCGCCCAGCTTCTCGCGGCCGGACTCAAAGAACTCCCAGGCCAGCAGGGTGCGCAGCGCCAATGGCGACAGCCAGCGGCCGACGGCGTCCAGGCGGGGGGTATACACGGAAGAGGCGGTGCTGATCATGATGGTGTCCTGCGGGCCAGTGGTCGATGGAGGCCATTCCAGGTGGTGCAGGTATCGGCAACGTGTGCCGTTGCCCGGGGTTTTGTCAGCGACTGTGGCCGCGACCGGGGTTTCGTACAGTCCGATACAAAGACGATGCGTGGATGCACACCGGGGCGTTGTGCGCACGCGGGCGGGGAACGATGTCCGGCCGGTAGTAGCCGGCCTGGCCCGTCGCGCAAATGTATCCCAGTGTAGAAACCCGCCTGCGCCCTACAGTCCGGTACAACCCCGCGCCACGGAGAAACAGCGCCGATACACCGGCAGGCGGAAATGGCCACTCCCAACACCGGAGTGACACCCATGATCCGTACCTCCTTGCTTGTCGCCGCTCTCGCCCTGGCCGGCGCTGCCGCCCCCGCCTTCGCTACCCAGGCCGATACCGCTGCACCGCCCACCGTCATCCTGGTGCACGGCGCCTTCGCCGATGGCTCCAGCTGGAGCAAGGTCCTCACCACGCTGCACGACTGGAAGGTGCCGGCGGTGGCGGTGCAGAACCCGCTCACCTCACTGGCCGACGATGTGGCGGCCACCCGCCGCGCGATTGCCGCCGCGCCTGGCAAGGTGGTGCTGGTCGGCCACAGCTGGGGTGGCACGGTCATCACCGAAGCGGGCAATGACCCGAAGGTGCAGGCGCTGGTGTACGTGGCGGCCTTCGCACCGGATGCAGGGCAGTCTTCGGCGCAACAGGGCGAAGGCTTCCCGGTTGGGCCGGGCCTGGCCCGGCTGCAGGAGAGGGATGGCTACCTGACCTTGCCGGCCGATGCCATCGCCCAGGACTTCGCCCCGGACGTGATGAAAAAGTCGGCCGCACTGCTGTACAGCACGCAGGTCCCGTTGAAGGCCAGCGCGCTGGGCGAGGTGGTGAACGTGGCGGCCTGGCGCAGCAAGCCGAGCTGGTACGTGCTCAGCCGTGATGACCGCATGCTGTCGCCACAGCTGCAGGCCGCGACCGCACGTCGCATCGGTGCTCAGCTGCAATCGATCGGCAGCAGCCATGTGTCGCTGCTTTCGCATCCGGCGCAGGTGGCCGACAGCATCCTGGAAGCGGCGGGGGTGAAGCCGGTGGAGCTGCCGCTGGCCGAGCAGGGGGGCTGAGCGATGGCCGCACTGCGAGGGTACGCACTGCCGCTGCTGCTGGGCCTGCTGGGCGGAGCGGTGTTGTTGCTGGCATGGCCCAGCCCGGAGGCCGATGCGCGGCCGGCACAGGCCGTTCCCGCCACCGGGTTCGACGGTGGCGGGCCCTGGCACAACAGCCCACCGCTCACACTGAAGCAGTTGCGGGGACAGGTGGTGCTGGTCGAGTTCTGGACCTACACCTGCAGCAACTGCCTCAACGTGGCGCCGTATGTCCACCAGTGGCATGCACGCTACGCGCCGCAGGGCCTGAAGGTGATCGGCGTGCATACGCCGGAATTCGCCCATGAAGGGTTGCCCGGCAACGTGCGCAAGGCCATCGCGCGGTTGGATATCACCTGGCCGGTGGTGCAGGACAACCAGTACCGGATCTGGAACGCCTGGGGCAACCGCTTCTGGCCCGCGCTGTACCTGCTCGACCGGCAGGGGCGGGTGGTCTACCGCCATTACGGCGAGGGCGACTACGCACGTACCGAAAGCGAGATCCAGCGCCTGCTGGCCAGCCCTTGAGCCGCGCTACCATGGCCGCGCAGCGCGGCCCTGACCTCCGTCTTCATCGAGAACGCAATGAACCATGTACCGCACATCCTGGTCGTCGACGATGACAGCGAGATCCGCCAGATGCTGGCCGACTACCTGCAGCGCAACGGCCTGCGCGTGAGCCAGGCCGACGGTGGCCGGGCCATGCGCGCGCTGATGGATACCCATGCGGTGGATCTGGTGGTGCTGGACGTGATGATGCCGGGCGAGGACGGCCTGAGCCTGTGCCGCAACCTGCGCGCCGGCAAGCATCGTGCGGTGCCGGTGGTGCTGCTGACCGCCCGCGATGACGAAACCGATCGCATCATCGGCCTGGAAATGGGCGCTGACGACTACGTGACCAAGCCCTTTTCCTCGCGCGAACTGCTGGCGCGCATCAACGCCGTGATCCGCCGCACGCAGATGCTGCCGCCGAACCTGCAGGTGAGCGAGGCCGGGCGCCAGCTCGCCTTCGGCGAGTGGCGCCTGGACACCACCGCGCGCCATCTGCTGGATGCGCAGGACACTGCGTATCCGCTCAGTGGCGCCGAGTTCCGCCTGTTGCGCGTGTTCCTCGACCACGCCAATCGGGTGCTTAGTCGTGACCAGCTGCTCAGCCTCACCCAGGGCCGCGATGCCGAACTGTTTGATCGCTCGATCGACCTGCTGGTCAGCCGCGTGCGCCAGCGACTGGGTGACGACGCGCGCGAGCCGACCTACATCAAGACCGTGCGCAGCGAAGGCTATGTGTTCAGCGTGCCGGTGCAGTTGCTGGGGCCGGACGAATGAACACCTGCGCACGCCGTCCACGCTGGCCGCGCACGCTGTCGGCGCGGCTGCTGCTGGTCCTGCTGGGCGGACTCACCCTGGCCCACGCGCTGTCCTTCGGCCTGCTGTTCTTCGAACGCTACCAGTCCACCCGTAGCATGATGCTGCGCAACCTCGACGAGGATGTGGCGGTGAGTGTCGCGCTGCTGGAGCACCTGCCTGTGGCGCAGCGTGAGGCCTGGGTGCCGCGGCTGGAGCGGCGCACCTACCGTTACCTGCTGCGCCCGGCCGCGGCCGGACCAGGGCTGCAGACCGACCGTGCACGCCAGGTCACGGCGATCATCGACGACAGCCTGCAGCACCGCTATCCGTTGCAGGCGCGCCAGGTGGCTCGCCTGCCGGAGCGGTTCGAGGTGGAATTGCGCCTGCACGACGGCACACCCTTGACCATTGAAGTCACTCCGTCGGGCCTGCCGCTGGCACGTTGGCTGCCCGCCGTGCTGCTGGTGCAGCTGGCGCTGCTGCTGGTGTGCGCGTGGTTGGCGGTGCGCCTGGCCCTGCACCCGCTGCAGCAGCTGTCGCATGCGGTGGAGCATCTGCAGCCGGGCAAGGACGGGCCTGCACTGCCTGAAGATGGCCCTGCGGAAGTGGGCGGCGCGGCGGCTGCACTCAATGCACTGCAGGCACGCATTCGTGGCCATGTCAGTGAGCGCCTGCAGATCCTGGCCGCGATCTCGCATGACCTGCAGACCCCCATCACGCGCATGAAGCTTCGGGTGGAGACCCTGCCTGAAGACAGCACCCAGCAGCGGCTGCTGGCCGACCTCGACCACCTGGGTCAACTGGTGCGTGAGGGCGTGGCCTATGCGCGCAGCAGCCACGTCGCCAGTGGCGCGCCGGTGTCGATGGACCTGGGCGCGTTCCTGGCCAGTGTGGTCGGCGATTACGAGGACATGGGAAAGCCGGTCATTGGTGGTGCGCCCGCTGGACTGGTCGTGCAGACCTGGCCGCAGCCGCTGCGCCGGGTGGTCGGCAATCTGGTCGACAACGCGTTGCGTTACGCCGGTGCCGCCGAGATCGAGGCGGGTCGCGATGAGGCCGGAAGGGTGTGGATCAGCATTTCCGACCGTGGCCCCGGTATTCCCGAGGGCCAGCTGCAGGCAGTGCTGGCGCCGTTCCACCGGCTGGAAAGCTCGCGCAATCGCGATACCGGCGGGACCGGCCTGGGCCTGGCCATCGCGGTGCAGCTGGCGCAGTCGCTGGGCGGCTCGCTGCGGTTGCACAACCGCGAGGGTGGCGGCCTGCGGGCGGAACTGCAGCTGCCGGGGCAACGGGCGGGGTCGGATCCCTTGGCCGGTGGCAAAGGGCTCTGACCCCGATGTGGGATCCGCGGCAATCCTGCACGGCCCCGGGATCGGCGATCATCTGCAGGGAGTGTCGAAACCAGGAAACACGCAATGCAGGGAACGCAGCATTCAATCCGGCGTCCGCGCCACGTCGCGCTGCTGTCCGGTCTACTCGCGCTGGCGGCCTGCCAGCGCACACCGGACGCGTCGACCGTGGCACCCACAGCGGGCCCACCGCTTGCCGCCCCGGCCACCGCAGCAGACCTCTCTCCACTACTGGATGCCTTGCCGACCTGCGCGCTGGACGGCTGGTACATCGATCAGCAGACCGGGCGCCCGGCCCATCCCTGGTTGGCGGCGAACGCACCGAAACCCTGCAAGGAAGACGGGGAGAACGAGATCGCCACGTTCTGCGTGCAGGGGCAATGGAAGGGGCTGCCGGTGGAGGAAGTGATCCTGCCGACGATGACGTTCGTTTCGTTCCGTGGGGCCAGGATCGGCCTGCCGCTGGAGAAGGCACGTCCCATCGTCCGCCAGCGTTTCGGGCAGGACTTCCCGGGTGGTGCGGCCTACGAGGAAGGGCGCGAGCCGAAGCTGCTGGCCGACCCGGAGGATGCGCAGCGTTCGTGGCTGCTGTGCAGCACCCCGGAACTGGGCCACGACGTGGACAGCGAGGGAAGCATCAGCTATTCCGGCATGAACCTGCCCTACGATCACGACGGTTGCAGCTACCGCTACAGCCCGGTCGACTTCTGCGATGCGCGGCACCGCGCAGCCATCGAAGATGCCCTCCAGCATCGGAAACCCAATTTCAACCAGTACTATCTGCTGGTACAGGTCGATGATCGACCCGAGTACTTCCAGCGCACGCTGGTACTGGTCGATACCCGCACAGGCAGGGCGACGCCACTGCCGTTCGATGCCTTCACCGGGCCGGCAGGGAAGGACGGTGATGCAACCGGATACGGGACACTGGAAACGGGCGTGGACCAGCAGCAGTTCTGCCTCGATGGCGCGTTGCTGGTCTACCGCGTGTTCGAGGAGGGGCGCTTCTGCTTCGGCTTTGACGGCGAACGTTTCACCGGCCATGAAACCCAGTACATGCAGGCAGCGGACAGCCGATGACCGGTATTTCACCCCGTCCATGCCACGCTGCGCCGAACCTGTACATCCGGGATCGAGGCTGTTGAAGGCGAATACGCAATGACTGTGGCGCGACAGCGCTCGATGTGGGTGGCCGGCCTGTCCACGGTGGTGGAGTGGTACGACTTCACCCTGTACCTGTACTTCGCCACGGTGCTGTCGCGGGTGTTCTTCGGCGGTGGCGAGCAGGCGCTGCTGGTCACCTTGGCCGGATTCGCCGTGTCCTACCTGATGCGTCCGCTGGGCGCGCTGTGCTTTGGTCACCTGGGTGACCGGCTCGGCCGGCGATGGATGTTGCTTGCGTCGATGGCGTTGATGGCAGCGGCAATGCTGGCCACCGCGCTGCTGCCGACTGCGGCCACCGCAGGCGCCACGGCCGGCGTGCTGCTGCTGGTGCTGCGCTGCGTGATGGCGTTCTCGGTGGGCGGCGAATATACCGGCGTGGTGGCGTACCTGCTGGAAAGCGCACCGGCGCGCCGACGCGGCCTGGTTACGTCGTTGGCTTCGGCGGCCAGCGAAGTGGGCGCACTGCTGGCGGTGGCGATCTCTGCACTTACCGTCGCGCTGCTGCCCACACCGCAGCTGGACAGCTGGGGCTGGCGGATTCCGTTCCTCGTCGGCGCTGCGCTTGCGCTGGTGATCCTGATTGCGCGTTCGGGCATGCACGAGTCGCCGGAGTTCGAGCGCCAGCGCCGCGAAGGCAGCATTCCCGCCACACCGCTGCGGCATGTGCTGCAGCATCATCCGTTGGCGGTGGCGCGCACGTTCGCGATTTCGGCGCTGGGATCGATCACCTACTACGTGGGCATCACCTATGTGCCTGCATTCCTGCACGCGCAGGGCCACGATGAGGGTGACGCACTGTGGCTGTCGACGATCGCGGCGGTGGCAGTGATTGCGATCACGCCCCTGTGTGGCGCATTGTCGGACCGGGTCGGACGACGGCCGGTGTTGTTGGGCCTGACCGTGCTGGCAGCGCTGCTGCCGCTGTCCCTGTTTGCGTGGATGGCACAGGCGACGGCGCTGGGCATCGTGCTGGCGGCGGTGCTGCTGGCCTGCGTGGCCGGCGGTGTAAGCGCGGTGGCCGCCCCGGCCACGGCTGAGCAGTTCCCAGGTGAAGGCCGGGTCAGCGGCCTGGCACTGGGAGTAACAATGGCCACTGCCTTCTTCGGCGGGGCAACGCCATGGCTGGCGCAATGGTGGGTGGAGCGCAGCGGCTGGGCGGCGGCGCCGGGCGCGATGATCGCGCTGGTGGCGGTGCTGGTGCTGCCGGTGCTGTGGACCCTGCCCGAGACGGTCCCGGGCAGGGCCAGGCGCTAGCCGGTCAGACCTTCAGGGTCTGCTCGATGTCGGCCAGTACCGCGGCCGCATCCACACCGATGGCGATCGACTGCACCACGTGGCCGTCCCACACGCTGGGGCCGAATGCCAGGCCTTCCGGCTTGGGAATGGTCATGCCGCGGGCGACGCCGTCGGTGGCCACGCGCACGCTGGCGCGCTCGAACTGGAACAGTTCCGGGCGGGTCAGCGCGATGCACGCGCAGCAGTCATGCACGACCATGCCCTTGTGGCCGGCCTGCAGGTAGAAGTCCACGTAATCCTGCGACAGCGCACGGACCAGCTCGGCGTCGGCACCGCCGATGGTGGCCAGCTTATCCAGGCCGTCACGGTCCATTTCCACGCGGGTGGTCACGTCCAGGCCGATCGCGGTGACTGGCCAGCTGGCGGTGAACACCACGTCGGCGGCTTCGGCATCGCCCCAGATATTGGCCTCGGCGGCCGGGGTGATGTTGCCGTTGACGTGGAAGGCGCCGCCCATGATCACCACACCGCGTACCAGGCCGGCGATGTCCGGGGCCTGCTGCAGGGCCAGGGCCAGGTTGGTCATGCGGCCGACCGCGACCAGGGTCACTTCGCCCGGATGGGCGCGGACCAGATCGATGATCAGCTGATGGGCCGGGCGGGCATCGGCGGCCACGTCCAGGCTGGCCGGCACCGGGTGGTTGCCCAGGCCGTTGTGGCCGTGGATGTGCACCGGCCACGCTTCCGGGGTGGCTTCCGGCTGCAGCGGGCCATCGGCACCGCGCGCTACCGGGGCGGCGAAGCCCCAGGCCTGCTTCAGGTACAGCGCGTTGTGCGTGGTCGACTCCACCGAGGCATTGCCGAAGGTGGTGGTGACACCGATCAGGTCGATCTGGGCGTGCTTGTGCAGGTAAAGCAGGGCCAGGGCGTCGTCGACGCCCGGGTCGGTATCGAAAATGACTTTCAGCATGTTGTTGTTCTTCTTCTTCCGTGTGGTGCGAGGGGCGCCGGCGGCCACGGGGCAGGCCGGCGCGCCCCCACATTGTCCCATCTTCATGACAGGCAGGGCCATTGCCGGGGTGGCAGGCCATAATGCCTCCAGTCCAGGCATGGAGTCGCCGAATGCTGATCGTTGCCCTTCTGCTGGTCCTGCTGGTGCTGGGCCTGAACGTGGTGGCCACCGTGGTGATCGTCAGGCGTGATGGACTGTCGGCGGGTGGCCGGACGGTGCAGCTGCTGCTGGTCTGGCTGCTGCCGCTGGTCGGCGCCATCCTGTGCATGGCGGTGGCTACGGCCGATGGCTCGGGCAGCCGGGGGGATGGCGGCGCAAGCTACGACAGCTCAGGTGGCTACTCAGATGACAACCACAGCCATCACAGCCACAGCAGCTCCGACTGCAGCAGTGATGGCGGCGGGGGGGGCGGCGGCAGCTGCGGCGATTGAGGTCCCTGTAGCGTCGAGCCATGCTCGACTGCTCTTCGCTTCAACGTCGCCGTGCCTGAGCAAGAAAGCAGTCGAGCATGGCTCGACGCTACAAGGTGCCGGGCACAGCCCGGCAACCCCTGGCTGCCTCAGAACTTCCAGCGCAGGCTGGCGGATACGAATCGCGGCTCGCCGAAGTTGTTGTAGTCCAGGTTCGCCCAGTAGGTCTTGTCCAGCGCGTTGCGCACGCTCAGCGTCGCGGTCCAGTTGTCGCTGATTCGGTAGTTGGCATTGAATTGGACCAGCGAATACGCTGGCTGGTTCACCGTTACCGTGCCGCCCAGCGGGTAGGCGATGTTGTAGCCCTGCACCCTGCTCTGCCACTGCAGGCCCCCGCCGATGCTCAGGCGTTCCAGCGCGCCGCGCAGCTGCAGCTGGGTGTTGAGCTGCAGCAGGTCCTTGGGCGGGTTGGCGTACAGCAGGTCGGTGGCGGCGCGGGTGACCTTGACGTGGGTGTAGCCGGCATTGACCGTCCAGCCCGGCAGGATCTCGCCGTTGACGTCCATCTCCCAACCGCGCGCCTTGGTACCGTTCACGCCGATGTAGGCCGAGCTGCCGTCGCTCAGCGTGCCTTCCGGCACGCCCATGTCACGCACCGCGTAGTTGTCCTGCTTGGCCTCGAACACAGCGGCATTTGCGGTCAGGCGGCCATCAAACCACTGCGTCTTGATGCCCGCTTCCAGGTTCGAGCCCTGCACCGGCGCCAGCAGGTTCTCGTTGCGGTCCTTGTAGTTCTGCGGATTGAAGATCTCGGTGTAGCTGGCATAGGCCGACACGTTCGGGGTGATCTCGTAGACCAGGCCCAGGTACGGAGTGACTTCATCGCTCACCTTGTATGCACCGCTGGTGCCGGTATAGGCGCCGGTGGCGTTGTAGGAGCGGGTGAGGGTTTCCCAGCGGCTCAGGCGTGCACCGGCAATCAACGACAGCGGATCGGCCAGGTGCAGGCGGGTGGCCAGATAGACGCCGCTCTGCGTGGTCTTCGCTACGCGGCGTGCGCCGGTGCGGGTGTAGGTCACCTCGGAAATGTCGCCGTTCCAGGAGTACACATTGGGGATGTAGTAGCAGCGCTCACGCCCGCAGGTGGCCCAGTCCCCCGGGAAGTTCAGCGACACGGTATTGGTGGTGCCTTCCAGGTCCGACCACTGGGCGCCGATCGTGAGGTCGTGGTCGCGGCCGAACAGCGGGAAGCTGCCGGTCAGGTAAGCATCGACATTGCGGCGGGTGTCCTTCGAATCACCTGCGGCGGCACGCAGGTAGATGCCCGAGCCGGTCACCGGGTCCGGGTTGCCGGTGCCGTACAGGCGCACGTTCTGCACGTTGCCGCGGGTGTAGGCGGTGTTGATCTTCAACAGCCAGTTGTCGCCGAAACGCTGCTCCAGGTTGGCGAAGGCGGTGTTGCTCTCGCGCTTCCAGTAGCTCCACTTCGGCGACAGGTTGGTCGAGCGCGGCAGATGGGCGAAATTGCCCTGGCTGTCGAAGAACGGCACGGTGCCCCAGGTCGAACCGGTCGGGTTGTTGTCCTGGGTCTGGTAGCCGAGGGTGAGGGTGGTGCTGTCGGTGACATCGCCTTCCAGCACCGCCATGCCGGCCATCTTGTTCTCGTCGTAACGGTCGTAGTACAGCCCGCGATCGGTGTAAGCGGCGACCACGCGGCTGCGGAAACGGCCGTCATCGGTCAGCGGCGCGGTGACGTCGGCTTCCATGCGGCGGTAGTCCCAGCTACCGGCGCTGACCGCGAACGACGCGTCGAATTCCTTGCCGGGGCGCTTGCGCAGCAGGTTGACCGTGGCCGACGGCACGCCGGCGCCGCTGAGCAGGCCGTTGGCACCGCGGATCACTTCGATGCGGTCGTAGAAGGCGGTGTCGTATTCCTGGTTGGTGGAGCCGCTGTAGGTGGGAATGCCGTCGACCTGGAAGTCGGTGATGGCGAAGCCACGCGCGTAGTACAGCGGGCGCTGCGTGTCATAGAAGGACACGCTGACGCCGGTCACGTTGCGCATCACATCGTTGATGCTGAACAGTGATTCGTCCTGCAGGCGCTGCAGGCTGATCGCGGTGGCCGACTGCGGGGTTTCCTGCAGGGTGATCGGCAGGCGCGTGGTGCTGGCCGGCGGAGCGGACTGCTCGGCCCGGACGCTGACCCGGTCCAGGGTCTTGGCATCGCCGGCGGCATCGGTGGCGGCGAACGCGGCGGGCGTGGCCAGCAGGGTCAGCGACGAAAGCAGGGCAGCCGGCAGCAGCGCGCGGCGGGGCAGGCGGTTACGGACAGGCAGGGGCATGGTGGGCTCGAGGCTTGGAAACGGGGAAGGGCGGCAACAGTCGTCCAGCACCCGGGGCGGCGGCTTCGGGCACGGTCAGGTCCATCTGGAGCGGCGCGATCACTGCGCAGGGTGCAAATGTAAATAATTCTTAACAACATTACAATTCGCGTCATTGTGCAGGGGCTTCCCGGCGCGGAGCAGTGGCGGGCTGGGGTCGGATCCCGTTGCTGCAGACAATGGGCTCTGACCCCATCATCGACGCCCAATCGCAGGTCAGAGCCCTCCCGTGCGGGAGGGATCCGACCCACCTCGCACAAAAACAAACGGCCACCCGAAGGTGGCCGTCCGTCTGCATCGAAGGAACGCGCGGGCTTACAGCGCCTGCAGTTCCTCATTGGCATTGCGCTTTTCCTTGGCCGGTGCCGGAGCCGCAGCGGCCGGAGCCGGCACCGCCGCGTTCGCATCCACCGGCACCTCCAGGTACGGCAGGTGCAGGGTCTGGCTGGTGAGCGTACGGATCTCGTTGACCAGTGCGGCGCTGTCGTTGAGCTTGCGCCCGTACGACGGCACGATCTCGCGCAGGCGGGTTTCCCAACCGGCCTTCATCTGGTCCGGGAAGGCCTTGGCCATCAGGTCCAGCATGATCGGCGGCGAGGTCGACGCGCCCGGCGACGCGCCGAGCAGCGCGGCGATGGTGTGGTCCTTGTCGGTCACGATCTCGGTACCGAACTGCAGCACCGGGCCCTTCAGCGGATCGCGCTTGATGATCTGCACGCGCTGGCCGGCGGTGACCAGCTTCCAGTCACCCGGCTTGGCATTGGGGAAGTACTTGACCAGTTCGGCTTGGCGGTCGGCATCGTTCAGGCGCGCCTGGCCCATCAGGTACTGCACCAGGTCCAGGTTGTCCTTGCCCACTTCCAGCATCGGGCCAACGTTGTTGTGGGTCACCGAGGAATACAGGTCCCACCACGAGCCGTGCTTGAGGAACTTGGTACTGTACAGCGCGAACGGCCCGAACAGGACCACCGGCTTGCCGTCCAGCTTGCGTGCATCCAGGTGCGGCACCGACATCGGCGGCGAACCGGTTTCGGCCATGCCGTAGGCCTTTACGCCATGGCGCGAGGTCACGTCCTGGCCCTGGAAGGCGAGGAACTGGCCACCGACCGGGAAGCCTGCGTAGTCCTTCGATTCCGGAATGCCCGACATCTGCAGCAGCTTCAGCGCGGCGCCGCCGGCACCGATGAACACGAAGCGGGTGTGAGTGGTGGTTTCGGTGCCGGCCTTGAGATCCTTCACCGTGACGTTCCAGCTCTTGTCGGCGTTCTGCCGCAGGGCGGTCACTTCATGGTTCAGGTGCAGGCTGAAGTTCGGGCTGCGCTGCAGGCCGGCGGTCAGCTGGCGGGTGATCACACCGAAGTTGACGTCGGTACCAAGCGGCATCCAGGTCGCGGCAACCTTCTGCTTCGGGTCACGGCCTTCCATCAGCAGCGGGGCCCACTGCTTGATCTGCGCCGGATCCTCGGAGTACTGCATGCCGTAGAACAGCGGGTTCTTCACCAGGGCCTGCTGGCGCTTGTGCAGGTAGGCGATGTTGTCGTCGCCCCAGACGAAGCTCATGTGCGGGGTCGGGTTGATGAAGTCGCTGGGCTGGCTCAGCCGGCCTTCCTTCACCTGGTGCGACCAGAACTGGCGCGAGACCTCGAACGATTCGGCGATGCCGACCGCGCGCTTGGTCTCGATGCTGCCGTCGGGCAGTTCCGGGGTGTAGTTCAGTTCGGCGAACGCCGAGTGGCCGGTGCCGGCGTTGTTCCAGCCATCGGAGCTTTCACCGGCGACGCCGTCGAGGCGTTCGTAGACCTGGATGTTCCAGTCCGGCTGCAGTTCCTGCAGGTAGGTGGCCAGGGTGATGCTCATGATGCCGGCGCCGACCAGCACAACATCGACGGGCTTGTCGTTGCTGGCGGCGGGCACGGAGCGCTGGGTCAGCGGCCAGTACAGGAACAGCGCGGCGGCCAGCAACAGCAGCACGAGCAGGGCGAGCAGGGCCTTGCCAAATTTCTTCATGGGGGCGGGATCGTTGGCGGAGGGGAAGGGGTCAGGATGCGCGTGGGGCAGGGAAAGGGCGTGAAGAAACAACGCCTTGCAGCATCCATCCGCGATTCTAACCGGATCCGGTCGTTTTTTGATGCAACGCAGCATCCGACGTTTCGCGACGCTGTCACGTGGGCGGCAGGCGGCGCCCGGCGACGGTGGGGACCAGCTCAAGGATCTCGTCGCCGGCCTCATCGAGCTCGCCGGTCGGGCGCCAGCCCAGGCGGCGGTAGAAGCCATGCGAGCGCGAACGCGGGTCGGCCGAGCAGGCCAGGAACAGCCGCTGGTGGCCGGCATCGCGGGTCAGGCTGACCACGTCCTGCAGCAGCTGGCGGCCGATGCCGCGGCCCTCGTAGTCCGGCAGCAGGGCAAGCACCAGCACCTCGCCGCTGTCACGATCGGCGAAGCAGTAACCGGCCATGCGCTCGCCGTCCCAGGCGACGCGGCCGATCGAATCGCCCTGGGCGATGCCGGCTGCCCAGCTGTCCTCGGTGATGCCCAGTTCTGCCAGCTGGGCCGCACTGAAGGCGTTCTCGCGGGTGCGCCCGCGCAGGTCGATGCAGGCGGCGGCATCTTCGGGGCGGGCGTCGCGGACGAATACAGGCATGCAGGGCATCCTTGCAGTGATCGGCCGACCAGTATCCGCATCACGCATGGACCTGGTGTGGAGCTTACGTGGAGATCCGATGGAGCAAAAAAGGGGACGGAGGGGATTAAGTCGTTTAAGACCCAAACGACATCCGGGGCAAAGACGACTTAATCCCCTCCGTCCCCTTTTTCCCGCTGGGCGTCAGCGCTTGCGCCGGATCAGCGCGGAGGACGCATCCAGTACCGCGCGGGTCAGCAGGGCCATGGTCTGCACGTCGCCCTTCCAGTGCTGCCAGTACAGCGGCACGTCCTCCCACGCGCGCTGGCGCACGTAGACCAGGCGGCCTGCGTCCAGGTGCCGCTTGACCAGCGGCAGCGGGTTCATGGTCCAGCCCAGTCCGCCGAGGTTGGCCTGCACGAAGGCCCGGGTGGAGGGGATCCACCAGGTCGGTGCGGTACTGGGCAGGTCGTCGCCGGCCATGCGCCGGGCGAAGCGCGACTGCATTTCGTCCTTGCGGTTGAACACCAATACCGGCGCCTGTGCCAGCGCCTGCGCGGTCACGCCCTTGGCGAAGTGGCGTTCGCGGAACTCGGGGGTACAGGTGGCGGCGTAGCGGATGCTGCCCAGCGCATGGATCTGGCAGCCCTGCACTGGCTCGTCCAGCGTGGTCACTGCGCCCAGCACCGTGCCCTGGCGCAGCAGCTCCACGGTGTGGTCTTGGTCTTCCACGCGCAGGTCCAGGGTGGTGCCGGTGGTCTGCGCGAACTGGTAGGCGGCCTGCGGAAACCAGGTTTCCAGGCTGTCGTGGTTCACCGCCACCGGGATGCTGGCCTGGGGCAGATCCTCATCGGCCAGGCCCATCCGGTGCAGCGCATCGTGTTCGAGCAGGGCGGTCTGCTCGGCCAGCTGCACCAGCAGCTGCCCCTCGGCGGTGGCCGTGGCAGGCGTGCCGCGCTTGACCAGCAGGCGGCCGATCCGGTCCTCCAGTGCCTTGACCCGCTGCGAGATGGCCGAGGGCGTGACATTCAACGACTGTGCGGCGCGGTCGAAGCTGCCTTCGCGGATCACCGCGGCCAGGGCGCGCAGCTGGGCATGATCGATGCGCATCGAATTAAGCTCCGCTAATGTTGGTTTAGGAAGTTTAGCTCGTCTTTTCCATGTTGCGGCGCGACAATGGCGTCCGTTCCGGTGCTGTCCGCCTTCGCGAGGCACCGTCCCCCCAAGCAATACAAGGCAGTGAATCCCATGTTCTCGGTCATCTCCGCCAGCACCGGCCTCGGTGCCTGGTTCTCTGGTGCAGCCACCGGCATCGGCCTGTTCGCGGTGGTCGGCGCCCAGAGCGCCTTCATTCTGCGCCAGGGCATCCTGCGCAAGCACATCGTGCCGGTGGTCGCCACCTGCGCGGCCATCGATGCCATCTTCATCTTCGCCAGCGTGGCCGGCCTGCGCACGCTCACCTCGGCGCTGCCGTGGCTGACGACCGCCGTGCTGTGGACCGGTGTCGCGTTCCTGGCCTGGTATGCGATGAAGTCGGCACGCCGTGCGATCGCCGGGGGGGGTGGCATGGGCGAGGCCGACAGCGATGACGGCAGCCGCCGCGCGGTGCTGATGGCCGCGGTCGGCTTCTCGCTGATCAACCCGCACTTCTGGCTGGACATGATGGTGATCGGTTCCATCGCCGAGAACTTCGGCAACGCCCGCATGGCCTTCGCCGCCGGCGTGGTCACCGCCAGCTGCCTGTGGCTGACCGCGCAGGGCCTCGGCGCCCGCCTGCTGGCGCCGCTGTTCACCAAGCCCAGCACCTGGCGCGTGCTCGACGGCACCATCGCCGTGATCCTCAGCATCCTGGCCCTCATGTTGGCGGTGCGCGGGGTCCACTGACCCGGTGCACGCCCCCCGAACCCACGTCCTGACTCTCTCTCCAAGGTAGTGGCAACGACGGCACCGGCAACGGTGCCGTCGTCTTTTCCGGCTCTGGCGTCAAACGCTCGGCCCTGCCTAGAATCGGCCACCAGGACAAGGTGTCCACAGGAGCAGGGGAAGGATGCACAAGACCATTCTGGCGGCCGCACTGGCCGTCATCGGGGGCGTTGCCGCAGGCAGCGCGGGGGCGGTGGACCTGACGCAGTACCTGCGCCGGGAGACCTTCACCGATATCAAGATCTCGCCGGGGGGCGAGTACGTGGCGGCAACAGTGCCGAAGGAAGACAGCACCGCGATCGCGATCCTGCGGTTGAAGGACAAGGAGGTGGTCGGCAGTTTCTGGCCGCCCAGCCGCAATCATGCGCAGGAATTCGACTGGGTCAGCAACGAGCGCCTGTTGATCGGCCTGGCCCAGAAGTGGGGCTCGCTCGACCAGCCCAATCCCACCGGCGAACTCTATGCCATCGACGCCAATGGCAACCGTGGCGAGCTGCTGGTCGGCTATCGCGTCGAAAGCAAGGGCCCGGGGACCCGCATCCAGCCGAAGAAAGTCGAAGCCGTGGCCGCCTTCCTGGCCGACGACCTGCCGGGTGACGAGCGCAACGTGCTGGTGACCGTATGGCCGCTGGCCGAGGATCCGTTCACCCGCGTCGATCGCATGGATGTGACCACCGGTCGTCGCTCGCGGGTGGCGTCTTCGCCGGTACGGCGCGGTGAGTTCACCACCGACGGCGCCGGCGAGGTCCGCTTCGTGCACGGCTCGGGCAGCGACAACATCAACAAGCTGTATTTCCGCGAACGCAGTGGCGACAGCTGGAAGCTGATCAATGATGAGGCGGTCAGCAAGCGCATCGAAACCGCCCTCGGCTTCTCGGCCGATGACAGCCTGGCCTACCTCAACGTCGAGCAGACCCAAGGCCCGGATGCGATCGTCAGCTGGAACCCGCAGACCGGCGAACGCGCGACGCTTCTGCGCGACGAGGTGGTCAATCCGTACCGCATCATCCACCGGCCCGGCACCCATGTGCCGGTAGGCGCGCTGTACCTGGGTGACAAACCGCGCACGCGCTTCTTCGATGAAGGCTCGGCCGATGCGCGCCTGTACCGCAGCCTGGAAGCCGCCTTCGGAGGGCCCGTCTACATCACCTCCAGCACCCGCGATGGCCGTGTCGTGCTGGTGGAAACCTGGTCGGGCTCGAACCCAGGCGATTTCTATGTGTACGACACGGTGGCGCGCAAGGCCGATCACCTGATCAGCCGCAGCGACTGGATCGACGTGGACCGTAGTGCCAGCGTGAAGCCGATTGCACTGAAGGCGCGCGACGGGCTGCCGCTGCATGGCTTCCTGACCCTGCCGGCCGGCAGCGACGGGCGCAACCTGCCGATGGTGGTGATGCCGCATGGCGGCCCGTTCGACATCTTCGATTCCGGCCAGTACGACCGCGAAACGCAGATGCTGGCCGCGGCCGGTTATGCCGTGCTGCAGGTCAACTTCCGTGGTTCGGGCAACTACGGCCGGGCCCACACCCAGGCCGGGGCGCAGCAGTGGGGCGCGGCGATGCAGGACGATGTCACCGATGCCACCCGCTGGGCAATCAGCGAAGGCATCGCCGACGGCCGTCGCATCTGTATCTACGGCGCCAGCTACGGGGCCTACTCGGCGATGATGGGTGCCGCCCGCGAACCCGGGTTGTATCAGTGCGCGGCGGGCTATGTCGGGGTCTACGACCTGCCGATGATGTACACCCGTGGCGACATCCAGGACCGGGGTTCAGGCGTGACCTACCTGCGCGAATGGCTGGGGGATCCGGCCAAGCTGGGTGCGGTGTCGCCGGTGAACATGGCCGAACGGATCAAGGTGCCGGTGTTCCTGGCCGCCGGTGGCGAAGACAAGCGCGCGCCGATCCAGCACACCGAGCGCATGGAAGCAGCGCTCAAGCGCGCCGGCACGCCGGTGGAAAGCCTGTACTACAAGACCGAAGGCCACGGCTTCTACACCGAGGCCCATCGCAGCGAGTACTACGACAAGCTGCTGGCCTTCCTGGCGCGCAGCCTGGGCGGCAAGACTGCGACGACCGCGCCCGCGACCGGCAAGGACAAGGCGCCCTGAGCTGACAGGGCGGTGGATGATCATTCCGCCGCCCTGGTTTTCCGCAAGCGCGGGGTTTACTTCACCCCGTGCATCATCTTCTTCAGCAGCGGTGCGGCGATGAAGGCCGCCAGTGCGCAACCCAGGCCGATCCACATCAGCAGCCAGAACAGGTGCGCATAGGCGCCGGCTGCGGCCACCATGTCCAGAGATTCGCCTTCCGGCACCTCGATCGCGGCCAGCTTGCCGAACAGCGCGGCCAGCGTCTCCGAGAATGCGGTGGCCAGGAACCAGGTGCCCATCATCAGGCTCATCACCCGCGGCACGGCCAGCTGGGTCACTGCCGACAGGCCGACCGGCGACAGGCACATCTCGCCGCTGGCCAGCAGGAAGTAGGCCAGCACCAGCCACCACACGCTGGCCATCTCGCCAGTGGCGCCCACCTGCTGCGCCGCCAGTGCCAGCGGTACGAACGACAGTGCGCCAATCACCAGGCCCCAGGCCGACTTCACCGGCTTGCCCGGCTCCCAGCCGCGGCGGTCCATCCACGTCCACAGCGCGGCGAAGGCCGGCGCCAGCAGCACCAGGAACAGGCCGCCGAGGTAGGTGAGCGAACCTGCGGTCTGCGGGATCACCAGGCAGTCGCGCACCAGCAGCACCAGCATCAGCACGACAATGGCGGCGAAGAACGCGCGCGGTGCGGCCGAACCCGGGCGCCGTTCCGACAGGCGCGCGCTGACCACGAAGCCCAGCGGTGCCAGCAGCAGCGAGATGATCGACCACGGCAGCGGCGTGCCGCCGGTGATCACCAGCGAGGGCACGATGTCCTTGGTCAGCAGGCGGTCGGTGAAGGTCACCCACGAGCCGTAGGACTGCTCGTACATCGTGAAGAACACCAGCGCCATGAAGATCAGCACCATCAGCGCGATCATCTGCTGGCGCTGCACCGGCGTGCACTTGCTGCCGGTGAACCAGGCGAACCAGACCAGCACGCCGCCCAGCACCACCAGCATCAGCATCAGCGCCAGGCTGATTTCTCCGCCCAGCGCGAACGCGCCGTTGCCGGCGGCCCACATCAGCCACGCCACCGGCAGCACACCAAGCACCGCGCACAGGTAGATGAGCCATTCGCGCGGCAGGCCCATCACCTTCTGCTTCAGCGCCGCCGGCTGCGGCGGTTCGGCGTGGCCCTGCAGGTACTTCTGGCCCCACAGGAACATCGCCAGGCCGGCCAGCATGCCGATGCCGGCTGCACCGAAACCGTACTTCCAGCCATAGGCCTCGCCGAGGAAGCCGCACACCAGCGAGGAGAACAGCGCGCCGAGGTTGATGCCGGCGTAGAACAGCGAGAAGCCCGAATCGCGGCGCGGGTCATCCTTGGCGTACAGCTTGCCGACGATGGTGGAGATGTTCGGCTTGAGGAAACCGACGCCCATGATGATCAGCGCCAGCGACAGGTAGGTCACCGCCAGCGCCGAGGTGTCGCGCACCACTTCGCCGTTTACCCGGTAAGCGGCGTGGCCCTCGAAGGCCATGCCGAGGTGGCCGAGCACCAGCAGGATGCCGCCGAACAGCACCGCCCGCCGCATGCCCAGCCAGCGGTCGGCCAGCATGCCGCCGAACACCGGGATGCAGTACACCAGGCCACCGTAGGCACCGAGCAGGTCCAGGCCGGCCTTGTCGCCGAACAGGTGATATTTGGTCAGGTACAGCAGCAACAGCGCCTTCATGCCGTAGAAGGAGAAGCGCTCCCACATTTCAGTGAAGAAGCAGACGTAGACGCCCTTGGGGTGGCCCAGGAAGTCGTCGGAAGCGATAGCGGTGGAATTCATCGCGGAATTATAGGCCTGTGGCCTGATCCACTTTCAGTAGATCCACGCCATGCGTGGATTGCCGGGCTGGCCTGGGCGATCACAGGTATCGCAACCAAGGCAGATCGCGCCTTCGCGCTTTGAACCGCGCGAAGGCCCGCGTCGGCGGGTACAGCACCACCGCCAGCGCACAGGCCACCAGCAGCAGGCCGCTGACCGAATCCAGGGCATACAGCTCGCCATGGGTCGGCCCCCAGGCCGCCAACGCGGCCAGGTACAGCCCCTTCAGTACGTACAGGTGCAGCAGGTAGAAGAACATCGGCGCAGCGCCGATATCGGCCAGCGGCTGCAGTGCCCGCGCCAGCGGCGGCCATTCGTACAGCCGCAGCAGCAACACTCCCACGCCCAGGGTCAGCAACAGGAACTGCAAGGACGGCGGGTACTTGGTGACGTTGAAGATGCTCAGCCAGGTACGCAGCGTGGTGGCCTGGTACTGCCAGGGCGCATCGCCGTATTCGTTGGCCAACCGCAGCAATGCGAACAGGGCCAGCGCGCTGACGCCTGCCCACAGCAGCCAGCGCTGGCGCTGCTCCGGCGCGCGCGCGCGGCCAAACCAGGGCCCCATCAGATAACCCAGCGCAATCACCCCGATCCACGGCAGTACCGGATAGGAGGTGCGCAGGCGCAGCGTGCCAGCCTCGATCCAGTCGCGCTGGTGCAGCACTTTCCACAGCACCGCCAGCAGGCCATTGCCTTGCACCCGAAGGCCGTCGAACAGGTTGTGCCCGGCCACCACTGCGATTGCCAGCATCAGCAGGGCCGGGCGTGGCAGCCACAGCAGGCCGGCCAGCGCGATCATGCTCAGCCCGATGGCCCAGATCACCTGCAGGTACAGCGTGTGCGGCGGCAGCTGGAAGGTCCAGGCGAAGTTCACCAGGGTCAGTTCCAGCACCACCAGGAACAGCCCGCGCTTGAGCAGGAAGGCGGCTGTGGCCCGGCGCGAATCCGGCTGGCGCTGGCCGTACAGCCAGGCCGACAGGCCGGTCAACAGGACGAACACGGGTGCGCACAGGTGGGCCAGCAGACGGCAGGCGAACAGCGCAGGGGAGACCGTGGCTGCGTCCATCGGGTCGCTCACCTGGTGCTGCAGGAAGAAGGTCTCGCGCACGTGGTCCAGCAGCATCAGCAGCATCACGGTGCCGCGCAGCTGGTCGATGGAGGCCAGGCGAGAGGAGGGGGAAGGGGGCATGCGATGCGGAAGCTACAGGGTAGTATTAAGATATAACATATCAATTCAGGTGATCCCAGCCGGACTTTGCCGTGTCTGCCGATTCCGGCTTCACGCACAGCCTCATTGCGCTGTGGCGGCTGCCCCATCCTTTGGCACGCTGGACTTGATCTGTCCTGAACGCTAGCGTGACAGGGATTTTTTGCCAGCAGGGGCTTCCATGAACCACGACGCTGCGCCCAAGCAGCTCACCTTCCGCGCAGTGGCCCTGGCCATCGTGCTGGCGGTGGTGCTGTCGGCCGCAAACGCCTACCTCGGCCTGTTCGCAGGCCTGACCATCGCCACCGCCATTCCCGCCGCGGTGATTTCCATGGGCGTGCTGCGCCTGCTGGGTGGTGGTTCCATCCTCGAGAACAACATCGTGCAGACCGGCGCCTCGGCCGGCTCGTCGATCGCCGCCGGTGTGATCTTCACCATCCCCGCGCTGGTGATCATGGGCTACTGGCCGGACTTCAAGTACTGGTGGGTGCTGGGCATCGCCGGCCTGGGCGGCCTGCTGGGCGTGCTGTTCTCGGTGCCGCTGCGCCGTTCGATGATCGTTGAAGACCCGCTGCCGTTCCCGGAAGGCAAGGCGGCGGCGGAAGTGCTGAAGGCCGGCGAGAACCCGGGCCCGGGCCTGAAGATCCTCGGCCTGTCGGCGGTGATCGGCGCCTTCGTCAAGCTGGCCGCGGAAAGCGGGATGCGCCTGATTCCAGATGCCTGGGCCACCTCGGCCTATGTCGGCAGCTCCAAGGTCACCGCCTTCATCGGTACCAACCTGTCACCGGCGTTGCTGGGCGTGGGCTACATCGTCGGCCTCAACGTCGGCATCGTGGTGGTGTCCGGTTCGATCCTGACCTGGCACATCGCCATTCCGATCTACCAGGCGTTCTTCATGAACACCGATCCGGCATTGGCCGCGTCGGTTGCTGCGGCTTCCTCCACCGAGGCCGCGTTCGCCATCTGGGGCGCGAAGATGCGCTACCTGGGCGTTGGTGCGATGCTGATCGGTGGCATCTGGACCCTGATCTCGCTGCGCAAGTCGCTGCTCAACGGCGTCAAGAGCGGTTTCGCCGCGGCCCGCAAGAGTGGTGGCCCGGTGCTGGCGCATACCGAGCGCGACCTGCCGATGAAGTGGATGCTGGTCGCCCTGGTGGCGTTCGTGCTGCCGCTGCTGGCCCTGTATCAGGCCATCGTCGGCCAGTGGCACGTGTCGATCCCGATGACCCTCATCATGATCGTCGCCGGCTTCCTGTTCGTCTCGGTTTCGGCCTACCTGGCCGGCCTGATCGGTTCGTCCAACAACCCGGTTTCGGGCATCACCATCTCCACCATCCTGTTCGCCTCGGCCGTGCTGGTCGTGCTGCTGGGCGCTGACGGCCTCAAGCCGGTCGGTGCCGGCGGGGCGCCGCTGGGCGCGGTGGCCGCGATCATGATTGGTGCGGTGGTGTGCTGTGCCGCCGCGGTCGGTGGTGACAACCTGCAGGACCTCAAGGCCGGTTACATCGTCGGTGCCACCCCGTGGAAGCAGCAGCTGATGCTGGGCATCGGTGCGTTCTCGTGCGCACTGATCATGGCCCCGGTACTGAACCTGCTGGCCACTGCCTACGGCATCGGCGTGAAGTCCGAGCTGCACCCGAACGCGCTGGCTGCGCCGCAGGCCAACCTGATGGCCTCGGTGGCCAAGGGCCTGTTCGGTGGTGAACTGCCGTGGACCTTCATCGGCATTGGTGCTGTGGTCGGCGCTGCCATCATCGCCTTCGACAGCTGGCTGAAGTCCCGCAACGCGCGCTTCCGCGTGCCGGTGCTGGCCGCCGCTATCGGCATCTACCTGCCGCTGGAACTGATGGTGCCGATCTTCCTCGGCGGCCTGATCGCCCATCTGGTCGAGCGCTTCCACAAGGTGCGCGCCGATGACGAAGAAGGCCGCGACCGCGTGCACAAGCCGGGCGTGCTGTTTGCCGCCGGCCTGATCACCGGTGAGGCACTGATGGGCATCGCCATCGCGATTCCGATCGTGGTCAGCAGCCGCGCCGACGTGCTGGCGGTGCCGTTCCACCTGCCGGGCGCACAGTGGATCGGCCTGGCCGTGCTGTTCCTGGTCGGCTGGCTGATCTACCGCACCGGCAAGTACGCCAAGGCGTAAGCAATGGGGTCGGACGCCTTCCCGCAGGGAAGGGCTCCGACCCCGCGCTGACAGCGTCTGGGGTCAGGGCCGATTCCGCCGGAATCGGATCCGACCCCGGCGTCCCCGCAAACCCCGCTTCGGCGGGGTTTGCGGTTTCTGGCGATTGCCCGCCTGCAGCCATGACCGATGGCCTTGGCAGCCCCGGCCATGCGGGCCTACCATCGGTTTTTTGCCGTCCTGCGGAGACCCCGATGAAACTGCGTCATGCCCTGCTGCCACTGAGCCTGCTGGCCGCCCTGCCCAGCGTCGCCGCTGCCCGTGGCCTGGAAGTCCGCGACATGGTGGCCATGGACCGCGTCTCCGCGCCGGTATTGACCGCTGACGGCGGCACCGTGGTGTTCGCCAAGCGCAGCGTGGATGCCAATCTCAAGGCCTCCACCGCGCTGTACGCGCGCAACCTGCGCACCCGCGACGCAGCGCCGCCGAAGCAGATCACCCCGGCCGGCTGGAACGTCAATTCCGCTTCGCTGTCGGCCGATGGCCAGACCGTGTATTTCCTCAGTGCCAGGAACGGCAGCCAGCAGCTGTACGCGCAGCCGATCAGCGGCGGCACCCCGCGCCAGCTGACCGACTTCCCGGTCGACGTGGACAGCTACCGTGTGTCGCCGCAGGACGACCGCGTGTTGTTCAGCGCCGGCGTGTTCCAGGCGTGCGCCTCGGACCTGGCCTGCACCGAGAAGAAGCTGAAGGAAAAGAAGGACGCCAAGGCCAGCGGCCAGGTGTGGGATTCGCTGTTCGTGCGCCATTGGGATACCTGGAACGACGGTCGCCGCAATACCCTGTTCGTCGCTCCGCTGCCGGCAGCCAAGGCCGGTGCAGTCAAGGGCGCTTCGGCGCTGAGCGCGACCATCGATGGTGATGCGCCGTCCAAGCCGTTCGGCGGCAATGACGACTTCGTTTGGTCGCCGGACGGCGCCAGCGTGGTGGCCAGCATCCGCGTGGCCGGCAAGCAGGAGCCGTGGTCGACCAACTTCGACCTGTACCGCTTCGACGCCGCCGGCAAGCAGGCGCCGGTCAACCTGACGGCCTCCAACCCGGCCTGGGATGCCGGCCCGGTGTTCAGTGCCGACGGCAAGACGCTGTTCTACCGCGCGATGAAGCGCCCGGGCTTCGAGGCCGACCGCTTCGGCCTGATGGCGATGGACGTTGCCAGCGGCAAGACCCGCGAGATTGCCCCGCAGTGGGATCGTTCGGCCGGTGGCATCACCCTGTCCGCCGACGGCGCCAGCATCTACACCACTGCCGATGATCTCGGCGAACACCCGCTGTTCCAGATCGACGTGGCCAGCGGCAAGGCCACCAAGCTGATCGGCGACGGCAGCGTGACCGCGGTCGACGTGGCCGGCAACAGCGTGGCGATCACCCGCAACAGCCTGAAGAGCAACGACCAGGTGCTGGTCGGCCTGCTGCCGCCCACGGGCGAAGCCATCGGCGAACTGCGCGCGCTGACCCCGGCCGCAGGCGAGGTGCTGAAGGACGTGTCCTTCGGCGACTACGAGCAGTTCGAGTTCAAGGGCTGGAACAACGACACCGTGCACGGCTACGTGGTCAAGCCGCACAACTACCAGGAAGGCAAGTCCTACCCGGTGGCGTTCCTGATCCACGGCGGCCCGCAGGGCAGCTTCGGCAATGGCTGGAGCTACCGCTGGAACCCGCAGACCTACGCGGGCCAGGGCTACGCGGTGGTGATGATCGACTTCCACGGCTCCACCGGCTATGGCCAGGCATTCACCGATGCGATCAGCCAGCACTGGGGCGACCGCCCGCTGGAAGACCTGCAGAAGGGCTGGGATGCGGCACTGAAGAAGTATTCCTTCCTCAACGGTGACAAGGCCTGCGCGCTGGGCGCCAGCTACGGCGGCTTCATGGTCAACTGGATCGCCGGCAACTGGAACGGCCCGTTCAAGTGCCTGGTCAACCACGACGGCGTGTTCGACCAGCGCATGATGGGCTACGCCACCGAAGAACTGTGGTTCACCGAGTGGGAGCAGGGCGGCACGCCGTACCAGAAGGCCGCCAACTACGAGAAGTTCAACCCGGTCAACCACGTGGCGGACTGGAAGAAGCCGATCCTGGTCATCCACGGCCAGCAGGACTTCCGCATTCCGGTCGAGCAGGGCCTGGCCGCGTTCACCGCCGCCCAGCGCCAGGGCATTGAATCGAAGTTCCTGTACTTCCCGGATGAAAACCACTGGGTGCTGAAGCCGAACAACAGCATCCTGTGGCATGACACCGTCAATGCCTGGCTGAAGCAGCACATCGGCAATTGATGATTGCAGCGCCGCCCTTCGGGGCGGCGCTTTTGTTTCACCCTTTGCTTTACCGGTGGGTGCCGACCGTTGGTCGGTGCACCTTCCGGATCTGCCGCCAACAGCAGCCGGCCAGCGGCCGGCTCTACCAGAGCGCCTGCATGCCTTCGACTGCCCTGATCCAGAACGACATCGTCGTCTTCGGTTTGATCGCCGCCACCCTTGGCGCCGTGTTCTGGACCGCCTCGCGAGAGCAGGGCCTGTGGAAGCGCGTCTACACCTTCGTGCCGGCCCTGCTGCTGTGTTACCTGATTCCCGGCATCTACAACACTGTGGGCCTGATCGACGGGCAGAACACCCGGCTCTACAACCCGATCGCGCGCGACATCCTGCTGCCGGCGGCGCTGATCCTGCTGACCCTTGCGGTCGACATCAAGGGCATCCTGCGGCTTGGCCCGAAGCTGGTGCTGATGTACCTGGGTGCCTCGGCCAGCATCATGCTCGGTGCGGTGGTGGCGTTCCTGCTGATGCGTGCCGTGCATCCGGAAACCGTGGCCGGAGACACCTGGGCCGGCATGGCCGCGCTGGCGGGCAGCTGGATCGGCGGCGGCGCCAACATGCTGGCGATGCGTGAAGTTTTCGACGTCAATGCGACCACCTTCGGACAGTTCGCGGTGGTCGACGTCGGGGTCGGCTACGTATGGATGGCCGCGCTGATCTTCCTGGCCGGGCGCGCGGCGAAGATCGACGCGCGCAGTGGCGCCGATACCTCGGCCATCGATGAGCTGAAGGAGCGCATCGCGCGCTTCCAGGCCGAACACGAACGCATTCCCAGCCTGACCGACCTGATGCTGATCGTGGCGGTGGCCTTCGGCGGTGTCGGCCTGGCTCACGCCATTGGCGCACCGCTGGCGGCGTGGTTCAAGGCGAATGTCAGCTGGGCTGCGCAGTTCAGCCTGGACGCGCCGTTCGTGTGGGTGGTGGTGCTGTCGACCACGCTCGGCCTCAGCCTGAGTTTCACCCGTGCGCGCAACCTGGAAGGCGCGGGCGCATCGCGCCTGGGCTCGCTGCTGCTGTACTTCCTGATCGCCTGCATCGGCATGCAGATGGATCTGCTGGCGCTGCTGGACCGCCCGTGGCTGTTCCTGCTGGGCATCATCTGGATCAGCGTGCACATCGTGCTGCTGTGGTGCCTGGGCAAGCTGCTGAAGGTACCGTTCTTCTATTTCGCCATCGGTTCGCAGTCGAACATCGGTGGCCCAGCCTCGGCGCCGGTGGTGGCCGCGGCGTTCCATCCGGCCCTGGCGCCGGTCGGCGTGCTGCTGGGGACAATGGGCTATGCCACCGGCACGTACCTGGCCTACATCGTCGGCATCACCCTGCGCGCGCTGGCCGGGCAGGGCTGATACGGTGATGGGGTCAGATCCCTTTTGCGACGCAAAAAGGATCTGACCCCGGTTCCCGGTGAATCACGCCACCGGCAATCCGCGTTCGATCAACCACGCCTTCGCGTCTTCGGCGTCCTGTTCAAACCACGCCTGGGTAGATCCCAGCCGATACGTATATCCCCACGCATCCATGTCGGCCATCAGCCGCTGGCTGCCGACACCGGGCAGCTGCCCGGCCAGCACGATCTGCAGGTAGCAGGTCGCGTCTTCCTCGGCCACCGAGTCGGTGGCATCGGTGTGCACCTGCGCACGCCGCTCCGGCGGCAGTACGATCAGGTGGCAGGCCTCATGCAGCATCGAGTGCACGGGCGTGTCATCGCGTACGTACACGTTGCTGGCGATGATGCCGGCCTCTGGCTCGCCCCAGTAACTGCCGGGAATCGGTTCACCGGCCGCCACGTGGTGCAGCCGAAGGCCATGCGCGGCGAGCAGGCGCTGCGCGTCGGCGAAGGCGATGTCGCCCACGCAGGTGATGTCCACGGCGGTTGTCGTATCGGTCATGCGGGTCAGACAGCCCCGCCCATGCAGGCACGGGCGGGGCAGGGGATCAGGGCTTGTCCGGGCCTTCGGGCAGCGCCACGGAAATGTCCAGCACGTCGTGCTGGCCATCCTTTACCAGGTCGACCTTCACCGCATCGACGTCGATGTTCACGTACTTCTTGATCACTTCCAGCAGCTCGCGCTGCAGCAGCGGCAGGTAGTCCGGGCCACCACGGTGGCTGCGTTCCTGCGCGATGATGATCTGCAGGCGGTTCTTGGCGGTTTCGGCGGTGGTCTTCTTCGCTTTGAGGAAATCAAACAGGCCCATGCTTACCCTCCGAACAGCTTGCTGAAGAAGCCCTTCTTCTCGACGTTGGTGAAGCGCATCGGGCGTTCTTCGCCGAGGATGCGCGCGACGGCGTCTTCATAGGCCTGGCCGGCAGCGGATTCGACATCCAGAATGACCGGCTCGCCCTTGTTGGAGGCGTTGAGCACGTCGCCCGATTCCGGAATCACGCCGATCGCCTTCAGGCCGAGCACTTCCTCGACGTCGGCGATGCTCAGCATCTCGCCGCTTTCCACGCGCAGCGGGGTGTAGCGGGTCAGCAGCAGGAAGGCCGGCACGTCCTGGCCGGACTCGGCCTTGTGGGTCTTCGAGTCGAGCAGGCCGATGATGCGGTCGGAGTCGCGCACCGACGACACTTCCGGGTTCACCACCACCACCGCACGATCGGCGAAATACATCGCCAGGAAGGCACCCTTCTCGATGCCGGCCGGGGAGTCGCAGATGATGTACTCGAAACCGTCGGCGGCCAGGTCCTTCAGGACCTTGCCCACGCCTTCCTGGGTCAGTGCGTCCTTGTCGCGGGTCTGCGAGGCGGCCAGCACGTACAGGTTGTCAAAGCGCTTGTCCTTGATCAGGGCCTGCTTGAGGGTGGCTTCGCCGTGCACGACGTTGACGAAGTCGTACACCACGCGGCGTTCGCAGCCCATGATCAGGTCGAGGTTGCGCAGGCCGACGTCGAAGTCGATCACCGCCACCTTCTTGCCGCGCCGCGCCAGGCCGCAGGCCAGGCTCGCGCTGGAAGTGGTCTTGCCGACGCCGCCCTTGCCGGAGGTGACTACGATGATTTCAGCCAAAGGACTTCTCCTGATGATTCTGTTTGGGGGCTGCGTCAGTCCAGCGCAGCGATCTTGATCTGGTCCTGTTCCAGCCAGACCTGCACGGCCTTGCCGCGCAGGTTGTCCGGGACATCGTCCAGTACCTTGTAATGGCCGGCAATGGCGACCAGTTCCGCATGGAAATCACGGCAGAAAATGCGTGCCGCAGTGTTGCCCTGGGCCCCTGCCAGCGCGCGGCCGCGCAGGGTGCCGTAGATGTGGATGCTGCCATCGGCAATGACCTCGGCGCCGGCGCCGACGGTGGCCATCACGGTCAGGTCGCAGTTCTCCGCGTACAGCTGCTGGCCCGAACGCACGTTGCCCAGCTGCATGCGGCCCGGCTTCGGTGCAGCCGCGTCGGCCACCTTGGCCACCGGCGTTGCCGGGGCCGGCTTCGGTTCGGCACGGGCTGCGCGGCGCGGCTCCGGTGCAGGCGGTGGCGGGGCCGGTTCGGCCTCGGCACGCTCGTATTGCGCTCGGAACTTGGCCAGCAGCGGCAGGCCGAGCTGCTGCGAGAGCAGGTCGATCGCGCTGGTGCCATAGGCAAGCGCCACCGGCAGCACGCCGGCGCTGCGCAGGCCATCGACCAGCGCCTGCGCGGTGGCCACATCCGGCACCTGGCTCAGGCCGCCGAAGTCGAGGATCACCGCGGCGCGGCCGAACAGCTTCGGGGCGCGGGTCACGCGCTCGCGCATTTCCTGCACGAGGCGTTCGACATCAAGGGTACGGATGCGCAGGTTGGCGATGCCCACCTGGCCGATCTTCAGTTCACCGGCCTGTTCGTAATCGAAATTCACCGCCACGCTCAGGTCCCCGTCGGCCGCTGTGCCTGCGCCGGCAGCTGCCGTGCGCGTGTCCATGCCACATCCGGCAGCTTGCCGCCGTAGGTCTCCTTGACCCAGGGGTAGCTGCACAGTTCCTTGGCCAGCATGCTGGCGCGCACATCGACCTGCGGCATCGTGTTCTGGCCCAGCTCGCGGAAGCCGAAGCTGCCGTGGAAGAGCAGGGCGGCATCGGCGCCATGGTCGAGGAAGACTTCGCAGGTCATCTGCGGGTAGCGCAGTTCGGCGAAGCTCTGCGCGTCGGCATAGAACGCACGGCCGACGCCGCCGCCACGACGGCGGCTGGCGACCACGATGCGGTCGATATAGAAGAACGGGGTGTCCAGCTGCTGCTTGAACCAGGCGAAATTGCTGCTGTCGTGCTGGCTGTCGCTGCCAAAGCCGATCAGGAAGCCGGCCAGGTTACCGTCGCGCTCGGCGACGCGGAAGTATTCAGCGGTTTCATAGAACAGGCGCAGGCGGGCCGCATCCAGGGGAAGGATGGCCAGGCCAGCATTGTTGTTCAAAGCCAGGACGGAATCGAGCTCGTGCTCGCGCACGTCGCGGATGACAATCGACATTGTGACTCCGTGGGGTAACGCGGTTGGTCCATCAAGGGACCCTGCGCACGATTATTGCATGCCCGGGGTGGGCTGCGGCATGAACAGGCGACTGCAGGGGCATGACTTCCGTGGGAGTGCGCGACGCAGGCCGGGCCCGTAGAGTGCTGGCATGTTGGGAGTCCTCAGCCATACCCGCGTCCTCCGCCTGGCCGGCCTGTTCACCTGGGTCATGGTCGGCCTGCCGCTGGCATACTCGCAGTTCGAGAACCTGCACAGCCGCGCTGACATGGGCGGCTGGGCGATCCTGCTGTTCGTTGCCTACCTGTCCTTCGGCACGGCCTACTACTGGCTGACCCGCATCCTGCGCAGCGACAGCCACACCAGCTGGCTGGACCGCAGCCTGCTGCTGTTGCTGACGGTCTCGGCGCTGGGGGTCAGCTTCCTCAGCGGGTCGGGCCTGGGCAGCATCCTGATGATGGTGGCCGCCGGGGTCATTCCGTGGATGCTGTCGGTACGGCTGGGGGTGCTGTGGCTGCTGGTCAGCCAGCTGGCCGTGGCTCCGGTCTACTATATGCTGCTGCGCTTCCCGCTGTTCGAAGCGGTGATGCAGTCGCTGCTGTACGGCGGCTTCTCCATGTTCATCTTCGTGACCAGCCTGGTTGCGCGTCAGCAGACCGAGGCCCGCGACGAGCAGCGCCGGCTCAATTCAGAGCTGCGCGCCACCCGCGCCCTGCTGGCCGAGAGCGCGCGGGTCAACGAGCGCACCCGCATTTCGCGCGAACTGCATGACCTGCTGGGCCACCAGCTGACCGCGCTGACCTTGAACCTGGAGGTCGCCGGGCACCTGGCCGAGGGCCAGGCCCTGGATCACGTGAAGCGCTCGCACGCGCTGGCCAAGCTCTTGCTGGGCAACGTGCGCGAGGTCGTGAGCCAGCTGCGCGAGACCGGCGCGATCGATCTGGCCGCGGCCCTGCGCCCGCTGACCGAGAACGTGCCCTCGCTGGACATCCAGCTGGAGATCGAGGATCCGCTGAACGTGGAGGACCCGCAGCGGGCCCACGTACTGCTGCGCTGCACCCAGGAGATCATCACCAACGCGGTGCGCCATGCCAGTGCCCGCCACCTGTGGATCAAGGTGTACCGTGAAGCCCCCGATCGGGTGGTGGTCGAGGCCCGCGACGACGGTGTCGGCGCGGATATGGTCAATGTGGGCAATGGCTTGCGCGGCATGCGCGAGCGCCTGCAACAATGTGGTGGCCAGCTGCAGATCGAAACCCGCCCCGGTGAGGGTTTCCGGCTGCGGGCGACGGTGCCGGCAACGGTGCTGGTGGCGGCCCTTACCAAGGTTCCTGAAGGAGTGCGTTGATGATTCGCGTCTGCCTGGTCGACGACCAAACCCTGGTGCGGCAGGGAATCCGCTCCCTGCTGGCGCTCGACGACGGCATCGAGGTGGTGGCCGAGGCCGGCGACGGCCGGCAGGCGGTCGAGCTGATCCCCCAGGTACGCCCCGACGTGGTGCTGATGGACATGCGCATGCCGGTGATGTCGGGGCTGGAGGCCCTGCAGGTGCTGTCGAGGCAGGAACAGCTGCCGCCGACCATCATCCTCACTACCTTCGACGACGATCAGCTGGTGCTGGCCGGGCTCAAGGCCGGTGCCAAGGGCTACCTGCTCAAGGACGTCACCCTGGCACAGCTGGTCGGTGCCATCCGCACCGTGGCCGACGGGGGATCGCTGGTGCAGCCGGCGGTAACCCAGCGCCTGCTGTCCGGCCTGGAGCACATGCGCAATGAATTCGTCAGCCTGGACCGCCCGGACCCGCTGACCGACCGCGAGACCGAGATCCTGCGGCTGATGGCCAGTGGCTTCTCCAACAAGGAGATCGCCAATTCGCTGGGCGTCGCCGAGGGCACCATCAAGAACCACGTGTCCAACATCCTTTCCAAGCTGGGTGTGCGCGACCGTACGCGTGCCGTATTGAAGGCCTTCGAACTCCAGCTGGTATAAGAAAAATCTTTCAAGTACAAAGACTTGGGTCGTGGCCGGGGGGTTCCGCCAGGGTTGCCCCCTACTTGCCGGGTAGCGGTATGCGTTACCCTTCGAATCCTTTGTCCATACAAATACGCAGCCGGCAGGGAAACCGGTGCGCCAATCCCGATAAACAATGCCCGCGAAGCCTGCTAGGATTGGCGCTTCGCTTCAATCAACCCGGCCGTGGGATCGGCCCCGGAGACTCTCTGAATGACCCGTATTATCGAGTTCCTGATCGCCTTGGGGATCGTGGCTGGCCTGTTCGTCATCATTGGCGTATGTCTGCCGGGCGAGCGTCACATCACCGAAAGCATCGAGACCAACCGCAAGATGACGATCGTGTACGACACGGTCAGCAGCCTGCGCCGCTTCAAGGACTGGAACCCGCTGGTACTGCGCGATCCCGCCGTTGACCTGAAGCTGTCCGGCCCGGCCTCGGGTGTCGGTGCCACCCTCGACTTCACCTCCAAGGACCTGGGTACCGGTTCCTGGAAGATCACCGAAGCCGAAGAGAACAAGCGTGTTGTGATCGCCATCGAGGACGCCACCAAGGGTCACGACAAGGTCACCACCTTCAACCTGGAGCCGACCGGCAAGGGCGGTCGCAACGTCAAGATCACCCAGGACTACTCGGTGAAGTACGGCTTCGACCTGTTCGGCCGTTACGCCGGCCTGTATGTCAGCCGCCAGATCGGCGACGACATCAAGATGGGTCTGTCGCGCATGGCCAACATGCTCGCAACCGTGCCGAACGTGGACTACCGCACGCCGGAAGCCCCGCTGACCGACCTGGCCATCGTTGAAGTGCCGGCCGAGAACCTGCTGGTGGTCAACGCCGGCAACGTGGACCGCGGTCAGGACACCATCACCAAGTCCATCAAGGACAACCAGGAGTGGATCAAGCGCGTGATGGAGGCCAATGGCCTTGAAGCTGCCGGTCCGTTCCGCATCATCACCACCGACTTCGGCCAGGAGAAGTACGCCTTCGACATTGCCCAGCCGGTGAAGAAGAAGGGTGCCGAAGGTGCTGCTGCCGACGAGCTGACCGTCAAGATCGACGGCGGCGCTCCGGTCAAGTACGTGCACGTTGCTCCGCACCGTTCGGCGCATGCGGCCTACACCGGCCACATGGCGGGTCTGGACGTGGCGCGCAACGGCCTGCGTGCCTGGGCCGTGACCTCGGGCAACGAAGTCATCGACCGTCCGTACGAAACCTGGAAGGACGGCATCGACAAGTCGTTCACCCCGGAAGGTACCTACGACATCTACTGGGCCGTCAAGTAATCCCCGGCTGACCCATGTAGTGTTGGACACGAAAACGCGCCGCTCATTGCGGCGCGTTTTTTTTTCATCCGGCGCCCGGCAAGGGGCGCTGCGCAAGGAGCCCTCATGTTCAATCTGGAACGTCGCGCACGTAAGCCTTCCCTGCTGGCCTGCCTGGGGGCGCTGTTGGCTGCCGTCTCGATCGGCCTGTCTGCCTATGCATCGCATGGCGTGGCCGACCCGTTGGCGCAGCAGCATCTGAACATGGCGGCGCTGTATGCGTTCGCGCATGGCGCGGTGCTGGTCGCGCTTGGGCCGCGCGCGCAGGGGGTGATCGCACACCTGGCGCTGTACGTGCTGCTGCTGGGGGTCCTGCTGTTTTCCGGCAGCCTGGTGGGTGGGGCGTTGTGGCAGTGGCCGACACGGATGGCGCCGATCGGTGGCACCAGCATGATGGCTGGATGGGTGTTGCTGGCGATCAATGCGTTGAGGCGGTGACTGAGTCGACGGCGTCGTTTCGATCCCTGCTGATGCGATCTGCATCGCTCAGGGGCGTTACTTTTCTTTTCGCGCGAAATGAAAAGCAACCAAACGCGCCGCCGGCCGCGAGCCGATGCTGCGCACCGGTCCCCTGTGCTCCTCGGCCCGTCGAGGGGCGGTGCGGAGAGCAGCCGAGCATGGCTCGGCTCTACAGAATCGCAAGCACCTCTTCACCCTCGCCGGACCTGCGGTGCTCGGCTCGCTTGAAGGCGGACCCAACAGCCGCGCGCTGACCCGTTGTAGAGACTTCGAGCGAAGCGACCCGGTTTTGTCTTTGCTCTCTTGTTCCATCCCGTGGCGGACGCACGCGGAATCTGTCCGTGGCCGGGCGGGTGGGTTGCGCAGGGGCGTAAGCGCCATGGATGGCGCGCCCGAGCCTACAGGGACGTATTTACGGCGTCCCCTGCGCAGCCTGCCCGCCCGGACCGCTCCATGAATTTCGCCTTGCGGCCGCCACGAGGGGCTCAGCCGTTGGCCGGTCTCCAGCACCAGTGCCAGGGTTCGTAGACGATCCCGTGCGGGTTGTTGCGCGGGTAACTCAAGTGGAAGCCGTGCTCGCCGGCATGGGCCTGCAGCCAAGCAAATGCATCAGTGGCGTCGAACGATTCCTCGGCCGGGGCATCGCCCGGCGTGCCGATGTCCAGCGCATGGCCGCTATGGTGTTCACTGAACCCCGGCGCGGCATTGACCTTCAGGATCTCGGCCACGCTCAGCCCGCGCGCCCGTTTCCGTTCGAAGATGCCCAGCTGGTAGGCATGGCTGCGGAAGCCGGAGATTGCATCCAGTGCGATGCCATCCTGCGCGGCGTGCAGGCGCATCCGTCGCCAGCCCTGCGCGGCGCCACGGCGCAGCCACAACGGGCGGCCGAAGCGGTCGCGGCCAGCGAAGTGCAGCAGGCACGGTTCGGGTTCCAGCGGCAGGCCACTGTCGTCGGCATAGCGCTGGGCATCCAGGCCGAGCTGCTGCAGGCGCTGCTGCAGCCCGGCGAGGGGCAGCCACTGCGCTTCCAGATTTGCACCGAACGGCCGGGCCGCAGCTGCATCCAGCAAGGCCAGTGCTTCCTCGGCCCCGGGCTCGCGCGCCAGGCGCGGCACCATGGCGTGCACGCCGTGTTCCACCACCGCCGCCAGGTAACGGCCATCGCACTTGCGCCGCAGCACCCAGTTCGCTCGTGACAGCAGGCGCGCGTCGAGATTGCTGCGCGCACGCAGCAGGCCGGCCGGCCACAACTCGATGGCTTCGGTATTGATCAGCAGGGGCAGGCGTCGTTGCATCGCCGCAGCTTACTGCCGCGGGCCCGGCACGGCCACCTTGCGCAGTGCTTCCAGCAGCGCCTGTGGCCGATCGAGACTGAGCAGCAGGGTGCTGCCATCGCGGACCGGCAGGGCGAGGACGCTCGCGCGGTTGGTGACCAGCGCGAAACCCTTGCCACCGCCCTGCAGGCGAAAGTGACCGGAATAGAAGCCCGGCATCGCGTAGCCGTTGGTCTTGAAGCGGATGCCATAGCGGGGGTCACGCTGCAGGTCGACCACCTCGGCCTGGTCCAGCCGCAACTGCGCCACCGGAACGCGGCGGCGGTACATCGTCGAACGCACGTCCAGCATGCCATCGGCCAGTTCCACCCGGCGGCGGAAGAATGCTGCGCCCAGCCCGATGCCGAGCGCTGCAATGACCAGCAGGCTCCAGGCGGCGCTGCCGCCCATCCGGAACCAGGGTGGCGACAGCGTTACTTCGATCCAGGGCGCCGTCGCCGGCGCCTTGTACAACTGCGCATACAAGCAGGCCACGAAGGCGGCGAGCAGGGGCAGCACGATCCACAGCACGCGCAACGGCGAGCTCTCGGCCACCTCGTACTGTTTCGGATCGCTGGCGCCCATGGCTCAGGCCTCCTTCTTGAACACCAGCATCGCCGGGCGCATCGGTGCGGGGATGATGATGTTGACCAGTTCCCAGCCGAGTTGGCCCTGGCGGCTCAGCTCGCTCTGGATGTCCTCGGCCTTGAGCAGGCCCATCATGGACGTCTTGACCTCGATCGTCTGGTAGCTCCAACGCTTGCTCATTCCTTGTCCTCCGAAGATGGCGTGGGTTTCGGCAGGCGTCCTGCCTTGCGCAGGGCGTCGCGCAGCACGTATTCGATCTGTGCGTTGAGGCTGCGCAGCTCGTCGTCAGCCCAGCGTTGCGCCGCGGCCAGGACTTCGGCGTTGATGCGCAGCGGATAGGCTTTCTTCTCACTCATGAAGACTCCTGGCGGGGCGGTGGGGCACCCCGTTGCGAGGGTGGTTCAGTACAGCGAACCGGCGTTGACGATCGGCTGGGTGCCGCGGTCCGAGCACAGCACGGTCAGCAGGTTGCTGACCATGTGCGCCTTGCGTTCCTCATCCAGCTGCACCACGCCGTTCTTCTGCAGCTCGGCCAGGGCCATTTCAACCATGCCGACCGCACCGGCCACGATGCGCGTGCGTGCAGCGATCACTGCGTTGGCCTGCTGCCGCTGCAGCATCGCCTGGGCAATCTCGGCGGCGTAGGCGAGGTGGCTGATGCGTGCGTCGATCACCTGCACGCCAGCATCGGCAAGGCGTTCGGCCAGCTCGTTCTTCAGGTGCTGGGAGATCTCGCTGGCATGGCTGCGCAGCGCCAGCTGGCCCTCCTCGTGCTGGTCGTAGGGATAACTGGTGGCCATCGCGCGCAACGCCGATTCCGACTGGATGTGCACGAAGCTCTCGTAGTCGTCCACGTTGTAGACGGCCTCGGAGGCATCGACCACCTGCCAGACGATGACCGCAGCAATCTCGATCGGGCTGCCGTCCAGCTCGTTGACCTTCAGCTTGCCGCTCTCGAAGTTGCGCACGCGCTGGCTGACCCGGCGCTTGGCATAGAAGGGGTTGTTCCAGCGCAGGCCGTTGTCCTTGACGGTGCCGATGTACTTGCCGAACAGGCTCAGCACCGCCGCCTGGTTGGGCTGGATGGTGTACAGGCCGGCCAGGATGAAGACCGCAGCGAAGATCACCAGCATGCCGGCCAGCATCAGCAGCAGGTTCGGTGAGCCGGAACCGGTCCTGGTCGTCGCCCCGAGTACGAACAGTGCGGTACCCGCCAGCGCGACCAGCAGGGATCCGGCCAGGGTGCCCAGGCCGTTGAGGGAGGCAAGCGACTTCTCTTTCATGGCGGTACGTCCTTGAGGGTTCGAATTGAAGATATCAAATTGATATCACTTGTCGACTACCGTTCGTCGGATGCCATGGTCAGGGTGCGCGGCCAGCTAGAATGCCCACCCGCCTTCACGTCGCTGCTGGAACCGCCATGGCCAAGCTTGGAACTCCGTTGTCCCCCTCCGCCACCCGCGTGCTGCTGCTGGGCTCGGGCGAACTCGGCAAGGAGGTGGCCATCGAGCTGCAGCGGCTGGGCGTGGAAGTGATCGCCGCTGACCGCTACGCCGATGCCCCGGCCATGCAGGTCGCCCACCGCTCGCACGTGATCGACATGCTCGATGCGATGGCGCTGCGCGCCCTGATCGCCCAGGAGCAGCCACATCTGGTGGTGCCGGAGATCGAGGCCATCCATACCGAGACCCTGGTCCAGCTGGAGCAGGAGCAAGGCCTGCGGGTGATCCCGACCGCACGCGCCGCGCGCCTGACCATGGACCGCGAGGGCATCCGCCGCCTCGCCGCCGAAACCCTGGGCCTGCCGACCTCGCCCTACCGCTTCGTCGATACCGAGGCCGAATACCGCGCTGCCGTGGCTGCCATCGGTCTGCCGTGCGTGGTCAAGCCGGTGATGTCGTCCTCGGGCAAGGGCCAGAGCACCCTGCGCAGCGAAGCGGACATCGCTCCGGCCTGGGAGTACGCACAGACCGGTGGCCGTGCCGGTGCCGGCCGCTGCATCGTCGAAGGCTTCATCGATTTCGACTACGAGATCACCCTGTTGACCGTGCGCCATGCCGGCGGCACCTCATTCTGTGCGCCGATCGGCCACCTGCAGAAGGATGGCGACTACCGCGAAAGCTGGCAGCCGCAGCCGATGTCGAGCGCGGCACTGGCGCGTGCCGAAGAGATTTCGCGTGCGATCACCGACGACCTTGGCGGCTGGGGCCTGTTCGGCGTCGAGCTGTTCGTGAAGGGCGACGAGGTGTGGTTCAGCGAAGTGTCGCCGCGCCCGCACGATACCGGCCTGGTGACCCTGGTTTCGCAGGAACTGAGCGAGTTCGCGCTGCACGCGCGCGCGATCCTCGGCCTGCCGGTTCCGGTGATCCGCCAGAGTGGCCCGTCGGCGTCGTGCGCGCTGTTGGCACACGGCG
Organism: Stenotrophomonas sp. YJH_SMC_53; assembly: GCF_059369995.1. Lineage (NCBI taxonomy): Bacteria > Pseudomonadati > Pseudomonadota > Gammaproteobacteria > Lysobacterales > Lysobacteraceae > Stenotrophomonas > Stenotrophomonas sp. YJH_SMC_53. The sequence continues at coordinate 78,279 of NZ_JCAFTF010000004.1, read as the reverse complement.
AGGGTGTGCCGTACTTCAACAATGTCGCCGCCGCGCTGCAGGTACCGGATACCGCCGTGCGCCTGTTCGGCAAGCCGAGCGTGCATGGCCACCGCCGCGTCGGTGTGACCCTGGCGCGCGCGGAAACCATCGACGAAGCACGCGCCATCGCGCGTGATGCCGCCGACGCCATCGGCGTCGAACTGCGCCCGTAAAAAAGGAGCGACGATCAACGGTCGTCGCCTACCGAAACCCGGTGGGTACCGACCGTTGGTCGGTACAAAAAAAGGGGGCGGACGGTTACGGCTTCACGTCCACCCACACGAGGTGGTGGTCGCTGCCGTCGGCGATCTTCGCTTCCGGGCTTTCATTGGCCGGCCAGAAGATGCCGCTGCCCACGTACTCGAAACCGGTCGAGGGAAGCACGTAGTCCAGGCGCATGGTGCCGGACTTCGGGCCGAAATCGCCGGTGGCGTGGAACGGTGCGCCCTTGCGTTCGATGCCCTTGGCCGCATAGGCCAGGCTGGTCTGCTCGCCGCCGACGCTGCGCGGGGTGGGGTAGCGCAGCACGCGCGCGTTCTCGATCAGCTCGACGATCGCCTCGTGGCGGCCATCGCCATCGACCGGGTCGTTGTTCAGATCGCCGAGGATCACGAAGCGCGCGTCCTCCGCCAAGCCGCCGCACTGGCCCTTGTCGTCGCACAGCCAGGGCTTCTCACCCTTGGACAGGTATTCCTGCCACAGGCGCAGTTCGTCGTGGTTGCGTGCCGCGTTGCGCTTTTCCGGGCCGTCGAACACCGGCGGCGTCGGATGCGAGACCAGCGCGTGGACCACGCCGCCCGGGGTCTTCACCGGCACGTCCCAATGCGACTTCGAGGACAGGCGCAGCTGCGACCACGCGTGGTCGTTGTAGAAGCTCTGGCCGGTACGCGGATCGACCGGGCGGATGGCGCCGGGCATCGCGCTCCACTTCAACAGCTGGAAGCTGCGCACCTTGGTTTCATCGATCGGGTAGCGCGACAGCACCAGCATGCCGTACTGGCCCGGGTGCAGGCCGTAGCCCCACGCGTCATTGCCACGGCTGCGGCCTTCGCCGCCGACCACGCCGTTGTTGTCCAGATCCAGGCCGCTGGGCACACCGGTGTTGACCGGCGCCAGGTAGCGGTAGGCAAAGTGCAGCGGCTTGCCGCCGCCGGGCTGGGCGACTTCCAGGTAGCGCTTCTGGAACAGGTCGGCGGCGCGATGGGCATCGTCGAAATCGAATTCGTTCAGCAGTACCAGGTCCGGGCGCACCTGCTGCAGCACGGCGGCGATCTTGCGTGCGTGCTCGCTGTCGCCCTCCAGTTCCTTGATCAGGCCACCGGCATCATCGGAGTACAGCGAAGTGTTGTAGGTGGCCAGGCGCAGCGCAGTGGACGGCTTCTCGGTCATCGCGGGGGACGTGGCAAAGGCGGGGGCGGTGGCGCCGCAGAGCAGGGCCAGGGCGAGGATCAGGGGTTTGGCGTTCATCCCCCTATTCTGCACCCGGCCCGGTGTCAGCGGTTTGTCAGCGCCCGTCCAGTTCGTTGTCGAAATCGTGCCATCGGCGGCCGTCGTAGGCCTCAAGGGGATGGAAGCGGCGCTTGTAGTCCATCTTCTGGTGCCCGCGGATCCAGTAGCCCAGGTACACGTGCGGCAACCCCTCGCGGCGCGCCCACTCGATCTGTTGGAGGATTGCGAAGGTACCCAGGCCGCGCGCGGCGTGGTCCGGGTCGAAGAAGGTGTAGACCGCCGAGAGGCCATGCTCGGTGACGTCGGTCACCGCCACCCCCAGCAACTGGCTGGGCTGGCCGTCGTGGCCGGGCAGGCGCATCTCCATGAAGCGGGTGTGCGACCAGCTGCCGATCAGGAACTGCTCGAACTCGTGCGGGCCATGGTCGTCCATGCCGCCATTGGCGTGGCGGTGGGTGAGGTAGCGGTGATACAGCGCGAACAGGTCGTCACGGGCGGTGGCGGCGGTGATCCGCACCTCCAGGTCGTCATTGCGGGCGGCACAGCGGCGCTGGCTGCGGTCCGGGGCGAAGCGGGCCACCGGGATGCGCACCGCCACGCAGGCCTGGCAGTGCGCGCAGTGCGGCCGGTAGACCAGATCACCGCTGCGGCGGAAGCCCCAGCTCAGTGCCAGCGGGTACAGGCCACCCAGCCGGCGATCGTGCGGGTCCAGCACCAGGTCGCGCGCCACCCGGTCGGACCAGTACCCGCAGGGGTGCTCGCCGGTCTGGAAAAGCCGCAGTTCGTCGTCTCTGTCGCCGTGTAGTGCCATGGGCACAGCATAGCCCCAGCCCGTCGCAGTGGCGGCGACTGTCCGCCGGATGAATGGAACCGGCCACGGCGTCAACCGATGTCGCGCCCGGGCGTTGTTGTCACTCGAGGGTGAAGTGATCACCCCGACGCAATTCCCATTCCCAGGAGTGACCCCATGATCCGTACCCCCCTGCTGCTGGCCCTGCTGCTCGGCACTTCCGCCTCCGGCATCGCGCTGGCGGCCGACACCCCGGCCACGTCGGCGCAGCGCCCGGCCAAGCTGGACACCAATGGCGACGGCGTGATCGACCGCAGCGAGGCGGCTGCCAACCCGCGCCTGGCCGCGAAGTTCGACGAGCTGGACAGGAACAAGGACGGCAAGCTCTCGCGCGATGAGATGCCGCGCTGGCAGCATGGCCGTCGTGGCCACGGCGGTGAGCGCTGGGCCAGGCTGGACGTCAACAAGGACGGCCGCATCAGCCGCGACGAGGCCAAGGCCGACCCGCGCCTGGCCGCGCGCTTCGACCAGTTCGACCTCAACAAGGACGGTTACCTGGACAAGGCTGACCGCGAGCTGCGCATGAAGCAGCATCGTGATGCCTGGTTTGCTGCCGCCGACACCAACAAGGATGGCCAGCTGAGCAAGGCCGAGTTCGACGCGGCCAGGGGCCCGATGCACGGTGGCCCGCGCCAAGGCGGTCCGCGCGACGGCGGTGCACCGAAGTCGCAGCGCTGATTCATCGCGCGCTGACCGACCACGACGCCGGCGTACTGCCGGCGTCGTGCGTTGAGGCCCTAGCGGCCGCTGGAATGGGCCACGGCATACAGCACGACGCCCAGCACCACGATGTTCATGGCGATGATCCCGGTACGCCCATACAGCGATTCATACACCCAGTTGGTGCCGGTGCGCCCACGCCGCGACGAATCGCGCGCGATCAGCGGCGCCATGATCTGCTGCAGCGGTCCCAGGCACTGGTAGTTCACCAGACCCATGCCGAGCACCAGCACCAGCAGATGCACCCACGTCGGGGTCTGCAGCAGTACCATCGCCAGCACTGCCAGGCAGCAGGCCATGGCTGTCCAGGTGTTCATGCGCACAAAGCGCCAGACCCGCGCGCGTTCGGCATCGGTCTTGGCATAGGAGAGCAGGAATCGACCGCCCAGGTAGCTGCCGATCACGCCGCCGGCAACGCCACCAGCGAACGCGCCCCAAGTGCTGGCCGGAATCATGTGCAGGTAGCCCAGGGTGGCGGTGACCGAGCCCATGGCTGTACCCCCGGCCACGCTGGCCCCGCCCAGGCCCAGCTTGCTGCTGCCCACGCCGACGCCGGCGCTCAGCAGGATCGCGGCACTGGCGGTGCCGGGTGCGGCCACCAGCACCATCGACACCACGGCGGTGGCGAAGGCGGCGCTCGGCGCGCTGCTGCGCGCGAACTCACCGAAGCGCTGCAGCAGGCCGTCGCGCACCAGCGCGCGGGCGCGCGACAGGCGCTTGCGCACGGCGGCGTCGCTGAGCCCGAGCAGGTCGGCCACCTGCTGCGAGCGCTGGCCTTCGCGGTAGTACAGCAACAGGACTTCGCGGCTGTCGGCGGGCAGGGTGGAGATGATGTCCTCGGCGGCGATTTCTTCCTCCACCCGTTGCAGGCGATCGGCTGCGCCCGGGGACGGATCGGCGGCCATCCCCATCGCCACCTCGGCCGCCTCGCCGGTCAGTGGACGGCCACGCTGGGCGCGCAGCCAGTCGCGGGCGAGGTTGCGGGTGATCTGCCGCAGCCACGGCAGGAAGCTGGTCGCGCTGCGCAGCTGGTGCAGCTGCTGCCAGCCCTTCACAAAGGCCTCCTGGGCGATGTCCTCGCTGGCCTGGCGGTCCCGGGTGATGGCCAGCGCGATGGCGGTGACCGTGTTCTGGCAGGCCAGCACGATGCGGCCGTAGGCGTGCTGGCAACCGCTGGCGGCGGCGGGCAGTTCGCGTTCCAGGGTCTGGTCGATCGATGCGGTGAACGTCGTCATGGCGGCGGCTCTCCTGCGGGGATTGTGTCCCATGACGGAGCCGCGCGCGAAGTGTGACCAGCATTCTGTGCGGTAGTGCCGGCCGCTGGCCGGCATCCTCATGACAAAAAGGGGACGGAGGGGATTAAGTCGTTTGTGCCACAAACGACTTAATCCCCTCCGTCCCCTTTTTCACCCGCGAGTCATTTCGAGGGCTGGATGCGGACCCGGACTTCTTCCTCTTCCGGCGCGGCCTGCGGGGTCGGCTGCGCCTGCTGCGGCTGGGCCTGCGGGGCGGGCACCGGGGCGCCGCGATGGCGCAGGCCGATCACCAGCGCCACGCCAGCGATCACCACCAGCAGCGCGATGCGGATGCGCCAGGCCCAGCTGCGGCCGCCGCTGCCCGGTTCCGGCGCGTCGCGGAAGGCGAATTCGGCGGTGGGGTGGTCACGGCGGGTAGTGTCGAGCAGGCGCGCTTCGCGCAGGATTTCGCGCGCGCGCGGCTGGTCGTCGGCACGCACGATCCATACCGCCGGGTAGGCGTTGGCGTTGCCCAGGTCGGTATAACTGAACTGGCCGCGGCGACGGGTCTTGTACGAGCGCCCGTTGGTCACCTTGACGTCGATCCCATGCCCGCGCAGGAGCTCGGCCACGCCTTCGACGGTTTCCACGCGCTGGCTGCTGAAGATCTGGCGCATGGGTTACTCCTTGGCCGGCACGGCGGCGGCCGCAGCCTGGTCGGGAACCACGCGGATCAGGCCTTCCTGCGCAGTGCTGGCCACCAGCACGCCGTTGCGGGTGAAGAACTGGCCGCGGGCCAGGCCGCGCGAATCCTGCGCGCTGGGGCTGTCCAGCGAGTACAGCAGCCAGTCGTCGGCGCGGAACGGGCGGTGGAACCAGATTGCGTGGTCGAGCGAGGCCATCTGCACGTGCGGGTGGTAGTAGCTGATGCCGTGCGGGAAGGTCGCCGTGCCCAGCAGGTGGAAGTCGGAGGCATAGGCCAGCAGCGCCTGGTGCAGCTCCGGGGCATCGCCGACCGGCTCGCTCAGGCGCAGCCACACCTGGTGGTAGGGCGGGCGCTTGGGCGGGTTCAACTCGTCGCGCGGGTAGACGTGGCGGAACTCGAACGGACCGCCACGCGACAGCCAGCGCTGCACCTTGATCGGCAGCCGCTCCAGCACTTCGGCCGGCAGCGGCCGGTTCGGTTCGATGTCTTCCGGCTGCGGCACTTCAGGCATCTTGTGCTGGTGCTCGGCGCCGGTCTCGGCCTGCTGGAACGAGGCCGCGCAGAAGAAGATCACCTTGCCGTGCTGGATCGCGGTGACCCGTCGCACCGAGAAGCTGCCGCCATCGCGGGTGCGGTCCACGTCGTAGACGATCGGGTGGTCGATGTTGCCGGCGCGCAGGAAGTAGGCGTGCAGCGAGTGCACGTGGCGGCCGTTGTCGACCGTGGCCTGCGCCGCAGCCAGGGCCTGGCCCAGCACCTGCCCACCGAACACGTACTTGGTGCCGATGTCGCGGCTCTGCCCGCGGAACAGGTTGTCCTCCAGCCGCTCCAGCGTGAGCAGGTCGATCAGCTCGGAGACGACGGGTTCGGGCGTGTCGTTCAAGGGGGCGGCCACAGCAGTGAAAGAGGGCCTGATTATACCGGTCAGGGGTCAGATCCCTTTCGCCCGGCGAAAGGGATCTGACCCCGGGCGGGGCAACCGCTATTTGCCCAGGCGCGCCGCCAGGGCCTGCAGGGCGTTCTGCGCGTCCGGGGCGAACCAGGCCTCGACGAAACGGTCCAGCTGGATCAGGTCCGGGTGCAGCGCTTCGTGCAGGTCGGCGCGAGCGATGGCGCGGGTCAGCAGCATCGGCTGCCGAGGCTGCTTGAGCAGGTTCTGCAGCCAGGCCACGGCGCGGGCCACCACCAGGTCACCCTCAGCCAGCTCGTCGACCAGGCCGATCTGCAGCGCCTGTTCGGCCGGTACCAGCGAACCGGTGGTCAGCAGCACGCCGGCGCGGTGCACGCCCACCGCACGGCGCAGCAGGCGCTGGATGCCCTCCGGCGCGATCAGGCCCACCTGCACCTCGTTCAGGCCGATGGCATACGGTCGCGACGGATCGGCGCTGCGCGCCATTACCCGGTAGTCGCAGCACAGGGCCAGCACGCAGCCGCCGGCCGGCGCGTGGCCGGTGATCGCTGCGACCACCGGGATGCGGCTCTCGGCCAGTGTGCGCACGGCGCCAAAGAAAGCGTTCCAGGTGTCCAGCAGCTTGTGCTTGTCATCGCCATGCGAGAGCAGGTGCGGCACGTCCATTCCACCGGTGAAGATGCGCTCGCTGCCCGACAGCACGACGCCGTGCGCGTCTTCGGCCATGGCCAGTTCGATGGCATGGATCAGCTGCCGGCACAGATCGGTGTCCAGTGCATTGACCGGCGGCCGCGCCAGGCGCAGTTCGCGGATGGGGCCGTGGTTGATCACCTCGATGAGCGTCGTCATGCTGCGGTCTCGTTGCGAAGAAGGAACCTGGGCGATGATAACCAAACCATTCGTTGGCGTATTGTGGGTGCTGTGTGCGGTTGCAGCATCGGCTTCGGCTGCGGAATCACGCTGCGTCACGGTGGAGCAGGGCTGGGCGCGGTTGCCACCGAATCCGGCGATGCCGATGACTGCCGGCTATGGCGTGATCCACAACGGCTGCAGCAGGGCGGTGGTGATCACCGGTGCGACCAGCAGTAGTTTCGGCGACGTGTCGCTGCACGAGACCACGATCGTCGATGGCGTCAGCCGGATGCGCGCGATCGAGCGCCTGCCGCTGGCAGCCGGCGCGCGTGCCGAACTCAAGCCTGGTGGCCTGCACCTGATGCTGATGCAGGGGCGGGGCGCGCTGAAGGAAGGCCAGGCGCTGCCGCTGCAGTTGCAGCTGGAAGGTGGTGGTGAAGCGAGCGCGACGTTGACCGTGCGCAAGGCTGCGCCGTAACGCGTCGCCCGTTCCGCCGGGCATGGCCCGGCGCTACCGGTGATGATCCGGCGGTCATGCCTGGGTAGCGCCGGGCCATGCCCGGCGGGATGCTACGACCAGTCGTACGAGAACAGCACCGTGCGGCTCACCGGCTCATACAGCATCACGATCGCGTCGGCGCCGGTGGCGCACCAGTTGTAGCCGGCGACTTCGGCGACGGCGAAGAACTTGTGGCCATCGCGGCGGATGACCGCCAGTTCGGCATCATCTGGAGCATGCCGGTCGTTGGCGGCGTCGGTGAATTCCAGGGTGAAGGCGGCAGGAATATCGGCCGTTTCGATCCAGTTGCCACAGGAAATCTGTCCCCCCAGCGTATCCAGATAATCGCGCTCGCTGGCCTCACCCTTGCCGTAGCGCGAGTAGCAGGCGAGGCGGCCATGCATGGCGTGGTAGTCGCGGGCCTTGGCGTAGCTGTCGCGCATCTGCGCAATGTGTTCCTGCGCGTCCTTGTCCTGTACTGCATCGCCGATGAAATAGCCCTCGTTGCCGAGGAAGCGCATCTGGTTGCCGGCGGTCAGCTCGAAGGCGATCCAGTTGGTGGCGGTGAAATCGTTGTGGTGTTCTTCGGTGGTTTCGCCGATGCAGCCGTCGTACGGCTCGATCGGGCACAGCATCGTCGCCACCTGGCCGGCCAGTTCCGGGCGCAGCACACCGAGGTCGATCTTCAGCAGCGGCAGCAGGTGCTGGCCGAGCCAGGCCTGGTCGGCGGGGAAGACGTCGGTGGGGAAGGGGACCATGCCGGGCAGCAGGTCGCTCAGTTCAGTCTGGTGGATCATGTCAGTCCTTTGAATTGGATCGGTAGTGCCGGCCGCTGGCCGGCATGCGCGAAGCGTCTGGAGGTTGCCGGCCAGCGGCCGGCACTACCTTCAGGTGGAAGCGTTGCGGATCGCCTCAGGCAGCGGCGCGCTCTTGCCGGTCTGGGTATCCATCCACACCACCACCACGTTGCCATCCGAGTACAGCTTCGACGCGTCCTGCTGGTCGACGATGCGGTGGCCGATGGTCACGCTGCTGGTGCCCAGGCGCTCGACGAACAATTCGACCACGATGTCGTTGGGCCACACGATCGGCAGCCGGTAATTGACGTTGGTCGCGGCCACCACCGGTGCGATGCGGTCGGTCATCGACACGCCGTCCACGCCCAGCATCCAGCGCACGCGCGCTTCTTCCAGGTAGGAAATGTACTTGGCGTTGTTGACGTGGCCCATGCTGTCCATGTCGCGCCAGCGCACGCTGATCGGGATGCGGGCCAGGATCTTGTGTTCGCTGCTCATCAGGCGTCCTTCTTCTTCGACGTGCTCTTGCTGGCCTTGCCGGTGCTCTTGGCGGCCACGGCCTTCTTCGCCACCTTGGCCGGCTTCTCGGGCTTCACCTTGCGCGGCGGGCGGGCGTCGGGCTTGTTGGCCACGGCGGCCGGCTGCTCGGGGCGCGCGCTGGTGGACGGCAGCATGCGGGCCAGGAACTGGCCGGTGTACGACTGCGGGCAGGCCGCCACGTCTTCCGGCGTGCCGGTGACCAGGATGGTGCCGCCGCGGTGGCCACCCTCCGGACCCAGATCGACGATCCAGTCGGCGGTCTTGATCACGTCCAGGTTGTGCTCGATCACCACCACCGTGTTGCCTTCGTCGCGCAGCTTGTGCAGCACGCCCAGCAGCGCTTCGATGTCGTGGAAGTGCAGGCCGGTGGTCGGCTCGTCGAGGATGTACAGGGTGCGGCCGGTATCGCGGCGCGACAGCTCCTTGGACAGCTTCACGCGCTGCGCTTCACCACCGGACAGCGTGGTCGCGCTCTGGCCCAGCTTGATGTAGCTCAGGCCGACGTCGACCAGTGTTTCCAGCTTGCGTGCGATCGACGGCACCGGCTCGAACAGCTTCAGCGCATCCTCGACGGTCATTTCCAGCACGTCGTTGATGTTGAAACCCTTGTACAGGATCTCCAGCGTCTCGCGGTTGTAGCGCTTGCCATGGCAGACATCGCACGGCACGTACACGTCCGGCAGGAAGTGCATCTCGACCTTGATCAGGCCATCGCCCTGGCAGGCCTCGCAGCGGCCACCACGCACGTTGAAGCTGAAGCGGCCCGGCGAGTAGCCGCGTGCACGCGCTTCGGGCACCTGTGCGAACAGTTCGCGCAGGGGAGTGAACAGGCCGGTGTAGGTGGCCGGGTTCGAACGTGGGGTGCGGCCGATCGGCGACTGGTCGATGTCCACCACCTTGTCGAACAGGTCCAGACCATCGATCTCCTTGTACGGGGCGATCGGGTGCGAGGAACCGTTGATCTCGTTGGCGGCCAGCGAGAACAGGGTGTCGTTGATCAGGGTCGACTTGCCGGAGCCGGACACGCCGGTCACGCAGGTCAGCAGGCCCGACGGAATCGCCAGGTCCACGCCCTTGAGGTTGTTGCCGCTGGCCCCGCGCAGGTGCAGGGTCATCTTCGGGTTCGGCTTGTGCCGGCGCGCCGGGATCTCGATCGCGCGCTTGCCCGACAGGTACTGGCCGGTCAGCGAGCGCGGTGCCTCCAGGATGTCCTGCAGGGTGCCCTGGCCGACGATCTCGCCGCCATGCACGCCTGCGCCCGGGCCGATGTCCAGAACGTAGTCGGCCAGGCGGATCGCGTCCTCGTCATGCTCGACCACGATCACCGTGTTGCCGAGGTCGCGCAGGCGGGTGAGGGTGCCCAGCAGGCGTTCGTTGTCGCGCTGGTGCAGGCCGATCGAGGGTTCGTCGAGCACGTACATCACGCCGACCAGGCCGGCACCGATCTGGCTGGCCAGGCGGATGCGCTGCGCCTCGCCACCGGACAGGGTGTCGGCCTTGCGCTCCAGGGTCAGGTAATCCAGGCCCACGTCGACCAGGAAGCCGAGGCGTTCGCCGATTTCCTTGACGATCTTCGCCGCGATCTCGCCACGCCAGCCCGGCAGGCTCAGCTCGCTGAAGAACTTCAGCGCCTCGTCGATCGGCAGCACCACCAGCTCCGGCAGCGGGCGGTCGGCCACGAACACATTGCGTGCAGCCTTGTTCAGGCGCGCGCCATGGCATTCCGGGCAGGGTTGTTCGCTGATGTACTTGGACAGCTCTTCGCGCACCGCCGGCGATTCGGTTTCCTTGTAGCGGCGCTCGAGGTTGGGAATGATGCCCTCGAAGCGGTGCTTGCGCTGGGTGCGGCCACCGGCTTCGGTGAAGTAGGTGAAGGTGATCGCTTCATCGCCGCTGCCGTACAGCACGGCCTGCTGCACCTTGTCCGGCAGCGAGTTCCAGGCCGCGTCGACGTCGAACCGGTAGTGCTTGGCCAGCGAAGCGATCAGCTGGAAGTAGTAGGCATTGCGGCGGTCCCAGCCGCGCACCGCGCCGGCGGCCAGCGACAGCTCGGGGTGCACCACCACGCGCGAGGGATCGAAGAACTCGGCCATGCCCAGGCCATCGCAGCCGGGGCAGGCGCCCATCGGCGCGTTGAACGAGAACAGGCGCGGCTCCAGTTCCGGCAGCGAGTAATCGCAGACCGGGCAGGAGTATTTGGAGGAGAACAGGGTCGGCGCGGTTTCCGTGTTGTCCAGGCTCTGCACCGAGGCCATGCCGTCGCCCAGCTTCAGCGCGGTCTCGAAGCTCTCGGCCAGGCGCTGCTTGATGTCCTCGCGCGGGCGGAAGCGGTCGATCACCGCCTCGATGGTGTGCTTCTGGCGCAGCGCCAGCGGCGGCACCGCGTCGATCTCATGCAGCTCGCCGTCCACGCGCACGCGCACGAAGCCCTGCGCGCGCAGCTGGTCGAACACCTGGGCATGCTCGCCCTTGCGGTCGCGGATGACCGGCGCCAGCAGCATGTAGCGCTGTTCCGGGTCGAGGGTCAGCACCTGGTCGACCATCTGGCTGACCGTCTGCGCTTCCAGCGGATAGCCGTGGTCTGGGCAGCGCGGGGTGCCTACGCGGGCGTACAGCAGGCGCAGGTAGTCGTAGATCTCGGTGATCGTGCCGACCGTCGAACGCGGGTTGTGCGAGGTCGACTTCTGCTCGATCGAGATCGCCGGGGACAGGCCCTCGATGTGGTCCAGGTCCGGTTTTTCCATCACGCTCAGGAACTGGCGCGCATAGGCCGACAACGACTCGACATAGCGGCGCTGGCCTTCTGCATAGATGGTGTCGAACGCCAGCGAGGACTTGCCCGAGCCGGACAGGCCGGTGATCACGATCAGCTTGTCGCGGGGCAGGTCGAGGTCGAGGTTCTTCAGGTTGTGCGTCCGCGCGCCGCGGATGCGGATGAAATCCATCGCCATGGGGGATCCGGTTGTGGGGGCGTTGGCTGGGTGCCGGGCCAGCAGGGAACGGCAATCGGTCAGCCTACCGAGGTGACCAGATGGGGGCAATGGGCGACAATGCCAGCCCGGTGTCTCACCTTGTGAGACAGGCCGACAGGCAGGGGTCAGATCCCTTTTCACGGGGTGAAAAGGGATCTGACCCCGTTCCGACGCCGCCCTCTGCGGCGTTCAGGGGTTGACTTGACCCGCGCCCGATGATCTGCGTACAATCCCGCTCCTGTCCGCCCTCGATGGCGGCAGCTCAGACCACAATAACTACAGAGGAAGGCCTGGTCATGTACGCAGTACTGGTCACCGGCGGTAAGCAATACCGCGTGGCGCAGGGCGAAAAGCTCCGCATTGAAAAGCTCGAAGTCGAAGTCGGCAGCGAGATCAAGTTTGACAACATCCTGATGCTGGGTGACAGCGACGGCGTGAAGCTGGGCGATGCGCTGAAGGGCGCTGCCGTCACCGCCAAGGTCCTGTCCCAGGGTCGTGCTGACAAGGTCCGGATCATCAAGTTCCGTCGCCGCAAGCACCACATGAAGCGTCAGGGTCACCGTCAGTACTACACCGAAATCGAGATCACCGGCATCGCCGGCTAAGCATCAGGAGAAGCAGTCATGGCACATAAAAAGGGCGTAGGCTCCTCGCGCAACGGTCGCGACTCCAACCCGAAGTACCTGGGCGTCAAGATCTTCGGCGGCCAGGCCATCGAAGCCGGCAACATCATCGTGCGTCAGCGCGGCACCCAGTTCCACCCGGGTTCGGGCGTTGGCCTGGGCCGTGACCACACCCTGTTCGCCCTCGTGGACGGCAAGGTGGAGTTCTCGGTCAAGGGCGCCAAGAAGCGTCGCACCGTCAGCATCGTCTCGGCCGACGCCTGATCCAGGCATCGCCGGCACCCGTGCCCCGGCATGGGAGTGCTGCATGAAGAGCCCCGCTTCGGCGGGGCTTTTCGTTAGAGTTGAAGCAAGACCGGCCAGGCCGGGCTGCCGGCCATCGGCAGGCATAACATTCAAGGCGGCGGCCTGCAGGCCACGCCCATCGCAGGCATCGAAACAATGAAACTGGTAGACGAAGCAGAAATCGAAGTGTTCGCCGGCAACGGCGGCAACGGCTGCATTGGCTTCCGTCGCGAGAAGTTCATTCCGCTCGGCGGCCCGGACGGCGGCGACGGCGGTGCGGGCGGCAGCGTGTACATCCGCGCCGACGAAAACCTGAACACCCTGGTCGACTTCCGCCATGACCGTATCTTCAAGGCGCAGCGCGGCGAGAACGGCATGGGCCGCCAGGCCTATGGCAAGGGTGGCGAAGACCTGACCATCACCGTGCCGGTCGGCACCGTGGTGATCAACGTGGCGACCGATGAAGTCATCGGCGACCTGACCCAGCACGGCGATCGCCTGCTGGTGGCCAAGGGCGGTCGCGGCGGCCTGGGCAACATGCACTTCAAGAGCTCGACCAACCGCTCGCCGCGCCAGGCGTTGCCGGGCGAGCCGGGCGAGGAGCGCACGCTGAAGCTGGAGCTGAAGCTGCTGGCCGATGTCGGGCTGCTGGGCTTCCCCAACGCCGGCAAGAGCACCCTGATCCGCGCCGTTTCGGCGGCGACGCCGAAGGTGGCTGATTACCCGTTCACCACGCTGTACCCGAACCTGGGCGTGGTGAAGGTGGAGAACCACCGCAGCTTCGTGATCGCCGACATTCCCGGCCTGATCGAAGGCGCGGCCGATGGCGCCGGCCTGGGCGCGCAGTTCCTGCGCCACCTGCAGCGCACCCGCCTGCTGCTGCACCTGGTGGACATCTCGCCGATGGAAGGTGGCGTGGACGGCATCTCGCCGGTGGAGCAGGTGCGTGCGATCGAGCGCGAGCTGGGGAAGCACGATCCGGAACTGCTGAAAAAGCCGCGCTGGCTGGTGCTGAACAAGGCTGACCTGATGTTCGAAGACGAGGCGCAGGCCGCGGCCGAGCAGATCGTTGCCGAGCTGGGCTGGAAGGAGTCGTGGTTCCTGGTCTCCGCACTGGGTCGCGAAGGCACCTTCCCGATCATGAGCCGCATCATGGCCTTCTTCGATCGCCAGAAGGAAGAAGAGCAGGAAGCCCGCGACGCGCAATGATGGCGTTGTGGCTCCGTGCAAAAAACCCGGCTTTGGCCGGGTTTTTTGTTGCCGGGGTCAGATCCCTTTTCCGCTGGAAAAGGGATCTGACCCCGGACGTGTCAAAAGTCCCGGATCGCGGGCAACAAAAAACCCGGCCGGGGCCGGGCTTTTGTCTGCAGCCCAACCCCGAAGGGCAGGGCGGCAACGCCGGATCAGGCGGCCTTGAGGGCCTTGATGCGGTCGTTCAGGCGGCTCTTGTGGCGAGCAGCCTTGTTCTTGTGGATCAGGCCACGCGCGCTGAAGCGATCCAGGATCGGCTGGGCAACGGCGAAGGCGGCTTCGGCGCCGGCGGCATCGTTGGCGTCCAGCGCCTTGATCACTTTCTTGACAGCGGTGCGCAGCATCGAGCGCTGAGCCACGTTGCGCGCGTTGCGCACGACGGTCTGCTTGGCGCGCTTCTTGGCGGACTTGATATTGGCCACGGTGGTGGTTTCCTGAAAAATCGGTGTTATGGGAACAGCAAGCTAGCTAGTATGATGGCGTAAGAAATGCACGTCAAGTCGATTGTCAAGAGGGACGCTGAGTGAGTTCACCCAAGTTGTTGCGGGGCCTGCTGTCGTTCAGCAGCATGACCATGGTCTCGCGCGTTCTCGGACTTGTCCGGGACTTCGTGGTGACCACCACGTTCGGCACCAACGCCATCACTGATGCTTTCTGGGTCGCCTTCAGGGTACCCAATTTCCTGCGCCGGTTGTTCGCCGAAGGGTCTTTTGCCACCGCTTTCGTGCCGGTGTTCACGGAAGTGAAGGAAACCCGCAGCCACGCCGAGCTGCGCGAACTGATGGCCCGCACCGCCGGCACCCTGGGCGGGGTGCTGATGCTGGTCACCGCACTGGCGCTGATCTTCGCGCCGCAGCTGGCCTCGGTCTTCTCCAGTGGCGTTGATACCGACCCGGTCAAGCAGGGCCTGCTGGTCGACCTGTTCCGCCTGACCTTCCCGTTCCTGCTGTTCGTCTCGCTGACCGCACTGGCCGGTGGTGCGCTGAACAGCTTCCAGCGCTTTGCCATGCCGGCACTGACCCCGGTCATTCTCAACCTGTGCATGATCGCCGGCGCGCTGTGGCTGGCACCGCGGCTGGGCGGCACGCCGGAAAAGCAGATCCTGGCGCTGGGCTGGGCGGTGCTGGCCGCCGGCATCCTGCAGTTGCTGTTCCAGCTGCCCTCGCTGAAGGGCATCAACCTGCTGACCCTGCCGCGCTGGGGCTGGCGCCACCCGGGTGTGCGCAAGGTCATGACGCTGATGGTGCCGACCCTGTTTGGTTCCTCGGTGGCGCAGATCAACCTGCTGCTGGATACGGTGATCGCGGCCAAGCTGACCGACGGCTCGCAGTCGTGGCTGTCGCTGGCTGACCGCTTCCTGGAGCTGCCGCTGGGCGTGTTCGGCGTGGCGCTGGGCACGGTGATCCTGCCGGCGCTGGCCCGCCACCATGTCAGCACCGACCGCGAGGGCTTCTCGCGCTCGCTGGACTGGGGCCTGCGCATGACCCTGCTGATCTCGGTGCCGGCCATGCTGGGCCTGCTGCTGCTGGCCGAGCCGCTGATCGCGACCATCTTCCAGCACGGCCAGTTCAGCGCCTTCGACACCCGCATGACCGCGCTGTCGGTGTATGGCCTGAGCTTCGGCCTGCCGGCATTCGCCCTGCTGAAGGTGGTGCTGCCGGCCTTCTACGCCCGCCAGGACACCAAGACCCCGGTACGCGCCGGCGTGGCGGCGCTGGTGGCCAACATGGTGTTCAACTTCGCCCTGCTGGCCGTGCTGTACCAGGTGATGGTGCCCGACGCGCTGAAGGCGCAGGGCGTGATGGCGGCCATCGGCAAGCAGCCGGGCCTGCACCTGGCACTGGGCATCGCCAGCGCGCTGTCCAGTTACCTGAACCTGGGCCTGCTCTGGTACTGGCTGGGCAAGACCGATGTCTACCAGCGCCGGCCGGGTTGGGGCGGCTATCTGCTGCGCCTGGTGCTGGCCTGTGCGGCCATGGTTGGCGTGCTGTTGGCCCTGCTGCACTGGCTGCCGGGTTTCTCCGCGATGCGTGTCTGGGAGCGGATCGGCGCCCTTGCGTTGCTGGTCGGCGGCGGCGGCGCGACCTATGCCGTGGCCATGCTGGCGATGGGCTTCCGTCCGCGCGACCTGCGCGGGCATTGATCGCGGTCCGTGGCGGCTATACTTCAGGGTTACACCATTGAAGCGGCGGCCCGGTCGGGCCGGAACGAGAGTTGATGAGCAGGCTGTTCAGAAGCGTCGAGGGCGGGGAGCTGTTCCCCAACGGAAGCGTGGTCTGTATCGGTGCATTCGACGGCCTCCACCTGGGCCATCGTGCGCTGGTCCGCCACGCGGTCGCCCGCGCGCGCGCCTTGGGCGTGGCCGCAGTGGCCGTGGCATTCGAGCCGCTGCCGCGTGAATTCTTCGCCCAGGGCACGCCGCCGCCGCGGCTGACCCTGGCGCGCAGCAAGGTCGAGATCCTGCGCGAGCTCGGTGTCGATGCGGTCGGCCTGCTGCGCTTCGACGCGGCGATGGCGGCGATGCCGGCCGAGACCTTCGTGCGCCGGTTGCTGGTGCACCGGCTGGGCGCCCGCGAAGTCTGGATCGGGCCGGAGTTCTGCTTCGGCAACCGCCGCCGCGGTGATCTGGCACTGCTGCAGGAGATGGGCGCCGAACTGGGCTTCAGCGCCGGCGAGATTGAAGCGGTGGACCTGCATGGCGAGCGCATCTCCAGCACCCGCATCCGCCAGCTGCTGCAGGGGGGCGATTTCGCCCGCGCCAACGACCTGCTCGGTCGCCCGTATGCGATCAGCGGGCGCGTGGTGCGCGGTCGCCAGCTTGGCCGTACGCTGGGCTTCCCCACCGCCAACCTGCGCTTCCCGAAGACCCCGGCGCTGTCGGGCATCTACGCAACCTGGGTGCACGGCGTGTTCGACCAGCCGTGGCCGTCGGTGTCCAGCTTCGGCACTCGGCCGACGGTGGAGGGCGTGGAGCCGCTGCTGGAAGCCCACCTGTTCGATTTCCAGGGCGACCTGTACGGGCGCCACATCGACGTGGAGTTTGTCGCCAAGCTGCGCGACGAAGAGAAATTCAATGATCTGGCGGCACTGACCGACCAGATGCACCGCGACGCCGAACAGGCGCGCGCCCTCCTTTCCGAACATAGATTGCGAGCCACTGCGTGAGCCAGGACTACAAGACCACCCTGAACCTGCCAGCCACCGAATTCCCGATGCGCGGCGACCTGCCCAAGCGCGAGCCGGGCATTCTGGCGCAGTGGGAAGCGCAGGGGCTCTACCAGCAGCTGCGTGACAACGCCGCCGGCCGCCCGCTGTTCGTGCTGCACGACGGCCCGCCCTACGCCAACGGCCGCATCCACCTGGGCCATGCGGTCAACAAGATCCTGAAGGACATCATCGTCAAGTCGCGCTACCTGGCCGGCTTCGATGCGCCCTATGTGCCGGGCTGGGACTGCCATGGCCTGCCGATCGAGATCGCGGTCGAGAAGAAGTGGGGCAAGGTCGGCACCAAGCTCGATGCGGTTGAATTCCGGCAGAAGTGCCGCGAGTTCGCCGAAGAGCAGATCAACATCCAGCGCGTGGACTTCAAGCGCCTGGGCGTGACCGGCGATTGGGACAACCCGTACAAGACCCTGAGTTTCGACTTCGAAGCCAATGAGATCCGTGCGCTGGCCAAGGTCGTCGCCAACGGTCACCTGGTGCGTGGCGCCAAGCCGGTGTACTGGTGCTTCGACTGTGGCTCGGCACTGGCCGAGGCGGAGATCGAGTACCAGGAAAAGGAATCGCCGGCGATCGACGTGGCCTACGCCGCGCGCGATGCCCAGGCCATCGGCAAGGCGTTCGGCGTGAGCGTGCCGGCCGACGTCGAAGTGGCCGTGCCGATCTGGACCACCACCCCGTGGACGCTGCCGGCCTCGCTGGCGGTGTCGCTTGGCGCGGAAATCAACTATGTGCTGGCCGAAGGCCCGGCCCACAACGGCAAGCGCCGTTGGCTGGTGCTGGCCGCCGCGCTGGCCGAGCGCTCGCTGCAGCGCTACGGCGTCGAGAGCGTCGTGCTGCACGGTGAAACCACCGGTGCGGCGCTGGAGAACCAGCTGCTGGCGCATCCGTTCTATCCGGAGCGCGACATCCCGCTGCTCAATGGCGACCACGTCTCCGACGAGGACGGTACCGGTGCGGTGCACACCGCCCCTGGTCACGGCCAGGAAGACTTCGTGGTCAGCCAGAAGTACGGCCTGCTGGACAAGTACAACGCCGGGCAGGTGACCCCGATCGACGGCCGTGGCGTGTACCTGGAATCGACCCCGCCGGCCGGTGAGGTGGTGCTGGCCGGCCAGCACCTGTGGAAGGCGCAGGAGGCCATCGTCGGCGTGCTGCGTGACAATGGTTCGCTGCTGGCCTTCCACCCGATCCGCCACAGCTATCCGCACTGCTGGCGCCACAAGACACCGGTGGTGTTCCGCGCCACTCCGCAGTGGTTCATCTCGATGGACAAGGCCAACCTGCGCAGCGATGCGCTGGCCGCGATCGACACCGTCGGCTGGTTCCCGACCTGGGGCAAGGCGCGCATCCAGAGCATGGTCGACGGTCGCCCGGACTGGACCATCTCGCGCCAGCGTACCTGGGGCGTGCCGATCGCACTGTTCACCCATCGCCAGACCGGCGAGATCCACCCGCGCTCGGTGGAGCTGATGCAGCAGGTTGCCGACCGCGTCGAAGCCGAGGGCATCGACGTGTGGTATTCGCTGGACGCTGCCGAACTGCTCGGCGCCGACGCGGCCGACTACGAGAAGGTCACCGACATCCTCGACGTCTGGTTCGATTCGGGCGTGACCCATGAAGGCGTGCTCGCCGCGCGTGGCTTCGGCAAGCCGGCCGACCTGTACCTGGAAGGGTCCGACCAGCACCGCGGCTGGTTCCAGTCCTCGCTGCTGACCGGCGTGGCGATCGACAAGCGTGCCCCGTACAAGCAGTGCCTGACCCACGGCTTCACCGTGGACGAGCACGGCCGCAAGATGTCCAAGTCGCTGGGCAACGGCATCGAGCCGCAGGACATCATGAACAAGCTGGGCGCGGACATCCTGCGCCTGTGGATCGCCTCGGCCGACTACAGCAACGAGATGTCGCTGTCGCAGGAGATCCTCAAGCGCAACGCCGACGCCTACCGTCGCCTGCGCAACACCGCACGCTTCCTGCTTGGCAACCTGGACGGCTTCGATCCGGCCCAGCACCTGCAACCGCTCGAGCAGATGGTCGCGCTGGACCGCTGGATCGTGCATCGCGCGTGGGAGCTGCAGGAGAAGATCAAGGCAGCCTACGACGGCTACAACATGGCCGAGATCGTGCAGCTGCTGCTGAACTTCTGCAGCGTGGACCTGGGCTCGCTGTACCTGGACGTGACCAAGGACCGCCTGTACACGATGCCGACCGATTCGCACGGTCGCCGTTCGGCCCAGAGCGCGATGTACCACATCGCCGAAGCGTTCACCCGCTGGGTGGCGCCGATCCTGACCTTCACCGCCGACGAGCTGTGGGGTTACCTGCCGGGCGAACGTGCCGGCCATGTGCTGTTCACCACCTGGTACGACGGCCTGGCGCCGCTGCCGGCCGATGCCCAGCTCAACGCCGCCGATTTCGACCAGCTGCTGGCCGTGCGCGAGCAGGTGGCCAAGGTGCTCGAGCCGATGCGTGCCAACGGCGCGATCGGTGCCGCGCTGGAAGCGGAAATCACCATCGCCGCCAGCGAAGAGCAGGCCGCGAAGTGGCAGCCGCTGGCCGATGAACTGCGCTTCCTGTTCATCAGCGGCGACGTGCAGGTGCGGCCGGCGACCACCGACGAGGTGTTCGTCAGCGCCCAGCCGACCACCAAGACCAAGTGCGTGCGCTGCTGGCACCATCGCGCCGATGTCGGCAGCAACGCCGACCATCCGGAACTGTGCGGCCGCTGCGTGAGCAACATCACCGGTGCCGGTGAAGTGCGGAGCTGGTTCTGATGGCCGCGTCCCGTCCGCATCCGAACGCCCTGGTCTGGCTGCTGCTGTCGGCCGCCATCATCGGCCTGGACCAGTGGTCCAAGGCCTGGGTGCTGTCGAGCCTGCCGGAGTTCCAGCCGGTGGTGGTCATCGACGGCTTCTGGAACTGGTACCGCACCTACAACACCGGTGCGGCGTTCAGTTTCCTGAGTGACGCCGGTGGTTGGCAGAAGTACTTCTTCACCGCGCTGGCGATCGCCATCAGCGGCCTGATGGCCTGGTGGCTGCGCGGCACCGCCCGCGGCAACTGGAAAGCCGCAGTTCCGTATGCACTGATCATCGGCGGCGCCATCGGCAATGTGATCGACCGCCAGGTGCACGGTCACGTGGTTGATTTCATCCAGTGGTACGTGGGCAGCTATACCTGGCCCTCGTTCAACATCGCCGACTCGGCCATCGTGGTGGGTGCCATCGGCATCGCCCTGTTTGGCCTGTTCGACGGCAAGTCTGCCAAAAAGGCGGATAATGCCAACCCGAAACCGTAAGCCGGCCGCTGCCGGGAGATTGAACTGATGGATGTGCTGCTCGCCAACCCGCGTGGTTTCTGTGCCGGTGTCGATCGTGCGATCGAGATCGTCAAGCGCGCGATCGAAACGCTGGGCGCGCCCATCTACGTCCGCCATGAAGTGGTGCACAACCGCTTCGTGGTCGACGACCTGAAGCAGCGCGGCGCGATCTTCGTCGAAGAGCTGGACGAGGTTCCGGACAACAACACGGTGATCTTCAGCGCGCATGGCGTGTCCCAGGCCGTGCGCCAGGAAGCCGAGCGCCGTGGCCTGAAGGTGTTCGATGCGACCTGCCCGCTGGTGACCAAGGTCCACTTCGAAGTCGCCCGCCACTGCCGTGCCGGCCGTGACGTGGTGCTGATCGGCCATGCCGGTCACCCGGAAGTGGAAGGCACCATGGGCCAGTGGAACCGCGAAGCCGGTACCGGCCAGATCTACCTGGTCGAGGATGTCGAGCAGGTTGCCACGCTGCACATCAACCAGCCGGACAACTTCGCCTACACCACCCAGACGACGCTGTCGGTGGACGATACGCGCGGCATCATCGATGCGCTGCGCGAGCGTTTCCCGGCGATGCAGGGCCCGAAGAACGACGACATCTGCTACGCCACGCAGAACCGCCAGGACGCCGTGCGCGACCTGGCCAAGCGCTGCGACCTGGTGCTGGTGGTCGGTTCGCCGAACAGCTCCAACTCGAACCGTCTGAGCGAACTGGCCCGCCGTGAAGGTGTGGAGTCGTACCTGATCGACGGTGCGCACGAGATCGACCCGGCGTGGGTGGTGGGCAAGCAGCACATCGGCGTGACCGCTGGCGCCTCGGCGCCGCAGGTACTGGTCGATGGCGTGCTGGCGCGCCTGGCCGAGCTGGGTG
This sequence comes from Stenotrophomonas sp. YJH_SMC_53, assembly GCF_059369995.1. Lineage (NCBI taxonomy): Bacteria > Pseudomonadati > Pseudomonadota > Gammaproteobacteria > Lysobacterales > Lysobacteraceae > Stenotrophomonas > Stenotrophomonas sp. YJH_SMC_53. Next base: position 57,160 of record NZ_JCAFTF010000004.1, on the reverse strand, counting down.
CAACCGGCGTGGGCGAGCTGGAAGGCGAACCGGAATCGATGGTGTTCGCGCTGCCGAAGGAACTGCGTCTGCGCCTGGTCGACTGACCGGGCCTGCCCCTGGTAGGTGAGAACTGCACAAGGTGGGTGCGAACCTTGGTTCGCACTGCGCAACGCGCCTGCATGCGCATCCTCCGCTCCATATCTGGATGGATGCTACAACCATGGCCTTTGGTGACGGTGCTGCGCCTGCTACTGGTCTGCAGCGGGCCTCTCTCATGGCTGGAACTTGTCTGATGATGAAGACCCGTGCTCTCGCGCCGCTCACGGCTTGTTTAACAGGGTGATCATTTTGACGCTTTGATCTGCCTGGGCTCTACAAGACCGTAGGCTATCTCAGTCATGAGCTTGGTCATCACGTGGCTGGTATTCCCAATATTGATGCTCCGATTACCAAGGCGCAGTACGTCGAAAGAAATTGTGTGTGGGAGGCCAAGGCCGTTGTCAACAACGCGGTCGTGAGTAGTCAGATTCGAGGATTTTCGGAAGGAACCGTTGAGATTCCGCTGATTTCCGAGAATTCCGCTACGCTTTGGGGCATGTGGTCAAGTGGTGCTTCGCTTGTGGATATTGGCAAGGCATTCTGAGACAACAACCATGTCGCATCGGGGAAAACCTATACCAGGCAGCATGAGGACTACTACGATGCCAACTATCCTTGGTGAATTCGTGAGAGTGCCCCTGAAAGCACTACTCATCTTGTCTGCGGTCATTCCCCTTGCAGCGGTTGCGGCGACACCTCCTTCTCAAATGTGGAGTGCCGCCTCAAGAGACTCCCAACTGGCAGCACTGGATTACATCGAGAGGCTGGAGGTTGCGCGAAGTGCTGGGCCGCAGGCCGCCGCTGATGCATTGGGTATTGGGAATCGCTTCCGCGCGAACTCCGCTTCGGCTTCCGGCATCGCCCGCAATTTCGGCGATATCGCGCTTCTGACCCAACTTGAAGAGCGATCTGGCCAGGTAACGTTCGTCGTGAAGGCGTCGGGCGGATGCATCGAGCGGGATGTTGCCAAGGCTAGGCTGCTCCTCGGAAAAATCGTATGGGCGCCGTTGGCCGATTCCCCCGGACCGGTGTTTGGTTATGCACACTTCCAGGGCGGCTCCGCATCGACAGTGTTTTTTGATGCGACCGGCTCCAGGTGCTTGACCGGTGTGAGGATCGAAGATCCGACGAGATTGAAGGGGGCCATTGAGGCGGCTTACAAAGAAGGCGCATCAAACTAGACTTCCCTTCCTGGTGGCTTGCCAGGCCGGCGATCGGTCTGGCAAGCACGTTCCCTGATGGATTTGCGTAGACAGTTCTTTCGCCCCATGACCTTTGGCCATGGGGCCGACCATCGCACAGGCCTAGCATCGGGAGATTCTCCGCTGTTGGAACCTGCCCGATGAAGACCCGTGCCTTGGCGATGTCGTTGCTGTTCGCGCTGGCTGCTTCGCCTGCACTGGCGCAGGCCTCGCCGCCTGCCGACGCCGCGGCTCCCGGCCTGCTGCGCATCGATGTGGATGCGCGCGATCTCGCTCGCCGCATCTTCAAGGTGACCGCCACGGTGCCGGCCAAACCCGGTCCGATGACCCTGCTGTACCCGCAGTGGATTCCCGGCAACCATTCGCCCACCGGCCCGATCGATAAACTGGCCGGCCTGCGCGTGACCGCCAACGGCAAGCCGTTGGCCTGGCAGCGCGACCAGTACAACGTCTATGCGTTCAAGGTAGACGTGCCCGAGGGCGTCAGCGAGATCGTCGCCCACTTCGACTTCCTGTCCTCGCAGGGCGGCAGCCAGGGCCGGGTGGTGATGACCCCGGAGATGCTCAACCTGCAGTGGAATGCCAACTCGCTGTATCCGGCCGGCGTCGATGCACGCGACCTGCAGGCGCAGGCCAGCGTGACCCTGCCCAAGGGCTGGTCGTTTGCCACTGCGCTGGAGACCGCACACCGCGACGGCGACACCGTGGTGTTCAAGCCGATCACGTATGACCACCTGGTCGATTCGCCGTTGTTCGCCGGCGAGCACTACCAGCGCATCGATCTCGATCCGGGCGCGAAGGTACCGGTGCACCTCAACGTGTTTGCCGACGATGCCAAGTCGCTGAAGCCGAGCGAGGCGCAGATCACGATGCACCGCGCGCTGGTGCAGCAGGCCGACAAGCTCTATGGCGCCCGCCACTACAACCACTATGAATTCCTGCTGGCATTGACCGATCGTCTCGGTGGCATCGGCCTGGAGCATCACCGTTCCAGCGAGAACAGTGCCGACCCGGGTTACTTCACCGAGTGGGACAGCAATGCCTGGATGCGCGATCTGCTACCGCACGAGTACACCCATTCCTGGAACGGCAAGTACCGGCGTGGCGCTGACCTGGCAACCGCCAACTTCAACACGCCGATGGGCGACAGCCTGCTGTGGGTCTACGAAGGCCAGACCCAGTTCTGGGGACAGGTGCTGGCGGCACGCTCGGGGCTGTGGTCGACGGCGCAGGCGCGCGACATGCTGGCCAATGTAGCCGCGACCTATGATCGCGGCCGCCCGGGCCTGGCCTGGCGCCCGTTGCAGGACACCACCAACGACCCGACCATCGCCCAGCGCCGGACGTTGCCGTACCGCAACTACCAGATGAGCGAAGACTATTACTCCGGTGGCCAGATGCTGTGGCTGGAAGTGGAGGGCAAGCTGCGCGAACTGAGCGGCAACCGCCGCAGCCTGGATGACTTCGCGCGCGCCTTCTTCGGGGTTGGCAACGGTGACTGGGACGTCAACCCCTACACCTTCGACGACGTGGTGGCGACCTTGAACGGCATCGCGCCCTACGACTGGGCGACGTTCCTGCGCGGGCGCCTGGACGGCCACGGTTCGTTGACCGGGGGGCTGGAACTGGCGGGCTGGAAGCTGGTCTACCGCGATACCCCGAACGACGCCTACAAGGCGCAGGAAAAGCGTGCCAAGGCCGCACTGCTGGCCTATTCGCTGGGCGCGACCGTGCTCGACAGCGGCGTGGTCGGGGACGTGATCTGGGACAGCCCGGCGTTCAACGCCGGTCTTGCACCCGGCATGAAGGTGATTGCGGTTGGCGGGCGCGAGTACAGCAGCCAGCGCTTGAAGGATGCGGTGACGACGGCGGCCAAGGACAAGGCGCCGATCGTCTTGCTGGTGAAGCAGTTCGACCGCATCGAGACGATGAACATCGACTACCACGGTGGCCTGCAGTATCCGGTGCTGGAGCGTATCGCCGGCAAGCCTGACCGCCTGGCGGACCTGTGGAAGGCGCGATGAAACCGCGCGCCCGCGATGGCGTGATCCTGTTGATGGCGATCCTCGCCATCGTCGGTGCGTTCCTGCATGGCGACGGGCGCTGGCTGCACTGGCTGGCCAAGCCGGTGACCACGCTGCTGATCGCTGCCATCGCCTGGCGCGTGCACGATCCCGCGCAGCCGTTCTATCGGCGTGCGGTGCTGGCTGGCATGTTGCTGTCGTGCGTGGGCGACATCGCGCTGATGCTGCCGATGGATGCGTTCGTACCGGGGCTGATCGCGTTCCTGCTGGCGCACCTCTGCTACATCGTCGCGTTCCGCGATGGCCTGCGTGCCGGACGTGGCCTGCTCGCCGTCAGCGTCCTGCTCGGCGCGTTCGCTGTGCTCAATGTACTTGGCCTGTGGCCGCACCTGCCCGCACCGATGCGCATTCCGGTGCTGGCGTACGTGGTGGTGCTGGCGTCGATGGCGGTGCTGGCACTGGCACGCCAGTGGCACCGGCAACGGCCCGGTGCGGTGGAAGCCAGCAGTGCGCGCTGGTCGGCCGCCGGTGCGCTGCTGTTCGTCGCCAGCGATTCGCTGCTGGCCTGGGACCGCTTCGCCGGCGGCCTGCCACTGGCCAGCCTGCTGGTGCTGTCCACCTATTACGGCGCGCAGTACGCCATCGCCCGTTCGGTGAAATAGAAAAAGGGGACGGAGGGGATTAAGTCGCAGACCGCACCAAGGCACATGCGACTTAATCCCCTCCGTCCCCTTTTTGCGTTGACTATCGTCGGTTCGCGTGGCCGGAACGACCCTGTGCGTCGAACGAGAGTCGTGCGGACTGGCGATCGCCGGCGACCTCGTCCGGCAGCCACACCAGCCTGCCGCCCTTGCGCACGATCACATAGACGTGGCCGACGTCACCCGGCGTGCCCATCAACGCGTTCCGCTGTGCCTGCAGCGCCTGGGCCACGCGTGGCACCGCCTCGAAATCGATGTTGGCCAGCGCCGTGCTGCTGCGGCGCAGGGTGATGGTGGGCGCGAAGCGCTGCGGATCGACCGGGTCACCCTTGCGCCACTGGCCGTGCTCGAAGTGGTAGCTGTCCACGTGCGTAGGTTGCTGCGGATCGACCAGATCCAGATTGATGCGGCCATCATCGTAGAAGTGGATGCTGTGGAACACCATCAACCGGTGCCCGGCCAGGGCTGGCATCTGTTCCAGTGCCTGGCGGGCGGCCAGCAGGTAGTCCGCATCGAACAAGCGGTTGCTGCGTTCGGGCATCGGCATCGACCGCGGTTCGGGAATCGGTGCGGCCGAAGCAGGCCTCTCGCGCGGTGGGGGCGTGGTGATCGGCGTGGTTGCGCGGTCATCCTGCACCACATGGCCCATCGTTTCGCCGAGGGTCTGCAGTGCCCCGCCTGCCACGGCGACGCCGGCCAGCACCAGCAGTACCACGGAGAACACCAGCAGGGTCGAGGGTGGCTGCTTCATATACCCTCCAGGCGCACGCTGCCGCGATCTTCCGGGTCGTATAGCAGCGTGACCTGCTCGCGTGGAAGGTTGGCCAGCTCGATCAACGGGATGAAGCGGCGCACGCTCACCTGCTGTATGCCACCTTCGTGGTCGGTGTACTCCAGCTGGAACTCCACCTGCGGCTGCTCGTTGAGGTAGGTGCCGGTCTGGCGCAGCTTCAGCACCTTCGCATCCACGCCGATGCCGCGGTACTTCAGCGCGTCTCCGCGTGCATCGGCCTGCAGCAGGCGCCCCAGGACGCGCAGGCCCAGGGCGTAGCCGCACAACACCAGCGGGCACACCAGCAGTGGGTGGCCGAAGGACATGAACGTCCAGCCCAGGCCCTCGCTCTGCAGCCGATAGGCGAGCACGTAGGCGCTGGCAACCACGACGATGCCGATGACCGCGCCGGCGCCGCGGCGCCAGAGGCTGGCGACATCAAGTTCGGGCTGGGCGCCCTCCAGCACCACATTGGGGAACGCACCCGGCGTCCGGCTCAGGCGAACCTCGATGCGCTGGCCGGCCACGAAACGCTGCAGCTGCGGTTTGCTGTCCACCACCAGCATCTGTTCGTTGATCGGCGTGCCGGACAGGTTCTGGAAGCCAAGCTTCAGTCTCCACTGCGCGAAGCCGCGCACGTGCACGCCGGTCTGCTCGGCCTGTTCGATCAACGCATCACGCGGCTCACCGTCGGCCAGGATGGTGCGCACCCGATGCAGCGCGCGCGGCGGGCCCAGCAGCAGGTAGTGCAGGAAGGCGAGCAGCAACGCGAGCCACAGGGCCAGCGACAGGGCGAGCAGCAGCAGGGCCAGCCATGGCGCGCTGCGGTCGGCCAGTGGCACCGGCCACGATGTGCCGAAGTAGAGGATGCAGGGGAAGGGCAACGCGAAGAACAGCAGGAACGCGCCCCAGAACCAGAGATAGGCCTTCATGGGGTGGTGGGGGACCGATGGAACAGGGCGCGTAGGGTACTACGCTCAGCGGATCTGCAGGGTCAGCAGGAAGTAGCGGCCAAGTGGATCGTCCAGCCCCGGCATCTGGCCGCCATTGCCGACCAGGTAGTTCACCGGTTGCGTGTCGAGCACGTTGTGCACGTCCAGCGCGGCGACCACGCGCGGCCCCAGCCGCCTTGCCAGGTGCAGGTTCCAGCGCAGCTGCCGCGGATTCATGCAATGGTTCTGCTCGCGCTGTTCCTCCGGGCATTCCGCACCGGGCAGCCAGGCACGCGTGCGCCCTACCTGGTTGCCGCGCAGGGCGATGTCCCAGTTGCTGTTCTGCCACTGCACATTGAGCACGGCGGCCATCGCTGGCGTGACATGGCCACGCAGGTCCACCGTCGCTTCGTGGCCACGCTCGCGGCGCAGTTCCTGCTGTTTCAAGGCATCGACGGAGAACAGCCACTGGCCGGTGCTGCCGGTGTCGATGTGGTACTCCCCGCGCAGAACAAGGTTGCGCGACGTGGTGCGGCCGATGTTGTCGAAGGACAGGCGCAGGTTGTGCAGGTTGCCGTCCTCGTCCAACTCCCACGTGCTTGAATTCCACACTGCGTCGGCCGGTTGCAGGGCCAGGATCTCGTTGCGCAGTTCGACGATGTTGTGGGTCAGCGACAGTGAAAACGCATCGGTCGGTGTCCAGGTCGCACCCAGGGAATGGCTGCGCGACCGCTCCGCTTTCAGCGCATCGTTCTCCACCACGTCCACGGTTACGCTGCAGCGTCCGTTGCCGTTGCTCTGCGCGCAGTTGGGCAGTGCGCTGGAGGCGGGTAGTTCGATCGCGCCGAAATAGCCCGGCGGCCGCCGTTGCTCGAACAGGCTGGGGGCCCGGTAGCCGCGCCCGGTGGCAAGCAGGAATGACCACCGCGGTGTCGGGCTCCAGCGTACGCCCACGCGGGGCGAGAAAGCCTGGTAATCGCCATCGCGGTCCCAGCGTGCTGCCAGGTCCATGCGCAGCGTGCGCGCCAATGGCAGGCCGAGTTCGGCGTAGGCACCGCCACTGCGGCGTGACAGGTGGCGTTGTTCCTGTGGCAGGCCCAGCGCCAGGTCGCCCTGGCTCAGCAGCGCGTCGGGATGCGACGTCCAGCGTTCCTGGCGCAGGTCGATGCCGGTGGCCACTTGTGCAGCACCGCCGGCCAATGGCATCAACTCGCGCTGCATGCCCCACCAGCCCTGCCACTGCTCGGTGCGCCCGCGGTTGCGGATCGACGGGAACAACTGTGCGGCGGTCTCTGCCGGCAACGAGGTGAAGCCGGGCAGGAAATCCAGCGTCTCGGCAGCGCGCAGCAGTGGTTGGGCGCGCACGGTGCCGGACGTCGTCAGGGTGACATCGCTGCGCTGTGCGCTGATGCCGGCATCCCAGCTGCGGCGGCCCTGGTCGCGGCCCATGCCGAAGGTGACGTCGGCATCGGTGGCACGTACATGCGGACGCACGTTGCCGGCTTCGCGCAGCACGCTGTTGAAGGTGAACCCATAAAGCCCGATGGCTACGGCGGTCGGGCCGAGGTCGAAGCGTTGCCGGTTGTGGCTGGCCCGCGCCTCGGCGTAGGCGTAGCGACCTTCGCCGCGCTCATGCCGATAGCGCAGGTAGGCCGAGGCGGTGTCCGAGGCCGGTTGCAGCGAACGCGGGCGTGCGCTGTCGAACCAGCAGGCACCATCGCGCCGTTTCAATGGCCCTTCGCAGCGCTTTGCCGGCCAGTAGCGACCATCGCGGAACGCGCCGATCAGGTACTGCGAGGTTTCCGCATGCCATTCGCGGCGATCGCCGGCCACGTGGTCGATGCGGTGCAGGTCGACGCCAGCGAACCAGCGGTCCCCTCCGTCGCGCACGCCGCCGGTGGCCGCCTGCAGGCGATACTGGCCGGCGTCGCCGCGCCCGCTCAGGCCGGTCTGCAGCATGGCTTCAGGGCCATCGGCCTGGTCACGCAGGATGATGTTGACCACGCCGGACATCGCGTCGGCACCATAGATGGCCGACGCACCGCCACGCACCAGTTCGATGCGCTCGACGAAGCTGAGCGGGATGCCCCCCAGGTCGGTCAGCCCGCCCTGTTCCAGCGACACCATCGGATAGCGTGGCAGGCGCCGGCCATTGACCAGGAACAAGGTCGCACGCGGGCCCATGCCGTCCAGGCTGGTAGTGGTGGCCGCACCCACCGGCAGGTACTGCGAATCGCCACTGCGCGAGGTGCTCATCGCCGGGTGGCCGTTCATGCCCGGCAAGTGCCGCAGCAGGTCGAACAGGCTGCCGTAACCGCTGCGCAGGATGTCATCGCGGTCGATGATGGTCACCGGCAGCGTGGTCTGCACGGAGGTGCGCGGCAGCCGGCTGCCGGTGACATGGATCGGCGCCAGCTCCACCTGCGGTGGCGTCTCGGGTACCTCGCCCGGCGACGGTACCGCGGGCATCGCACGCGTCGCGACCGGCGGGGGCGATGGCGGTGCTGGCCGGGTGCGGCGGACGACGAATCCACCGGCAGGCGTGCGCAGGATGGTCACTGGCATGCCGGCGACCAGTTCCTTCAGGGCTGCGGCCGCATCGCGTTGGCCATGGGTGCCGGCCGTGCGCAGGCCATCCAGTTCACGCGCATCGAACAGCAGGGCGATGCCACTCTGGCGCGCCCATTGCTGCAGGGCCGGTGCGAGTGGGCCTGAACCCACATGGACCTCCAGGGTGCCGGCCTGTTCGGCTGCATCGGCAGAGGGCAGCGCGGCGATGCTCAGCGCGAAGCAGAACAGGGTGCAGAGCAGCCCCTCCCGCAGCGCGCCCGGTACTGCCTTCACTGCAGGCCTCCTCAGTACGTGCGGCGCAGTTCCAGCGCGCCATCCGGTCGCGCCTGGCCAGCCACCGACCAGCCCAGTTCCAGCGCCGACAGCAGTTCCTGCGCATCGCCGGCACGGAAGGTGCCACTCACGGCCAGGCTGGCGATCTCGGGATCGGCGATCACCAGCGGCGTGCGACCGTAGCGGTTCATGCGCTCGACCACGATCGACAGCGGCGTGGCATCGAACACCAGCTGTCCCTGCAGCCAGCCTTCGGCAGCGGCATTGGACGACAGCGCCGGGCCGGGCTGGAAGCGGCCCGATGGCAGCACCTGCAGCTGCTGGCCGGGTGCCAGGGTGTGCTGCGTCCCCCCATTGCTGACTTCCACCGCACCTTCCAGCAGTGCGACTTCGACCAGGCCGTCGTTCAGGCGCTCCACCTGGAAGGTGGTGCCGATGTCGCGGATGGTGCTGTCGCCGGCGCGCAGCTGCAGCGCCTTGCTCGACGGTGCGACCTGCAGCTGCACGCGGCCCCGTTCCAGCACCAGGTTGCGATGGCGCCAACCGAATCGGGCATGCAGCGTGGTGCCCGCATCCAGCGTGGCCACGCTGCCGTCGGCCAGCGTCTGCTGCCGGGGCTGGTGGGAATCGTTGGCATAGCGCAGCGGCGTGGGGTTGCCGTCGATGGCGACCATCCAGCCGATCCCGATGGCCAGGCAGACGCCTGCGGCGGCGGCCACTGCCGGCAGCCAGCGACGCTGTGCCGGCCGTGCCGCACGTGCTGCGGCGGTGCGCAGCCAAGGGTCGGCGGCCAGTTCTTCGCCCCGCTGGAACAGGGTCTCGGCCTGGATCCAGGCGCTGACATGGGCCGGGTCCTCGGCCAGCCAGTCCTCGAACCTCTCTCGCTCGCCCGGCGTGCAGTCCGGAGCCTCCAGCCGCGCCACCCAGGCGCTGGCGCGTTCAAACAGCAGGGTGTCTTCCCTGGGGCTGGCGTGACTCATCCGTTGTCCCTGTCGTTGTGCAGCGGATCCGATCCGAGTTCCTGGCGCAGGCCCTGCAGGGCGCGGGCGATATGTTTTTCCACGGTCTTGGCGGTGATTCCACAGTGCCGCGCGATCTGCGTATAGCTCATGCCGGTGATCCGGTTGAGCAGGTACACCTCGCGCGCGCGCTCGGGCAGCTTGAACAGGGCCTGCCGCAGCAGGGACAGCATCTGCCCGGACTCGGCCTGGCGCAATGGATCGGGCGACGTGCTGGAGGGCTCGTCGCCGCCATCGTGTTCGGCAAGGGACAGGTGTGGCCGCGACTGCGACGAGCGGCCACGGTCTGCCAGGCGGTTGCGGGCGATACGATACAGCAGCAACCGCAGCTCGTCGGCACTGTGCGCGCGATAGCGGATCAGCCGCTCCATGCAGTCCTGCGCGATGTCCTCGGCATCCTCCGGCCCAACGCCGCGCGTGCGCAGGAAAGCGCACAACGGCGCGCGTTCTTCCCGTACGAACGCAATGAACGCGTCCGTCGGCACGGACAGGTCCGGCGCGCGATGGATCAGAGGAGAGGGGGTGGACAGGGCTGGCCTCGGGCGTCGGTGGCGGGTGCGTCTTCGAGTTTTACGCGACGATGACCGGATGGGGAAGAGTGTGCATGGCCCCTGATTTCATTGTGAATGCATTCATGTTTCGGGGGCTGGTGCGCTGGGGGAGTTTGCGCCGCCCGGACGTTGAACTCCTGACCCGTGTGTTGCGGGTGGAGAGAGAACGCATGAAACATTCGAAGTTGAGCCTGGCCCTGGCCGGGCTGATGGGCGTCACCGCCATGGCGGCGGTTGATGACGTCATGGCAATGAATTATCACGTGCGGGACGATCGCGTCTTCCTCAGCGGCGGCGTCACCGTTGCTGACGTGGTGGCGCTGCCCGCGCTGCTGGCCAAGGCACAGGCTGAAGGCCGTCCGATCCGCGAAGTCGTGCTGCGCACATCCAATGGTGGCGCGCTGATCGCCGGCGAGTGGCTGCAGGCGGTGATCCGCACCCAGGGCCTGGACACCATCGTGTCCGGCCACTGCATCTCGTCCTGCTCGATCATGCAGTCCGGTGGCGTCAACCGTTACCTCGGCGGCGATCTGCCACTGGTCGACTCGGTGCAGATCCACGCCGCCAGCAGTGGCGGCAAGATCACCTATGCGCCGTCAGCGCGCATGACCCAGATCTACACAGGCAACTACGGCGGCGGGATGGATGCGGGCCTGTTGCACAAGGCGATGTATGAAGTGGTTCAACCCAATGGCCTGCTGGTATTCCGCGACCCGGCGCGCACCACGGGTACGTCGGTCACCTTCGATCCGGATGGCAGCGGCAGCAAGCTGGAGTCGTTCCCGGGCCAGGACATCCGCGGCAACAACATCATCAACACGGCAGGCTATCGCGATCCGGGCGACACCCTCCGTGTCACCAGCAACGTCAGCGGCGACATCAACCCGGGCTACCTGCGCACCGCGCGCCAGCTGCAGGTCTTCGTCGACGACGATTTCGCGCGCTGGAACACTGACTGGGCCAGCACCTACATCAACGATGCGGTGAGCCTGTACAACGTCTCCACGCGGGGGGCGAACGGTATCGGCGCGCAGTCGTTGCAGCAGCTGCTCGCCGATCCCGACGTCCAGAATGAACTGCGCGGCCAGCTGCGGCTGGCCGATCTGGATGCCTCAACCCTGGCCAGTTCGGCGGGCGTGATCCGTGTCAGCAATGGCGCTACCTGGCGCACCGCCGCAACCACTGGCGCCGATTTCATTCTGGTGGACAACGGCACCATCGCACTGGAGGGTGGTGCGCTGCGCACCCCCGAGCTGCGCGTGATGCCGGGCAGCATCGTGGTTGGCCACGGTGATATCGCATCGGTCGGCACCGACAGCGATGCGCTGCTGGATGGCACCGGCCCGTCCTACCGCGAAGATGGCTTCAACCGCCTGCGCGTGTTCGGCACGCTGATGCCGCGTGGTGGCGATCTGGTGACCCACGGCTACGTCAACATCATGCCCGGCGGGCAGGTGCTGTTCGATGTTACCGAAACCGGTGGTACCGGCAGTGGCCGCCTGCGCGTCGGCAGCTTCTACGATGGCGGCTCCGAGGAGGGCGCGCTGGTGATCGCGCAGGGCGCACATCTGGCGCTGAACGTGGCCCAGGGCTTCTATGCCGGCACCTACCGTCGCGACCTGGTGGAAGGACCGATCTACCAGGGGGGCTTCCAGGATGCCGTGCGGCTGGGCGATGCCGGCTACAGCGCCAGCATCACGGCCGGTGAAGTGTTCCGCCCGCGCCACAATTCGCTGCTCAGCTTCAACGTCAACCAGACCGCCGACGGCCTGTGGCTGACCGCCAACCCGGGCTTCGATCAGCTGGGCCTGTTTGCCAACGGCACCTCCGGCGATGGGTTGGGGCGCGCGCTGGCGGCCGCATCGGATCGCCAGGACAGCGGCCTGAAGTCGCTGCTCGGTGCGCTGCAGTTCACCGATCGCGATGTGATCGCACAGCAGGCTGGCGCCCTGCGCGGTGACGCACATGCCAGCCTGCGCCTGGCCGACAATGCACTGCTGGGCAGCATCGGCAACGTGGTTCAGCAGCACCAGGCGGCGATGCGCAGTGGTGGCGATGCCGATGGTCTGGCTTCGCAGGCGGCGCAGTCGGTCTCGGCGCAGCCGGGCATGCGCCATGGCAGCCTGTTCAACCAGCTGGCCATGCATCTGGTTGAACCGGCCGGCGAGGCTGCTGGCGACAGCCGCGTGGCGGGGCGCAGCCATGGCCTGTGGGCGCGCGGTTTCGCCAGCCATGGCCGCATCGACGCCGACGGTGGTGTGGCCGGCCTGAGCCACACTGTCGGCGGCATCGTGATCGGTGCCGATACCCGCGTGGCCGATGACCGCGTGACCCTCGGCGTGAGCGTGGCCGCCGCCGACATGTCGACCAAGGCCAGCGACGGCTCCGGCTTCAGTGGCGATGTACGCGCGCTGGATGTGGGCGGCTACCTGGATGCGACCTATTCGCGGGGCTACCTGTCGGCGGCCGTGCGCTACACCGACCTGCGGCATGACACCCGCCGCAGTGTCGGCGGCATTGATGGGCTGCAGCAGCCTCTGCGCGCGAAGTACAGCAACGATGCCATCTCGGCACGGGTGGAGCATGCGTTCTCCTTCACCACTGGAAAGGGTCTGGTGATCCAGCCGCTGCTGCCGGTGGTGGACTACGCACGGACCTCGGCCACCCGTTTCAATGAAGGGCAGGGCGCCGGTGCGCTGGTGGGCCGCAGCGGCAGCCTGGAGAGCATTCGGGTGGGTGCCGGCCTGCAGCTGTTCAAGACCTTCGAAGGCAACAACGGTGAGCGCATCACCCCGCGTGCCCGCGTGGTCTGGCAGAAGGAGCTGGGCGATTCGCAGGCGCGCTACAGCACCGGCTTTGCTGCGGCCCCGGACCTGGTGTTTGGTGCCAGCAGCCAAGCCGTGGGCGAGCAGGTGCTGGCCTGGAACGTCGGCGTGACCAGTCGCGCCAGCGAGCGCCTGTCGATCATGGCCGACTACGTGGGTGAGCGCCGCGACGGGCAGATCCAGAACGGCGTGATGCTGGGCCTGGGCTACCGGTTCTAAGGGGCACTCGGTCCCGGCGATATCCGTATCGCCGGGACCATCCCATCAGGGCAGGTGCTGCGGTATGGTCGGCAGGGAATTCCAGCCAGGCCTGTCCATGCAGATCGCCGTTTTCAGTGCCCGCCCCTACGATCGTCGCTTCCTCGACGAGGCCAACCAGCGCGATGCGGCCGGGCAGGGCTTTGCGTTCGTGTACTTCGATGCCGCGCTGGACGTGCATACCGCCGCACTGGCGCAGGACTGCGCCGCCGTCTGCGTGTTCGTCAATGACCGTCTCGACGCGCCGGTTCTGCACGCGTTGCATGCGCTGGGCGTACGCGCCATCCTGCTGCGCTGCGCCGGCTTCAACAATGTGGACCTGGCCACCGCGAAAGCGCTGGAGCTGTTCGTCGCACGGGTGCCGGCCTATTCCCCCGAAGCCGTGGCCGAGCACGCGTTGGCGCTGGTGATGACGCTCAACCGGCAGACCCATCGCGCCTACAATCGCGTGCGCGAGGGCAACTTCATGCTCGATGGCCTGCTCGGCCGCACTCTGCATGGGCGCACGGTCGGCATCGTCGGCACCGGCAAGATCGGCCTGGCCACCGCGCGCATCTTCCACGGCATGGGCTGCACCGTGCTGGGGCATGACCCGTATCCATCGCCGGCCTTCGCCGGCGTGGGCGACATGGTTGGGCTGGATGAACTGCTGGCGCGCGCCGACATCGTGTCGCTGCATTGCCCGCTGACGCCCGATACCCGGCACCTGATCAACGACGCCTCGCTGGCGCGGATGAAGACCGGCGCGATGCTGGTCAACACCTCGCGCGGCGCGCTGGTCGATACCCATGCGGTGATCCGCGCGCTGAAGTCGCGGCGGCTGGGTCATCTGGCCATCGACGTCTACGAGCAGGAAAGCGCGCTGTTCTTCCAGGACCTCTCCGGCGAGATCATCGACGACGAGGCCTTCCAGCGCCTGATGACCTTCCCCAACGTGCTGGTGACCGGCCACCAGGGCTTCTTCACCGTAGAGGCGCTGCAGGAGATCTCGGCAATCACGCTGGGGAACCTGCGGGATTTCGCCGAGGGGCGGGTGTGTGCGAACCGGGTGGAGACATCGCTGAGATGATTGGAAGTCATGAGGGGTGTGCGTTTTCATACCTATCATTGAGGGGCGCAGATGAAACGCTTAGTCACCTTGAAAGTTGGGCTGCTGTTTCCATTGCTGATGGCGGGCGGCTGTGCAGCGGAGGAGTCCCGAGGCGAGAAGGGGTGGGAAGGGCTAGAACGATGCGTGACAACAATCGAGACTTACGTTCAAGAGACGAGGGGATGGAAACGGGAGATGTATCGGATTGCGGAGGAGTCTTCCGGCACCGCAGATATTGGCTTCTCGGTCCAGCACGTCCATGACAGGGTTCTGCTGCCAGAAGGTGGACTGAAGTCATTTCATGTTGATCTCGACCAGCGATGTTCCAAGGTCATCCGTGAAAGCCACTATCAGTAGCTGGTAGCGGCTTGTTGGCCCATGAAGAGGGTAGATGCGCAGCCATTGACCGCATGTTGCTTGTAGTCCTACAATGTCCAGCTAGGCCGGAATAGCTCAGTTGGTAGAGCGGCGCATTCGTAATGCGTAGGTCGCAGGTTCGACTCCTGTTTCCGGCACCAGTTGTAATGAAAAGCCCCGGCCTTGGTTGGGGCTTTTCGTTTGCGCCCGCCGGTGATCCTTGGATGGCCACCTCACTGAAGGCTGCAAGCCTTCATCAATGCCTCGTCATCCCTGCATCCCGCGCCAGCCACCATGCCAGCTGCCGGAGATAACCACCTGCTGCTCCCGCCGATGCGCCGATCATCAGGCGTGCAAGCACTCTGATCCCGCGCGCGGCCCGCTCCCGCACCCAAGGCAGTACCGCCACCACCTGCGCACCCAGCAACAGCATCAGCACGTCCAGCCCCAGCGCATCCACCACCGGCAACAACGGCAGCAGATCCGGATTGCAGGCCAGCACGATCACCAGTGCAGCACCCAGCACGGCCATCAGGCGGCGCCCGGCGGGCAGGGTGGTCCAGTGCAGCAGTCGGCTGATCAGGCGCATGGCATTCCCTGTGTCACGTGTGCAAGTCCTCATCAGGCCCGATCGGCCGCACCGGCTGCCGCAGCACGGTTTTCAACCGCGCTGCGTCGGTCCTGCGCGGGTCGCTCAGGTAGATCTCATGATGGGGGCCGGCAAAGGTGTATCCCAGTGCGGGCATCACTTCGTCATGCAGCTGCGCCAGGATGGGGCCTTCGTCGTCGTAGGCGCCCACGTGCAAGGTCTGCAGGCTGGGGCCCTCGGCAAGGACTTCATGGCGGAGGCTGGGCGGCGCATCTCCCAGCTTCGCGCGCGCCTTTCCGATCGCCGCTTGCCACTGCGCAGGGCCGATGCCCTCGGGTGTGCGGATCATTACGGTCCAGGCCCACTCATCCTTGCGCCGTGCGACGAAGCTGGCCGGGTCCTCGGCACTCCAAAGCGCTTCCAGCGGTGGTACCACGTAGTCGCGCCCTTCGGCCTTCAGCGCGAACTTCAGTGCATAGCTCACCGAATACAGCCACTGCACGGCCTGCAGGTAGGCGGGGGCCGTGTTCGGGTCGCCGCGACCATCGACCATCACGTAGGGAATGGGCGGTACATCCACGCGTACGAACCTGCCGGCGGGCGGTTGATAGAGCGCCCGGTCACGCTTTTTGAAGTCGATCTTGTCCACGGGCCTTCCTCCTGCGCCGAGCATCCCACGCCAGGCTCCCGCCAGCACGCCTGAACAGATTCAGGTGACTTTGCCGAACGAGGGCGGACTGCCGGCCAGCACCTGATGCCAGGATGCCGGCCGCGGGCGTCCTGCCCGCCGCGCCTGCGCGGTGCGACAACGTGTCGCAGCCAGAATCGGGCCTTTCCTGCGCTCGATCAATGTCAATGCCTTTCTTAAATGGTGGGTGACGGCCTAAAATTGAAAGGCTGACTCGACCCCACCTCCCTGCCTGTCTTCCGGACCGGTGGGACCGGCTTTGGCCGGAACAGGCAGGGACGGGGAACGGCATTCCCTCGCAATTGGATCGACCGATGATTCCGTTGAAAACCCTTGGGCGCTGGTTGCGCCCGGGCCTGCTGCTGTCGTTGCTGGTGATGCTCACCGGCTGCGATGCCGTGGCCATCCTCAGTCCGAAGGGCCAGATCGGCCAGGATGAGAAGACCCTGCTGATCACGGCCACCGTGCTCATGCTGCTGGTCGTCATCCCGGTCATCATCATGACCCTGACGTTCGCGTGGAAGTATCGCGCCTCCAACACCAAGGCCCGTTACGAGCCGAAGTGGTCCCACTCGACGGCGATCGAGGTGGTGGTGTGGTCCATTCCCTGCATGATCGTGCTGGTGCTGGCGGTCCTGACCTGGCGTTCGTCGCACGCACTGGACCCGTATCGTCCGCTGGATTCGGACGTCAAGCCGGTCACCATCGAGGCGATCTCGCTGGACTGGAAATGGCTGTTCATCTATCCGGAAGAGAAGGTGGCGGTCGTCAACGAAATCAAGTTCCCGGTCAACACGCCGCTGAACTTCAAGATCACGTCCGATTCGGTGATGAATGCCTTCTTCATCCCGCACCTGGGCAGCATGATCTACTCGATGGCTGCGATGGAGACCAAGCTCCACCTGATCGCCAACGAGACCGGTGAATTCCCGGGCATGTCCTCGCACTACAGCGGCGCGGGCTTCGCCAAGATGCACTTCACCGCCTACTCGGTCACCGATGCCGAGTACCGCCAGTGGCTGGACCAGGTCCGCGCCGGCGAGCAGACCCTGGACAAGGCCTCGTTCAAGGCGCTGGGTGAAGCGCGCAACGCCGAGTGGTATCCGGTCACTTACTTCGGCAAGACCGAAGAAGGCCTGTTCGACTGGGTCATCGCCAAGCACATGGGCGACAACAAGCATTACGGCATGAAGCACTCGCATGCCGGTGCCGCCGCTGCCGATGCCGCCACCCATGAAGCGCACGAGGGCCATGCCCCGAGTGACGCGCATGATTCCAAGGAATCGGGTGAAAACCTGGATGCCACCGAACACGAACACGCAGGCCATGCCGGCCACGCGGGTTCGGGAGAATGAACATGTTGGGAAAACTCTCTCTTGAGTCGATCCCCCACGATCCGATCGTGCTGACCACCCTGGTCGGCGCGGTTCTTGGTGGCCTGGGCGTCGTCGCCCTGATCACCAAGTTCAAGCTGTGGGGCTATCTGTGGAAGGAGTGGTTCACTTCGGTGGATCACAAGAAGATCGGCGTGATGTACCTCATCGTCGCCTTTGTCATGCTGCTGCGCGGTTTCTCCGACGCCATCATGATGCGTACCCAGCAGGCCATCGCCGTCGGTGGTTCCGAGGGTTACCTGCCGCCGCACCACTACGACCAGATCTTCACCGCCCACGGCGTGATCATGATCTTCTTCGTGGCGATGCCGCTGATCACCGGCCTGATGAACCTGGCCGTGCCGCTGCAGATCGGTGCGCGCGACGTCGCGTTCCCGTTCGTCAACTCGCTCAGCTTCTGGCTGTTCGTGTCCGGTGCGGTGCTGATCATGCTGTCGCTGTGGATCGGTGAGTTCGCTGCCACCGGCTGGCTGGCGTTCCCGCCGTTGTCGGGCATCGAATACAGTCCAAGCGTCGGCATGGACTATTACATCTGGGGTCTACAGGTGGCGGGTTTGGGTACCACGCTCAGTGGTATCAACTTCTTCATCACCATCCTCAAGATGCGCACCCCGAGCATGAAGCTGATGCAGATGCCGGTGTTCACCTGGACCGCCCTGGTGACCAACGTGCTGATCGTGGCCGCGTTCCCGGTGCTGACCATCACCCTGGTGCTGCTGACCCTGGACCGTTACCTGGGTACGCACTTCTTCACCAATGACGGTGGCGGCAACGCCATGCTGTACATCAACCTGATCTGGATCTGGGGTCACCCGGAGGTGTACATCCTGGTCCTGCCGGCGTTCGGTGTGTTCTCCGAAGTCATCGCGACCTTCTCGCGCAAGGCGCTGTTCGGCTACAAGGGCATGGTCTACGCCACCGCCTGCATCGGCGTGCTGTCGTTCATCGTGTGGCTGCACCACTTCTTCACCATGGGTTCGGGTGCCAACGTCAATGCCTTCTTCGGCATCACGACGATGATCATCTCGATCCCGACCGGCGTGAAGATCTTCAACTGGCTGTTCACCATGTTCCGCGGTCGCGTGCACTTCACCACCCCGGTGCTGTGGACCATCGGCTTCATGGTCACCTTCGTCATCGGCGGCATGACCGGCGTGATGCTGGCGATCCCGGCCATCGACTTCGTGCTGCACAACAGCCTGTTCCTGATCGCCCACTTCCACAACGTCATCATCGGCGGCGTGGTGTTCGGCATGTTCGCCGGCATCACCTACTGGTGGCCGAAGATGTTCGGCTTCCGCCTCAATGAGTTCTGGGGCAAGTGCGCGTTCTGGTGCTGGTTCATCGGCTTCTACGTGACCTTCATGCCGATGTACGTGCTGGGCTTCATGGGCATGACCCGTCGCCTGCAGAGCACGGTGAACCCGGCCTACGAGCCGTTGCTGCTGGTTGCCGCCTGCGGCGCGTTCATCGTCGGCGCCGGCATCCTGTGCCAGATCATCCAGGTGGCCGTGTCGATCCGCGATCGCAAGAAGACCGTCGACCTGACCGGCGATCCGTGGGATGCCCGTACGCTGGAGTGGGAAACCTCTTCGCCGCCGGCCTTCTACAACTTCGGCACGCTGCCGGAAGTCACCGAGCTGGACGATTTCTGGGAACGCAAGCAGCGGGGTGAAGCCTGGCCGAAGCCGGCCAAGTACACCGACATCCACATGCCGCGCAACACCGGCACGGGCGTTGTCATCGGTGCCTTCAGCCTGGTGTTCGGCTTCGCGATGATCTGGCACATCTGGTGGCTGGCCATCGTCGGCTTCGTCGGCATGATCGCCACGTTCATCTACCGCACCTTCGACCAGGACGTGGACTACTGGGTCCCGGCCGCCGAGGTGGAACGCATCGAGAACGAACACCGCAAGCACCTGGAAGCCCAGGGCCTGGTGAAGTCGGAGCTGAAGGCATGAGCACCAATACCTCGACCCTGAGCCACGGGCACGCCGCGCACGCGGCGGCCCATGGCCATGACGACCACGAGCACCACGATACCGGCGGCAACACCGTCTTCGGTTTCTGGGTGTACCTGATGAGCGACTGCCTCATCTTCGCCTCGCTGTTCGCCACCTACGTGGTGCTGGCGGGCGGTACCGATGGTGGTCCCACCGCGAAGGACCTGTTCGAGCTGCCGTTCGTGGCGTGGGAAACCGCGCTGCTGCTGACCTCGTCGCTGACCTTCGGCCTGGGCATGATTGCCATGCACCGCAAGCAGATGGGCCAGATGTACCTGTGGCTGGGCATCACCTGGCTGCTGGGCTTCGGCTTCATGTGCATGGAAGTGTGGGAGTTCCAGCACCTGATCCATCAGGGCTACGGTCCGGACCGCAGTGCCTTCCTGTCGGCATTCTTCGCCCTGGTCGGTACCCACGGCCTGCACGTCAGCGCCGGCCTGCTGTGGCTGCTGGTGATGTTCGTGCAGCTGAAGAAGTACGGCCTGACCCCGACCAACAAGACCCGCATGGCGTGCCTGAGCCTGTTCTGGCACTTCCTGGACCTGATCTGGATCGGCGTGTTCTCCGTCGTCTACCTCAATGGAGCGCTGTAATGGCACATGACAACCATGCACACGACCACGGCACCGGCGGCGAAAGCCACGGCAGCGTGAAGTCGTACCTGATCGGCTTCGTGCTGGCGGTGGTGCTGACCGTCATCCCGTTCTGGATGGTGATGTCGGGCGATTTCTCGCGCACCGTCAACGGTGTGGTGATCGCAGTCACCGCGGTGCTGCAGATGCTGGTCCACCTGGTGTTCTTCCTGCACCTGGATCGTTCTTCGGAAAGTCGCTGGAACGTCAACGCTGCGGCCTTCACCGTCGTGGTGATCGGCATCATCGTGATCGGCACCCTGTGGGTCATGCACAACATGAACGTGCACATGATGCACTGACGTCCTCGCGACGTTGCCACACAGAAAGGCCGCCCTCGGGCGGCCTTTCTGGTTTTCCGTTGTCCGGTAGTGCCGGCCGCTGGCCGGCAATCGCGGGACGCCGGCCAGCGGCCGGCTCTACCCGTGGTTCCACCCCGTGCGTGGGGGAGCCGCGCGCCTCACCCCACCCGGCGCAGGAACTCTTCGGCCTCCATCGGCCGGCCCAGATGGTAGCCCTGCAGCTGGTCGCAGCCGAGCTCGCTCAGGTACTCGCGCTGCGCCTGGGTCTCCACGCCTTCGGCCACCACCTGCAGCTGCAGGGTGCGGCCCAGCGCGATGATTGACGAGACGATGGCGGCGTCCTCGTCATTGCGCTCCAGGTCGTGCACGAACGCACGGTCGATCTTCAGTTCGGTGGCTGGCATCCGCTTGAGGTAGAGCAGGCTGGAATAGCCGGTACCGAAATCATCGATGGCGATGTGCACGCCCATTGCGGTCAGGTCGCTGAGGATCGCCAGGCTGGCATCGACGTCCTTCATCGCCGTGGTCTCGGTGATCTCCAGGGTCAGCCGTGCCGGTTCGATCCGGTGCCGCTCCAGCACCTCGCGCACGCTGTCCAGCAGTGCCGGCGAGGCAAACTGCAACGGCGAGAGATTCACCGCCATTGTCCATTCCGCATGCCCGGCATCGTGCCATGCCCGCAGTTGCGCACAGGCCCGGTCCAGTACCCAGTCACCGATCGGCAGGATCAGGCCGCTGCGTTCGGCGATCGGAATGAAGAGATCCGGTGCCAGCAGCCCCAGCTCCGGGTGCTGCCAGCGCAGCAGCGCCTCGGCCCCGGTGGCCGGTGCGCCCGCGGCCGGAAATTTGGGCTGGTAATGCAGGATCAGTTCGTTGCGGGCGATGGCCTTGCGCAGGTCCTGCAGCAGGCGCAGCTGGCGATTGGCACTGAGCTGCATCGAGGGGGTGAAGAAGGTATAGCCGTTCCGCCCGGTCTCCTTGGTGTGGTACATCGCCGCATCGGCGTGCGCCATCAGCTCGCGCTCGTTGCTGGCGTCATCCGGATACAGGGCGATGCCCAGGCTGGCGCTGACCTGCAGTTCGGCCGCATCCAGCGTGAACGGCTCACCGGCGGCGGCAATGATGCGCTCGGCCACCACTACCGCATCGTCGGGAATATCGATGGCCAGCACGATCACGAACTCGTCGCCGCCGAGGCGGGCGAACGTGTCCTGCGGGCGCAGCAGGCCGCCGATGCGCTGCGCCACCGCCACCAGCAGGCGGTCGCCAAGCTGGTGGCCATAGGCATCATTGACCGCCTTGAAGCCATCCAGGTCGCAGAACATCACCGCCACCGCATGATTGCGGCGCCGCGCCTTCTCGATGGCCTGCTCGATGCGGTCCTGCAGCAGCATGCGGTTGGGCAGCTGGGTCAAGGGATCATGCAGTGCCGCCTGGATCAGCTTGTCGTTGGCGTGCGCCAGCGAATCGGCCAGCAGCCCGGTGCGCACGCGCATCTGCCGGTCGAACAGCGAGGCCACAAGGGCGATGCCCAGCGTGGCCACGGTGGTGACGATCACCAGCACGGCCAGCCAGCGCGTGTCGATGCCGCCACTGCCGACGGCGCCACAGATGCTGCCTTCGGGGAAGCGCGCCGCCGCCATGCCGGTGTAATGCATGCCGACGATGGCCAGGCCCATCACCAGCGATGCGAGCACGCGCAGGAGCAGGGTGTGGCGCTGCTCGGCGCGCAGGCGGAAGGCGATCCACAGGGCGGCGCCAGCGGCACCGATGGCCACCGCGATGGAGGCGGCAAACCAGCCCGGGTGGTAGTCGATGCCGGGCTGCATGCGCATCGCAGCCATGCCCAGGTAGTGCATGGCTGCGATGCCCAGGCCCATCAGCACGGCCCCGGCCAACAGCCGGCGCCACGGCAGGGTGGGGCGCGACACCAGCCACAGCGCATAGGCGGAGGCGCCGATCGAGACCGTCAGCGAGTACAGGGTGATGCCGAGGTCGTAGCCCAGCGGAATCGGCAGGTCGAAGGCAAGCATGCCGATGAAGTGCATCGACCAGATGCCCAGGCCCATCGCCGCCGCACCCCCCGCCAGCCACCAGCGGGCCACGCGGCCCTCGGCGGTGGCCAGGCGCCCGGCCATGTCCAGCGCCGTGTACGAAGCAAGAATGGCCACCAGCAGGGAGATGATGACCAGGCTCTGACTGTAACTGCCAGTCATGTTGAATCCAGTGGGGGAGGAAGGGGGCGCCCGCAAGGCGCACGCCCGCGACCCCTATCGGCGCGGGTGGGCAGGACTTGAGCGGTCGCAGCAGCTGCGACCGGGCTCGGCTATCCTGCCACGCCTGTTCCCGTTGCTGGAAATCATCCGATGGCCAAAGCCCGCACCGCCTACGTCTGCAATGAATGCGGCGCCGAATTCAGCAAATGGCAGGGCCAGTGCACGGAGTGCAACGCCTGGAACTCGCTGTCTGAAATCGTGCTGGAGAGCGCGGCGGCGGCCAAGGCACCGGCGTCGCGGCGGGCGGGCTGGGCCGGCAAGATCGATCCGCCGAAGATCACCGCGCTGAAGGACGTGGAGCAGACCGAGCATCGCCGGGTCTCCACTGGCATCGGCGAGTTCGACCGCGTGCTGGGTGGTGGCCTGGTCGAAGGCGCGGTGGTGCTGGTGGGCGGCGACCCGGGTATCGGCAAGTCGACGCTGCTGCTGCAGGCGGTGGCGAAGATGGCGGCCGAACTGCCGGTGCTGTACGTCACCGGTGAAGAGTCGCTGGCCCAGGTGGCCGGCCGCGCGCACCGCCTGGAGCTGCCACTGGACGGGGTCAACGCGCTGGCCGAGACCGGGGTCGAGTCGATCCTGCAGCATGCCTCCAGGGCTGGGCCGCGGCTGATCGTGGCCGATTCGGTGCAGACCCTGTGGACCGAGAGCCTGACCGCTGCGCCGGGTTCGGTCAGCCAGGTCCGCGAGAGTGCGGCGCGGCTGGTGCGGTTCGCCAAGGAGACCGGTACTGCCGTGTTCCTGGTCGGCCACGTGACCAAGGAGGGTGGCATCGCCGGCCCGCGCGTGCTGGAACACATGGTCGACGCGGTGCTGTACTTCGAGGGCGAGAGCGGCAGCCGCTTCCGCCTGTTGCGCGCGTTCAAGAACCGCTTCGGTGCGGTCAACGAGCTGGGTGTGTTCGCGATGGGCGACAAGGGCCTGAAGGAGGTCTCCAACCCCTCGGCGATCTTCCTCTCCGGCGGCAGCACCCACCAACCGGGCAGCTGCGTGATGGTCACCCGCGAGGGCACACGGCCGCTGCTGGTGGAGGTACAGGCGCTGGTCGATGCATCGCCGCTGTCGAACCCGCGCCGTGTCGCGGTCGGCCTGGAGCAGAACCGCCTGGCGATGCTGCTGGCGGTGCTGCATCGCCATGGCGGCGTACTGGTCGGCGACCAGGACGTGTTCGTCAATGTGGTCGGTGGCATCCGCGTGCAGGAGACTGCCGCCGATCTGCCGGTGCTGCTGGCGGTGTTGTCGTCGCTGCAGGATCGGCCGCTGGCGGAGAAGACCATCGCCTTCGGTGAAGTGGGCCTGTCCGGCGAGATCCGCCCGGTGCCCAATGGCGAAGACCGCCTGCGCGAGGCCGCCACCCATGGCTTCAAGCGCGCCATCGTGCCCAAGGCCAATGCGCCCAAGGGCGGTTCGGTGAAAGGCATGGAGGTGATCGCGGTGGAACGCCTGTCCGAGGCCATCGACGCGGCGTGAGGCCGGCCCTGCAAACGTCAATCACGGCAACGGTCAGCTTCCTTGTGCTAGTTTTTCCCGCTCGACGAAGACGCCCTCTGGCGTCTTTCCGTGCCCAGGAGTAAACGATTACATGCAGGACACCGCACTCACCGCCCCCAACGCCGAGATCCGTCGCGCCGGGGTCGATCTCAATGGACTGATGACGGTGCTGGGCAAGCACCTGTATTCCACCCCGGTGGTGGCGCTGCGTGAGCTGGTGCAGAACGCGCATGACTCGATCATCCGCCGCCGCATCGAGCAGCCCGGTGTTGACGTGCCTTCGCGCATTTCGGTGCAGGTTGATGCCGGTGCCGGCGTGCTGCGCATCACCGATACTGGGGCCGGCCTGACCCGCCAGGAGATCCACGATTACCTGGCCACCGTCGGCGTCGGCTACACCCGTGGCCTGCGCCAGGGCGGTGAGGACGATGAAGGGCTGATCGGCATGTTCGGCCTCGGCTTCCTGTCGGCCTTCGTGCTGGCGCGCCGGGTCAGTGTGCGAACCACCTCGTACCAGGCGCCGGATCTGGGCCATCTGTACGTGTCCAGCAACGCCGAGCAATACACCGTCAGCGAAGTGCCTGCACGCGCGGTCGGCACCGAGGTGGAGCTGGAGCTGCATCCGGACTTTCTGCCGCTGGCCAACGAGGCGCGCCTGCATGAGGTGCTGGGCCGCTACTGCGCGTTGCTGTCCGAGCCGATCTTCATCGGTGCTGCGGGCGAGGCGCTCAATCCCGAGCCGCCGCCGTGGCGCGGCCAGGGGGATGTCGCCGTGCATCCGGTGCAGGCGCGTCGGCAGGCGCTGCAGTTCGCAGCGCGGTTCGAGCACGATTTCGAACCGATCGTCACCGTGCCGCTGCGCGCCGATGGCAACAGCGATGCCACTGGCCTGCTGTGGGTGCAGGATGGCGCCACCTATGGCACCAGCGACAACCGCAACCTGTCGGTGTTCGTGCGTGGGATGCTGCTGGATGACGACGCGCGCGACCTGTTGCCGCCGTGGGCCGGATTCATCGGCGGAGTGATCGAATCCTCGCGGTTGACGCCCACCGCCAGCCGCGAAGACCTGCAGCGCGATGACCAGTACCGCGCGGTGCAGCATGCACTGCTGGAGGCGCTGATCGACGGCCTGGCCGACGTTGCGAAGCAGCAACCGGAAGCCTGGCGGCGCGTGCTGACCCGCCACAACGAGGCCCTGCTGGGTGCGGCACTGTGCGATGAGCGCCTGTTCGAACTGCTGATGGAGCATGTGCGGGTACCGACCTCGCAGGGCGACCTGCCGGCCAGTGCGCTGCCGGCGCGCGGTGCCGTGCATGTCATCCTCGACAACGGCGGCGGCTTTGAAGAGATGCTGTTCCGCGCGATGGGCGTACCGGTCGCGCATGGCCATCGCTACGCGGTGGTGCCGTTCCTGCGGCGCTGGGCCCAGGCCAAGGGCCTGCGCCTGGTCGAGCTCGGCACCGAGCAGGGCAACCGCGCACTGTTCCGCAGTGATGACAGCCTCGACGAGGCGCAGCTGGCGTGGCTGCGCGAACAGCTGGGCGACGGCGAGCAGCTGCTGCCCGCACGTTTCAGCCCGGAGGCGCTGCCGGTGGTGGTGGTGCCCGACCGCGAGGCCGAGCTGAAGCAGCGGCTGGAAGACGACGAGAACGACAAGCGCGTCTCGATGGCCGCGCTGCGCCTGGCGCGCCAGTTCACCGCGCGCATCGAATCACGCGCACCCTCGCGGCTCTACCTCAACCTCGACAACCCGGCGGTGCAGGCACTGCTGCGCGCCCAGCGCGAGGGCCACCCACAGGCCGAGGCTGCGGCGCGCCTGCTGCGCTCGCTGAAAGTCATCGTCGCCGCGCAGGGCCGCCCGCTGGCGCGCGCGACCGCTACGCCGGGCCCGGATCTCAATGGTGCCTTCACCGATATCGCCGGTGCCCTGCAGCAGATGCTGCGCTGAGCACCGCACCCTCTCATCCAGCCTTCGCTAGACAGGAGCAATTATCCCCATGGACATCTGGAACTGGGTCGAAAAGCTGCAGGGTGACCTGCGCCAGGCCGGCCAGGCGCAGAACGCGCACCTGCTGAACCGTCTCGCCGACGAGGTCAGTGAACTGCAGATCGACCGCGTCGATGCCCTGCTGCCCGAAGCACGCGCCCTGGGCAAGGCGCTGGACAACCCTTGGGTTGACGTCTATGTCGGCCACTGGGCGCTGCGCAACCGCGTCGGCAACCGCGTGGAAGGCGAGAGCGCACTCGGCGAAGCCGTAGCGCTGTTCGAGCGCGCGCACCGCGAGGACACCCTGGAATGCCCGCAGTCGATCTGCGTGACCCAGGACCTGGCCGCCTGCTACGGCAACATCGATGGCCCGGGCTGGGTGCCCGAGCGCATCGAGGTCTGCGACGAAACCCTTGGCCGCATCGATCCGAGCTGGGCCTGTTTCCAGTGCCTGAGCTGCGAGAAGGCCGATGCGCTGCTCGATGATGGCCGTGGCCAGGAGGCGCTGGATTACCTGCAGGTGCAGGCCGATGCCGTGGAAGCCTGCGGCAAGGAAGTGTTCGACAGCTTCCCCGAGATGCAGATCAAGATCCTGCTCGCTGTCGGCCGCGCCGACGAGGCACTGGCGCTGATCGAGAAGCGCGAGGCCGAAGTGGCAGCCTCCGGGGAGTACGAACCGGCCAACTGCACGGTGCCGCGTCGCTTGTCCAAGGCCTGGGCGCTGGCCCAGCTGGGCCGCGACGAAGAGGCGCTGCAGCAGCTGGTGCCGTGGAGCGAGCTGACCCCGAACTACTGGCGGCTGTGGGCAAACACCGCCGCAGCACTGTGCCAGCGTGATCCCGCGCGCAATACGTGGGATCTGGGCACGCGCTTCAACACCATCATCGAGCACTTCGCACGGGTCGGTTCGCACCGCCTGCTGATCGAAGTCGCGGCGCTGAGCCTGGAGCTGGCGCTGCAGCGTGGCGCGCGCTGGGTCGCACTGCGGCAGCTGGAACTGGCCCGCACCCATCTGGCGCAGCTGCGCCAGGATCGGGGTGCTGCGGCGCTGGTGGCCGGCCTGGCCGCGCGCATCGAGGCATTGCCGGACGTCGCGCCGCTGCCGGTGCCGGCGGGCGAGCTGCTGGCATGGCTGGACGCGCAGGGCGAACAGAACCAGTCGCGCGATCCCGAGCGCGAAGCGCAGTGGTTGCTGCAGGCGCATGCCGAGCTGCCCGATGACGAGGCGCTTGCCGAGATGGCTGCCTCAGCGCTGAATGCCTGCGGCGCGCAGGCCGAGGCGCGGTCGCTGCTGTGGCGGTTCGTACGCGGCCATACCCAGCACGATGGCCCCGCGGCCTACACGCTGATGCGCTGGCTGGCCGAACAGGGCGACGACGACGGACTGCGCCAGCTGGCCGATCTCTATCGCGGCAGCGTGCCGGTGTTCGCGCACTGGTGCGAGGTGCAGCGTGCACGCCGCGTGTCCGACTGGCCGGCGCTGGAGCAGGCGGCCCGATCGCTTCTGGAGCTGTCTCCGGGCTCGCACGGCGCGCGCGGCACGCTGGCGCGCATGTACATGGAAACCGGCCGTTTCAGCGAGGCCCAGGCCTGTTATGCACAGCTGGTGGAGCTGCTGGAGGAGCCCAATGCCGCGTATTGGGACCACATGAGTGCAGCCAGCGCGGCGCGCGACTGGGACGCGGTGCGCCGCTCGGCGGCGGCGATCGGCATGGAATTGTCGAGCCAGGATGGCGTGGTCGAGGAGCCGTGGGGCTGGGTGATCATCCGCAGCGAAGAGAACGGCGAACCGATGGAGTACTACGCCCGTCGCAGCGGTCCGGTGACCGCGCGCATCGTCGAGAACGCGCCGTCCAACCGCGCCCAGCAGGTGGGTGACTGGGTGGTGTTCGATGCCGCGCTGGTGCATCCGGCCCCGGAGGAGGAGGAAGCACGCGAGCATTTCATCCCGACCTATGCGCAGGTGCATGTACTGGAGCGCGGCGGTTTCGCCCGCAGCTGGATGATCGATGGCGCGCACCCGGGCGAAGAGGCCTGGAATGCCTTCGTCGAGGCGGCCGAGGCACAGGGCTGGAAGGTGTGGTCACACAGCCGGCCGGACTACACCGTCACCGACCCCGACGTGGAAGAGGGGACGCTGCCCGGCCTGCTGTTCACCGTGGCCCAGCCGCAGGACCACGCACCGCTGGCACTGCACCGCTTCCTGCAGCAGCACACCGCGACGTGGCCGCATCCGCATTGCTGGCTGCGCCTGGCTGAAGCCTGTGACCAGGATCGCCAGCCGCATCTGGACGTGATCGAGCGTTACGGGTTGTAGGCCGGATATCGGGTAGTGCCGGCCGCTGGCCGGCAGCACCGGGAGATCCTGTATTGCCGGCCAGCGGCCGGCACTACCTCAGGGAAAAATACATGCGAAAGACATGGATGTTGATGATCGCCGGGCTGCTGCTTGCCCCCACCGTGCAGGCGTCACTCGCCTGCCAGGAACCAGAGGCGGTGGCCCGCGCCTTCTACCAGGCAACGACGGGCAACGGTGATCTGCTGGAGCCACCCCCGGCCCTGGTCAGCCCTGCCTTCGGCAAGGCACTGCGCGGAGAGCGCGCTTGCCAGCAGCGCGAAGAGGGCATCTGCACAATCGATTCGGATCCGTGGCTGGATGCGCAGGACGGTGACATCGAAACCCCGGTGCGCTACAGCTGGAAGGAGGCTTCGGCCTCCGCCGGCCAGGTCGAGATGCGCTATTCGGTGTGGAAGAAGGCCTACCTGACCCGCCTGCCGATGGTGCGCCACGGGCAGGGATGCTGGCAGGTTGATGACATCGTCACCAACAGTGGTCGTTCGGTGCGGAAGATCCTGGCCCAGCCTTGACGGTAGCGCCGGTGGGTGCCGACCGTTGGTCGGCACACCGCCTATCGCGAATGCCCGAACACCAGTTCGATCACGAACTGGCTGCCGAAGAAGGCCAGCAGCAGCAACAGCATCGCCGCCAGCGTCCAGTGCACCGCCTTCATGCCGCGCCAGCCGTAGCGCCGGCGGCCGATCAGCAGCACGCCGAACACGATCCACGACAGCACGCTCAGCACGGTCTTGTGCACCAGCTTCTGCGCCAGCAGGTCGTCGACGAACAGCACCCCGGTGACCAGGGTGAGGGTCAGCAGCGCGAAGCCGACGGTGATCACCCGGAACAGCAGTGATTCCAGGTCGGCCAGCGGCGGCAGCGCGCGTAGCCAAGGCCGGAACTCGCGGCGGCGCAGGGCGCGTTCCTGCAGCCACAGCATGATCGCCAGCAGCGCGGCGATGCTCAGCGTGGCGTAGGCCAGCAGGGCCAGCCAGGCGTGGCTGGCCAGGCGCCAGCCCAGCACCTTGCTCGGTTCGTGGCCGTAACCGTGGTAGGCCAGCAGCAGCACGGCGGCCAGCGGGAACACCACCACGCCCAGCGCCGACATCCGCCCGCGCGCGCCGACCAGCGAAGTCAGCCAGGCCATGCCCAGGCCGACCAGCGACAGTGCGGCGAAGAAGTGCATGTCCGGCCCGCCGTTGGTGCGCATCGCCACCATCACGTGGTAGCCGCCGTGCAGCAGCATGGCGGGCAGGGCCGGCCATAGCCAGATGGGGGAGCCGGTCGTCTCATCGCGGCCAAGCGCGCGCACCAGCAGGGCACTGGCAGCCAGGTAGAGCAGGACGGCGATGAGAACGATTGTCATCGTTGCAGTTTCGCATACCCCCGTGATGCTGGCGACGGCCCCGTGGCCGCAGTCCGGGGAGACAGCCAGACCCGTTATACTGTCTACATTATTGTCCCCCGCTTTCAGACAGGTTGCGCCGCATGTTCGAGTCCCTGACCCAGCGCCTTTCCGGCACCATCGAGCGCCTGCGTGGCCGCGGCCGCCTGACCGAGGAGAACATCCGCGAGGCGACCCGCGAAGTGCGCATCGCGCTGCTCGAAGCCGACGTTGCGCTGCCGGTGGTGCAGGCCCTGATCGAGCGCATCAAGGTGCGCGCGGTTGGCCAGGAAGTGCTGAAGTCGCTGACCCCGGGCCAGGCGCTGATCAAGGTCGTGCGCGACGAGCTGACTGCGGTGATGGGCGCTGAAGCCAGCGACCTGAACCTCAATGTGCCCGCTCCGGCCATCATCCTGATGGCGGGCCTGCAGGGCGCCGGCAAGACCACCACCGTGGGCAAGCTGGCCAAGCACCTGAAGGAAAAGCGCAAGAAGAAGGTGATGGTGGTCTCGGCCGACGTCTACCGTCCGGCCGCGATCGAGCAGCTGAAAACCCTGGCCGAGCAGGTGGGCGTGCTGTTCTTCCCGTCCAGCGCCGACCAGAAGCCGGAAGCCATCGTCCGCGCAGCCATCGACGATGCACGCAAGTCGTTCGTCGACGTGCTGCTGGTCGATACCGCCGGCCGCCTGGCCATCGACGAAGCGATGATGGCCGAGATCAAGGCCCTGCACGCTGCGGTGAATCCGGCCGAAACGCTGTTCGTGGTCGACGCCATGACCGGCCAGGACGCGGCCAATACCGCCAAGGCCTTCGGCGATGCCCTGCCGCTGACCGGCGTGGTGCTGACCAAGACCGACGGTGACGCCCGCGGCGGCGCCGCGCTGAGCGTGCGCTACATCACCGGCAAGCCGATCAAGTTCGTCGGTGTCAGTGAAAAGCCGGAAGGCCTGGACGTGTTCCACCCGGACCGTATCGCCAGCCGCATCCTCGACATGGGCGACGTGCTGTCGCTGGTCGAGCAGGTCGAGCAGCAGGTCGACAAGGACAAGGCCGCCAAGCTGGCCGAGAAGGTCGCCAAGGGCAAGAAATTCGACCTGAACGACATGCGTGACCAGCTCGAGCAGATGCAGAACATGGGCGGCATCGGCGGCCTGATGGACAAGCTGCCGGGCCTGGGCAACATCCCCGACCATCTGAAGCAGCAGGTCAGCCAGGGCAAGGAAGTGCCGCGCATGATCGCCATCATCAGCTCGATGACCAAGAAGGAACGGCGCAATCCGAACCTGCTCAACGGCTCGCGCCGCGCGCGCATCGCCAAGGGCTCGGGCGTGACGCCGGCCGACGTCAACAAGCTGATGAAGCAGTACATGCAGATGGAAAAGATGATGAGCAAGATGGCCGGCGGTGGCATGAAGGGCATGTTGCGCAGCATGAAGGGGATGATGGGCGCCATGGGCGGCCGCGGCATGCCGTTCCGTTGATGACGGCCCCATCCGCAATCTGATGTAGCGCCCGGGCCGACGCTCGGGCGACGCCGCGCAGGCGGCGCAACGGGCCGCCGGGCAAGCTCGACGCCAGCCCCGTCCAGCGCGCACCATGGGGGCCTGTCCGAAACGATAGGCTTCCCACGCAGATGTCCGCTGTCACTTCCCGCGCCGAGGCGTTTTGCCGGCGCTTTGGCGTTTCCGTTCCGATCCTGCTGGCACCGATGGCTGGTGCCTGCCCGGTACCGTTGTCGGCTGCGCTGGCCAACGCCGGCAGCATGGGCGCAATGGGCGCGGTGCTGTCGTCGTCGGCCGATATCGGTCGCTGGATGGATGACTTCCGCGCAGCCTCCAGCGGTCCGGCGCAGGTGAACCTGTGGGTGCCGGACCCTGTACCGGCCCGTGACGTTGCCGCCGAGGCCGCCAGCCGCGCCTTCCTGGCGCAATGGGGCCCGGAGGTGCCGGCCAGCGCCGCCGAGGCCACGCCGGCCGACTTCGAGGAACAGTTTGCCGCACTGCTGGCGGCGCGTCCTGCGGTGGCCTCGACCATCATGGGCGTGCTGTTGCCGCGCCACGTGCAGCAGTTGAAGGATGCAGGCATTGCCTGGATCGCGTGCGCGACCACCTTGTCCGAGGCGCGCGCGGCACAGGACGCCGGTGCCGATGCGGTGGTGGCGCAGGGCGCGGAGGCCGGCGGCCATCGTGGTTCCTTCGATCCGGCGATGGCCGAGCGCCAGCTGGTCGGCCTGTTCGCGCTGCTGCCGCGCCTGGCCGATCACCTGCAGATTCCGGTGATTGCCGCCGGCGGCATCGCCGATGGCCGTGGTATCGCTGCCGCACTCGCCTTGGGCGCCAGTGCGGTGCAGATCGGCACCGCCTTCCTGCGCACGCCGGAAGCGGCGATCGCTTCGGCGTGGGCCGATGGGCTGGCCGCCAGCGAACCGGAAGACACCTGGCCGACCCGCGCCTTCAGTGGTCGCCTGGGCCGTGGCCTGGCGACGCCCTATGTGCGCGCCGCTGCCACAGAAGGCGCCCCCGCGCCGCGTCCATACCCGGTGCAGCGCGGCCTGACCGCCCCGATGCGCAGGCAAGCGGCACAGGAAAATCGTCTGGCGGCGATGCAGGCCTGGGCCGGGCAGTCAGCATGGATGGCGCCGGCACAGCCGGCCGCCGACGTGCTGCGCGGCATGTGGGAACAGGCGCAGGCATTGCTGCGATGACGCTGACCTGCAACGGCCTGCCGGCACAGGTGGAAGACCTGCTGCCGGCGCTGGTGAACTATGGCCACTTCACTTCGCTGCAGGTGCGTGGTGGTGCAGTGCAGGGGCTGGGCCTGCATCTGGCGCGGCTGTCACAGGCTACGCGCGAACTGTTCGGCAGCGAACTGGACACGGTGCAGGTGCAGGCGTGGATGGCGCAGGCATTGCAGCAGTCAGGGCAGGCCGATGCCTCGCTGCGGGTGACCGTGTACTCGCGCCGTTTTGATTTCCGCAATCCGCTGGCGGCGGTGCCGGTGGACGTCCTGGTGGCGGTGTCCGCGCCGATGACGCTGACCGCCTCCAAGCGTGTGCGCAGCGTGGCCTGGCAGCGCGAGATGCCGCAGATCAAGCATGTGGGCACCTTCGGCCTGTTCGCCGAGCGTCGCGCGGCGATGGCGGAAGGATTCGACGATGTGCTGTTCGTCACCGCCGATGCCGGCGTGAGTGAAGGCAGCACCTGGAATCTGGCCGTGCACGATGGTGAACGGCTGCTCTGGCCGCAGGCGCCGGCCCTGCGCGGGACTGCCGAGGCACTGCTGAAGCAGCATTGGCCGGGGCCTCAGGCCACTCAGCCGCTGCGGCTGGCCGATCTGGCCGGCGTGAAGGCGGCTTTTGCCTGCAACGCCAGCGGGTTGTGGGCGCTGGAGGCCATTGACGGGCATGCCCTGGCCGGCTCCCAGGCGCTGGCTGAACAGGGCAGGGCGGTGCTGGCGGCGGTGGCCTGGGACAAATTGGGGTCAGATCCCTTTTGCGCCGCAAAGGGGATCTGACCCCGGGAGTTCATCCCCGGGGTTGGCCCGGCCGCGATCTGCCGCTATAATCGCCCGCTTACCTCGCCATCCTGGCGACTGGGCAATAGGAAAAACACCATGGTCAAGATTCGACTGACCCGCGGCGGCGCCAAGAAGCGTCCGTTCTACCACATCATCGTCACCGACGTGCGCAGCGCGCGCGACGGCCGCAACATCGAGCGCGTTGGCTTCTACAACCCGGTCGCCCAGGGCGCCGAGAAGCGCATCGAGCTGGACCTGGCCCGCGTTGACCATTGGGTCAAGAACGGCGCCCAGCCGACCGACAAGGTCCGCAACCTGATCAAGGAAGCGACCAAGTCCCAGGCCGCTGCGGCCTGATCCTGACGGGCCACGCTTCGGCGTGGCCCTCTTGGTTGAAGCAGATGAAAGATATCGAGCGCCGCATCCTGCTGGGCAGGGTTGTCGGCGCTTTTGGTGTGCGCGGCGAGATCAAGCTCGAGTCCTGGACCGAGCCACGTTCCGCCATTTTCCGTTACCAGCCGTGGATCGTGCGCAGCCCATCCGGCGTGGAAACCACGGTTGAAGGTGTGCGCGGCCGCGATAGCGGCAAGCACCTGGTCGCCCGTTTTCCCGGGGTCGAGGATCGCGATGTGGTCGAAGCGATGCGCGGCACCGAGATCTACGTGGCCCGCAGTGCCTTGCCGCCGCCGAAGCCCGATGAGTATTACTGGGTGGACCTGGAAGGCCTGGATGTGACGACCACCGAGGGCGTCGCCCTGGGCCAGGTTTCGCACCTGTTCAGCACCGGCGCCAATGACGTGGTTGTGGTCCGGGGTGACCGCGAGCGGATGATTCCGTTCGTGCAGCCGGACTTCGTCAAATCGGTCGATTTCGAGGCCAACCTGATCGTGGTCGACTGGGATCCCGAGTTCTGAGTGTGAGCATGCGTTTCGACGTCATCACCCTGTTTCCCGAGTTCCTCGCCCAGTCCGCTGGGTTGGGCGTGGTCGGGCGTGCACAGGAGAAGGGGCTGTTCAGCCTGCATGGCTGGAATCCCCGTGATTACGCCGAAGGCAACTACCGCCGCGTGGACGACCGTCCGTTCGGCGGCGGTCCGGGCATGGTGATGCTGATCGAGCCGCTGCAGGCCTGCCTGCAGGCGATCCGAGAGGCCGATCCCACCCCGGCGCGGGTGATCTACCTCAGTCCGCAGGGCGCGCCGTTGACCCAGGCCAAGGTGCGGGAACTGGCGGCGCTGCCGCGCATGGTCCTGCTCTGTGGCCGCTACGAGGGCATCGACGAGCGTTTCCTGGAGGCCAATGTCGACGAGGAAATCTCCCTCGGCGACTACGTGCTGTCCGGGGGCGAGCTGGGCGCGGCGGTGATCATCGACGCCGTGGCCCGCCTGCAGGACGGTGCCCTGAACGATGCGGAGTCGGCGGCGCAGGACAGCTTCGAGGGCGACCTCGGCCTGCTCGACTGCCCGCATTACAGCCAGCCGGCCCAGCACCCGCTGGGGGACGTGCCGGAGGTGCTGCGCTCGGGCAACCACGCGGCCATCGCCGCCTGGCGCCGCCAGCAGTCGCTGCTCCGGACCGCCCAGCGGCGCCCGGACCTGCTGGATGAACAGGCACTGGGCAAGGCCGACCGCAAACTGCTGGAGCAGGGCCGCCAGGCCCGGAACCAGAAGGCCAGCCCCTAGCGCAGGGCTGGCTTTATCGGCTATCATGGCCAATTCCCGCCAGCCCCGGTTGGCGCGCGCAGTACCCAAAACAAACGTGCAGCACAGTCCGGTGACTGCATGAGCCCACGTTGTCGATACGACACGCCCACCCGAACAAGAATCGGTGTAACCCATGAGCAAGCTGAACAAGTCCATCGTCGCGGAATTCGAATCCGCCCAGATCACCCGTGAACTGCCGAAGTTCAGCCAGGGCGACACCGTTGTCGTCAACGTGAAGGTGAAGGAAGGCAGCCGCGAGCGCGTGCAGGCCTACGAAGGCGTCGTCATCGCCACCAAGAATGCCGGCCTGAACTCCTCGTTCACCGTGCGCAAGATCTCGCACGGCTACGGCGTCGAGCGCGTTTTCCAGACCCACAGCGCCATCATCGACTCGGTCGAAGTGAAGCGTCGTGGTAAGGTCCGCGCCGGCAAGCTGTACTACCTGCGTGGCCTGGAAGGCAAGGCTGCCCGCATCAAGGAAGACCTGGCTGCCGCTGCTGCCGCCAAGGCTGCCCGTCTGGCCGACAAGGCCTGATAAACAACTTCGGTTGTTGCCGCGACGGCCACCTTCGGGTGGCCGTTTGCGTTTCCGGCATCGCATCGGCCACGATCAGCTGATGAGCGACATCAACCCGCGCTATCCCGCCGTGATCCAGTCGGCACTGCGCTTTCTCGACGGCAAGGGGCTGGCGCGCGTGCAGTCGGCGCCGCTGCTGCACCGCCTGCTATGGCGCCTGGGCATTGCCCTGCCGCCACCGATCCTGGCCGGCTTCGGCACCAATGCGCTGGTGCAGGGCCTGTTGTTCGGGCTGTTCTGGACCGCGCTGATGTGGCTGATGCTGTGGCAGGGCAGCGAGCGCCCGCTGGCGCTGTTGCTGGTGGCCGGCCTGTCGGCTGGCGTGCTGTTCGGTATCGTGATGGCAGCGCTGATGCGCTCGCTGCGCCGCCACCGCAAGCTGCCGGACTGGCGCCGGTTCCGCGCACGGCAGGCGGGCTGAGCCGATGGCGCACTGCGCCGTGACCACCGGGCGGGCCCGCGCTAGGCTGCAGCTTCATCCCGATGGACGTAGCGTGCGATGCCTGCCAAGCGAACCGCACCTTCCACTGCGCCCACGCTGCTGTCCGGTGGCAACCCGCAGATCGCCAAGGGCGAGGGCGATGCGCCGGTGCAGGCATACATCGCCGCCATGCCGGACTGGAAACGTCCGATCGGCGCGCGACTGGATGCATTGATCGAGCAGGCCGTACCTGGGGTGCACAAGGCGGTGAAGTGGAACTCGCCGATGTATGCGGTTGCGCCGGGCGAAGGGTGGTTTCTCGGCTTCCATTGCTTCACCCGCTACATCAAGGTGGCGTTCTTCCGTGGCGCGGCACTGGCGCCAGTGCCGCCCG
Source organism: Stenotrophomonas sp. YJH_SMC_53 (assembly GCF_059369995.1). NCBI lineage: Bacteria > Pseudomonadati > Pseudomonadota > Gammaproteobacteria > Lysobacterales > Lysobacteraceae > Stenotrophomonas > Stenotrophomonas sp. YJH_SMC_53. The sequence continues at coordinate 20,813 of NZ_JCAFTF010000004.1, read as the reverse complement.
AGCCGTCCAGGAGCGCCGATACGCGTTACCTGCACATCCCGCAGGACGGCCTGCTGGATGAGGCACAGTTCCTCGACTGGGTGCGCCAGGCCGCCGCGTTGCCCGGCGAGCGCATGTAACCCCGACCTTCTCATTCCTTTCCCGACGAGAGCTCCTGATGGCCACGCATGCCCCCAACCCGGCCGATGCCGGAACACCGGCCACCGAGTTGATCGATGCACGCATCGCCGAGTTGGCAGACTGGCGCGGTGAAACACTGGCACGCGTGCGTGCGTTGATCCATGAAGCGCTGCCCGACGTGCAGGAAACCTGGAAATGGCGGGGTACACCGGTGTGGGAGCACAACGGCATCCTGTGCACCGGCGAGACCTACAAGCAGGCAGTGAAGCTGACCTTCGCCAACGGTGCGGCGCTGGCCGATCCAAAGGGGCTGTTCAACGCAAGCCTGGACGGCAACACGCGGCGTGCGATCGACATCCATGAAGGCGCGATGCCGGATGCCGCTGCGTTCAAGGCGCTGCTGCGCGCGGCGGCGACGTTCAACGCGGCGAAGAAGAAGCGCTGACCGTCTTCTGTAGAGCCGAGCCCATGCTCGGCTGACAGGCCTGTGCGGACCAACGGTCCGCACCCACCTCAACGTGGCGGCACTACCGCTCCAGTGCTGCATCCGGGTCGGCCACCGGCGAGGGTGGGCAGGCGGGAATCTCAGAGGGCGTGGCCAGTTCTTCGGCATGCGAGGGCTTGCCCATCATCTTCGCCTTGCGCCAGCCACCCCAGCGGTAATACGCCAGCGACAGCAGCATCGACACCAGCGAGCTGACCGGGAAGCTCCACCAGATCGCATCGGCGCCCCAGTACGGCTGCAGCAGTTCGGCGAACGGCACGCGCACGCCCCACAGCGAGCCAGCCAGGATCAGCAGCGGCGGAATCACCGCGCCGGTGGAGCGCACTACGCCGGAGATCACGAAGCTGACGCCGAAGAACAGGAATGAGCCGATCACTACGTGGTTGAGGTGGCGCGCGATCTCCAGCGCCTGGCTGGCCGGTGGCAGGAACAGCGCCAGCAGCTGGCGATCGAACAGCACCAGCGGCAGGATCAACGCGCCGGTCAGCAGGAAGTTGAACAGCACGCCCTGGCGCGCGGTGCCGCGCACGCGATCCCAGCGCTGCGCCCCCACGTTCTGTGCGGCCATCGAAGAGCACGCTGCACCGATCGCCATCGCTGGCATCTGCAGGTAGTTCCACAGTTGCAGGGCAGCGCCGTAGCCCGCGCCGGTGTCGGTCCCGTACTGGTTGACCATGGTCATCAGCAGGATCACCGACAGCGAGATCAGCACCATCTGCAGGCCCATCGGCACGCCCTTGACCACCAGCGCCTTGAGGATGGTCATGTCGAGCTTGAACAGGCGCATGTCGGCGCGGCCCAGCCACAGGGTGTGGCGCTTGTGCCGCATGTACAGCAGCAGGCCGGCCAGCGACAGCGTCTGCGCGACCAGCGTGGCCCACGCCGAGCCGGCGATACCCAGCGCGGGAAACGGCCCCATGCCGAAGATCAGTACCGGGTTCAGCACGATGTCCAGCGCCACCGACACCATCAGGAAGCGGAACGGCGTGCGCGAATCACCGGCACCGCGCAGCGCGGCGGTGAGGAAGGCGAACGCGTACAGCGTCGGCATCGCCAGGAAGATGATCTGCAGGTAGGCCTCGGCCAATGGCAGCGAAGCGGCCGGCGTGCCCATCGCCGCCAGCAGCGGATGGGCCATGAACCAGCCGGCGAGGGCGATGATCACCGACAGGCCGATGAAGAAGGTGGCGCTGGTGCCGACCACGCGCCGCGCCTGCACGATGTCGCGCGCGCCGATCGCCTGGCCGATCAGGATGGTGGAGGCCATGCCGAAACCGAACACCGAGCCGATCAGGAAGAACATGATGTTGTTGGCGTTCGCGGTGGCGGTCAGTGCCGCCTCGCCGAGGAAGCGCCCCACCCAGACCGCGTTTACCGAGCCGTTCAGCGACTGCGCGATGTTGCCCGCCAGGATCGGCAGGGAGAACAACAGGAGATTGCGCCCGATCGGGCCGGAGGTCAGGTCAAGCGGTGCCTTGGCCATGGAGTGGTGATCGAATCCCGGGAGGCGCACACTAGCACCAAGCCGGTTTGCGGGATGTGGCAATGCATCAACGACTGCAGGTGGAGCGGAGGCTGGCGCTGGCCTTGATCAGCGTCGTATTGGCCGCATGTTCGATGGACGACCGGCTGGGTGATACCCAGATCCGGCCAACCGACCGTCCCGAGTGTCTGGTCGGCAGCCAGCGCCAGGACCTGGCCTCCGGGGTGCGGCCATTGATCGGCGGCACCGGCTGCCGGGCCGACCCGGACAACCCGCGTCCCCTCAACAAGCCACTGGAGTAGTCTGCCCCCATGCCCGAGCTTTCCCCGCTGTCACCCAGTGTCCGCCTGGACATCTGGTTGTGGGCGGCCCGTTTCTTCAAGACCCGCAGCCTGGCCAAGCAGGCGATCGAGACCGGCAAGGTCAGCGTTGCCGGGCAGCGTCCGAAATCCTCACGCGCGGTGCGCGTGGGCGAGCAGCTTCAGGTCGACCGTGGTGAAGAGCATTTCGAGGTCCAGGTGCTCGGCCTGAGCGATCAGCGCGGGCCCGCAGCGACGGCGCAGCAGCTGTATGCCGAGAGCGAGGCCTCCAAGGCGCGTCGTGCCGAACAGCGTGCGCTGCGCATCGCCGCGCGCGATGGGTTCCAGCCGCCGGAGCACAAGCCGGACAAGCGCGCGCGCCGGTTGATCCGCGCGCTGGGCGATATTGACGCGCTGTAAATGATGCGGCGCCGGACCAGGTCCGGCGCCCGCAGGCGTCAGCGCTTGCCGCCGAGCAGGCTGCCGCCGATCTTCAGCAGATCGCCCACGCCGAGCTGGCCGTCACCGTCCTGGTCCAGCAGGCTGCCGAGCAGGCCACCGGCAAGACCACCCTGTTGCTGCACGTGCTGCTTTTCCTGGCCAAGCGCCTGGCTGAGCGAGCCGGCATCGGCCTGGCCGCCACCGAGACGCTGGGCGAGGAAGGCCATCACGATCGGTGCGAGGATCTGCAGCAACTGGCTGGTGCGGCCGCTGTCGAGCTGGGTAGCCTGCGCCAGCCCGCTTTCGACCTTCTGCTGGCTGCCGCCGAAGATGTGGCCGAGGATGCCGGCGCCATCGCTGGCGGCACCACCGCCACCGCCGCCCAGTACCGAGCCGAGCACGCTGCCCAGGTCCAGGCCGCTGTGGTTGTTCTGCAGTGCGCCGAGCAGCGCCTGTGCGCCCTGTGGCTGCGAGGCGTTGTTGCCCAGCGCGCCCATCAGCACCGGCAGTGCGGCGCTGATCGCACCGGAGGCCTGGGTATCGCTGATGCCGAGCTGCTGGGAGACCTGCTGCAGCGGCGCGCCCTGCAGTTTGGCGAGAAGTTCATCGGTCAGGCTCATCTGCGGATTCCTTGATTGGGGTGGGGCGTGCAGAAGGTACGACGCGGACCGTTAAAACGGCGACGCCGCCTCACAGGGAGGCGGCGTGCCGTACACGGGGAGGGCGATCAGAGTTCGATGTCTTCCGCGCCCGGGGTCGCAGTAGGGAAGTCCGCTTCCGGTTGCGCCGGCTTGAACGGATCCGATGGCTGGCTGGCCAGCGCCTTGAGGGCTGCGGCGACGCCGGCACCGTAGGCCGGGTCGGCCTTGCTGCAGTTGTCGATGTGGCGCTGCTTGATGAAGTCCGGTGCATCGCCCAGGGCGCGGGCGGTGTTGGCGAACAGGCGGTCCTTCTGTGCCTGGTTGTAGCTGCGGAACAGCGCACCGGGCTGGCTGAAGTAGTCGGCGTCGTCCTCACGGAAGTTCCAGAAGTCGGCGTCGCCGCGGATCTTCATCGGCGGTTCGCGGTACTGCGGCTGTTCCTGCCACTGGCCATAGCTGTTCGGTTCGTAATGCGGCAGGCCGCCGTAGTTGCCATCCACGCGCATCGCACCATCGCGGTGATTGCTGTGCACCGGGCAGCGTGCGGCGTTCACCGGAATCTGGTGGTGGTTCACGCCCAGCCGGTAGCGCTGCGCATCGGAATAGGCGAACAGGCGTGCCTGCAGCATCTTGTCCGGCGACGGGCCAATGCCCGGCACCAGGTTGCTCGGTGCGAACGCCGACTGCTCCACGTCCTGGTACCAATTGACCGGGTTGCGGTTCAGTTCGAACTGGCCCACTTCGATCAGCGGGTAGTCGCTCTTCGGCCATACCTTGGTCAGGTCGAACGGATGGATGCGGTAGGTTTCCGCCTCCAGCTCCGGCATGACCTGGATGAACAGCTTCCACTTCGGGAAGTCGCCCTTCTCGATCGCGTCGAACAGGTCGCGGCCGTGGCTTTCGCGGTCATGGCCGACCAGGATCTGCGCCTGCGCGTCGGTCAGCGATTCGATGCCCTGCTGGCTGACAAAGTGGAACTTGACCCAGAAGCGCTCGCTGTCGGCGTTGGTGAAGCTGTAGGTGTGCGAGCCGAAACCATGCATGTGGCGGAAGCTGCGCGGAATGCCGCGGTCGCTCATCACCACGGTCACTTGCAGCAGGGCTTCGGGCAGCAGTGTCCAGAAGTCCCAGTTGTTGCGCGCGCTGCGCAGGTTGGTGTGCGGGTCGCGCTTGACCGCTTTGTTGAGGTCGGCGAACTTGCGCGGGTCGCGCAGGAAGAACACCGGCGTGTTGTTGCCGACCAGGTCCCAGTTGCCTTCTTCGGTGTAGAACTTCAGTGCGAAGCCGCGGATGTCACGCTCGGCGTCGGCGGCACCACGCTCGCCGGCCACCGTGGTGAAGCGCGCGAACATCTCGGTCTGCTTGCCCACCTTCTCGAACAGTTTGGCGCGGGTGTACTTGCTGATGTCGTGGGTGACGGTGAAGGTACCGAACGCACCCGATCCCTTGGCATGCATGCGGCGCTCGGGAATGATCTCGCGGTTGAGGTTGGCCAGCTTTTCCAGCAGCCACACGTCTTCCATCAGCAGCGGGCCGCGCGGGCCAGCGGTCTTGCTGTTCTGGTTGTCCACCACCGGTGCGCCGAAGGCCGTGGTCATCGGCGTGACCGGATCGTCGCCGTGCTTCTGCTTCGGCGTCGTGCTCAGCTCACGCTGCTGCTGGGCGCCTTCTGCCGGCGACGGAGCGGTGTGATACGGGCACTTGGGACTGTTGTTATCGGACTGGCTCATGGCTGGCTCCTGCGGGTGAAGACGGGGTGGAACATCTTCACTCGACTTTAGCTAGGGCCAGATGAAATGAATAATCGAATGATCCGTTCAGATCGATAGATTCTGTCAATTGAAACGCAGAATCGGATTTGCAGAGACTTTCAAGAGGCCTCCTGCATGGCAGCCGGAGGCCGTCTCTATGCGTTGCAGTTACAGCAGCGCTTTCAACCGGTACAGGGCTTCCAGCGCCTGCTTGGGCGTCAGTTCGTCCGGGTCGATCGCCGCCAGCGCTTCCTGCGCCTTGCTGGCCGGGGCGCTGAACAGGCCGAACTGCTGCGGCGCATCCAATGCCTGCGGCGCCAGCTCGGCGGCATGGCTTTCACCGCCGCGCTGCTCCAGCTCGGCCAGGCGCCGCCGTGCCTGCGCCACGGTAGTGCGCGGCAGGCCGGCCAGTGCGGCCACCTGCAGGCCGAAGCTGCGGTTGGCCGGACCGTCCTTCACCGCGTGCATGAACACCAGCGCTTCACCGTGCTCGACGGCATCCAGGTGCACGTTGGCAATGCCGCTGCGGCCGCCCTCGTGTTGTTCGTCGGCCAGCGCGGTCAGCTCGAAGTAGTGGGTCGCGAACAGCGTATAGCAGCGGTTCTGGTAGGCCAGGTGACGTGCGACCGCATCGGCCAGCGCCAGTCCGTCGTAGGTGGAGGTGCCGCGGCCGATCTCGTCCATCAGCACCAGCGAATGGGCGGTGGCGTGATGCAGGATGTAGCTGGTCTCGGCCATCTCGACCATGAAGGTCGACTGCCCGCGGGCGAGGTCGTCACCGGCGCCGATGCGGGTCAGGATGCGGTCGATCGGACCGATAACCGCACGGCTGGCCGGCACGAAGCTGCCGATGTGGGCCAGCAGCACGATCAGCGCGTTCTGCCGCATGTAGGTCGATTTACCGCCCATGTTCGGGCCGGTGATGACCAGCATGCGACGGTCGGGATGCAAGTCCAGGTCGTTCGGTTCGAACGGCTGCTCACGCACCGCTTCGACCACCGGATGGCGGCCACGCTCGATCTTCAGGCACGGTGCCGTTTCCAGTTCCGGCCGCGACCAGTCCAGCGCCTGCGCGCGCTCGGCGAAGGCGGCCAGCACGTCCAGTTCGCTCAGCGCAGCGGCGCACTGCTTCAACGGTTCCAGCTGTTCGCCGAGGGTGTCCAGCAGCTGCTCGTACAGGTATTTCTCGCGCGACAACGAACGGTCGCGCGCGGACAGCACCTTGTCTTCGAACGCCTTCAGTTCTTCGGTGATGTAGCGCTCGGCATTGGTCAGCGTCTGGCGGCGGGTGTAGTGCACCGGCGCACGGTCGGACTGGCCCTTGCTGATCTCGATGTAGTAGCCGTGCACGCGGTTGTAGCCCACCTTCAGGGTGGGAATGCCGCTGCTTTCGCGTTCGCGCTGTTCCAGATCGACCAGGAACTGGTCAGCATGGGTGGACAGGCGGCGCAGCTCGTCCAGCTCTTCATCGAAGCCGTCGGCCAGCACGCCGCCGTCGCTCAGCTTCAGTGGCGGCATTTCGGCAATGGCGCTGGCCAGCAGCTGCGCGCACTCATCGTGTTCGCCCAGCGCGGTATGCAGGGCCTGCAGGCGCGGCGAATCCAGTGGCGCCAGCACCTCGCGCACGGCGGGCAGCAGCCCCAGGCCATCACGCAGGGTGGAAAAATCGCGCGGGCGCGCCGAGCGCAGCGCGACGCGGGTGAGGATGCGTTCCAGGTCGCCCAGGCGGCGGAACTGTTCGCGGATGTCGGCGTCGCTGCCGCGATCGATCAGGGTTTCCACCGCATGGTGGCGCTGCACCAGCACCTCGCGCAGGCGCAGCGGGCGGTGCAGCCAGCGCCGCAGCAGGCGGCCGCCCATCGGCGTCACCGTGCTGTCGAGCACGCCCAGCAGGGTATTGCGGGTATCGCCGTCGACGCGCGTATCCAGTTCCAGGTGGCGACGGGTGGCGGCATTCATCGCGATCGCCTCGCCGGCGGTTTCCATCGCGATCGAAGTCAGGTGCGGCAGGCGCTGCTTCTGGGTTTCCTCGACATAGCCGAGCAGGGCACCTGCGGCAGCGGTCGCACGTGGCTTGTCATCGATGCCGAAGCCGCTCAGGTCATGCAGCTTGAAGAAATTCAGCAGCTGGCGGCGGCCACTGTCGGCATCGAACAGCCACGGCGCACGGCGGCGCACGCCGGTGCGCTGGCGCAGGAATTCCGGCCAGTTTTCTTCGTCGGGCACCAGTAGCTCGGCCGGCTCCAGTCGGGCCAGTTCGGCTTCCAGCGCATCGTCGGTTTCCACTTCGTTGACCAGGAAGCGGCCACCGGCCAGGTCGGCCCAGGCCAGGCCGTAGCCCTGCTTCGTGCGCGACAGCGCCATCAGCAGGGTGTCACGGCGCTCGTCCAGCAGCGCTTCGTCGGTGACGGTTCCGGGGGTGACGATGCGCACCACCTTGCGTTCGACCAGGCCCTTGGCCAGCGCCGGGTCACCGATCTGCTCGCAGATCGCCACTGACTCGCCCAGCGCCACCAGCCGTGCCAGGTAGCCCTCGTAGGCATGCACCGGCACGCCGGCCATCGGAATCGGTGCGCCGCCGGAGCTGCCACGCTGGGTCAGGGTGATGTCGAGCAGGCGCGCGGCCTTGCGCGCATCGTCGTAGAACAGCTCGTAGAAGTCGCCCATGCGGAAGAACAGCAGCAGGTCCGGGTACTCGGACTTGGCTGCGAAGAATTGCTTCATCAGCGGGGTGTGTTCGGCGGACTTGTCTTTGGACATGGGACTCGTGGATCTGGGCATCCGGCCACGCCGGAGGGCGGCCGCAGCGGAGCGGGTACAGGGCCGTCCATGGTAACTGCTGGGGCGCAGGGCTGCCGCCACCGGTGGCAGGCCGGTACGGCACGTAAAGGAGTCAGGCCGGGACCAGCGTGATCTGCCGGTGGCTGGTGAAAATCTCCATGACGATCTCGAAGTAGGTCGGGCCTTCGCCCCGTTGCAGGGCCTGCAGCTGGTGGGCAATGGCCTGCGTATTGAAGCTGCCCGGTGTGTCCAGCTTTGCCTGCAGCCATTGGCGGGTGGTCTCCATGCCCAGGGCCGTGCGGCTGTGGGCAATATCGCGCCAGATCAGCGTGGCCTGCGCCTGGCCGGCCAACGCGCCATAACTGCCATGCAGCAGGTCGTCCAGCGCATCCAGGCTTGGCCCGAGCTGCCACGCCTCGCCAGCCATGAACACGCGGTTGATCTCCGCGTACAGGCTGGCGATGTCATCGATGGCGGCGCCTTCAATCTGTAGGACGATGGTCATGCGCCGACTGTAGCGTGACCCGCGCGCAGGGTGTGTGCGGCTGAACGGATTCGCTTTGCGGGCGTGGGCCGTGCACCGCATACTTCGCGGCTGCACTTCGCTGCACGGCTGTCGTGCAGCCGCATGTGCCGCTTTGCAGGTACGAGGCGAACGCTCGTTCCGCCACCTGCCAACGCTTTGCCGCGAGCCCTTGCGCCGGGCTGACGCGCGCCCTGCGGAAATTCATCCTTCAGAAACTCCCGCGCCGGCCGATCTGTACTGCGGCATTGCGCCTGTCGCGCGATGCCGTGGCTGTCCATGGTGGCGCAGCCTCGGCTCACGTTCCTGCAGCACCGCGGCTGGCAGGACGATTTCGAATGGAACGTAGCGTGGAAACAGGGAAGAAGCACCCGGGGCCGAGGCTCCATCGTGGTTGGTCGTTGATGCTCGCCGTTGCCGCATGGCCGGCGACCGCCCAGCAGGCCGGTGATCCCGCCGCGCAGGAACTGCTGCGGCAGCAGGAGCGCGAACGCGTGCTGCGCGAGCAGCAGGAACAACGCCCCGACGTCCGCCTGGAGCGGGACGCGCAGAAGGAGAGCGACCGCCTGCCGGCGCAGGAGCACCCGTGCGTACGCATCGATCGCATCGTGCTGGAAGGCGAAGGCAGCCAACGCTTCGGCTGGGCACTGGCGGCCGCCGATCCGGTCGACGATCCGGCCACCGGCCGTTGCCTGGGGACCGAAGGCATCAACGTGGTGATGAAGCGTGTGCAGAACGCGATCATCGCGCGTGGCTATGTCACCACGCGCGTGCTGTCGGCACCGCAGGACCTCAACCAGGGCACGCTGGCGTTGTCGGTGGTGCCGGGCCGGTTCCGCGAGGCCGCGTTCTCCGATCCGCAGGGACGGCATCCGGCCCTCGCCAATGCACTACCGATCCGCAGTGGCGGCCTGCTCAACCTGCGTGACATCGAGCAGGGCCTGGAGAACCTGCAGCGCGTGCCCACCGTCAGCGCCGACATCAAGATCGCGCCGGCCGACGGCGAGGGCGCGGCGCCGGGCCAGAGCGACCTGCAGATCGACTGGACGCAGCGCTCGCCGGTGCGCGCCAGCGTCACCCTGGACGATGCCGGCAGCCGCGGCACCGGCAAGCTGCAGGCCAACGCGACGCTGTCGCTGGACAATCCGCTGGGCCTGAACGAGCTGTTCTACGTCAGTGCGGGCCGTGGCGTGTTCAACGGCCGCGGCAAGGACACCAACAGCTGGACCGCGCACTACGACGTGCCCTACGGGTATTGGCTGTTCGGTGCCACCGCCAGCGCTTACGACTACAGCCAGAACGTGGTTGGTGCCTTTGAAAGCTATGACTACAGCGGCCGCAGCCAAAACGCCGAAGCGCGGGTGGACCGGCTGTTGCTGCGCAATGCCAAGGTCAAGTTCAGCGCCTACGCGCGCGGCTGGCAGCGAGAGTCGAAGAACTACATCGACGATACCGAGATCGAAGTACAGCGTCGCCGCACCGCGGGCTGGGAACTGGGCCTGACCCACAAGCAGTTCATCGGCAACGCCACGCTCGATGCCAGCGTGGCCTACCGGCGTGGCACGGGGGCCTTCCACGCCTTGCGCTCGCCAGAAGAGATGGCGCAGCAGTGGGATCCGACGCTGCCGCTGGAAGGGACCTCGCGGATGAAGCTGATTACCGCCGACGCGCAGTTCAGCGTGCCGTTCCAGCTGGGCAGGCAGCGCCTGCGCTACACCGCCGCATGGCGGGCGCAGTGGAACCGCACGCCGCTCTCGCCACAGGACCGCTTCGCCATCGGCGGCCGCTATACCGTGCGCGGTTTCGATGGTGAAAGCTCGCTCAGCGGTGAGCGCGGCTGGTCGCTGCGCAACGATCTTTCGCTCGGTATCGGTGGCGGCCAGGAGTTCTACGTGGCTGCCGACTACGGCCGCATCGGCGGCCCATCCGCGCAGTGGCAGTCCGGCCATGACCTGGCCGGCATGGCACTGGGCCTGCGCGGCGGCTGGCAGCAGCTTTCCTGGGATGGCTTCGTGGGTTCGGCGCTGCGCAAACCCGCCCATTTCCCCACCGACTACACCACATTCGGCTTCAGCCTGGCCTGGCGCTACTGATCTGCCACAAGGACACGTGACATGAACACTATCTATCGTCTGGTTTTCAACCGCGCGCTGCGCGTCTGGCAGGTGGCTTCGGAGCTGGTGAAGGGCGGCGGTGGCCTGGTCGGCCATGTGCCGGGCCGGCAGAGCGCTGCGCTGTCGCCGCTGGGCTTCGCACTGATGTGCTCACTGGGCTGGGTCAGCCTGGCAACGCCTGCGCTGGCGCAGTCCGATGCGCGCATCATTTCCGATCCGAATGCGCCGGGCCGTGAACGGCCGACGATGGTGACGGCACCCAATGGCGTGCCGATGGTGAACATCACCACGCCGTCGGCGGCGGGTGTGTCGCGCAACCGCTATTCGCAGTTCGACGTGGGCCGCGATGGCGTCATCCTCAACAACGCCCGCGGCCAGGTGCAGACGCAGCTGGGCGGCTGGGTGCAGGGCAACCCGTGGCTTGCCACCGGCAGTGCACGGGTCATCCTCAATGAAGTGAATGGTCCGGCCAGCCGGCTCAACGGCTATGTGGAAGTGGCCGGGCAGCGCGCCGAGGTGATCATTGCCAACCCGGCCGGCATCCAGGTCAATGGCGGCGGTTTCCTCAATGCCAGCCGGGTGACCCTGACCACCGGCACGCCGATGTTCACGGGTGCAGGCGCACTTGAGGGCTACCGCGTCACAGGGGGCGCGATCCAGATCGATGGCGATGGCCTGGACACCAGCCGTGCCGATTACACCGACCTGATCACCCGTTCGTTGCAGGTCAACGCCGGCATCTGGGCCAATCAGTTGCAGGCGACGCTGGGCAACAACGTGGTCAGTGCCGACCACAGCCAGGCCAGTGCGACCGCGGCCAGCGGCGAGGCGCCGGCCTTCGCGCTGGACGTTGGTGCGCTGGGCGGCATGTTCGCCAACAAGATCTGGCTGGTCGGCAATGAGCACGGCGTGGGCGTGCGCAATGCCGGCAGCATTGGCGCACAGGCCGGCGAGCTGGTGGTGACGGTGGATGGCCGGCTGGAAAACACAGGCGCCCTGCAGTCGCGGCAGAACGTGCGCGTGCAGGCCGGTGGCGATCTTGCCAATGGCGGCACCATCGCGGCCACGCGCGAAGTTGCGATCACCGCCGGTGGCACGCTGGACAACAGCAACGGCACGCTCAATGCACAGCGCCTGCAGCTGCAGGCGCAGGGGTTGCGCAACCATGGCGGCGCCATTCAACAGACCGGTGTGCAAGCGCTGGCACTCAAGGCCGACGCAGCCAGCAACCGTAGCAATGGCCTGTTGGGTGCACTGGATGCCATGGCATCAGGTGGTAACGGGAGCAGCGCTGGCAGCGGCGCGTCGCCCGGCAATGGCGGCGGAACACCCGGAACCGGCACGCCGGGAACGCCGGGAACCGGAGGCGGCAATGGCGGCTCGGCGGGCACGCCGACGTCGCCGGAGCTGCCCCTGGCCGAGGGCCTGATCGCCATCGCCGGTACGCTGGACAACGACGGCGGCAGCATCGCCAACGGTGGTGCGGTATCGCTCGCCACACGTGCCGGCCTCGACAACAGTGGAGGCCGCCTGGGTGTGGCCGCGCTGCGGGCGGGTGGCGATCTGCGCAATGATGGCGGCACGCTGCAGGTACATGGCGATGCCGCGCTGCGGGTGGGCCTGTTGTCGAACCAGAAGGGTGCGCTGAGCGTGGCCGGCGACCTGTCGCTGGATGCGCAGGCGCTCGACAACCGCGGTGGTGAACTGCGCCACGCCGGCAAAGCGGCATCGTCGTGGACGGTGCAGGGCCTGTTCAACAACGACGGTGGCCTGCTGGCCACCAATGCCACGCAGTTGGCGTTGCGCGCAGGCCAGGTCGGCAATGCCGGTGGCCGCATCGAACACGCCGGTGGCGGTGGTCTCGCGTTGGATACGGGCGACTGGGCCGGCAGCGGTGGGCGACTGAGTACCCTGGGCCGCCTGCAATGGTCGACCGGCAACGCCGATCTGCGCAACGGTTCGCTCAGTGCGGCGGCGTTCGACATCCTCGCCGCGACGCTGGACAACCGCGGCGGCAGCCTGCTGTCGCTCGGTACCGGGGCCAGTTCGGTGAAGGCCACGACGCTGGACAACAGTGCCCGCGGCACGTTGGCCGGCAACGGCGATCTGGCACTGGTCGCGACCACGCTGGACAACAGCAACGGCCTGGTTCAGCAGGCTGGCACCGGCATCCTGAGCGTGCAGGCCGATACGTTGCGTGGCAGCGAAGGGCGTCTGCTCAGCAACGGCGCGCTGGTGCTGTCCGGCGGCGAGCTGGACGTGAGTGGTGGCACGACATCGGCGCAGAGTGTGCAGATCCACGCCGGGGCACTGCGCAACCGCCAGGGCCAGATCGTCTCGCAGGGTGTCTCGGCGCTGGCGCTGGACGTGCGCCATGCGTTCGACAATCAGGGCGGCCAGATCGTCGGCAACGGCGGCCTGCGCATCGACGCCGGTCGCATCGACAACCAGAAGGGCACGCTGCAGTCGGCCGGCACGCAGGGCGTGGCGCTGACGGTGCGCGACACGCTGGATAACAGCGGCGGCGGCATCTCCGGCAATGGCCAGGTGCAGCTGCAGGTTGGCAGCCTGGTCAACCAGGGCGGCAAGGTGCTGGCGGCAGGCAGCGGCGCGCTGCAGGTGCAGGCCCGAGAGCGCTTGGACAACAGCAACGGCGGCCGCCTGGCCGGTACCGGTGATCTGCGGCTGCAGGCGGCAAGCCTGGACAACCGCAGCGGTGCAATCGAACACGCCGGCGGCGGTACGTTGCAGATCCGCGCCGACAGCCTGCTGGGTGCGGGCGGCCGCATCCTCAGCCAGTCGGCGCTGGAACTTGAGGGCGGCGACCTGCTGCTGGGGGCCGGCAGCACTACCCAGGCAGAGCGCATTGCCATCGATGCGCAGCGCTTGGACAACACCGGTGGCAACCTCAGCGCGACCGGCAGCGACGCGCTGCGGCTGCACGTGGCGCAGGGCGTGGACAACAGCGGCGGCACGATCGCCGGCAACGGGGCACTGGATGTGCAGGCCGGTGAACTGATCAACCGCAAGGGCACGCTCAGCGGTGCCGGAACGGCTGACAGCACGCTGCAGATCGTCGCTGCGCTGGACAACCACGAAGGCACGATCGCCAGCAATGCCAATCGCCTGACGGTCACTTCCGCACGGCTGGACAACAGTGGCGGCAGCATCCGCCAGGCCGGCAACCAGGGCCTGGACATCACCACCGGCCGCCTGGACGGCAGCAAGGGCACGCTGGTCTCCTCGGCCACGCTGACCCTGCGTGCTGGCGACGTGGATCATCGTGACGCGACGCTGGGCGCCGATCGCCTCGACCTTGAGGCCACTACGCTCGACAACGCCGGTGGCCGCATCATCGCCAGCGGCGAAGGCGCCAGTCGCATCAAGGCCACGACGCTGGGCAATGCCGGTGGCACGCTGGCCAGCAATGGCGACCTGGCCCTGCTGGCACAGACGCTCGACAACAGTGCAGGCAGGATCCAGCACGCCGGCAGCGGCCAGCTGCAGGTCTCGGCGAAGACCCTGCTGGGCAACGGCGGCAGCGTGCTCAGCAATGGCAGCTTCGCGCTGGATGGCGCCAACCTCGATCTGACCGCGGCAACCACCTCGGCGCGCCGCGTCGACATCACCGCCGATACCCTGACCACCGCCGGTGGCACGCTCACCGCAACCGGTGAAGACGCGCTGCGCCTGCGCGTACAGGGTGTGCTGGACAATCGTGGTGGCACGCTGGCGGGCAATGGCGTGCTGGATCTCACCGCGCAGCAGCTGATCAATGCACAGGGCACGCTGCAGGGTGCAGGCAGCGGTCACTCCACGCTGGCGATCGGCCAGGCGCTGGACAACCAGAAGGGCCGCATCCTGCTGGGCGGTGCCGGCACGGTCACCGCGGCCAGCCTCGGCAACCAGGGCGGCACCGTGCATGCGGGCGGCAGCGCGCTGGTGCTGGGCGTTGACGGTCGTCTCGACAATGGCGAGCAGGGGCTGCTGTCCAGCACCGGCACGATGACCCTGGGCGCCGGCAGTCTCGACAACCGCCACGGCACCCTGGTCGCTGGCAAGGACCTGAGCGCGACCACGGCGGCAGGCGTGGACAACAGCGACGGCGCGATGCAGGCCGGCGAACGGCTGCAGTTGCAGGGCAACGGCCTGGTCAACCAGCGCGGCACGCTGCTGGGCGGCCAGCTGGACATCGATACCCGCGGCCAGCGGCTGGACAACCGCGCCGGCACGCTGGGCACGCAGAAGGGCGACCTGATCGTTCGCAGTGGCGCGATGGACAACCAGGGCGGTCGCGTGCAGTCGGCGGCCGACCTGGCCATCAACACGGCCGGGCAGGACATCGACAACCGCGCCACCGCCGGCAGCGGTGGATTGCTGGCGGCCGGGAAGCTGCAGCTGGATGGTGGCGTGCTGGACAACCGTGGCGGCGCAGTCAATGCACAAGGCGATGCGCGCTTGCTGCTGGCCCGCGTCGACAACAGTGGCGGTGGAACACTTGCCAGCGCCGCGAATCTGTCGCTGCAGACGGCGAGCCTGGCCAATGCCAGTGGTCGCGTGCAGGCCGGGCGCAACCTCGACCTGACCCTGGGCGGGCACCTGGATAACGCCGCCGGCGCGATCGCGGCCGGCCAGCTGCTGACCCTCACGGCCGCCAGCGTGGACAACCGCAACACCCGTGGCGGCGACGGCACGCGTGGCCTGCAGGCGGGCCAGCTGCAGTTCGGCGCACAGTGGCTGGACAACAGCCAGGGCCAGGTCGTCACCGATGGCGGTGCACGATTGGAGATCAACGGCCAGCTGCAGAACACCGGCGGCGTGATCAGCACCGGCGGCAATCTGGACAGCCAGGCGGACAACGTCGCCAACAGCGGTGGCCTGCTGCGCGCCGATGGCAGCCAGACCCTGGTCGCTCGTGCGCTCAGCGAAGATGGCCAGGTGCATGCGCAGCGTGACCTCGGCCTCACCCTGCAGCAGGGCATGCGCCAACGTGGCGAATGGATCGCCAACGGCACGCTGTCGCTGAACCTGTCCGGCGACCTCGACAACCAGGGCGTGGTGCGCGGTGGCAACCTCGACCTCAACGCCCAGAACATCACCAATGCGGCTTCGGGTGAGATCTCCAGCCAGGGCACGACCCACCTCAATGCCCGTGGCCAGCTGACCAACCGGGGCCTGATTGATGGCGCGCTGACCCTCCTGGAGGCCGGCGAAATCGACAATCTCGGTACCGGGCGCATCTACGGTGATCGCGTGGCGATCTCCACCGGCGTGCTGAAGAACCGCGCCGAAGAGGCCGGTGGTGCCACCCGCGTCGGCACCGTGGCCGCACGCGAGCGGCTGGACCTGGGCGTGCGCGAACTGCAGAACACCGGCAAGGGCCTGATCTACAGCGGCGGTGATGCGGCCATCGGTGGCGCGCTCGGCGCCGACCGGATCGCCAGCGGCATTGCCGGGCGGATCGACAACATCAGCTCGGTCATCGATGTGAGCGGCAACCTGTCCATCGATGCGCAGGAGGTCAACAACATCCGCGAGAACGTGGTCGTTTCGCAGACCAGGACCGTGATGGATCCGGTGCGGCTGGATCGCCCGGCATGGTGGCGCAACGGCAAGAACGGCACCGAGGACATCCGCAGTACCAGCCATTACTCCGCGCACGAGGTGTACTACCTCGACCCGGCCGACATCCTCGAAGACACGCCGCACATCACGCCTGATGGCTTCACCGTGCATCGCGCGGTGGTGCGCCTGAGCTCGAAGACCAGTGCCTACTTCTTCGGGCGCGGTGGCCTGTATGCCGGCCTGGGCGAACGCGCGCGCCTGAACGTGCAGGATGGCACGGTGGTGATGTACTACGTCGGTCGCCAAGACAACCAGGTCAATCCGGACCAGGTGCGCGTCGGCGCGGATGACCCGTTCGCCGAGCTGAGCACCCTGCATCCCGATGCGCCGCCATTCCGCTATGTCGACGACAAGCTGACCTATTCCAGCAACTACGGAACCTGCACCACCAACTGCGTGCAGTTGTGGACCTACAAGGACTACAACGATCCGGATCATACGCTGACCAATCCGCGCGGCTCGGGTGGCAACAATGTCAGCAGCAACGAGCAGTACCGCATTGCCACCCGGACGGTGACCGAAGATGTGCTCGGCGCCGGAGTAGGCGCCGATGCGGTGATCCGCTCCGGCGGGGCGATGCGCATCGGCACGAACAACCTGAAGAACCACTACGGCAGCATCGCCGCAGGGGGCAACCTGAGCATCGTGGGGCTGACCGCGACGGCGAAGGTCGAGAATCTGGCGCAGACGCTGTTCCGCACCCATGAATTCAATAATGTGGGCCACACCTACAGCAACGAACGGGTCACCTGGAGCAATGAGACGATCTCCGAGGAGATCGGCAGGATCGGTGGCAGCATCACCAGTGGAGGCACGCTGGTCATCGACGTCGGTGACCTGAGCAACCTCAACCAGGGGCGAAACGCGCCGAACGTGCAGAACGGTTCGGCCATGGCCAACCTCAACGTGCAGGGGCCCAAGGCGCTGCCGGATGGGCCGGGCCATGGCGGTGCGCAGGGGCCGGGCCAGTCCGCCGGCACCGGTGCCGAACGCGCGCTGGCACAGGCGGCCGATGGTGCCAGTACCCAGCAAGGGAGCAGCGTCGGCGGCGTGAGCGGCAACACCGGTACGTCCGGGCCGCGCGTGGTCGCAGCCAGTGGAGGATCGCCGGATCGCATCGCGATGGGTGCACCGGACACGCGCACGCCGAGCGCCAGCCTGTTCAACGTCAATCCCAACGGCGGCCACTATCTGGTCGAGACCGATCCGCGCTTCACCGACCACAAGACCTGGCTGAGTTCGGACCACCTGCTGGGCCAGATGGGCTACTCGCCCGATACCGTGCAGAAGCGGCTGGGTGATGGCTACTACGAGCAGAAGCTGGTGCGCGAGCAGATCGGCCAGCTGACCGGTCGCCGCTTCCTGGACGGCTACGCCAGTGACGAGGCGCAGTACCGCGCGCTGCTGGAGGCCGGTGCCACGGTGGCCAGCGAATGGGGCCTTCGCCCCGGCGTGGCGCTGACCGAAGCGCAGATGGCACAGCTGACCAGTGACATCGTCTGGCTGGTCGAGCAGACCGTCACCCTGGCCGATGGCAGCACCACCACCGCGCTGGTGCCGCAGGTCTACCTGCGCCTGCGCCCGGGCGATCTGGACGGCAACGGTGCACTGCTGGCCGGCGCCAATGTCGATATCAAACTGGGTAATGGCCTGGTCAACACCGGCAACATCGCTGGCCGCAAGCTGGTGACCATCGATGCCGGCAACATCGAGCATCTGGGCGGCAGCATTTCCGGCCAGTACGTCGGGCTGTCGTCGGACAAGGACATCCGCGTTGTCGGTGCCGCCGTGACGGCCACTGATGCGCTGTCGGTCAAGGCCGCGGGCAATGTCACGGTGGCCTCCACGGTGGAGACACAGCAGGGCGGTGGCACCTACCAGTACGAGACCAACCGCATTGATCGGGTTGCTGGTCTGTATGTAACCAACCCCAGTGGCGACGGCATGCTGTCGGTGGTGGCTGGCGGTGACATCAGCCTGCAGGCCGCACAGATCCGCAACGCCGGCGCCGACGGCCTGACCCAGCTGGCCGCAGGCGGCACTCTGGATGTTGGCGCGATTGCGCTGGAGGAGCGCCGCGACGCCACCTTCGATGAACGCAACCACCAGCGCAGCAGCAAGACGACACACGCTGCCTCGTCGGTGCAGGGCGCTGGCGACGTGGTGCTGGCCGCTGGCAAGGACATCAACCTTGCTGCAGCGCAGATCAATGCTGGTGGTGGCCTGGCATTGCAGGCCGGTGGGGACATCAACAGCCAGGCGCTGGTGGACAGTGAGAGCCGGGATTTTGCCAATGCAGGCAAGCGCAGCTCGCTGCAGGTCAGCCAGCGTGATGAGACGGTGCGCGGCAGTACATTGCAGGCCGGGGACAATCTGCTGCTGAACGCGGGCCGGGACGTGAGCTTTACAGCCGCGTTGGTCGACAGCAATGACGGCGCGGTAAGCGTGGCTGCGGGCCGCGACGTCAACCTGCTCTCGGCCAACGAGACGCACGACTACAGCCTGGACAGCTACGACAAGAAAAAGAAGACACTCTCCAGCACCACCACCACGCGCAGCGTCGACGCCAGCGACAGCTATGCCATCGGCACGGCGATCCAGGGCGAGCGCATCAACATCACGGCTGGCCGCGATCTGACTGCGGTAGGTGCGGTGGTCGATGCCACCGGTAACGTGATTCTGGGGGCTGGCAACAATGTGCTGATCACTGCCGCCGAGGACCATCACAGCAGTGAGTCCAGCGAGAGCAAAAAGAAATCCGGCGTTACCGGAGGCTTTGGCAACGGCGTGGCATCGGTCGGCTACAGCAGCGCGAAGAACAGCAGCACCCACGCCGAGCAGTCCACCACCCAGGTGGGATCGGCGATCGCCTCGCGCGACGGCAATGTGCTGATCAATGCTGGAAACACACTGACGATCGAGGCCTCGGACGTCGCCGCAGGCGAGAACCTGACACTGGTGGGCAAGGACATTGCGCTGCTGGCGCGACAGGACACCACGGACAGCCAATCCAGCCAGGCCAGCAAGTCCAGCGGGTTCTCGGTGGGCGTGACCTACGACCCGACCAAGGCCTATCGCAGCGCCCGCGATTCAACCACCGACGGCATGGCCGACAGTGGCTCGGCGATGGGGCGGATCACCCGCACCGCTGAAGGCGCAGCCTCCGGCCTGCGTGCGGCCACCACTTCGACCGTGGTGACTGCCGGCAGCCAGCGCACCAACAGCGAGCAGAGCCATTCGACCAGTGATGCCCGTGTCAGCCAGTTGGCTGCAGGTGGCGATCTCACGTTGATTGCCAACGGCGGCTCGATCCTCAGCCAGGGCACGCAGATGTCGGCCGAGGGCAACGCTGTGCTGCTGGCCACCAAGGACATCGTGTTCGACGTGGCCCACAACACCGAGCGCAGCGACAGCAGCAGCCGCGGCAAGGGCTGGGGCTTTGCCAACAACACCAGCGGCCTACCGTTCGGTACCAACAACTCGCAGAGCCAGGGCAGCGGTAGCAGTGACACCATCACTGGCACGCAGCTGTCGGTCGGCGGCGGCGTGCGCATGGCCACCACCGAGGGCAACATCAGCCTGACCGCAGCCAACATCGCCGCCGAGAAGGACGTGAACATCCGTGCGGCCGGTGATCTGCTGGTGCGCAGCGGGCAGGATACGGTCAGCAACGCCAATACGTCCGACAGCAAGGCGATCGGCACGGTACAGATATCGGATACCGAGAAGTTCTCCGGCTGGCACCGCGAGCAGCACCAGGACGACAGCGCGCAGGTGTCACAGGTGGCCAGCAGCATCGGCAGCCTGGGCGGCAGCGTAAACCTGACGGCTGGCGGCAAGTACACGCAGACCGCCAGCAACGTGGTGGCGACCAAGGACGTGAACATCACCGCCGCCGAGATCGAGCTTTTGACCGCCGACGAAAGCGGCCACTACTCGCAGAGCGACAAGGACCTGAAGATCGGCGTGTTCGCGCGGGTGAAGTCGCCGTTGATCGACCTGATCAACAACGTGGACGCGGCCCGTCAGTCGGATGATCGCCTGCAGAAGATGCAGGGCATGGCAGCGGGCGCCAACGCGTACCAGGCAGCCAGTGCGATCTCGGCACTGTCCGGCCGTGGCGGCAGTGGCGAACTGTTCCGTGCTGAAGCAGGCATCGGCTTCAAGACCGCCAACAGCAGTGCCGATGGCAGCAGCAGGGTGTCGCGTGGCTCCACCATCCAGGGCGGCGGCAACGTCAACCTGACCAGCACCCAGGGCGACATCCACGTGGTGCAGGGCAATCTGAGTGCAGGCAACACCCTCAGCCTGGATTCGGCCGGCGACATCCTGCTGGAAGCAGGCAAGGCGCATGTGACCGACCGCAGCAAGAGCAGCAATGCCGGTGCCGAAGTCGGCGTGGGCGTCTCGGTAGGGGCGCAGACCGGCGTGTACGTGTACGCCGAAGCCAGTGTTGGCAGCAGCAAGGCCAATGCCGAGAGCAGCACCTGGCAGAACACCACGCTGACCGGCAAGAACATCTCGATGAAG
>NZ_JCAFTF010000003.1:0-422347 GCF_059369995.1 Stenotrophomonas sp. YJH_SMC_53 | reverse complement strand
GCGACTCGGCCAACTCCACGGCTTGGTGCTTGAACTCATCGGTGTAGCTACGACGGGTGATACGGGACATAAGGGACCTCCAGGTGCGATCAAAGTATCGCTTCTTGGCGTCCGCTGACGGGGGGCCAGATCAGACACCCCCGCGCAGCCCACCCGCCCGGCCCCTGACAGTTTCCTGCGCGGCCCGCCACGGAATGAAAGAAGAAAATCAAAGGCAAAAGCGGGTCGCGCGCTCCGCTTGCTCATGCCCTTGTAGAGCCGAGCCCACGCTCGGCTTGCTTTTGCCCACGCGAAAATCAGCCGAGCACGGGCTCGGCTCTACAAAAGACGCTCAAACAAAGAGGGACGCGGCGAAGCCGCGTCCCTCTCTCAAATTCCGTCCCGACAACCCAACGCTCTTCGATCCGTCCCCGGGAATCTGTCAGAGGTGGGGCGGGAGGGGCCAGCGGGACCGTTGGCGCCATGGATGGCGCCATCGAGCCCCCATGGAAGGGTTCACGGCGTGTCCCGCTGGCCCCTCCCGCCCCGCCCAGCTCGCAGCAATCCAGAGCCTGGATCGCTGTTGCTGTTGCTGTTGCCTGCCGCAGGCAGCGCCCGCGGCCGCCGCCGCAAGCAAACCCCTTAGATCTTCTTCGCCAGCGCCTCGGCCAGGCCGGTGTAGCTGCCCGGGGTCATCTCGAGCAGACGCTGCTTCGCATCCGCCGGCAGCTCCAGCCCCTGCACGAACGCACGCATCGACTCGGCCGTGATGCCTTGACCACGGGTCAGCGCCTTCAGCTGCTCGTACGGGTTCGGCAGGCCATGGCGGCGCATCACCGTCTGCACGGCCTCGGCCAGCACTTCCCAGGCTGCGTCCAGATCGGCATCCAGGCGCTGCGGGTTCACTTCCAGCTTGCCCAGGCCCTTGGCCAGCGAATCCAGCGCCACCTGGCTGTGGCCGAACGCGGTGCCCAGTGCACGCAGCACGGTGGAATCGGTCAGGTCACGCTGCCAGCGGCTGATCGGCAGCTTCGCGCTGAAGTGCTCGAACAGGGCGTTGGCGATGCCGAAATTGCCTTCCGCATTCTCGAAGTCGATCGGATTGACCTTGTGCGGCATCGTCGACGAGCCGACTTCGCCTTCCTTCAGGCGCTGCTTGAAGTAGCCCAGCGAGATGTAGCCCCAGATGTCGCGGGCCAGGTCGATCAGGATGATGTTGGCGCGGCGCGCGGCATCACCGATCTCGGCGACGTTGTCGTGCGGCTCGATCTGCGTGGTGTAGGGGTTGAATACCAGGCCCAGGCCGGTCACGAAGCGCTCGGCGAAGGCAGGCCAGTCCACGTCCGGGTAGCTGGCGATGTGGGCGTTGTAGTTGCCGACCGCACCGTTGATCTTGCCGGTCAGTTCGACCGCGGCGATCTGCCGGCGCTGGCGCTCCAGGCGTGCGACCACGTTGGCCAGCTCCTTGCCCAGCGTGGTCGGCGAGGCGGTCTGGCCATGGGTGCGCGACAGCATCGGCTGGCCGGCCCGGGCGTGGGCCAGGGTCCGCAGGGTGCTGGCGATGCCGTCCAGGGTCGGCAGCAGCACTTCACGGCGGGCCTGTTCCAGCATCAGGCCGTAGCTGAGATTGTTGATGTCCTCGCTGGTGCAGGCGAAATGCACGAATTCCAGCGCCGGGGCCAACTCTGCGTCATCCTTCAGCTGTTCCTTGATGAAGTACTCCACCGCCTTGACGTCATGGTTGGTGGTGCGCTCGATCTCCTTCACGCGTGCAGCCTGGGCCGGGCTGAAGCTGGCGGCCAGGGCGCGCAGGCGGGCGACGGCGGCGTCGGAGAACGGGGCCAGTTCGACGATGCCCGGCTCGGCGGCCAGCGCCAGCAGCCATTCCACCTCGACCGTGATGCGGGCCTTGATCAGGCCGTACTCGGAGAAGATCGGGCGCAGGGCGTCGACCTTGCCGGCATAGCGGCCATCGAGCGGGGACAGGGCGAGCAGGGCGGAATCGGACATGTCGGCAGGGCTGGGGCGAGCGGCGGGGGCCATATTCTACGACGTGCCGGGCAGGCGTGCCCTGTAGAGCCGAGCCTACGCTCGGCTGCTCCGGGTAATCCTGCGCCCACGGGCCAGCCGAGCGCAGGCTCGGCTCTACAACACGGCCCTGCGGATGAAACGATCTGGCCCGCGCTCGTCATCCCACGCTGCGGGCAAGGGAGTATCGTTGGCGCAGCCGCCAGCCCGGGAAGCGACACCCTGCCAGCCGCCGCTTCCCTTTCCCCAACTGAAGTAGTGCGGAGTTGATGCAATGAGCAAAGCTGCAAGCAAGGGTTTCAGAATCGAACACGACAGCATGGGCGAGCTGCAGGTGCCTGCCGACGCCCTGTGGGGCGCGCAGACCCAGCGTGCCGTGCAGAACTTCCCGGTGTCGGGCCAGCGCATGCCGCGCGGTTTCATCCGTGCCCTGGGCCTGGTCAAGGGCGCCGCTGCGGGCGTCAACGCGGAGCTGGGCCATCTGCCGAAGAACGTGGCAAAGGCCATCCAGACCGCTGCCGCCGAAGTGGCCGCCGGCAACTGGGATGCGCAGTTCCCGATCGATGTCTACCAGACCGGTTCGGGCACGTCGTCGAACATGAATGCCAATGAGGTCATCGCCACACTGGCCAACCGTGCCGGCAAGGCGGGCAAGACCGCCGTGCACCCCAATGACCACGTCAACCAGGGGCAGAGCTCCAACGACGTGATTCCGACCGCGCTGCGCGTGTCGGCGGTGTTGGCGACGCATGAGCAGCTGCTGCCGGCGCTCGTGCACCTGCGCAAGACCCTGGACAAGAAGGGCCGCAGCCTGCGCAAGGTGGTCAAGACCGGCCGTACGCACCTGATGGACGCGATGCCACTGACCTTCGAGCAGGAGTTCGGCGCATGGTCGGCACAGCTGGCCTCGGCGCAGGAGCGGATCGAAGACAGCCTCAGGCGCGTGCGCCGCCTGCCGCTGGGTGGCACCGCCATCGGCACCGGCATCAATGCCGACCCGCGCTTCGGCGCGCAGGTGGCCAAGGCACTGAAGCAACAGACCGGTTTCAAGTTCGACAGCGCCGAGAACAAGTTCGAGGGCCTGGCCGCGCAGGATGATGCCGTGGAACTGTCGGGCCAGCTCAATGCACTGGCCGTGGCGCTGATCAAGATCGCCAATGATCTTCGCTGGATGAATGCCGGTCCGCTGGCCGGGCTGGGCGAGATCGAACTGCCGGCGCTGCAGCCGGGCAGCTCGATCATGCCGGGCAAGGTCAACCCGGTGATTCCGGAAGCGACCGTGATGGCCTGCGCGCAGGTGATCGGCCACCACACGGCAATCACCGTGGCCGGGCAGACCGGAAACTTCCAGCTCAACGTCACCCTGCCGCTGATCGCGGTGAACCTGCTCGATGGCATCGGCCTGCTGGCCAATGTGTCGCGGCTGCTGGCCGACAGCGCGATCGCCGGGTTGAAAGTGCGCGAGGACCGTGTGGCCGAAGCGCTGGCGCGCAATCCGATCCTGGTCACGGCATTGAATCCGATCATCGGCTACGAGAAGGCCGCGGCCATCGCCAAGCGTGCCTACAAGGAACAACGCCCGGTGCTGGACGTGGCACTGGAAGACAGCGGGCTGGAGGAGGCCGAATTGCGGCGCCTGCTGGATCCGACCGCACTGACCGCAGGTGGCATCCAGGCTGGCGGTGGTGGCGCCGGCGGTTGATCTGCTGGTTGTAGAGCCGAGCTCATGCTCGGCTCAGGTTCCGGGCAGCAGCCGAGCATGGGCTCGGCTCTACAAAAGGAAACGCCGCCCTGGGGCGGCGTTTCTGCTTCAGCGACGGTCGGCGACGATGTTGCCGAACGTGTCGGTGTAATCCTTGAACTCGGGTATGCGCTGGATCAGGTCCGCCGGAATCACTTCCATGCCCTCCGGCGGCTGGATCTTCACCGGTTGCATGTTGGGATCGGCCGGGGCGGCGACCAGGGTGTTCTGGCGCAGCACCTGCAGCTTGCCGAACATCGTCTGCAGCATCTGCTTCTGCCCTTGGTCCAGCGGGATCTGGATCTCGTCCACCTTCATCGTGCCATCGCCGAGGATGATGATGTTCGGTGCCGGCGGGCGACGCACGGTCACCATGCCTTCGCTGACGGAAATCTTGGGCTTGCCGCGCTCGGCGCGGTGGTTGCGGTAATCCTTGTCACAGCCGACCAGGCCCAGGCAGAGCAGGGCGGCCAGCAGCAGGAACAACTTCTTCATGGCATTCGGTTCGGGGGCGTCCGGGCCCGCCATTGTAAGCCGGCCGGCGCACGACGGCCGGCAGCGGGACGCCGCTGCCGGCCGGGTGCGCTGATCTGTCACAGGCCTAGCGCTGGACCACGGTGTCCTTGCCGCAGTCGTCGACGTCACTCTGGTCCATCGTTGCGTAGGGCTTGAACGCCGGCAGCGATGCGGCCAGGGCCTGCTGGCTGGCCAGCATCGCCGGCAGGCGCTCGCAGATGCGCTTTGCCTGGGCCTCGATCTTCGCCGCCTTGGCGTTGATCCGCTTCTCGATGCCATCGCTGTCGCCACTGAAGATGCCCTTCAGCGCTTCGCTGGCAGCATCGGTGCCGAGTTTGGCGCCGGCCAGGCCGATCTCCATGCCTTCATTCGCCACGGCCACCACCTGGCTGCGGTATGCCAGCAGCTGGCGGCGCTGGTTGGCGTCGGCCGGTACATCTTTGCCGTCGATCAGCAGACGGCCGTCGGGGGTGATCTCGGCCTGTGGCTGGTTGGAGGAAGAAATCTTGATGTTGCCCTCGGTGATTTCCTTGCGGGCATCGTCCATGGCCTCCTTGATGGTCTGGCCGACGCCGCTGGTGGCCTCGGCGACGCTCTTGCCGATGGTCTTGTCGGGTGCGGAAGAAGTGCCGCCGCAGGCGATCAGCGGCAGGCACAGCAGGGTGGCAGGCAGTACGCGCAGCAGATTCATGGCAGTTTCCTCGATCGATCCGTTAGCGGTTACTTTTTACGGGGCAGGGTGACGGTGCCACTGACGTTGCGGTGGCCGACATCGCCGCTGCCGCTGTGGTCGACGGTCAGGCTGCCGCGCACGCCATCGACCTGGATGTCCCCTGAGCCGTGGCTGCGCACATGCACATTGCCGCCGATGTCGGACAGATCAACATCGCCCGAGCCGACCACACCGACCTCGACGTTGCCTTGCACGCGCTTGAACCCGATGTCGCCGGAACCGACCGTGTCCAGTCGTGCGTTGCCGCGGACATCGCTGATCTTCAGGTCACCCGAACCGACAGTGCCGGTGACCGCATCGCCACCGATGTTGCGCACCTTGACGTCGCCGGAACCCAGCGAAAGCAGGTTCAGCGAACTGCCGCCATCAATGTCCAGGTCGCCCGAGCCCACCGCTGCGTGGATGCTGCCGCGGGTGCCACGCACGATGGCATCACCGGAGCCGACATCCACGCTCAGCGACTGCGCGTTGTCCACGCTGGCATCGCCGGAGCCGACCTTCAGCTGCAGGGGCAGGTTGTCCGGCACGCTGCCACGGATGTCCAGCCAGGCGTAGCTGCTGCCCAGGCTGATGCCGCTGTCGCGGCCCTCGCGGCGCAGGCTCACCACCAGCTTGTCGCCCACCCTGCGCTGGTCCAGTACCAGCTGGTCCAGCCATTCCTGGCTGGACGCGCAGGCGCGGCCATCGAGCTGGCCTGTACCCTTGCCGGCGACGACCTTCAGGTCGTGCTGGTTGACCTCGAGCACCACAGCCCTGGCACCGGCCACATCCAGCTTCAGCGTGCGGGCGGCGGTGAACTTGCAGTTCGGAGCATCGGCGGCCAGCGCCGACAGCGGCAACAGCAACAACGCAGAACAGGCGAGCAGGGAACGCATGGGTGGTGCCTCCGGGTGGATGGAATCAGATCTCGCCGGCGCGCTTGCGCAGACGGATGGCAAGGACGATGAACACGGCGCCGACGGCGGCGCCGATCCACAGTTCCGGCATCGCCAGTGACTTCAGCTGCGAGGCCGGCGACATCAGGCTGACCACCGATTCGAGGTCGCGACGCGTGCCTTCCTCGGCGCTGAGGCGATACACCAGGTCCGTGCCCGGTACGCCGCCCAGCAGCAGCCGGCCAACGATGTTCTGCCAGAACCAGCCCGTGGTCAGGCCGATCAGCGGCATCACCTTGGTCGTGCTGACGATGACGCCGGCGAACAGCGGCAGCATCACCGCCCACAGGAACGGCTTGCTGCGGGCCCAGGCCGAGCACAGCAGCAGCCAGCCGGCGGTGGGCAGGGCCCACAGGGCGTAGACCGGGATCCAGGCCAGGTGGCCGGCGGCCAGGGTCAGCGGGCTGGCGGGGCCCCAGATCAGGGTCATTGGGCTGCCGCCGTGCATCAGCGCGACGATGCTGATCACCAGCATGAAGCCGAACATGGTGATGATGCCGGCGATCACCGCGATCAGCGGGGCCACGATCAGTGCGCTGATCACCTTGGACAGCACGGTCTGGGTATCCGACAGCGGCAGTGACTTCCAGAACAGGATGCTGCGGTCGCGGCGGTCGTCGTACAGGGCACCCAGGCAGTAGAAAAACACCACGAAGGCCAGTACCAGGAACGGCCAGGCCGAGCTGAGCACCAGGGTCAGGTCGAGGCCGTTGCCGAGGTCAGCCAGGTCCTTGGCACTGATGTCGCGGGTCAGCAGGGCCAGGTCCAGGCCGTTGATGTTCACGTCTTCGCCGTCGATGTGCAGGCCACCATCACGCGCGGCCCGGTGCAGGGCGAACAGGCCGAAGGCGATGCCGATGGTGCTCATCACCAGCGAGATCAGGCCGGCGATCAACGGTGCATACAGGAAACCGCCACGGTTCTCCCAGTACTCGCGCTTGAGCAGCCAGCGCAGGGTGCCCATCGGGCTGACGGGGTGGTTGACGGCATTCATGCGTAGGTCCCCTTCATGATGGCGACGAACAGATCGGCCAGGCCCGGGCTGCGGGTCTCGCCAAGGGTGGAGAGCTGGGTGCGCGGCACGCCATCGAACAGCATCACGGTCTTTCCGAACGCCAGGCTGCGCTCGTCGATCGGCTTCAGCGCACGCGCGGTCTCCAGCTGGTCGGCGTTGACCAGCAGCTCGGTGTAGCGCTGGCCGACGTCGTCCATGTCCGCGTCGAGCACGATGCGGCCATCACGGATGAACATGACGTCGCTGAGGATGTGCTCGATCTCTTCCACCTGATGGGTGGTGACGATGATGGTCTTCTGTTCGTCGAAGTAGTCCTCCAGCAGGCGCTGGTAGAACTCCTTGCGATAGAGGATGTCCAGGCCGAGAGTGGGCTCGTCCAGCACCAGGATGCGGGCGTCGATGGCCATCACCAGCGCCAGGTGCAGCTGCACGATCATGCCCTTGGACAGTTCGCGCACGCGCTGCTTCGGTTGCAGCTTGGTATTGGCCAGGAAGCGCTCGCAGCGGGCCCGGTCGAAGCGCGGGTGCACGCCGGCGACGAAGTCGATCGCCTCGCGCACCTTCAGCCAGCGCGGCAGCACGGCGACGTCGGCGATGAAGCAGATGTCATTCATCAGCTCGTCGCGATGCAGTCGCGGATCGCGGCCGAGCACGCTCAGGTCGCCTTCCACCGAGGTGAGGCCGAGGATGGCCTTCAGTGCGGTGGTCTTGCCGGCGCCGTTGGGGCCGATCAAGCCGACGATGCGCCCGCTCGGAATGCTGAAGCTGGCGTTGTCGAGGGCTACCGTGGTCCTGTAGGCCTTGCGCAGGCCTCGCGCGGTGATGACGGGTTCGCTTGCAGTGCTGTTCATCAGACGTTCCCCTGGGGCAGCAATTCGTCGAGGCTCAGGCCCAGGCGCTGAATGCGCTCCAGCACCGCGGGCCATTCTTCGTTGAGGAAGCGCTCGCGCTCGCTGCTGCGCAGCTGCGTGGCCGCCTGCTCGGTCATGAACATGCCCAGGCCGCGGCGCTTCTCGACCAGGCCTTCATCGGCCAGTTCCTGGTAGGCGCGCGAAACGGTGATGGGGTTGAGTTGATAGTCGGCGGCCACCTGGCGCACCGAAGGCAGGGCATCGCCCGGCTTCAGGATTCCGTCGAGCATCATGGCGATCACGCGCTCCTTCAATTGACGGTAGATGGGAGCGCCGTCGCTCCACTGGATGTCGCTCATATTCAGCTCCGTGGGGTCAGCGGCTGGGCGAACGAGAAATACGGCATGGACAGGGAGCTGTGCAGCCGACGCGGGGGAGGGGGGGAGGAATCGGCGTTCCCGGCCGGTGCAGCGGTTGCGTCCTGCGCACTGTCGGGAGAGGCGGGGGTGGTGGGCGTGGCCAGCCAGGCCAGCACGATCAGGGTCGAAACAGCAGCGGCCGCGGGTGCGGTGAGGTTGCGACGGATGCGGGCGTTCATGGCTTCCCCCTGTCTCAGGTGACTGGTGTTGTATGCAACTATAACACCGGCACGCCTGGGTGCAACCCCCTGCCGTCCCCAACTGATGGCAGGGGTGGTCGAATTGCTGAAATATCCTCTTATCCATTTGATTGGAAAGGGAAATAAATTTGATGTGCGGGCTGATCCAGTTCCGCCTGCCATTCAGTGTTGTCCATGCTATGTCATCACTGCGCCGTCGTTGGTAAGGCCAGCGGGAAGACGCCACGCCGCGCAAAGCCGCTGGCGCTTGCCGCAACAGGGGGGGCGGGGGGCGGTGCTATAGTTCGGCCGATTCCCGGCCGCTACCGGCCGGCCCTGTGAATGGCTACCGCGGACCGCTCTCGATGCCCCTGCCGACCGTTATCCCGCGCCGCCTGCGCGGCCTGTCCCTGCTGACCCTGCTGGTGGCCGGCCTGGCCGGTTCCTCCCATGTGCTGGCGGCCGATCTGCTGGACCTGGAGTACCGCCCACTCGCGAGCAAGCAGCAGGTCAACCTGCAGCAGCGCTACCACGGGCAGGTACTGCTGGTGGTCAATACCGCAAGCAAGTGCGGCTATACCCCTCAGTACGAAGGCCTGGAGGCGCTGCAGAAGCGTTATGCCGGCCGCGGCTTTGCCGTGCTCGGTTTCCCGTCCAACGATTTCAAGGGCCAGGAGCCCGGTGACGAAAAGCAGATCCAGGATTTCTGCACGCTCACCTACGGCGTCAGGTTCCCGATGTTCGAGAAGGTGCATGTCGTCGGTGCACAGGCCACGCCGCTGTACCAGAGGCTGACCGCGGCCACCGGCGTGGCGCCGGGCTGGAACTTCCACAAGTACCTGGTCGGCCGCGATGGCAAGGTCATTGCCCAGTTCGCCAGCAAGGTAACGCCGGACGATCCGCAGCTGACCGCCGCCATCGACAAGGCGCTGGCCGCAGCCGCCACGCATTGATATCCGGCACGGATGCCTCGACATCGACGGCATGCGTGCGACAATGTTTCTTTTCGCGCCGACGTCGGCGCCCAGACACTTCCAGGAATGCAGCGAATGAAGATGGGAATGCGCGGCGCCGCGGCGTCGGTTCTGATTCTGGCGATGGGCACTTCGGGTGTCGCTCTGTCGCAACAACCGGCTGCCCCCGCAGCCGCCAAGGAGACCGCAACCTTGAATTCCCCCAAGCAGAAGCTCGGCTACGCCATCGGCCTTGATGTCGCCAAGTCGTTCACCCCGATCGCCGATGAGATCGATGTGGCCGCGCTGCGCACTGCCGTGGAGCGTTCGTTCGAAGGCCTGCAGCCGCAGATCACCCAGGAACAGGCCAAGGCCACCGATGCCGCGTTGCGCCAGGTCGTGATGGCCCGCAGTGGCCAGCAGGTGCCGGGCATGGCGCCGGGTTCGCAGCCGCCGAAGGTCGATCGCGTCAAAGTGTCGCAGATGATCGGTTCGTACTCGGTCGGCCCGTCGCTGGCACAGCTGAAGGACGACATCGATGTCGCCTCGCTGTTTGACGCGATCAGCACAGGTCTGAGCAAGGGCCAGCCGAAGATGACGGAAGCTGACGCGACCGCCACCATCCAGGCCTTCATGGGCAGCAAGCAGGCCGAGATGCAGGCCAAGGCCGCCGCCGCTGCGCAGACCAACCGCGAGGAAGGCAACGCGTTCCTGGCCAAGAACAAGACCCAGCCGGGCGTAGTGACCACCCCGTCTGGCCTGCAGTACCAGATCATCCGCCCGGGTAGCGGCGAGCGCCCGCTGCCGAGCAGCAAGGTGCGCGTGAACTACGAAGGCAAGCTGCTCAACGGCACTGTGTTTGACAGCTCCTATGGTCGCCAGCCGGCCGAGTTCGGCCTGGACCAGGTGATCAAGGGCTGGACCGAAGGCGTCGCGCTGATGCCGGTCGGTTCGAAGTACCGCTTCTGGATCCCGGGTGAGCTGGCTTACGGTGAGAACGGCACCCCGGGTGGCCCGATCGGCCCGAACGCGACTCTGACCTTCGACGTCGAGCTGCTGGGCGTCCTGCCGTAAGCGACCACGGAGCCTGCACGGACATGCGCGTTGCGATTTTCGGTACCGGTTATGTAGGGCTGGTGACCGGTACCTGCCTGGCCGACGTCGGCCACCAGGTGGTCTGCGTCGATATCGACCAGGCCAAGGTCGATGGCCTCAACCAGGGCATCATCCCGATCTATGAGCCGGGCCTGGAGCCGATGGTGAAGGCCAACCACGCCGCGTCGCGGCTGGCGTTCACCACCGATGCCGCGGCCGCGATCGGCCACGGCCAGGTCGTGTTCATCGCCGTCGGCACGCCGCCGGACGAGGATGGCAGTGCCGATCTGCAGTACGTGCTGGCTGTGGCCCGCACCATCGGGCGGCACATGAGCGTGCCGACCGTGGTGGTCAACAAGTCGACGGTGCCGGTGGGCACCGCCGACAAGGTGCGTGCCGCCATTGCCGCAGAGTTGGCGGCACGTGGCGCGGACATCGCCTTCGATGTGGTGTCCAACCCGGAATTCCTGAAGGAAGGCGACGCTGTCGCCGACTGCATGCGCCCGGATCGCATCATCATCGGCGCGACCAGCGCCGAGTCGGTGGCGGTGATGCGGCGCCTGTACGCACCGTTCAACCGCAACCACGACCGCGTGGTGGAAATGGACGTGCGTTCGGCGGAGCTGACCAAGTACGCCGCCAACGCGATGCTGGCGACCAAGATCTCGTTCATGAACGAAATCGCCAACATCGCCGAACGTGTCGGCGCCGATGTCGAGCAGGTCCGCCAGGGCATTGGCTCGGATCCGCGCATCGGCTGGCATTTCATCTACCCGGGCGCCGGTTACGGCGGCTCGTGCTTCCCCAAGGATGTGCAGGCGCTGGCCCGCACCGCGCAGCAGGCCGGCCTGGAGCCGAAGCTGCTGAACGCCGTGGAAGCGGTCAACGATGCGCAGAAGGGCCATCTGTTCGCTCTCATCCAGCGTCATTACGACAAGGGTGAAGACGAAGGTGTGCGTGGCAAGACCTTTGCCGTGTGGGGCCTGGCGTTCAAGCCGAACACCGATGACATGCGCGAAGCCTCCAGCCGTCGTCTGCTGGCGCAGCTGTGGGAAGGCGGCGCGACGGTGCGTGCCTACGATCCGGAAGCGATGCACGAGTCGCAGCGCATCTTCGGCGAGCGCGATGATCTGGTGTTCTGCAGCAGTGCAGACGAGGCGCTGCAGGGGGCCGATGCACTGGTCGTGGTGACCGAGTGGAAGCAGTTCCGCAGCCCCGATTTCCAGATGCTGCGCGAGCAGTTGAAGGACGCGGTGGTGTTCGACGGCCGCAACCTGTACGAGCCGGCGGATGTGGAAGCGGCGGGCCTGGCGTACTACGGCATTGGCCGGGGGCGCTCGCTGCATGTCTGATCTGCTTACAACCGAACGCGAGCAGGCGCTGGAAGCGCGCCTGGTCGAACTGGAAATGCGCGTGTCCTTCCAGGAACAGGCGCTGGCCGAACTGAGCGATGCGCTGGCCGATGCCCGCATGCAGGGCATGCGCAACGCCGACGTGCTGCGCGTGCTGCTGGAAGACCTGGGCAAGGTCCGCAACGCGCTGAATTCTTCCGATCCGGCGAGCGAACCGCCGCCGCCGCACTACTGATCCGAATCCTATGAGCGATACCCTCCGCGACCAGCTGATGGGCCTGGGCTTCAAGCCTGCGCCCAAGCCCGAGCGCAAGAATGATGGCCCCCGCCGTGATGGTCGCCCGCAGGGCAAGGGTGGCAACGGCAATGGAAAGCCGCAGGGCGCTGGCAAGGGCGAGCACAAGCCCGGCGAGCGTCGTGGGCATGGCCACGGCGGCCCGGGCAAGCCCGGCCAGTCACGTGGCCCAGGCCAGCAGGGCCCGCGCAAGCCGCGCAGCGCCGAAGAGATGGACCTGGCCAAGGCCTACGCCATCCGCGCGCAGAAGGAAAAGGAAGAGCGCATCGAGACCGAGCGCCTGAAGCAGGAAGAGGCGCGTGTGCGCCGCGAGGCCAAGGCCAAGCTGGAAGAACTGCTGAAGGACAAGAGCCTGAACTCGGAAGCGGCCGATATCGCCCGCCACTTCCCATATGGCGGCAAGATCAAGCGCATCTATGTGACCGCCGAACAGCTGACCGCGCTCAATGCCGGCGAGCTTGGGGTGGTCCAGCTCAATGGCCGCTACCTGCTGGTGACCGCCGAGGTGCTGGCGCAGTCCGAGGCGGTGTTCGCCGCGTCGGTGGCGCTGAAGGTCGATCCGAATGCGCCGGCCGAGGAGGATCCGTACGCGGACCCGCAATACCAGGTGCCGGACGACCTGGTCTGGTAAGCGCGTGACCGCCGCGGGCGCGCTGCCGTCGCGGCCGTGGGGGAAGGGATGACCGCTGATCCAAGCCGCGGCTACGTGCCGCACATTGACGGCCTGCGCGCGATCGCGGTGCTGGCCGTCATCGTGTTCCACCTGGACCCGGCCTGGTTGCCAGGCGGGTTCACTGGCGTGGATGTGTTCTTCGTCATCTCCGGTTTCGTGGTCAGCGCATCAGTACACCGGCTGCCGCCGCTGTCGCTGGGGCAGTCGATGCTGCGCTTCTATGCGCGTCGCATCCGTCGCATCGCTCCAGCGCTGCTGGCGTGCGTGTTGCTGACCGCTGTGGCGAGCGTGCTGTTCATTCCCGAGTCGTGGCTCAGCGAAGCCAGCGACAAGACGGGGCTGATGGCGTTGTTCGGCTTCAGCAACTGGGTGCTGGCGGCGATCGGCAACGATTACTTCGCGCCCAAGGCCGAATTCAATCCCTATACCCATACCTGGTCGCTGGGTGTGGAAGAGCAGTTCTACCTGCTGTTCCCGTTGCTGTTCCTGGCCTGGGCACGTGGCGCGCGCGGGCGTTGGATCAGCCTGGGCCTGTTCGCACTGGTCAGCATGGCATCGCTGCTGCACGCTGCGGTGCTGGGTCTGCGCGAGGCGCCGCCATCGTGGGCGTTCTACGCCACCAGCACCCGTCTCTGGCAACTGGGGCTGGGCGTGCTGCTGTTCCAGCTGCTGCACGTGCGGCAATCGCTGGACCCGGCAACCAGCCAGGCACTGAAGCGCGCTGCGCCGGTGTTTCCCCTGCTGGCCATGATGGCGCTGGCCCTGCTGGGGTGGGCGCTATGGTCCTCGCGTGCCGGGCGCTCGCCGTGGCCTGACGGCCTGCTGCCGGCCTTCGCCACCGCGGGCCTGCTCTGGGCGCTGCATCACCATCCGCAGGCGTGGGTGGCGCGCCTGTTGGCCAGCGCTCCGATGCGCCGCATCGGTCTGCTTTCGTACTCGCTGTACCTGTGGCACTGGCCGGTGTTCGTGCTGATGCGCTGGACCGTGGGCCTGCAGACACCCGGGCAGATGACCGCTGCGATGGTGCTGGTACTGGTGCTGTCATGGGCGTCGTGGCGCTGGGTGGAACAGCCGTTCCGCGGCACGTTGGCGCAGCGCCTGCGCCCCGGGCGTTGGGTGCTGGCCGGCGCGGTCGTACTGCTGTGCGCCGCCGGTATCCAGGCATTGCTCTATCAGCAGGCGCCACGACTGTCGCTGAGTACCGTCAGCCGGCATCCGGCCGATTGGTACCCCAATGGCAAGAGCGTGGCTGGCGATTATCCCAATTGCGCTCTGCTGGCTGCCAAGCATCGTTTCGAAGGCGGCAGTGCGCGGACCTTTGCCCGTGGAAACTGCGACCGCCCGACGCCGGCCGGCGCGCCGAAGCGGGTGTTTGTTGCCGGTGATTCGCATGCGATGGCTTACATCGAGCTGCTGCAGCGGCTGGCGCTGGAAACCGGCTCGGAGGTCTCCCTCTATGGCCGCGGCGGATGCCCGCAGGTGAGCCTGCAGAAGTGGCGTGGGGCGGGTGCCGGTTGCGCTGATTTCGATGCCGCGGTGTTCGCCGATATCGCGCGGCGCGCGCAGCCGGGCGATGCCGTGGTGCTGGTGTCGCTGCGGATGCCGCGCCTGTCCGATCAGTTCGTGCTGTTCGATGCGCGGGCGCAGCTGGCGGGCGAACTGACAGCGGAGGCCACGGCAGGGCGTGAGGCCGAAGCGGTCGAGGCGATCAAGCAGTGGAAGCCACTGGCCGAGCGCGGTGTGCGCATCGTGCTGGAGGCACCCAAGCCGGTGCTGCCGGCGCCGCCCTATCGCTGCTCGGACCGATTCAATTCGCGCAACGAAGTCTGCCGCAATGGCCTGGACAGCACGCGCGAGGCGATGGAAGCGCTGCGTGCGCCGATGCTGGGCAGCCTGCGGCAGGTGGTTGATGGACTGCCGGGTGGCGTGCTGTGGGACCCGATGCCGGTGCTGTGCGACGACGCGCTATGTCCCGCGCAGCGCGATGGCCGCCCGCTGTTCTTCGATGGCGATCATCTCAGCGCGCATGGCAACCGCGTGCTTCTGCCATCGCTGCAGCAGGTGTTGCTGCAGCGCTGAATCGGATCGTTGTCAGTGTGCGCCGTGGGTCCGGCGCGCGCGTATCAGCGGCAGGCTCAGCGCGAAGAAGCAGAGCAGGGCGCCAATCAGGGCGAAGCCGCTGCCGGCCAGGAACGCGGTGCGGCCGTCGTCGATCTTCCACAGTTGGCCGGCAATGAGCGCGCCCAGCACACCGCCGACACCGGACGAAAAGCCGTACAGCAGTCCTTGGCCGTGGCCGTTGAGACGACCGGGAAAGCAGGTCGCCAGCATCTGCATCGCTGCAGCGAAGAACGCGGCAAAGCCCAGCGCGTGCGCGGTCTGCGCCAGCAGCATCACCGGCAGGTTCTCCGGGAACAGTGCTGTCACAGCCCAGCGCAGGCAGGAACTGACCAGCGCGATCAGCAGCATCCAGCTGGCGTCGTAGCGGCGGAAGAAGCGGCCGATGGTGAAGAACACGCCCACTTCGAAGACCACGCCGATGGTCCACAGCAGGCCGAGGGTGGAGGTACGGTAACCGTGATGGTCCATGTAGACCGAAAAGAACGTGTAGTACGGGCCGAACGACAGCTGTTCCATGAAGGCGGCCAGGAAGAACGCCAGCACCGGCGGCCGGCGCACGATCTGCCAGAAGCCGCTGGCGTCACCCGCAGTCTTGCCGATGCCGCGCGCGTAGTGATTGCTGAAGGCCGAGGCAACCAGCAGCACGAACAGGGGCAGCATCATCCACGGCAACAATCCGGCGTGGTTGCCGGCGCCATCGCCTTCGATCAGCCAGCCGAACAAGGTGACCACGGCGATGAAGCCGAGCGAACCCCAGACCCGGATCAACCCGTAACGATGGCTGTCGTTGCCCAGGTGGGTGAGGGTGATCGACTCGAACTGCGGCATCACCGCGTTGTAGAAGAAGCAGAACACGATCATCGCCGGGTACATCCACGGCTGCGGCAGTGGCAGCAGGAAGGCAGCGAAGCTGAGCAGGGTCAGCACGCAGCCGACGCGCAGCAGGCGGATCGGCCGCGGTGATGCGGCCGCCAGCGAGGTCCAGGTACTGGGTGCGATCACGCGGGTGGCGTACCACAGGCCCATCATCACGCTGATCGCGGTCACGCTCATGCCGCGCGCGGTCAGGAACAGGCTCCAGTACGGCGTGAACGCGCCGAGCGCCGCGTAGTAGAACAGGTAGAAACTTGAGAGGCGGGCAACGGGAACGGTCATCGCGGGAATAATGCACGGTAGCGCCGGGCCATGCCCGGCGGACGGGAGATGACGCCGGGCATGGCCCGGCGCTACCGTGTCATTCGGGGTCGTAGTCGAGGTTGGAGGCCAGCCAGCGTTCGGCTTGGGCGCGGTCCACGCCCTTGCGCCGGGCATAGTCGGTGACCTGTTCGCGGCTGAGCCGCCCGACCACGAAGTACTGGCTCTGCGGATGGCTGAAGTAGTAGCCCGAGACAGCGGCCGTGGGCAGCATCGCGAAGCTCTCGGTCAGTTCCATGCCCGCGTTCTTCTCAGCCTGCAGCAGGTCGAACAGGCGGCGCTTCTCGCTGTGCTCGGGGCAGGCCGGGTAGCCCGGTGCCGGACGGATGCCGCGGTACTGCTCGTCGATCAGGGCCTCGTTGTCCAGCGTCTCGGCGCGGTCGTAGCCCCAGAATTCGGTACGCACGCGCTGGTGCAGGCGCTCGGCCAGCGCCTCGGCGAAGCGGTCGGCCAGTGCTTTCAGCAGGATCGCGTTGTAATCGTCATGCTCGGCCTCGAAGCGCGCGACGTGGGCGTCGATGCCGATGCCGGCGGTGACAGCGAACGCGCCGATCCAGTCCTGCTTTCCGCTGTCGGCCGGTGCAATGAAATCGGCCAGGCAGAAATCCGGGCGTTCGGCTGGCTTGTCCACCTGCTGGCGCAGGAAGTGCAGGGTGGTTTCGCCCTGTGCGTGCTGCACGCGGACATCGTCGCCGATGCTGTTGGCCGGCCACAGGCCGAACACGGCCTTGGCCGTCAGCCACTTCTCGCCGACGATGCGCTCGAGCATCGCACGGGCATCCTTGTACAGCTCGCTGGCCTGGGTACCGACGATCCCGTCGGTGAGGATCGCCGGGAACTTGCCGGCCAGCTCCCAGGCCTGGAAGAACGGCG
This sequence comes from Stenotrophomonas sp. YJH_SMC_53, assembly GCF_059369995.1. Taxonomy (NCBI): domain Bacteria; kingdom Pseudomonadati; phylum Pseudomonadota; class Gammaproteobacteria; order Lysobacterales; family Lysobacteraceae; genus Stenotrophomonas; species Stenotrophomonas sp. YJH_SMC_53. Next base: position 405,395 of record NZ_JCAFTF010000003.1, on the reverse strand, counting down.
TCCAGTCGATGTAGTCGACCAGTTCGGCCAGGGGATAGTCGTCGAACACGTGCAGGCCGGGCTGATTCGGTGTCGGTGGAGTGTAGTTGTCCCAGCCGCCATGGAATTTCTGCGCGCGCGCATGTTCCAGTGTGACCAGGCGCTTGGCGTCGCCCCGGTTGCGGTGGCGTGCGCGGATTTCGGCATAGTCGGCTTCGTTGGCGGCAACGAAGGCCTCGCGCAGATCACGCGAGATCAGCGACTGCGCCACGCCAACCGCGCGCGACGCAACCTTCACCCACACTGTCGGCGCCTTGTAGTGCGGGTCGATCTTCAGCGCGGTATGCGCACGCGAAGTGGTCGCGCCCCCGATCAGCAGCGGCAGGTCGAAGCCCTGGCGCTCCATCTCGCGGGCGACGTGGCTCATCTCCTCCAGGGACGGGGTGATCAGCCCGGACAGGCCGATCAGGTCTGCGTTGTGCTCGCGGGCAGCATCGAGGATCTTCTGCGCCGGCACCATCACGCCGAGGTCGACCACGTCGAAGTTGTTGCAGGCCAGTACGACGCCGACGATGTTCTTGCCGATGTCATGCACATCGCCCTTCACCGTGGCCATGATGATCTTGCCGTTGCTCTTGGCGGTGTCACCGCTGCGCGCCTTTTCCGCCTCGATGTAAGGCAGCAGGTAGGCCACGGCCTTCTTCATCACGCGCGCGGATTTCACCACCTGTGGCAGGAACATCTTGCCGGCGCCGAACAGGTCGCCGACGATGTTCATGCCGTCCATAAGCGGTCCTTCGATCACGTCCAGCGGGCGGCTGGAGGCCTGCCGGGCCAGTTCGGTGTCTTCCTCGACGAAGGCATCCAAGCCGTGTACCAGGGCATGTGCCAAGCGCTGTGCCACCGGCTTGTCGCGCCAGGCCAGATCTTCGGTCTTCGCCGCGCCCTTCTTGCCCTTGTAGCGCTCGGCGATCTCCAGCAGGCGCTCGGTGGCATCGCTTCGACGGTTGAGGATCACGTCCTCGACACGCTCGCGCAGGTCCGGCTCCAGTTCGTCGTAGATCGGCATCGCGCCGGCGTTGACGATGCCCATGTCCATGCCGGCGGCGATCGCGTGGTACAGGAACACCGAATGGATGGCCTGGCGCACGGTTTCGTTGCCTCGGAACGAGAACGAGACGTTGGAGACGCCGCCGGAGACATGGCAGTGCGGAAGGGTCTGCTTGATGATGCGGGTGGCTTCGATGAAGTCCACCGCGTAGTTGTCGTGCTCTTCGATGCCGGTGGCGACGGCGAAGATGTTCGGGTCGAAGATGATGTCCTGCGGCGGGAAGCCGATCTCGTCGACCAGGATGCGGTAGGCGCGTGTGCAGATCTCGACCTTGCGCGCACAGGTGTCTGCCTGCCCGGCCTCGTCAAACGCCATCACCACTGCCGCGGCACCATAGCGCAGCACCTTGCGCGCGTGCTCGCGGAACAGCGCTTCGCCTTCCTTCAGCGAGATCGAGTTGACCACGCTCTTGCCCTGCAGGCATTTCAGGCCGGCCTCGATCACGCTCCACTTGGAGGAGTCGACCATCACCGGGATGCGCGCGATGTCCGGCTCGGACATGATCAGGTTGAGGTAGCGCGTCATCGCCGCTTCCGAATCGATCAGGCCCTCGTCCATGTTGACGTCGAGGATCTGCGCGCCGCTGGCCACCTGCTGGCGGGCCACGTCCACCGCCTCCTCGTAGCGGCCTTCCTTGATCAGCTTGCGGAACTGCGCGCTGCCGGTGACGTTGGTGCGTTCGCCGACATTGATGAACAGCAGGTCCGGGGTGATGACCAGAGGTTCCAGGCCGGACAGGCGGGTAGGGCGGACAGGCGTCATGGCAGGCGTCGGCTCAACAGCGGTAGGGCGGGAAGTGCGGGACAGTGGCGGCAACGTTCATGCGGCCTGCTCCCGGGTGCCGGGCAGTGCGCGCGGCGGCAGTCCGGCCACGGCATTGGCAATTGCACGGATATGCTCGGGGGTGGAGCCACAGCAGCCGCCGACCAGGTTCAACAGGCCATCCTCGGCGAAGCCGCGCAGGGTGGTGGCCATCTCTTCAGGGGTTTCGTCGTACTCGCCGAACGCGTTGGGCAGGCCTGCATTGGGGTGGGCGCTGACGTAACAGTCGGCGACCTGCGAGAGGGTTTCCACATGCGGGCGCATCGCATCGGCACCCAGCGCGCAGTTCAATCCGATCGACAACGGCCGGGCGTGGGCGAGAGATGCGTGGAAGGCCTCGGCGGTCTGCCCGGACAGGGTGCGACCGGAAGCGTCGGTGATGGTGCCGGAGATCATCACCGGCAGCCGCGCGCCGCGCGCATCGAACGCTTCCTCCAGCGCATACAGCGCGGCCTTGGCGTTGAGCGTGTCGAAGATGGTCTCGACCATGAGGGTGTCGGCGCCGCCGTCGATCAGGCCCTCGATGGCTTCGCGGTAGGTGTCGCGCAGCTCGTCGAAGCTGGTGTTGCGGAAGCCGGGATCGTTGACGTCAGGGCTGATCGAAGCGGTGCGGCTGGTCGGGCCGATCACCCCGATTACGAACCGCGGCTTGCCCGGGGTGGTTGCGGCCACTGCATCACAGCACGCGCGCGCGACCGCAGCGCCGGCCTTGTTCAACTCGTACACCAGGTGTTCGAGGTGGTAGTCGGCCTGGCTGACCGACGTGGCGTTGAAGGTGTTGGTCTCGACCAGATCTGCGCCCGCTTCCAGGTAGGCGGTGTGGATGTCGGCGACGATCTGCGGCCGGGTCAGCAGCAGCAGATCGTTGTTGCCCTTCAGGTCATGGCCTTCCGGTGTGGCGTGATCGCAGCCGGGGCCATGCAGATGGTCGTAGCCATCGGCGAAGCGCTCGCCACGGTAATCGTCTTCCTGCAGGCCATGGCGCTGGATCATCGTACCCATCGCGCCGTCGATGATCAGGATCCGCTCGCGCAGGGCGTCGAGCAGGGCGTTGGCACGATCTGGATGCAACCAGGGCAGGGCGGGCATGGCGGTCTCGGGCTCAGGGCTTGTTGGCGATCAGCGAAATCACTTCGAAGTGCGGCGGACGCTTCTCGCGGGTGACCGTCTCCAGGCTGGACACCTGCAGGCCGGCCTTGTCGACGAACCTGCGCAGTTCCTTGTCGCTGAAGCCGAGGTTGACGTGGCCATAGGCCTCCACGGCCGCCTTGTGCTCGTGCCGGGCCAGGCTGCACAGCAGCAGGCGGCCACCCGGTCGCAGTACGCGCGCGGCTTCGGTCACTGCCTGCGCCGGTTTGCTGGCGTAGGTCAACGCGTGCATCAGCACGACCAGATCGAAGCTGCTGTCCTTGAACGGCAGGGCATGCATGTCGCCCTCGCGCACTTCCACATTGGGCAGGCGGCGCAGGCGCTCGCTGGCGGCGGCGACCACGCGTGCGCTGGTGTCGATACAGATGTAGCGCTTGGCATGCGGGGCAACCAGTTCGGCCAGCACGCCATCACCGGAGGCAATGTCCAGCACGTCGCCGGTTTCCAGCAGTGGCAGCGCGGTGCGCGCAAGGGCCTCCCAGGTCCGGCCTGGAGAGTAGTGGCGCTCCATGTCGCCGGCCACGCTGTCGGCCCAGTTCTGGTCGGAGGCGCGGTGGGCCAGCACGGCGGCGACGCGTTCGGCGTCCTGGCGAAGCAGCGGGTCATCGCTTCCATTGCTCAAGGCATGCCACAATGCACGCTGCGCCGGGTCCAGCTGGGCCTCGTCGAAGCGGTAATAGGCCGACACGCCGGCACGGCGGTCGCGAACCAGGCCGGCTTCCTTCAGGCGCGCCAGATGGGTGGACACCCGCGGCTGTGCCAGCCGGGTGATCGCCGACAGTTCGGCCACGGTCAGTTCCTCCTGCTCCAGCAGCGCCAGCAGGCGCACGCGAGTGGCATCGGCGAACACCTTCAGGCGGGTCGACCAGTCTTCCAGATCCATAAACATCTACCTATCGCGATATAGAGATATATTCGCTGAAGGGGCTGTCGCGGTCAAGTCGCCAGCGTACGGAAACTGCCGGGCCCCGGTACAATCGGAGCACCTGGGCGCGCCGTATGCGGCCCATAACTTCATGTACCCGGGAGGGTGTTGTGGATTTCAGCTTTACCGAAGAGCAGTTGATGCTGCAGGACGTTGCGCGGCGCATCGCGCAGGAGAAGATCGCCCCCAGTGCGGAGCATCATGACCGCACCGGCGAGTTCCCGCTGGACAACATCCGCCTGCTGGGCGAGAACGGCCTGATGGGCATTGAAGTGCCGACCGAATACGGCGGTGCGGGCATGGACCCGGTTGCGTACGTGCTGGCGATGGTGGAGGTCGCCGCCGCCGACGCAGCCCATTCGACCATCATGTCGGTCAACAATTCGCTGTTCTGCAACGGCATCCTGACCCACGGTACCGAGCAGCAGAAGCAGACCTACGTACGTGCCATCGCCGAAGGCACGGCCATCGGCGCGTTCGCGCTGACCGAGCCGCAGTCCGGTTCCGATGCCACCGCCATGCGCTGCCGCGCGGTGAAGCAGGCCGACGGCACCTTCGTCATCAATGGCAAGAAGAGCTGGATCACCTCCGGTCCGGTGGCCAAGTACATCGTGCTGTTCGCGATGAGCGAGCCGGACAAGGCCGCGCGCGGCATCACCGCCTTCATCATCGATACCGACAAGGCCGGTTTCGGTCGTGGCAAGACCGAGCCCAAGCTGGGCATCCGCGCCTCGGCCACCTGCGAGATCGAGTTCAACGACTACGTGGCGCAGGCCGAAGACGTGCTGGGCCAGGAAGGCGAGGGATTCAAGATCGCCATGAGCGTGCTCGATGCCGGTCGCATCGGCATCGCTTCGCAGGCCATCGGCATCGCCCGTGCCGCCTATGAAGCGACGATTGAATACGTCAAGGAGCGCAAGGCATTCGGCGCGGCCATCGGTACCTTCCAGATGACCCAGGCCAAGATTGCCGACATGAAGTGCAAGCTGGACGCAGCGCTGCTGCTGACCCTGCGCGCGGCGTGGGTGAAGGGCCAGGGCAAGCGCTTCAGCAATGAGGCTGCCATTGCCAAGCTGACCGCCTCTGAGGCGGCGATGTGGATTACCCACCAGGCGGTGCAGATCCACGGCGGCATGGGGTATTCCAAGGAAATGCCGCTGGAGCGCTACTTCCGTGATGCCAAGATCACCGAGATCTACGAAGGTACTTCGGAGATCCAGCGCCTGGTGATCGCCCGCAACGAAACCGGGCTGCGCTGAGTCGCATGGCCGCGCCGCCGCAATGGCGGCGCGGCGGTAGGTCCACGCCACGCGTGGATGCGCTGTTCTCTGGCCGTCTGTAGAGCCGAGCCCATGCTCGGCTCCGGTACAAGCAGCCGAGCATGGGCTCGGCTCTACAGAGCGGCAACCTGCGCATCGCCATACATTTCATTCTGCGGCGCCCTCCCAAAGCCCCGCTACAATGCAGGCCGTTTTTTTCATGGGTCTGCACGATGATCTATCGCGGTTGGGGAATCATGACGCTGGTGACGCCGATTGCAGCGATCCTGCTGCTGGCGTACTTCTTTCCGCATGACGGCCCCAAGGGCAATACTCCGCTGTCACAGGTTCTGTTGGGCGCAGGCCTCGGCGCAGCGGTGAACGTGGTGCTGGGCCTGTGGCTCAACCGTGCGCCGCGGCAGAAGGGGGAGGCCGCGCCCCACCATTTCTTCTTCGTACCCATGCAGTGGGCCTCGCTGATTCTGGTGGCGGTGTGCGCCGTGGTCGCGGTGATGCGCTGAGGCGTTGCCCGAACAGCGCCAACCCAGGTTGACGGATATCGGCCATGCCGTTGTTCCGGTAGATGCCAACCTGGGTTGGCATGAATTCAATTGTGGCAATAAAAAGGCCCCGGATCGCTCCGGGGCCTTCTCGTTCTCAGCGCAGCACCGGATCAACGATCCGGACGATGTGCGGCATCCGCATCGCGCTGGCGTTCCATGAACTCCTTGGACGGTTCGTCCAGCTTGTCGCCCAGCATGCGGCGCACGACCACGAAGAACACCGGGATCATCAGCAGGCCGAGCAGGGTGGCGAACAGCATGCCGCCGATCACGCCGGTACCGATGGCGTGGCGGGAGTTGGCGCCGGCACCGGTGGAGATCGCCATCGGGATCACGCCCATGATGAACGCGAACGATGTCATCAGGATCGGGCGGAAACGCAGGCGCGCCGCTTCGATGGTGGCATCACGCAGGTTCTTGCCTGCTGCGCGCTGCTCCACCGCGAACTCCACGATCAGGATCGCGTTCTTCGCCGCCAGGCCGATCACGGTGATCAGGCCGATCTTGAAGAACAGATCGTTGGGCAGGCCGCGCAGCATCGACAGGCCGAGGGCACCCAGCACGCCCAGCGGCACCACCAGCAGCACCGCCACCGGGATCGACCAGCTTTCATACAGGGCGGCAAGGCACAGGAACACCACCACGATGGACAGCACCAGCAGCAGGGTCGCAGCGTTGCCGGCCAGGATTTCCTGGTAGGACATGCCCGACCAGTCGTAGCCGAAGCCGGCCGGCAGGTCGTCGTTGACGATGCCTTCCATGGTCTGCATCGCCTCACCCGAGCTGGTGCCCGGTGCCTGCGAACCGACGATGTTGATCGCCGAGTAGCCGTTGTAGCGGCTCAGCGACGGCGGCGCCGACACCCATTCGGACTTGACCACCGTGTTCAACGGGATCATCGCGTTGGTGCCATCGGCGTTCTGGGTCAGGCTGGACGGGCTGTAGAAGCTCTTCAGCGATTCCTGGCCAGTGCGGTACGGACCATCGGCCTGCATGGTCACGCGCTTGATGCGGCCTTCGTAGAAGAAGTCGTTGACGTACACCGGGGCCAGCATCAGCTGGATGGTGCTGTACACGTCCGACACCGACATGCCCATCGACTGCGCCTGCACGCGGTCCACGTGCAGCTGCAGCTGCGGCGCGTTTTCCAGGCCGTTGGGGCGCACGCCAACCAGGTGGTCCGGCTTCTGCGCGGCCTGGCCGAGCAGGATGTTGCGGGCCTGGGTCAACTGTTCGTAGCCGGCACCGCTACGGTCCTGCAGCCACATGTCAAAGCCACCGAACTGGCCGAGGCCCTGCACGGTGGGCAGGTTGACCACGAAGATCTGCGCTTCCTTGATGCCGTAGAACGCGCCGTTCATGTTCTGGATGAACTCGGGCGCGGTGAACTTGCGTTCCTCCCACGGCTTCAGGCGGATGAAGCCCATGCCCACGTTCTCGCCGGAACCGACGAAGCTGAAGCCGGCCACCTGAAGCATGCCTTCATAGCCATCCTGCTTTTCCAGGATGCCACGCATCTGCGCGAACACTTCGTTGGTCTGGCCCTTGGTCGAGCCCGGCGGCAGCTGCACGATCGCCAGCGCATAGCCCTGGTCTTCTTCCGGCAGGAAGCTGCCCGGCATGCGGGTGAACAGGAAGCCGCACAGCGCGGTCAGCACCACGAACAGGATCATCCAGCGCGGCGCATGGCGCACCGCCGAGGTGATGTGCCCCACGTAGGTGTGGCTGATCTTGTCGTAGTACTTGTTGAAGGTGCGGTAGACGATGTTCGGGTTGTCGTTGTGCGTCGGCTTGAGGAAGGTCGCGCACAGCGCCGGGGTGAAGCCCAGCGCCAGGAACGCCGAGAACGCCATCGAGATGGCGATGGTCAGCGCGAACTGCTTGTAGATCTCACCGGCGGCACCGCCCTGCAGGGCGGAGGGGATGAACACCGCGGCCAGCACGACGGTGATCGCCACCACCGCGCCGGTGATCTGGGTCATCGCCTTCTGCGTGGCCGGCTTCGGCGCCAGGCCCTCCTCGGTCATGATGCGTTCGACGTTCTCGATCACCACGATCGCGTCGTCGACCACGATGCCGATCGCCAGCACCATCGCGAACAGCGTCAGCTGGTTGATCGTGAAGCCGATCATCCACATGCCCAGGAAGGTACCGAGCAGGGCCACCGGGATGACCAGGGTCGGGATCAGCGTGGCGCGGAAGTTCTGCAGGAAGATCAGCATCACCAGGAACACCAGGAACACTGCTTCAAACAGTGTCTTGACCACTTCCTGGATCGAGATCTTGACGAAGGTGGTGCTGTCGTACGGCGAGAACCAGGTGACCCCGGCCGGGAAGCTGGGCTGCAGCTCGTCCATCTTGGCGCGCACCGCTTCGGCCACGTTCAGGGCGTTGGCGCCCGGCAGCAGCTGGATGGCGAAGGCGCCGGTCGGCTTGCCGTTGTACTGGGTGTCGAAGCCGTAGTTGTTGGCACCGAAGGCGACGCGGGCGATGTCCTTCAGCAGCACGCGCGAGCCATCAGCGTTGGCACGCAGGATGATGTTCTCGAATTCCTGCGGCGAGCTGAAGCGACCTTCGGCCGAGACCGTGGCGGTGAAGTGCTGGCCTTCCGGCGACGGATCCGAACCCAGCGCGCCGGCGGCGAACTGCACGTTCTGCGCACGCACCGCGGCCAGTACCTGGCTGGCCGACAGGCCGTAGCCCTGCATCTTTTCCGGGTTCAGCCAGATGTTCATGGCGTACTCGGAACCGAACTGCTGGGTGCTGCCGACGCCGGGGATGCGCGAGACCTGGTCGAGCACGCGCGAGCCCACGATGTCGTTCAGCGCGTCACGGTTGATGGTCGGGGTATCGGACTGCAGCGCCACCACCATCAGGAAGCCGGCGTTGGCCTTGGCCACCACCACGCCCTGCTGGGTGACTTCCGAAGGCAGGCGTGGCGTGGCCAGCGAGACCTTGTTCTGCACCTGCACCTGGGCGATGTCCGGATCGGTACCGGTCTCGAAGGTCAGGGTGATCTGCGCACGGCCGTTGGAGGCGGACGAGGAGCTGAAGTACAGCAGGTGATCGATGCCGGTCAGCTGCTGCTCGATCACCTGGGTGACCGACTTTTCCGTGGTATCGGCGCTGGCGCCCGGATAGGTCGCCGAGACGGTGACCTGCGGCGGGGCGATGTTGGGATAGGACTCCACGCCCAGGTTGAGGATCGCGATCACGCCGCTGAGCGAGATCAGGATCGCAACCACCCAGGCGAAGACTGGATGTTCGATGAAAAATTTAGGCATGACGGAAGGTTCCCGTTACTGCTTGTTCGAATCGGTGGCGGCCGGCTTGGCCGCATCGGCCTGCTCGGGCCTGGCCGCGTCGGCCGGTGCCTTGCCTGCAGCCGGTGCAGCGCCCGCCGGGGCGGCGCCGCCTGCGGCCGGCTTGCCGTTGGCGTCCTGGCCAGGGGTCCACGGCTTGGCCACCGCCGGTGCACCTTCCTTGACCTTCTGCACGCCGGCCACGATCACCTTGTCACCGGCGGCCAGGCCGTCGCTGACCAGCCAGTTGCCGTTCTGCGCGCCATCGGTCTTCACGTTCTTGCGCACGACCTTGCCGTCGGCGCCGACCACCATCACGTAGCCGCCGGTGGTATCGCGCAGCAGGGCCTGCTGCGGCACCAGGAAGGCGTTGTTGCGCTCGCCCAGGTTGGCCTGGAAGCTGACGAAGGCGCCCGGCAGCAGGATCTGCTGCGGGTTCGGCAGCAGCGCGCGCAACGACACGGCGCCGGTGGCCGGGTCGACCGTGGTCGAGGAGAAGTCCAGCGTGCCCGGCTCACCATAGGTGGTGCCGTCGGCGAGCTTGACGTTGACCGTAGCCTTGCCGTCGCCGGACAGCGCCAGCGCGCCCTTGGCCTGCTGCGCGCGCAGCTGGGTCAGCTCGTCCACGCTCAACGAGAAGTTGACGTACAGCGGGTCGAGCTGGTCGACGGTGGTCAGCAGGGTCACATCGCCCTGGCCCACCAGCGCGCCCTCGGTGACCTGCTGCTTGTTGGCCACGCCACTGATCGGCGCGGTCACTTCGGCATAGCCCAGGTTGATCCGCGAGGAGGTCACTGCCGCTTCGGCCTGTTTGACCGCGGCCAGCGCGGTGCGCTCGGCCGATTCGGCGTTGTCCAGGTCGGACTTGGAGACGAACTGCTGCGGGGCCAGCGAGCGTGCGCGGTCGGCGGCGACCTTGGCGTTGGCGTAGGTCGCGCGGGCCGAGGCCAGCTGGGCCTCGGAGGCGTTGAGCGAGGCACGCAGCGGCGCCGGGTCGATCAGGAACAGGGTCTGGCCCTGCTTGACCTGCGAGCCTTCCTGGTAGACGCGCTTGAGCAGCACGCCGGGCACGCGTGCGCGGACGTCGGCGCTGCGGAACGGCGACAGGCGGCCGGCCAGTTCGCGCTGCAGCGGCAGGGTCTGCGGCTTGGCGTCGATCACGCCCACCTCCGGCGGCGGGGGCGTCTGCTGTTCCGGCTTCTTGCAGGCAGCCAGCGCGACAGCAACGGCGCACGTCAAGGCAAGGGTGCGGAGTGGGGCGGTCATCAGGAGGAACTCCGGGGTTGGTTTGTAGACGGGGCCGGCGACGGCTGAGGCGCGAAGGCGCGCAGGAAGCTGTCGACGGAGAACTCTGCCCAGCGCCGACGCAAGAGCGCGTCATCACGGTGGGGGGTATGGAAGCGCTGTTTGTCGAAATCCTGACCGGCGATCATGCTCAGCAGCAGTTCGGCCATGAAGTGCGGGTCGTCATGCCGGAGCTGGCCCTGCATGCAAACGGTTTCAATCCATTCAGCAAGATGAAGCGACAACGCGCCGGCACCATGCCGGTACAGCGTACGCGCCTCTTCGGGAAACTGGGCCGCCTCGGCCGCGATCAGCCGGCAGGCCTGCCCTACGTGCGGTTGGTTGAAATGCTCCAGGAAGTCGGTGGCGAACTGGAGCAGGCTGGCACGCAGGTCGTCACTGCGGAGTGCACGAACCATGGCCCCGGTGGCGTGGCCGACGTGGCGCTGCATTACCCGGCGCAGCAGTTGCTGCTTGCTGCCATAGCGCGAGTAGAGGGTCTGCTTGGAACAGCCGGCATGCTGGGCCACCGCGTCCATGCTCATCTGGATGCCCTGCTGGGCCAGCAGTTCGCGCACGGCATCGAACACGCGCTCATCGCGTGCGTCGAGGGCAACGGGGAGGTAGGCCGGGTTCACGCGGTGGACTATACCGTCCAGTTCAGGATTGTGGAATCGAATCGGCGTCGCCGCGTGTGTCTTCCGGTAACACGCTTTGCCGATCCTGTCGGCAGTGCTGAAGCAGGCGCCAGCTCCATACCGGAGCGAACTGAATAGGCGTCTAAACCGCAGCAAACCCGAATCTGCTTATTCCGTCCTGCAGCAAGGCCTTTTCGTGCGGTAGGGCTACAATTTCATTTTCCCAACTGAGCAAGCGCATCGCTCTGCCATGAAACCGCAAAAAACCGCAGCCAAGACCGTGAAAAACAAGACGAAACCAGCAGAGTCGGAGGTCGCAGTGACCGCTGGTTTCTCCCTGGAGCCGGTGTACACGGCCTTGCGCAAGCGCTACCCCGCGGCCGCACAGGCCGAAGCAGTGGCCTTCGCCACTGACTTCTACAAGCGCATGGAGTCGGACGAGTTCCCGCACCACAGCGCTGAAGAGTGGGCCGCTCTCGCGGCTGAGACGCTGGAATTCGCCCGGGCCCGCAAGGCTGGCAAGGCCAACGTCCGCGTGTTCAATCCGACCGCGAAGGCCAACGGTTGGGAATCGCCGCATACCGTGCTGCAGATCGTCAACGACGACATGCCGTTCCTGGTCGATACCGTCACCATGTCGCTGGCCGAGCAGGGCGTGGGCGTCCACGTGCTGGGCCACCCGGTACTGCGTTTCACCCGCGACAAGGCCGGCAAGCTGGTCAAGGTCGGCGAAGGTGATGCCGAGTCGGTGATGCTGCTGGAAATCGACCGCCAGCCGGCCGATGCGATGGCCGCCATCGAGCAGGCCATCAACAAGGCGCTGGATGAAGTGCGTGCAATCGTGCGCGACTGGCAGCCGATGAAGGACAAGGCGCTGGCACTGGCCGACGACCTGGGCAGCCGCCAGCTGCCCGTCGACGACGCGTCGCGCAAGGAAGCACAGGAGTTCCTGCGCTGGGCCGCTGACAACCACTTCACCTTCTTCGGCTACCGCGAGTACCGCGTCGAGAAGCAGGGCAAGGAAGAGGTGCTGGCGCCGCTGAACGACACCGGCCTGGGCCTGATGCGCGGCAAGGACAAGTCCGCCGCCCGTCCGGTCAAGACGCTGGCCGCGCAGGGCCTGAATACCACGTCCGGTTTGAAGGATGCGCTGATCCTGACCAAGACCAATGCCCGTTCGCGCGTGCACCGCGCCGGCTACATGGACTACATCGGCGTGCTGGAGTTCGACGCCAAGGGCAAGATCATCGGCGAGCAGCGTTTCCTCGGCCTGTTCACCTCCAGCGCCTACAACCGTCGCCCGTGGGAAATCCCGCTGGTGCGCCAGCGCCACGAGCACGTGATGAAGCAGTCCGGGCTGGCCCCGGCCAGCCACAGTGGCAAGGCCCTGCGCCATATCCTGGAAACCCTGCCGCGCGAAGAACTGTTCCAGTCCAGCGAGGACGAACTGTTCCGCACCGCGATGGGCGTGCTGGGCCTGCAGGAACGCGTGCGCAGCCGCCTGTTCCTGCGCCGTGACAAGTACAGCCGTTTCATCTCCGCGCTGGTCTACCTGCCGCGCGAGCGCTTCAACACCGACGTGCGCCTGCGCATCGAAGCGATGCTCAAGGACGCGCTGCACGGCGAGTTCGTCGACAGCTCGGTGGTGCTGGGCGAATCGCCGCTGGCGCAGGTTCACCTGATCGTGCGCCCGAAGCCGGGTGAAATGCTCGACGTCGATACCGCCGAACTGGAGCAGAAGCTGGCCCAGGTGCTGCGCAACTGGCAGGACGACCTGCGCGAAGCGCTGGTGAGCCGCCACGGCGAGACCGAAGGCCTGCGCATCGCCGCCCGCATCGGCAAGGCGCTGCCGGCCGGCTACATCGAAGACAACAGCACCGCCGTTGCCGCCAACGATGTCAGCCAGCTCGACGCGCTGACCGGCCCGGACGACCTGCGCCTGAGCCTGCAGGCCGTGCCGCGCGAAAGCGGCGATGGCCTGCGCCTGAAGCTGTATCGCCAGCTGGATGACATCCCGCTGTCGGACGCGCTGCCGATGATGGAAAACATGGGCCTGCGCGTGATCGCCGAGCGTCCGTACCGCCTGTCGGTCGACAACGCGCCGGTGTACGTGCAGGACTTCGAAGTCGAGTCGACCGCTGGCGTGATCGATGCCGCCAGTGTCGATGAAGCGTTCGGCGAGACCTTCGCCCGCGTCTGGCACGGCGACGCCGAGAACGACGGCTTCAACCGCCTGGTGCTGGCTGCTGGCCTGCACTGGCGCCAGGTCGCCATGCTGCGTGGCTATTGCAAGTACCTGCTGCAGACCGGCGTGCCGTTCTCGCAGGCCTACGTGGAAGGCACCTTCGCGCGTTACCCGCTGCTGGCCCGCCTGCTGGTCGAACTGTTCGAGGCCCGCTTCGATCCGGCTACCGGCCATGAGAGCAAGGACGACATCGCGGCCGGTCAGGCCCAGCTGAAGGCCCACTTCGATGTGCTGGCCGCTGGCGACGATGCCACCCTGAAGGTGCTCAAGAGCGTGGTCGATGCCCGCAAGGGGGACCGCGACGCGCAGATGCAGGCCGCGCGCGATGCACTGCTGAAGCTGATGGATCGCGTGTCCAGCCTGGACGAGGACCGCATCCTGCGCTCGTTCATGGGCGTGATCGACGCGACCCTGCGTACCAGCTACTACCAGACCGATGCCAACGGCCAGCACGGCCATGTCATCAGCTTCAAGTTCGATTCGGCGCTGGTGCCGGACCTGCCGAAGCCGCGCCCGTACCGCGAGATCTTCGTGTACGGCCCGCGCGTGGAAGGTACCCACCTGCGCTTCGGCGCGGTTGCGCGTGGCGGCCTGCGCTGGTCGGATCGTCGCGAAGACTTCCGTACCGAAGTGCTGGGCCTGGTCAAGGCACAGATGGTCAAGAACACCGTCATCGTGCCGGTCGGCGCGAAGGGTGGGTTCTTCGCCAAGACCCCGCCGGTGAACGGCGATCGCGACGCGATCTTCGCCAACGGCGTGGCCTGCTACAAGCTGTTCATCCAGGGCCTGCTGGACATCACCGACAACATCGTCAACAACAAGATCGTGCCGCCGGTGGATGTCGTGCGCCACGACATGGACGATCCGTACCTGGTGGTGGCCGCCGACAAGGGCACTGCGACCTTCTCCGACATCGCCAACGGCCTGGCCATCGCGCACGGCTTCTGGATGGGCGATGCATTCGCCTCCGGTGGTTCGGTCGGCTACGACCACAAGGGCATGGGCATCACCGCGCGCGGCGCGTGGGAATCGGTCAAGCGCCACTTCCGTGCGCTGGGCCGCGACAGCCAGAGCCAGGACTTCACTGCGGTTGGCGTCGGCGATATGTCCGGCGACGTGTTCGGCAACGGCATGCTGCTGTCGCGCCACATCCGCCTGGTCGCTGCGTTCGACCACCGCCACATCTTCCTGGACCCGAATCCGGATGCGGCCACGTCGTTCATCGAGCGTGAGCGCCTGTTCACCCTGCCGCGTTCGAGCTGGGCGGACTACGACACCAAGCTGATCAGCAAGGGCGGCGGCGTGTACCCGCGCAGCCTGAAGTCGATCGAGATCACCCCGCAGGTGCGCGAAGCGCTGGGCCTGGACGAGAACGTCAAGGCGCTGTCGCCGAACGATCTGATGAGCGCGATCCTGAAGGCACCGGTCGACCTGCTGTGGAATGGCGGCATCGGTACCTACGTCAAGGCCGCCAGCGAGCAGCACAGCGATGTCGGCGATCGCGCCAACAACGCGCTGCGCGTGAACGGTGGCGAGCTGCGCTGCAAGGTGGTGGGCGAGGGCGGCAACCTGGGCATGACCCAGCTGGGCCGCATCGAGGCTGCCCAGGCCGGCGTGCTGCTCAACACCGACTTCATCGACAACTCGGCCGGCGTCGATACCTCCGACCACGAAGTCAACATCAAGATCCTGCTCAACGATGTGGTGCGGGCCAAGAAGCTGACCGTCGAGCAGCGCAACAAGCTGCTTGCGTCGATGACCGATGAGGTCGCCGAGCTGGTGCTCAACGACAACTACCGCCAGAACCAGGCGCTGAGCCTGATGGAGCGGATGGCAGTCAAGCGCCTGGGGTCCAAGCAGCACTTCATCCGCACCCTGGAACAGCAGGGCCTGCTCGATCGCCAGATCGAGTTCCTGCCGTCCGATGCCGAGCTCTCGCAGCGCAAGGCACGCGGCCAGGGCCTGACCCGTCCGGAACTGTCGGTGCTGCTGTCCTATTCCAAGCTGGTGGCGTTCAACCAGCTGCTGGATTCGGACATTCCGGAAGATCCGTACCTGTCCAAGGAGCTGCAGCGCTACTTCCCGACCCCGCTGCAGAAGAAGTACGCCGACGCGATGGAGCGTCACCGCCTGAAGCGCGAAATCATCGCCACGGCCGTGACCAACCAGACCATCAACCGCATGGGCGCCACCTTCCTGATGCGCATGCAGGAAGACACCGGCCGTTCCATCGCCGAGGTCGCCAAGGCCTACACCATCAGCCGTGAAACGCTGGATGCACGCGCACTGTGGGCGCAGATCGACGCGCTCGACGGCAAGGTGCCGGAGTCGGTGCAGATCGACGCACTGGAAGTGATCTGGAAGCTGCAGCGTTCGTTCGTGCGCTGGCTGCTGTCGCGCCCGGGCGCGATGCCGGGCATCACCGAGGCGGTCAACCGCTACCAGGGCCCGTTCAACGACATTCGCGTTGCTTCGGGCGTGCTGCCGGATTCGCAGCGTCCGACCTACGAAGCCCTGGTGGCCGAGTGGAAGGAAAAGGGCCTGCCGTCCGCGCTGGCACAGCAGCTGGCCGAACTGCACTTCCTGGAGCCGGCGTTCGACATCATCGAACTGGCCCGCACCCGCAAGCTGAAGCCGGTGGACGTGTCCAAGGTCCACTTCCGCCTGGGCGATGCCCTGCAGCTGCCGTGGTTGTTCGAGCAGGTTGACGCGTTGGAGGTCAACGGTCGTTGGCACGCGGTGGCGCGTGGCGTGCTGCGTGACGAGCTGGCAGCCAACCACCGCAACCTGGCCGGGCAGGTGCTGGGCACCAAGGGCAACAGTGCCGAGGCCAAGGTCGCTGCCTGGATGGGCCGCGACGACAACAGCCTGCGCTTCACCCTGGCGATGCTGGCCGAACTGGCCGAGCAGAAGACCCTGGACTACCCGACCGTCTCGGTCGCGGTGCAGCGCCTGGGCCAGCTGGCCGCGCATGGTGCGTAAGCGCATTCGCGCTGACGCCCCACGGATTGCTCTGCAAACCGTGGGCCCCATGCCAACCATGCTCCCAGACCCCCGCGCCGTTGGCGCGCCCCGCTGACTCAGGGGGGCTCCTGATCTGCAGCAGTTGGAGGAACGGCCCCGCGAAAGCGGGGCCGTTCTGCATTGTCTGGTAGTGCCGGCCGCTGGCCGGCAACCTCATGAATCGCAACCGGGTGCAGCAGCCGGCCAGCGGCCGGCACGACCGGGTATGCTCTTGCTGGCACACCCACCCGGATCCACCGATGAGCGACACCCCCCGCATCGCTTTCCTGGCCAGCACCGCCGAACCTGCACAGATGGCCCGCGCGGCGATGATCTCGCGTTATGGCGATCACGCGCCCGAGCAGGCCGACGTGCTGTGCCCGCTGGGTGGCGACGGTTTCATGCTGCAGACCCTGCACCGGCACGGGCACCTGGGCAAGCCGGTGTTCGGCATGAAGCTGGGCACCGTTGGCTTCCTGATGAACCAGTACCGTGGCGACGATGACGTGCAGGCCCGCATTGCGCGTGCCGAACCGGCCAACCTGCGCCCGCTGGAAATGGTGGCGCTGACCGAGTCCGGGACCAGCACCGGCTCGCTGGCGTACAACGATGTCTCGCTCCTTCGCCAGACCCGGCAGGCGGCCCATATCGGCATCGACCTCAACGGCCAGGAGCGGGTGGCCGAGCTGATCGGTGACGGCGTGCTGGTGGCCACCCCGGCCGGCAGTACCGCCTACAATTATTCCGCGCACGGCCCGGTGCTGCCGCTGGGGTCGCATACCATCGCGCTGACGCCGCTGGCTCCGTATCGGCCGCGACGCTGGCGCGGCGCGATCCTCAAGGCCGACACAGAAGTGCGCTTCCGCGTGCTCGATCCCTACAAGCGTCCGGTCAGCGTCACCGCTGATTCGCACGAGACCCGCGATGTGGTCGAGGTGACCATCCGCGAGTCGAGGGACCGTCGTGTGACCCTGCTGTTCGACCCGGAGCACAACCTGGAAGACCGGATCCTGAGCGAACAGTTCGTTTTTTGAGGACAATGGGCGGCCGGCCCCGCCGACCGCTTGAAGGACCCCCACCGATGGGCGACAACTCCCCCCGTTTGCTGACCGTCGCGGTCACCTCGCGCGCGCTGTTCGACCTCGAGGAAAGCCATGCGCTGTTCGAGAGCGATGGCGTGGCGGCCTATGCCGAGTTCCAGCGCCAGCATGAGGACGACATCCTCGGTCCCGGCGTGGCCTTTCCCGTGGTGCGCAAGCTGCTGGCACTGAACCAGGGCGCCAGCCCGGAGAACCCGCGGGTCGAGGTGATCCTGCTGTCGCGCAATTCGGCCGATACCGGCCTGCGCATCTTCAACTCGATCCAGCATTACGGCCTGGGCATCATCCGTGCGACGTTCACCGCTGGCGAGCCGACCTGGCCGTATGTGAAGCCGTTCGGCACCGACCTGTTCCTGTCGGCCAACCCGGAATCGGTGCGTAGTGCGCTGCGCCATGGCATCGCGGCGGCGACCATCCTGCCCAAACCACCGGGCGAGACCGCTGCGGCAGCGGCCGACCAGATCGATACCGGTCGCCCGGCCGGCCAGCTGCGCATTGCCTTCGACGGTGACGCAGTGATCTTCGGTGACGAGAGTGAGCGCATTTCGCGCGAGCAGGGCGTGGAAGCCTTTGGCCGCCACGAACGCGAACGCGCCCGCGAGCCACTCAGTGGCGGCCCCTTCCGCGGCTTCCTGTCGGCCCTGCACACGCTGCAGGAAGTGTTCCCGGCTGGCGACAGCGCGCCGATCCGTACCGCACTGGTGACCGCGCGGTCGGCCCCGGCGCACGAGCGGGTGATCCGTACCCTGCGGGAATGGGGCGTGCGCCTGGACGAAGCGCTGTTCCTCGGCGGCCGGCACAAGGGACCGTTCCTGCAGGCCTTCGGTGCCGACATCTTCTTCGATGATTCGCAGCACAACATCGACAGCGCCCGCGAGCATGTAGCCGCCGGCCACGTACCGCACGGCGTCGCCAACGAAGGCTGAGCCCGGTAGCTGCCAACCCTGGTTGGCATCGCGGCGCAGCCGCGCCCACCAAGGTGGGCGTCTACCAGAGCGGGGTACAAGGCGGCAGCGCCGGGCCATGCCCGGCGAGCGCAGCGGCATGGGGCTACGGGCTGCCCGACATCCCCAGCTGCAGGTCCACCACTTTCCAGCGCAGGCCCTGCGGCTCCAGCACCACCTTCATCGGTGGCTGGCCGGGGCCGCGATCCACATCGATCACGAAGCGGTCCAGCGCTTCGAAATGATGTTCGGCATTCTTCAACGGCCGCGCCGGTTCAGTTGCGCCGAAGGCGTCGCCACCCTGCAGTTCATTGCGGCCACGCTTCCACAGCACGTGGCCCTGCAGCATCGCGCCGATCCCGGTCGGGGTCACCATGGTTTCCACCGCGGCCCCCCCGAGCTGGTCGCCGAGGCCGTAGAGGAGGGCACCGAACGGGCTGGCCGCCACGTCTGGGCCGGACTGGCGCACCAGGTAGTCATTGAGCTGCGCGCGCAGGCTGCTGCGCACGCGCGGGAAATCGACGTAGCGCTCCAGGCGCGCAGTGTCGCGCTGCTCGATGGCCTTGGACAGGCCATTGACGGTCAGGTACGGGCCGCCGAACCACCAGGCCGCCAAGGCCAGGACCAGCAGCACAAGCAGTGCGGTGAGCTTCTTCATGCCGGACAGACTGCCGCAACGGCGGCAGTGCCGGGTGAAGACTCACTGACTGGGCGAACCACGGCCATCACCGAAGGCATCGACCAGCCGTTGGCGTTCTGCCGGAGTCAGCGCCTCCAGCCGCGTCGCCAGCACTTCGTCCAGGCTGCGGGTGCGGGTGGTGCCGAGGATGCCGCTGGCAACGCCGGGATGGCCCAGCGCATAGGCGAAGGTGGTCTGGGCCGGGCGCTGGCTGTGGATCGTGGCCACCGCGCGCCGCATCTGGCGAGCACTGCGCATCAGCTGGCGGCTGCTGGGCTTCAGCCACGCGCGCGCCAGATACCAGCCATCGGCCAGCCGTGGCAGGCGCGCACGCGCGGGCAGCAGGTGTCCTTGCGCCAGCACGGTGCCGGCCAGCACGCCGATGCCCACTGCCTGCAGCCGATCGATAAGCGGTTCCCGGTCCTGCTGCAGGGCGTTGTAGTCCAGCAGTACCACATCGAAGGCGTCCGGATGGGCGATCATCCAGCGCAGGGTCGAGGCCGAGTGGGTGTTGATGCCGGTGTACCGGATCAACCCACGTTCGCGCAGGCGCTGCAGTGCCGCCAGCAGGTCGTCACTGATGTCGTGTTCGCTGGCGCCATGCAGCTGGTAGACATCAAGATGGTCCAGGCCGAGGTTGCGCAGCGACGCCTCGCAGCTGGCGGTGATGGCCGCGGGCGAGAAGTTGCGTTGCTCGGCGCCGCTGATGCCGGCCTGGCCGGTCAGCGTGCCGCCCTTGCTTGAGATCACCAGTGAATCGCGCGGGTACTGCTTCAGCAACGGGCGCAGGATGCGGCCCAGGCGCGGCTCGGCATGGAAGCCGGAATAGTTGTGACCGGTATCGAGCAGGTTCACCCCGTGGGCAAGCGCATGTTCGACCACGGCAGCCGCCTCATGCTCGGGGAAGCGGCGATGACCCCAGAAGCCGGAGCAGCCCAATCCGATCGGTGAAACGGCCAGGCCGGTGCGGCCGAGCACGCGCCGCTGGCGGGCCAGCGGAAGATTCTGCGACATCAGAATTCCAGGTCCAGCGCAGCGCACAGGTAGTCGACGAACGGGCCGAGCGCGGCCAGGTCCTTGCCCAGCGTGGACAGCAGGCGTGGGCCGGTCATCGTGGCGTCGTCCAGCGAGCGCCACATCACCCAGTTGCGGTGCTTGAGGTCGTCGATGAACTCGAAGTCGGCCGGGAAGCCACGAGGGGGGCGCACCAGCTTCTCGCTCTCCTCGAAATCGAAGCGCTTGCGCAGGGCCGGCGCGTGCGCGGCGGCCTTCCAGCTGCCCGGGTTGTCGAGGATGAAATGGCGCACGCGGCGCTGGGTTTCCGGTTCCGGATGCCACAGGCCGGCGCCGACGAAGCTCTCGCCGGGTTGCAGGTGCACATAGAAGGACGGCGCGGCCACCTCTCGGCGGCGCTCATGGAACAGGCGCGCACCCTGCCAGGTCTTGTACGGTGACTTGTCGTTGGAAAAGCGCGCGTCACGGTGGATGCGGAACAGCGAGCCACCGACGCCGCGGGTATCGGCGCGGAAGTGCTCGCTGACCTCGGCCAGTGCCGGCTGCAGGTCGCCCAGCAGGCGCAGGAACGGCTGCCGGACGTGGTCTTCATACTGCTGGCGGTGGTCGTTGAACCAGGTCTTGTCGTTGTGCCGCGCCAGGCTGCGCAGGAACTTGAAACTGGCGTCCGAGAAATAGGTGCTCACAGCGTCTCCTGCAGGTGCTGGCCCCAGTCGCGCAACGATTGCAGCAGGGCCTGGCG
The DNA here is from genome assembly GCF_059369995.1 of Stenotrophomonas sp. YJH_SMC_53. Taxonomy (NCBI): domain Bacteria; kingdom Pseudomonadati; phylum Pseudomonadota; class Gammaproteobacteria; order Lysobacterales; family Lysobacteraceae; genus Stenotrophomonas; species Stenotrophomonas sp. YJH_SMC_53. The sequence continues at coordinate 384,636 of NZ_JCAFTF010000003.1, read as the reverse complement.
CCGCGCGTCGCCGGGCGCTTCGGCGGCCAGTGCATCAAGCTGTTGCTGGTACTGGGGCAGGTTGAGTTCGCCCAGGCCGCCGTCGCCGAGCAGGCGCTGGCGGCGGTAATCCTGCCAACGCTGGTGTTCAGCCGGCGCGAGGCTGCCGGGATGGTTGCGTGCGCGGTAGCGGAACAGCAGCTCTGGCAGGCGCGGGTCGCGGAAGCGGCCTTCCAGCGCGGCCAGCTGCTCCGGCGCGGTGGTGCGTGCCAGCGCGAGCAGCGGCTTGTCGCCGTTGCCGAGGAATCCGTCGTACAGCGAGGCATCGACATCGGCCACGGTCGCGACGCGGGGCTGGTTGTAGACCTGGCGTGCCTTCTCGGCCAGCTGTGGAGCGAACGCGCGCAGCCGTTCCACCTTGGCTTCGATCGCGGCCACGTCCAGGCCGAGGCGCGCATGGTCATCGGCGCGCAGGTGGTTCCATGCGATCAGTGCCGGCACCTTGTTCAGGTGCACTTCCTTCAGCGGCACGCGTGTCACGCCTTCGGGCAGCTCGCTGGCCCGCATGTACAGGCGCTGTGCGATCACCTCGGCCGGCAGCTCCAGCAGGTCGTCGATCTCGCCTTCCAGGTCGAACACGATCACCCGGTTGTTGATGGTCGGGTGCACGGCCAAGGGCAGAACCGGTGCGGCGCAAAGGCGGCTGGCAGGGTAGCGCATGGAAATGTGCAGGACCGGCTTCATCGCGGCCACGTCCAGCAGGCCGCCGACGAAGCGCTTGTCGCGCAGCTTCAGTGCGTACTCCCACAGGCGCGGCTGCGACTGCTTGAACAGCCGAGCCATGCCGATGGTGGCGCGCACGTCTGACAGCGCTTCGTGCGCATCGCCTTCGCGCACGTTGTTGGCCTCGGCCAGGTGCTCGAGCTTGAACGAGGTGGCGCCGTCTTCGCGCAGCGGCCACCGGATGCCGTCCGGGCGCATCGCGCGCATCAACCGCAGCATGTCCAGCAGGTCCCAGCGCGAATTGCCATTGCGCCACTCGCGCTCGTAGGGATCGTGGAAGTTGCGGAACAACCCGTAGCGGACGAACTCATCGTCGAAGCGCAGGGTGTTGTAGCCAAGTGCGCAGGTGCCGGGGCGCGACAGCTGCTCGTTGATGCGGTCGAAGGCTTCGGCCTCGCTGATGCCCTCGGCCAGGGCCTGCTGCGGGGTGATGCCGGTGACCAGGGTGGCCATCGGCGAGGGCAGCAGGTCGTCTGCCGGGCGCACGAAGAAGCTGACCGGCGTGTCGATCTCGTTGAGGTCGGCATCGGTGCGGATCGCGGCGAACTGCGAGATGCGCGTGCGCCGCGGGTCCTGGCCGAAGGTTTCCAGGTCGTAGAACAGGAAGCTGTCTGCCATCAGTGCGCGCCCTCCAGGACCGGCAACTGCGCGTGGACCTGCGCTTCCAGTGCGGCCCAGTCGATGTTGTCCAGTGAATCGTGACCGGCGGTGGCTGCAACCAGCAGGTCGCGCTGCAGTTCGGTGCGGCGCAGCGCCTCGGCGTATGGCGTGTGCAGGAAGGTGACCATCGTGTAATGCGGCACGAAGCGGGTCGGCCAGCGCCGCTGCAGTTCCTGCTCCAGCTCGCGTTGCAGCAGGAATGCAGGGTCGGCCACGCGGTCGCGCATCTCCAGGTAGTTCTCAAGCGCCATCTGCTGGATGGCACGTGCATTCGGTTTGCGCTCGGCTTCGAACGCGGCGAACGCGCTTTCCAGGTCATCGGCCTCCATCAGCTGGCGGGCCAGTGCAACGCAGTCCTCGAATGCGCAGTTCATGCCCTGGCCGTGGAACGGCACCATCGCATGCGCGGCGTCACCGATCAGCACGGCGCGGCCCTGCTGATGCCAGCGTTCCAGGGTGAGCGTGCCGAGCAGGCCCGGCGGGTGTTGTTCCCAGTCCTTGCGCAGGTTGGGAATCAGCGGCAGGGTGTCGGCGAACTCGCGCGCGAACAGCGCCTCGGCCTGCGCGCCGGTGTTGACCGTGGCAAAGCTGGGATCGCCCTGGTTGGGCAGGAACAGGGTGACCGTGAAAGTGCCTTCGTGGTTGGGCAACGCGATGCACATGTAGTGGCCGCGCGGCCAGATGTGCAGCGCATTGCGCTCGATGCGGAAGCCGCCGTCGGCGGCCGGCGGGATCTCCAGTTCCTTGTACGAATGGTCAAGGAAGGCGATGTCCTCGCCCAGCGGCGCACGACGGTTCATCGCCGCGCGCAGTGCCGAGCCCGCGCCGTCGGCACCGATCAGGGTGTCAAAGCGGATGTCGTGCGGGCTGTCGTCACGGTCATCGATGAAACGCGCGTAGCCCGCGTCGAAATCCACGGTATGCAGGCGGCGATGGAAGTGCACGGTGGCACCGGCCTGTTCGGCCAGTTCCAGCAGCGTGGTGTTCAGATCGCTGCGATGGATCGACCAGATCACCTCGCTGTCGTCGCGGCCATAGCGCTGCAGCTGCGGTTCGCCGTCGCGTGGATGCACCATGCGCCCGCGCATCATCACCGCGCGCGCCATCACCTCGTCTTCCACGCCGGCCTGGCGCAGTGCATTGCGCCCGCGCTCGGCCAACGCCAGGTTGATCGAACGACCGCTCTCGTAGTCGGCAATGCGGGGATCGCCACGGCGTTCGTACAGGGTGATGCGCCAGCCTTGCCGTGACAGCAGGATGGCCAGCAGGGACCCGGCAAGGCCGGCACCGATAATGCTCAACGAGCGGGAGGCGTGTGCGATCAACGAACTGTCCAGCAGCAGGGGAGGGGTCGGCTTACAGGCCGGCCCAGGCTTCCACTTCCTCGACGAAATGGTGCACGTCCAGGTAGCGGTTGTAGAGCGGGGTGGGCGAGATGCGGATCACGTCAGGCTCGCGCCAGTCGCCGAGCACGCCGATGCCGCGCAGGTGCTCGAACAGTGCACGGCCACGCTCGCGGCCACCGATCACGCGCAGCGACAACTGGCAGCCGCGGCGCTGCGGATCGGCCGGGGTAATGATGTCCAGCACCTGCGGCAGGCGTGCGCGGACCAGTGCTTCGAGCAGGCCGGTCAGCGCCAGCGATTTGCTGCGCAGCGCCTCCATGCCGGCACGCTCGAACAGGTCCAGCGAGGCACGCAGTGGTGCCAGGCCGAGGATCGGCGGATTGCTCAACTGCCAGCCTTCGGCACCGATGGCGGGGGTGAACTGGGGCGCCATCTGGAAGCGGGTCGATTCCTCATGGCCCCACCAGCCGGCAAAGCGCGGCAAGGTGGTGTCGCGATGGTGGCGCTCGTGCACGAACGCGCCGGCCACCGCGCCCGGGCCGCTGTTGAGGTATTTGTAGTGGCACCACACGGCGAAATCGGGCGCCACCTCATGCAGGCGCAGCGGCAGGTTGCCAACCGAGTGCGCCAGGTCGAAGCCGATGCGTGCGCCCTGCAGGCGTGCGGCGCGGGTGATCGCATCGAGGTCGAAGGCCTGGCCGGTGCGGTACTGCACGCCGGGCCACAGCACCAGCGCCAGGCGCGGGCCGTGCTCGGCGATGGCGCGTTCGATCGCGGCCAGCGAAATCGTGCCGTTGGCTTCGTCCGGCTGCACTTCCACCAGACACTCGGCCGGGTCGAAACCATGGAAGCGGATCTGAGCTTCCACCGCGTGGCGGTCGGTCGGGAATGCGCCGGCTTCCATCAGGATCACCGGGCGCTGCGTGGTCGGCCGGTAGAAGCTGACCATCATCAGGTGCAGGTTCACGCTCAGCGTGTTCATCGCTACCACCTCGCTGGGCAGCGCGCCGACCACGCGGGCCAGCTGCGCGCTCACCAGGCGGTGGTAGGACAGCCACTGCGTCGGGCCGGTGAAGTGGCCTTCCACCGCCAGTTCGCCCCATTGTTTCATCACTTCCTGCACCGCTGCCTGCGCACCGCGCGGCTGCAGGCCCAGCGAGTTGCCGACGAAGTAGGTCTGCTCGCCGCCTCCATGGCGCGGAATCAGGAATTCGCCACGCAGCGGGCGCAGCGGATCGGCGGCGTCCAGGGCGATGGCGTGGGTGCGGCTGAGCAGGTCGGACATGGTCGGGCAACAGGCTGCAACGGGACCGCCAGTGTAGCGCCTGGGGCCGGCGTGATGCCGCGCGGCGCGCTCGCCGGGCATGGCCCGGCGCTACCTGGGGATCACGCGCATCGGTAGCGCCGGGCCATGCCCGGCGGAGGTAACAGCAATCGCCATGCCCACCGGCCTTTCAACCCGCCGCGGGCACCGGCAGCGGGTCCACGTGCCCGCACTGGCTGCAGGTACGCAGTTCCAGGCTGGCGTGGTAGCGCGCAAACACCTTGGGCAGGTCGGTTTCGATGTTCTGCAGCGGGAAATACTCTTCGTGCAGCTTGTGGTTGCAGCGCTCGCAGTGCCAGATCACGCCGTCCATCTCATGCGGCAGCCGCTTGCGCTCGACCACCAGGCCGATGCCCCCGGGCGGGCGCCGCGGCGAGTGCGGCACCTTCGCCGGCAACAGGAAGATCTCGCCGGCGCGGATCGGAATGTCGCGTACCGCGCCGTCCTCCTGCACCTTCAGCACCATCTCGCCTTCGAGCTGGTAGAACCACTCGGGGCCTTCGTCGTAGTGGTAGTCGGTACGCGAGTTCGGCCCGCCGACCACCATCACGATGAAATCGCCGTTGTCGATCATCTTGTTGCCCACCGGCGGCTTCAGCAGGTGGCGGTTCTCTTCGATCCAGGCGTGCAGGTTGATCGGTGGAGCGAGCATGGTGGTCATCCGTGTGGGGATCAGTCGCGACGGCCCTTGCGCGGCACGAAGGACAGCGCTTTTTCATACGCTGGCTGCAGCTCTTCCAGCGAACCGACGTCGATGCCCATTTCACGCACGCGTCCGTCTTTCAGGCTGTAGACCCAGCCGTGCACCATCAGCTTCTGGCCGCGGGCCCAGGCATCCAGCACGATGGTCGAGCGGCAGAGGTTGGCGACCTGCTCGATCACGTTCAGCTCGCACAGCCGGGCGTGCTTGAGTTCGTCGTCTTCGATGGCGTCGAGGATGCCCTGGTGCTTCTGCACCACGTCACCGACATGGCGCAGCCAGTTGTCGGCCAGGCCGACGCGGGTGTTGTGCAGGCAGGCATGCACGCCGCCGCAGCCGTAGTGGCCGACGATCAGGATGTGCTTGACCTTCAGCTGGTCCACCGCGTACTGCACCACGCTCAGGCAGTTAAGGTCGGTGTGGGCGACCACGTTGGCGACGTTGCGGTGCACGAACACTTCGCCCGGCGCCATGCCGATGATCTGGTTGGCCGGCACGCGCGAATCGGAGCAGCCGATCCACAGGTACTCGGGATGCTGCTGCTTGGCCAGCTGGTGGAAGAAGTCGGGGTCCTCCTTCTCGATGCGGTCGGCCCAGTCGCGGTTGTTCTGCAGCAGCTTGTGGATGTCTTTCATGTTCGGGTCCCTGGCGTCGGGTGGGGCGCACCGCAGCCATCCAGCTGCGACGTCGCGGGAATCGGGGGTGTTCAGCCGCTGCGGGCGGCCTGTTCGCGGTGCCAGCGCATCCACTGCGCCAACTCGGTGGAGGAAGGGGTGCCCAGCTGTTCCAGTTCGGCGATCACGGCGCGCTGGTTGGCGTCGGGATGGTTCTGGCTCAGCTTCAGCTTCAGCTGCACGTGTTCGACCTGGAAACGGAAGCCGACGATGGCACGCAGTTCCGGGCCATGTTCGGCACGCGTGGCATCGAACTGCCAGGCCTGGCCGACGCTGGCTTCGAAGTGGTCGCTGATCGTGCCGACCAGCCCGGCCAGCGCATCGGTGTCGTCGAAGGTGTGCAACTGGCCACGCAGCTCGGCGGCGGCGTAGTTCCAGGTCGGCACCCGCGCGGCAGGCTCCTTGTCCGGATACCAGCTGGCCGAGACGTAGCCGTGTGGTCCGTCGACCAGCACCTTGGCCGCACCGCCGTGGCGCGACTGCGGGTTGGCGCGGGCCCAGTGCCCGCGCAGCTCGATGCGCTCGCCCTCGCGCCGGTACAGCACCGGCATCCGGGTCAGCTCCGGCAGGCCATCGCTGCCGGGGGTGAGCACAGTGACGAATGGATCACGCGCCAGCAGGCGGTCCAGCCAGAGCAGGTCGGTCTCGGCGAAGGCGCGTGGAGTGAACATGCCTGGATCAGGCGCGCGCGCCCAGCGACTGGATCATGCGGCCGCGCAGGCCTTCGTCGTTGTCGGCCTGCGGCGGCTGCACTTCGTGCAGGCTGAAGCCGCGCACCAGCGCGTCTTCCTCGTCCAGACCGTCATACTCGACGAATTCGGCGTCGAACAGCTGCGAACGGGCGGTGTCTTCGCTGTCATAGCTCAGCGTATTGCCGTCGCTGTCGAGCACCTCAGCGGTGCCGGCCGGGCGAACGCGCAGGCGCGCCCAGATCAGGGTGTTGCCGAGGCTGGCCAGCCACCAGCTGTCGCGCGAGGCGGAAATGTCATTCATGGGGGTTACCAGAGCGAGGCCAGCCAGAGCAGGGCGGCCATGCCCAGTCCGGCCAGCAGGGTCAGCAGCGATACCCAGGCCGGCGTCGCCAGCCCGGACAGCGAGCGGTCCGGCTGCTGGCGATAGTCGCGGCGCAACAGCCAGGCCAGGGCATCGGGCTTGAGGAAGGCGCCGCTGCCGAAGCGCTCGGCGAGCGCCGGATGACGGTCGCGGACGTGCACCAGGGTCAGCGGCCAGAAGATCACGAAGGCACTGAACCCGGCCACTGCAACGCCGACGAAACACAGGGCGAAGAACAGGGTCATGGGAGCCGTACCTCCGTGGACGTGTGGGCCTTAGAAGTCCGCACTGCCCGGGGCGCGCGGGTAGGGGATCGCATCGCGGATGTTGGACAGCCCGCAGACGTACACCACCAGGCGTTCGAAGCCCAGGCCGAAGCCGGCGTGAGGCACCGAGCCATAGCGGCGGAAGTCGCGGTACCAGCTGTAGTGCTCACGATCCAGGCCGAACTGGGCCATGCGCGCGTCCAGCACGTCGAGGCGCTCCTCACGCTGGCTGCCACCGATGATCTCGCCGATGCCCGGGGCCAGCACATCCATCGCGGCAACGGTCTTGCCGTCGTCGTTCAGGCGCATGTAGAAGGCCTTGATGTGCTCCGGATAGTTGGTCACCACCACCGGACGGCCGACATGCTCCTCGGTCAGCCAGCGCTCGTGCTCGGTCTGCAGGTCCAGGCCCCATTCCACCGGGAAGTCGAACTTCCTGCCGGACTTCTGCAGCAGGCTGACCGCATCGGTGTAGTCGATGCGCTCGAACGGTGCGTTGATGAAATCTTCCAGCTTGGTGATCGCGTTCTTGTCCACGCGCTCGGCGATGAAGGCCAGGTCGTCGCTGCGCTCGTTCAGCACGGCGCGGAACAGGTACTTCAGGAACTCTTCGGCCAGGCGTGCGTCTTCGGCCAGGTCGGCGAAGGCGATTTCCGGCTCGATCATCCAGAACTCCGCCAGATGGCGGGTGGTGTGGCTGTTCTCGGCGCGGAAGGTCGGGCCGAAGGTGTAGACCTTGCTCAGCGCCAGGCAGTACGCCTCGACGTTCAGCTGGCCGGACACGGTCAGGAACGTTTCCTTGCCGAAGAAGTCGCGGCTGAAGTCGATCGCGCCCTTCTCGTCACGTGGCAGGTTCACCATGTCCAGGGTGGACACGCGGAACATCTGGCCGGCGCCTTCGGCATCGGAGGTGGTGATGATCGGGGTGCTGATCCAGTTGAAGCCGTTCTCGTGGAAGAAGCGGTGCACGGCCTGGGCCAGGCAGTTGCGGATGCGGGTGACTGCGCCGAACAGGTTGGTGCGCGGGCGCAGGTGCGCGACTTCGCGCAGGAACTCCGGCGACATCGGCTTGGGCTGGATCGGGTAGGTGAGCGGGTCTTCGACCCAGCCGACCACGTCCAGTGCGCTGGCCTGGATCTCGAACGACTGGCCCTTGCCCTGCGACTTCACCAGGGTGCCGGTGCCGATGACCGAGCAGCCGCTGGTCAGGCGCTTGATCTCGTCGAAGTTGGCCAGGGTGTCGTTGGCCACGATCTGGATCGGGGCGAAGCAGGAGCCGTCGCTCACATTCACGAAGGCCAGATTCGCTGAACCGCGCACCGTGCGCACCCATCCGCGTACCGTGACTTCGCCGCCTTCCGGGATCTTCCCGGCAAGCGCATGTTCAACGCTGACCACCGTCATGACTTGAATCCTCTGCTGATCGACTCGATCTGTGAACACGGGAGTTTACCGGTTGCAGCGTTCTGCTTGCGAGGCATTTTTCGCGGCAACGGCTCCTTATAATGTTCCCGTACCTCTGGAGTAGCCCCATGGCCGTCAGCCTGACCCCCATTGCCTTCGAGCGCGTGCAGCGCTTTGTCGCCCAGACCCCCGGCGCGCTGGGCCTGCGTTTCGGCGTGACCAGGACCGGCTGCTCCGGTTGGGGCCACGTGACCGACCTGGCCCGAGACGAGCGCGAGGGCGATACCGTGTTCGACCAGGACGGCGTGAAGATCTATGTCGACGCCAAGAGCCTGGCGCTGGTGGACGGCACCGTGATCGACTTCGGCAAGCATGGCCTGAGCGAGACCTTCACGTTCAGCAACCCGAACGCCACCGCCGAGTGCGGCTGCGGCGAGAGCTTCACCACCGACGCCGACAAGGCCTGACGCGCGGCTTTGGCGCCCGCCGGGCATGGCCCGGCGCTACCCGCCTGGTGGGTGCCGACCTTGATCGGCACCGGGGCAGGGCACTCCGGTTCAGAAGGTCGGGTGCCCCCGGTTGCCCGCCATTCCCATCTGCGCCATAATGCGCGGCTTCCTGCCTTCCTGGCGGGAATCCTTGCCCCACCGCGGTCTCAACGGCGGGGGGCTGTCCGGCCGAAAGGCCACATCCGAAAGGTAGAAAAAAACATGAGTCGTCATTACGAAATCGTGTTCATGGTCCACCCGGACCAGAGCGAGCAGGTCCCGGCCATGATCGAGCGCTACAAGTCGCTGGTCGAGAACGGCAACGGCACCATCCACCGCCTGGAAGACTGGGGCCGCCGCCAGCTGGCGTACCCGATCCAGAACCTGGTGAAGGCCCACTACGTGCTGATGAACATCGAAGCCGACCAGGCCGTTCTGAACGAACTGACCGAGAGCTTCCGCTTCAACGACGCCGTGCTGCGCAACCTGGTCATCAAGCGTGACGAGGCTGACACCGAGCAGTCGCTGATCATGAAGAGCAAGGACGAGAAGGGTGACAAGCCGGAGCGCGGTGAGCGCCGTCGTCGTGACGACGAAGAAGGCGAGTCCACCACCACCGCTGACAACGAAGCCGGCGACGACGCCGCTTCCGCCGCCTAAGGAGCCTTCCCATGTCCAAGTTCTTCCGTCGCCGCAAGTTCTGCAAGTTCACGGCTGAAGGTGTGAAGGAGATCGACTACAAGGATCTCAACACCCTGCGCCAGTACCTGACCGAGAACGGCAAGATCGTGCCGAGCCGCGTCACCGGTACCAAGTCGAAGTACCAGCGCCAGCTGGCGACCGCCGTCAAGCGCGCTCGCTTCCTGGCCCTGATCCCGTACACCGACAACCACGACGTCTGATGCCGGCGGGGCGGCCCGGTGCCGCCCCCGCTGTGCCAGCTATTCGGACAGCCTTTGTTGCGGGGCATCGCCTCGCTAACGAATAACTCATCTGGAGCAATACCATGCAGCTGATCCTCCTGCAGAAAGTCACCAACCTCGGCAACCTGGGCGACCTGGTCGACGTGAAGCCGGGCTACGGCCGTAACTTCCTCGTGCCGCAGGGCAAGGCCGTGCCGGCCACCGAGAGCAACAAGGCCGAGTTCGAAGCCAAGCGCGCCGAATACGAAGCCAAGGCCCAGGCCATCCACGCCGAAGCTGACGCCCGCAAGGCCAAGCTGGACGGCGCGAGCGTGACCATCCCGGCCAACGCTTCGACCGAAGGCAAGCTGTACGGCTCGGTCGGCGCCCGTGAAATCGCCGATGCCTTCACCGCTGCCGGCCTGCCGGTCAGCAAGAGCGAAGTCATCCTGGGCGAAGGCGCCTTCCGCAACATCGGCGAGTACGACGTGCTGATCCACCTGCACGCCGACGTCGAGACCACCGTCAAGGTCGTCGTCGTCGCCGAAGCCTGATTCCACGCCGCAAGGCCTGGCATCACCGCAGAACGGGCGCCCGCAAGGGTGCCCGTTTTGTTTTATGGTTCCGTTTCGCCAGCTCGGGCCACGTGCGGCCGGCGGGGCAGGGCCGGGCAATGTTCCACGCCCATTCGTAGAACACGGCCACATCGGTATACTCAGGGCGTCACACCCGTTCCACGGGCATCGATCCCAACAGGATCAATGACTTGGAGGGTAAACGCAGGCCGCTTGCCGGCCCCAGTCCGGAACCCCTATGCGTCTTTCCACGATCAAGCTGTCCGGCTTCAAGTCGTTCGTCGATCCGACCACCCTGCACCTGCCGACCAACATGACCGGCGTGGTGGGCCCCAATGGCTGCGGCAAGTCGAACATCATCGACGCCGTGCGCTGGGTCATGGGCGAGAGCTCGGCCAGCCGCCTGCGCGGCGACTCGCTGACCGACGTGATCTTTTCCGGTTCCAATGCCCGCAAGCCGGTGTCGCAGGCCACGGTCGAGCTGATCTTCGACAACTCCGACCACACGATCTCCGGCGAGTACGCCGCGTTCAACGAAATCTCGGTCAAGCGCACGGTCAGCCGCGACGGTACCAGCAACTACTACCTCAACGGCACCAAGTGCCGCCGCCGCGACATCACCGACCTGTTCCTCGGCACCGGCCTGGGCCCGCGCAGCTACTCGATCATCGAGCAGGGCATGATCAGCCAGATCATCGAGGCGCGCCCGGAAGACCTGCGTGTGTACCTGGAAGAGGCAGCCGGCATCTCCAAGTACAAGGAGCGCCGCAAGGAGACCGAGACCCGCATCCGCCACACCCGCGAGAACCTGGACCGGCTGGGCGACCTGCGCGACGAGATCAGCAAGCAGCTGGAGCACCTCAAGCGCCAGGCCAAGCAGGCCGAGCAGTACCAGGCCCTGCAGGAAGAGCGCCGGGTCAAGGATGCCGAGTGGAAGGCGCTGGAATTCCGCGGCCTCGACGGGCGCCTGTCGAAGCTGCGCGAAGGCCTGTCGCAGGAAGAGACGAGGCTGCAGCAGCTGATCGCCGACCAGCGTGATGCCGAGGCGCGCATCGAGACCTCGCGCGCGCGGCGCGAAGAGGCCGCCGACGCGCTGAACACCGCGCAGGCTGCGGTCTACCAGGTCGGCAGCACGCTGGCGCGCCTGGAGCAGCAGATCCAGCACCAGCGCGAGCTGTCGCAGCGCCTGCACAAGGCGCGCGATGAAACCCAGCAGGCGCTGGCCGAACTGGGCCAGCACATCAGCGGCGACGAGGCCAAACTGAGGGTGCTGCGCGAGGCGGTGGAGGCCGCCACTCCGCAGCTGGAAGCACTGCAGGAAGAAAACGAGATCAAGCAGGAAAGCCTGCGTGAGGCTGAAGAGCGGCTGGCCAGCTGGCAGCAGCGCTGGGAACAGCACACCTCGCAGAGTTCGGAAGCCTCGCGCGCCGGCGATGTCGAGCGCACGCGCGTGGACTACCTGGACAAGCAGATCCTCGACGCCGACCGGCGTCGCGAGGCCCTGGCCGCCGAACGCGCAGGCCTGGACGTGGACGCGCTGGAAGAAGCCTTCGAGCAGCTGCACCTGCAGCACGACACGCAGAAGGCCGCACTGGATGAATTGAGTGAAGACGTCGAGCTGCGCAAGCAGGGCGTGACGGCAGTGCAGGAACAGCAGCGCAATGGCCAGAACGAACTGGCTGAACTGCGCAAGCAGGCCAACGGCCTGCGCGGTCGCCTGGCCTCGCTGGAAACCCTGCAGCAGGCCGCGCTGGGCCAGGAGCAGGGTGCAGCCGTGGCCTGGCTGAAGGCGCGCGGGCTGGATTCGGCGGCGCGCGTCGGCGAACGCCTGGACGTGGATGCCGGCTGGGAAAACGCGGTGGAAAGTGCGCTCGGCCAGCTGATCGAAGGCGTGCTGGTCGATGACCCGGCCAGCCTGGTCGGCGCGCTGGGCGAACTTGGCGAAGGCCACATTGCGCTGGTCGCCGACGATGCTTCTGAACTGAAGGTGGCGCCGACCTCGCTGGCGGCACGCGTGCGCGGCCCGGCGGCGATCCGTCGGCTGCTGGCGCACCTGCATGGTGCGAAGGACCTGTCCGAGGCGAAGGCCCTGCAGGCCAGCCTGCCGGAAGGCGATTCGATCATCACCCAGGGCGGCGAGCGGCTGGGCCAGGGCTGGCTGCGCGTGTCGCGCTCCGGTGCCGCCGAGCAGGGTGCGCTGCTGCGCGAGCGTGAGATCAATGAACTGCGTGAGCAGATCGAGCAGCTGCAGGACCGCGAGGCCGAGCTGGAAGAGCAGCTGAGCGGTTTCCGTGAGCAGCTGCAGGCGGCCGAGCAGCAGCGCGAGGACGCGCAGCGCGCGCTCTACCAGGCCCACCGCGCGGTGTCCGAGCTGGCCGGCCAGCTGCAGGGCCAGCAGGGCAAGGTGGAAGCGGCACGCACCCGCATCGACCGCATCGAGGGCGAGCTGAAGCAGTTGCAGGAAACGCTGGAAGCCAACAACGAGCAGGCGCGGGAAGCGCGCTCGCGGCTGGAGAGTGCGGTCAGCAGCATGGGCGACCTGGAATCGACCCGGCAGCGGCTGGAGGGCGAACGTCGGCAGTTGACCGAGGCCCGCGACCTGGCCCGCGATGCCGCCCGCGCGGTACGCGAGCGCGCGCATTCGCTGGCCCTGACCCTGGAATCGCAGCGCGCGCAGCTGGCCTCGTTGAGCCAGGCGCTGGAACGCATGGGCACCCAGCGCGGGCAGCTGGACGCGCGGCTGGGCGAGCTGCACTCGCAGCTGGACGAAGGGGATTCGCCGGTCGAATCGCTGCAGGCCGAACACCAGAACGCGCTGGAAGAGCGCGTGCGGGCCGACCGTGTGTTGACCGAGGCGCGAACGCTGCTGGACGGCATCGACGCCGAGTTGCGCAACTACGAGCAGACCCGCCACCAGCGCGACGAGCAGGCGTTGGCCCAGCGCGAGCGCATTTCGCAGCGCAAGCTCGACCAGCAGGCCTTGGTGCTCAGCGCCGACACCCTGCAGGCGGCAGTGGAAAAGGCCGGCTTCGTGCTGCAGGACGTGCTCAATGCACTACCCGAGGACGCCCGCCTGGGCGACTGGGAGCAGGCCGTGCACCAGATCGACGCACGCATGCGCCGGCTGGAGCCGGTCAACCTGGCCGCCATCCACGAGTACGGCGAGGCTTCGCAGCGTTCGGACTACCTGGATTCGCAGCACGCCGACCTGACCACGGCGCTGGAAACACTTGAGGATGCCATCCGCAAGATCGATCGCGAGACCCGCGGGCGCTTCAAGGACACCTTCGACCGCGTCAACGCCGGCGTCCAGGCCCTGTATCCGCGCCTGTTCGGTGGCGGCCACGCCTACCTGGAACTGACCGGTGAAGACCTGCTCGACACGGGCGTGACCATCATGGCGCGCCCGCCGGGCAAGCGCGTGTCGAGCATCTCGCTGCTGTCCGGCGGCGAGAAAGCGATGACCGCGGTGGCGCTGGTGTTCGCCATCTTCCAGTTGAATCCCGCCCCGTTCTGCCTGCTGGACGAGGTGGACGCGCCGCTGGACGAAGCCAACGTCGGCCGCCTGGCCAACATGGTCAAGGAAATGAGCGAGAAGGTGCAGTTCCTGTTCGTCAGCCACAACAAGGCGACGATGGAGGCCGCGCACCAGCTGTCGGGCGTGACCATGCGTGAGCCGGGCGTCAGCCGCCTGGTCAGCGTGGACCTGGAAGAAGCCGCGCGATTGGCGGGCGCGGCCTGACGTGCCATCCTAGTTACCTGAATGAACTAGCCGGAGAACCTATCGAATGTCCGACACGGCACTGTTGCGCATCGGCATCCTGGCCGCCGGCCTGCTGTTGATCGCCGCGATCTTCCTGTTTGGCCGTCCGAAGAAAAAGCCCCAGGGGCGCCGCGTGGAAAACGCGGAACCGACCAGTGGCGAGCGCCGCGAACCGGTCCTGGGCGAGGACGGCGTCGTGGTGGCCGAGGGCCGCGTCGAACCGGGCATGGGCGGCGAAGGCGAGCAGGCCGAACTTGGCCTGGCCGACACCGATCCGGGCGCGGCCAACGACGTCGGCAAGCGCACCACCCAGGATTTCGACAAGATCGTCTCGCTGTTCGTGGCCGCCCGTGCCGGCGAGCAGCTGCGCGGCGAAGACATCGTGGTGGCGGCGGAGAAGACCGGCCTGGTATTCGGCCACATGAACGTGTTCCACCGCCTGGTGGAAGGCCACCCCGAGCGCGGCCCGATCTTCTCGATGGCCAGCATCATGAAGCCGGGCAGCTTCGACATGGCCAACATCCGTGCCATGGAAACCCCGGCCATCGCCTTCTTCCTGACCCTGCCGGCGCCGCTGACCGCGCTTGATGCCTGGGAGAAGATGCTGCCGACCGTGCAGCGCATGGCCGAGCTGCTCGATGGCGTGGTGCTGGATGACAGCCGCAATGCCCTGGGCCGCCAGCGCATCGCGCACATCCGCGACGAGCTGCGTGCCTACGACCGCCAGCACCAGGCACCGCCGCTGACCAAGACCCCGCGCTGGTGAGCGCCATGGCGTGCCGACCAACGGTCGGCACCCACCCCGACCAATGGTCGGCATCCACAACAGCAGATCCACGCCATGCGTGGATGGGGCGAACCAAGTTCGCCCCCACCAACGGGGTCAGGCCGGTACGCCGGCCACCTTGGCGAACGCACGGCGGAATGCGGCCATTTCGTCTTCGGTGCCGACGGTCACGCGCACGCGCTGTGGCCAGATCGGCCAGCTGCGGCCAATGATCACGCCGTTGTCTGCCATCGCCTTGGCAAAGGCGGCACCGTCGCGCTGCACATCCACCACGAAGCAGTTCGCTTCCGACGGGACGCAGCTGAAACCACGCTTGCCCAGCCACGCGATGGTGGCCTGCCGCACCTGGGCATTCTGCAGGCGCCGCTGCGCGATCAACTGGGGATCCTGCAGGCTGGCCAGTGCTGCGGCCAGTGCTGGCACGGGCAGTGGGTTGTCGCCCAGGCTGGCCAGTTCGCGCAGGCGGTCGGGATGTGCGGCCGCCACGCCCAGGCGCAGGCCGGCCATGCCGTACAGCTTGGAGAACGTGCGCAGCACGATCAGGTCATCGCGCTGCGCTACCTGCGCGATCAGGCTCGGCTGCTCGCTGTACTGCAGGTAGGCCTCGTCGACCAGCACGCGGGTCGATGCGGGCTTGTGGGCCAGCAGCCAGGCGAGCTCATCCGGTGGGCTGATCGAACCGGTCGGGTTGTTCGGATTGCACACATACACCAGCCCGGTCGGGCGCGCTTGCGCGGCGGCGACCATCGCACGCAGGTCATGCGCGCCGTCGTCGCGCAGCGGCACCTTCTGCACATGGGCGCCGCGAGCAGCGGCGACCTCGCCCAGCGTCTCGAAGGTCGGGTCGGCCACCACCAATCCCGCCTGCGGCCCGGTCCACACCGTGGCGGCCCGGTTCAACGGCTCGCTTGAGCCGGGATAGAGGCGCACGTGGTCGGCCGGAATACGTGCCTGCTCGATGAAGGCATCGCGCACCTGTGCGGCCAGGGCGAAGCGGTAGCGGCCGCAACTGGCGATACTGTCGCGCGCGGCCTGCTGGGCCGCCGGCGAGGGGCCGTAGGGGCACTCGTTGAAGTTCAGCAGTACCACGCCTTCGGCAGGGGCCGGGGCGACGGCGGCCGCAGGTTGGGCCTGGCCAAGCCGCGGCAGTCCGCTGCCAGCGACGGCGAGGCCGGCACCGGCCAGTTGCAGGAAGCGTCTACGGGAAGCAGGCAGGGTCACGGGTGGGA
Organism: Stenotrophomonas sp. YJH_SMC_53; assembly: GCF_059369995.1. Classification (NCBI taxonomy): domain Bacteria; kingdom Pseudomonadati; phylum Pseudomonadota; class Gammaproteobacteria; order Lysobacterales; family Lysobacteraceae; genus Stenotrophomonas; species Stenotrophomonas sp. YJH_SMC_53. Next base: position 368,703 of record NZ_JCAFTF010000003.1, on the reverse strand, counting down.
TTCCGAGGAGTAGCCTTCGCACGCTAGCGCTGGTTGCGGTGGGCGGCAAGCCCGCTTTTTGTAGTGCCGAGCCATGGTCGGCTGCAGGTGTGCCAACCAAGGTTGGGCACCTGCCGGGGCGGGGAGATGGTTGGCATCCACCAGAGCAGCGGGGCGCCCGTCGAGCATGGCTCGGCGCTGCGAAGGGGGGGCATTACAGGGCCTGACGGCCGGGCGCGGTAGAATCCCCGGCCATCCCAGAACCACCGGATTCCGATGAGCTCCAGCCCCGCCGAACGCGCCGAAGATCTCCGCCGGCAGATCGCCCAGGCCAACCGCGCCTATCATGAGCTGGACGCCCCGGAGATCCCCGACATCGACTACGACCGGATGGTGCGCGAGCTGGAAGCGCTGGAGCGCGAACATCCGGAACTGGCCCGGGCCGACAGTCCGACCCAGCAGGTCGGCGCGCGTCCCTCCGGCCGTTTCCCCGAAGTCCGCCATGCGGTGCCGATGTTGTCGCTGTCCAACGCCTTCAGCGATGAGGAAGTGGCGGATTTCGTGCGCCGCATCGATGAACGCCTGGGCCGCCGCAGCCTGCAGTTTTCGGCCGAGCCGAAGATGGACGGCCTGGCGATCAGCCTGCGCTATGAGGATGGTCATTTCGTGCTCGGCGCGACCCGCGGCGATGGCAGCACCGGCGAGGACGTGACCGCCAACCTGCGCGAGATCGGCGATGTTCCCAAGCGGCTGCACGGCAAGGACTGGCCGGACGTGCTGGAGGTGCGCGGCGAAGTCTACATGGCGCGTGCCGATTTCGAGGCGTACAACGAACGTGCGCGCCTGCACGGCGGCAAGGTGCTGGCCAACCCGCGCAATGCGGCGGCCGGGTCGCTGCGCCAGCTCGACCCGAAGATCAGTGCGCAGCGCAGGTTGAGCTTCTTTGCCTACGGTACCGGTGAAGTGCAGGGCGGCGAGCTGCCCGATACCCATTCGGGCACGCTGGCGCAGCTCGGCGCCTGGGGTTTCCCGGTCAGCGCGCTGTGCAAGGTGGTGGAAGGCACCGACGGCCTGCTCGGCTACTACCGCGATATCGGCGAGCGCCGCGACGGCCTGCCGTTCGATATCGATGGCGTCGTCTACAAGCTCGATGACCGTGCCGGCCAGCAGGCGATGGGCTTTGTCTCGCGTGCGCCGCGCTGGGCCATCGCGCACAAGTTCCCGGCACAGGAACAGAGCACCACGGTGGAGGCGATCGAGATCCAGATCGGCCGCACCGGTGCGGCCACACCGGTCGCGCGGCTGGCACCGGTGGCCGTGGCCGGCGTGATCGTGTCCAACGCCACGCTGCACAACGCCGACCAGATCGCACGCCTCGACGTGCGCGTCGGCGACAGCGTGATCGTGCGCCGTGCCGGCGACGTGATCCCGGAAGTGGTCAGCGTCATCCTCGATCGCCGCCCGCAGGGCACCACGCCCTGGCAGATGCCGAAGCGCTGCCCGGTGTGCGGCTCGGAGATCGTGCGCGAGGAAGGGGCGGCCGCATGGCGCTGCTCGGGCGAACTGTCCTGCCCGGCGCAGCGCAAGGAAGCCATTGCCCATTTCGCTTCGCGCCGCGCGATGGACATCGACGGCCTGGGCGACAAGTACATTGAAACCCTGGTCGACGCTGGCATCGTCAAGAGCGTGGCCGACCTGTACAGGCTCAGTCGTGACCAGCTGCTGCACCTGAAGCTGGTGCTGGACGCTGAAGATCCCTCGGCGCTGGCCGCCGCACTGAAGCTGCACCTGCCGGCTGAAGGCAGTGGCGCGGTGCTCAATGCGGTGCTCAGGCTGGACGGCAACGATCCGGGCTGGCGCGCGCAGGCGCTGGCGCAGCCGGCCCGCTTCGAATGGAACACGAAGAAGATCGCGACCAAGTGGGCCGACAACCTGATCGCGGCCATCGACGCCAGTCGTGCCGCCACGCTGGAACGGCTGCTGTTCGCGCTGGGCATCGAGCACGTGGGCGAAAGCACGGCCAAGGCGCTGGCGCAGTGGTTCGGTGACCTGGAACTGATCCGCCACCTGCCGTGGCCATTGTTCAAGCGCGTGCCGGACATCGGTGGCGAAGTGGCGCGGTCGCTCGGCCACTTCTTCGAACAGCAGGGCAACCAGCAGGCCATCGATGACCTGCTGCAGGTCGGCCAGGTCCGCATCAGCGATGTGCACGCGCCCAGCGCCAGGCTGCGCGAGGGGCTGGACCTGGCGCAGCTGTTGGTCGAATCAGAGATTCCCGGCATCACCCGCCTGCGCGCGGAGAGACTGGTGGCTGCGTTGCCCGGTGCCCAGGCGGTGCTCGACGCCGAGCATGGGCAGTTCGTCAACGCCGGATTGCCGGACGACACCGCGCGTGGCCTGGCCCAGTGGCTGGACAGCGAGGGCCATGGCGCGATGCTGCTGGCAGCCGAGAAGGCGATGCAGCAGATCCTGGCCAAGGCACCGGCGCTGGCCGAGATCGTGGCCGGCCCGCTGGATGGGCAGACCGTGGTGCTGACCGGCACCCTGGCCCAGCTCACCCGCGATGCCGCCAAGGAGCGCCTGGAGGGCCTCGGTGCAAAGGTCTCCGGCAGTGTCTCGAAGAAGACCAGCTTCGTGGTCGCCGGTACCGAAGCGGGTTCCAAGCTGGACAAGGCGCAGTCGCTGGGCGTGCCGGTGTGGGACGAAGACCGCCTGCTGGCCTATCTGGCCGAACACGAGTGACGATCCCGCCGGGTGTCCCCGCGCCCGGCATGAAACACAAAGGAACACCGATGCAGACCGCCCCGCTGGATTTCCGCCTGGCCACCCGTGCCGACGAGGAGCTGTTGATCGCGCTGATGCGCGAGTTCTACGCCGAAGACAGGATCGACTTCGATGAGGCGCGCGTGCGTCGCGGCGTGGACGCGCTGCTGGCCGATCCGCGCAATGGCGAAGTGCTGTTGTGGATGGACGAGGCGGGCGAGGTAGTCGGCTATGCGGTGATCGCGATGGGCTTCAGCCTGGAGCAGGGCGGCCACTTCATGCTGCTGGACGAGCTGTACCTGAGCCATCGTGCGCGCGGTCGTGGCCGCGGCAAGCAGGCGCTGGCCATCTGCGAACAGCGCGCTCGCGGTCGTGGCGTCAGTCGCCTTCGCCTGGAAGTGAACCACCACAACGAACTGGCACGCCGCCTGTACCTGGCCAGCGGCTACATCGACGATACGCGCGATCTGCTGACCCTGCCGCTCGACCATCCGCGCCCGGAGGGCATCCTGTGAGCGAGGCCCTGCTGCGCGCGCTGCAGCAGCGTGCCGAGCTCAATGCGCTGGTGCGCCGCTTCTTCGCCGAGCGCGATGTGCTGGAGGTGGAAACGCCGATCCTGTCGGTGGCAGGCAACACCGAGCCGAACATCGACAGCTTCCACACCGATTTCACCGGCCATGTCGATGCCGGTGGCCGTCGTCGCTGGCTGCGCACTTCGCCGGAGTATCCGCTCAAGCGCCTGCTGGCGGCCGGTGTGGGCGACTGCTACGAGCTGGGTCGGGTATTCCGCAACGGTGAGGCCGGCGGCCGCCACAACCCCGAATTCACCATGCTGGAGTGGTATCGGGTCGGCTGGGACCACCATCGGTTGGTACAGGAGACCGCCGAGCTGATCGGACAGGCGCTGGCCCTGGTCGGACGCCGTGCAACGCTGCACGTGCTGAGTTACCGTGAGCTGTTCCAGCAGCACCTTGGCGTGGATCCGTTCGAGGCGGATGAGTCCACGCTGCGTGCCGCGTTGGGCGAGGTGCACATTGACCCGGTCGGATTGACCCGTGATGACTGGCTCGACCTGCTGATGACCCATCGTATCCAGCCGCATTTCGACGACGCGGTGATGACCGTAGTGCATGACTGGCCAGCCAGCCAGGCCGCGCTGGCACGCATCCGCGCCGGCACGCCGCCGCTGGCCGAGCGTTTCGAGCTCTACCTGGGTGCAGTGGAGCTGGCCAACGGCTATCACGAACTGAACGACGCCGACGAGCAGCGCGCCCGCTTCCGGCGCGACCAGCAGCGCCGCCACGAACGCGGGCAGGTGCAGCCGCCACTGGATGAGGCGCTGCTGGCGGCGTTGCCAGCGTTGCCGGCCTGTGCCGGCGTGGCGGTGGGTGTCGATCGCCTGCTGATGGCGATGAACCGCACGCCACGCATTGCCGATGTGCTGGCCTACGACTTTGCCCACGCGTGACGCCCGCGTGTTGCTGAACATCGCAGGCTGAACGAAACGCGGGCTCTGTGCGCTTGCGTCGGTAAGCAGGATGATGCTCTTATCACGGCCAATGCCGGACACTGGCATGCAGTTCATCCATTCCTGCTGGGGAAGGCTTTGGTCAAGTGGTTTGCGGTTGTCGCTGCACCGATGTACTCCATTGCGCTCTGGGGTGCCTGGCTGCCGTCGCCGGCGTCGGCCCAGCAGGTGGGCTACGACGATGAAGTGGTGACCTGCGAGTCCCGCGACATGGGCTGGGTGCACTGCGACATCGATGTGGCCAACGGCGTCGATCTGGTGCGCCAGCTGTCGAGCAACAGCTGCATCCGCGGCAGCGAGTGGGGCACCGACCGCAGCGGCGTGTGGGTCACCCTTGGCTGCCGCGCCGAATTCCGGGCGCGCCGTGCGCAGGGTGCGGCACCTGCGGCAACGGAAGGCAAGCGCCTGATGCGCCGCGTGGTGCGCTGCGAATCCAATGGCCGTCCGCAGAGTTGCCCGGTACGCCTGGATGGCGCGCCGGTGCGCCTGCTTCGCCAGTTGTCGGTGCTGCCGTGCCGGGAAGGCCAGGGATGGGGCTACAAGCGCAATGAAGTCTGGACCAGCCGTGGCTGCCAGGGCGATTTCGAGGTGGCCGACGAGGATGGCCGCTTCGTCGATGTGCCGCGCCGCCTGACCTGCGAATCGAAGTCGAAGAAGCGCCGCTTCTGCGGCGCGAGCATCTCGGCGGGTGCTGTGGTCTCCGAGCAGCTGTCCAGCACGCCCTGCGAGGAAGGCAGCACCTGGGGCTGGAACCGCAACGGGATCTGGGTGGATGGCGGCTGCCGCGCCGAATTCTCGGTGAATTGAGCCGGGGCAGGCTCCAACCGCGCGGGGCGTGGCCCTACAATGGGCCCATGAACACTGCCTCCGACATCGACTACGCCCGTTACGACCACATCCGCCCGATCCTGTGGACCGGCGATGCCTTGCAACTGCTGGACCAGCGCAAGCTGCCGTTCGTGGTCGAGCACGTGGTCTGCCATGACAGTGACGAGGTTGCCAGCGCCATCCACGCACTGACCGTGCGTGGCGCGCCGGCGATCGGCATTGCCGCCGCCTGGGGCGTGGTGCTGGCTGCGCGCGAGGTGCAGGCCGCAGACGGTGCGCACGCGTTGCAGCAGCTGGAGCCGGCACTGCAGCGCCTGAACGCATCGCGCCCTACTGCGGTCAATCTGGCCTGGGCGCTGGCACGGATGCGCCGTTGCCTGAACGCTGCCGGCGCCGACTGGAAGGCGTTGCTGGAGTCCGAAGCGCAGGCGATCGCAGAGGAAGACCTGGCGGCCAACCGCCACATGGGCGCACTGGGCGCTGGCCTGATCGAGGCTGGCAGCGGTGTGCTGACCCACTGCAATACCGGCTCGCTGGCCACCGCCGGCTTCGGTACCGCGCTGGGCGTCATTCGCGCCGGCATGGCCCAGCACCGCATCGCGCGCGTGTTCGCCGGCGAGACCCGGCCGTGGCTGCAGGGTGCACGCCTGACCGTGTGGGAGCTGCAGCAGGACGGTATCGATGCCACCCTGATCGCCGACTCGGCGGCCTCGCACCTGATGAAGACCGGTGCCGTGCAGTGGGTGATCGTGGGCGCAGACCGCATCTGCGCCAATGGTGATACCGCCAACAAGATCGGCACCTACCAACTGGCCATTGCCGCACGCCACCACGGCGTGAAGTTCATGGTGGTGGCGCCGTCCTCGACCGTGGACATGGAGACCGTTGACGGCAGCCAGATCGAGATCGAGCAGCGCGACCCGGGTGAGCTGTATGGCGTGGGCGGTGCCCGCACCGTGGCCGAAGGCATTGCCGCCTGGAACCCGGTGTTCGATGTCACCCCGGGCGAGCTGATCGACGCCATCGTGACCGAGCGCGGGGTGATCCTGAACCCGACCGCCGAGAACATGCGCGCCGCCTTCGGCGGTTGAGGCGGGCAGGGTTGCGGATGTCTGTAGAGCCGAGCCCACGCTCGGCTGCGGCGGATTGCCGGTCGAGCCGAGCATGGGCTCGGCTCTACAGGATCGGATGGACCCCTAAGTTCCTGATTTGTGCCGGTAAAATCCCCGTAAAGGGAGGCGGAAAACGGCCTGTTGTGGTAGTATCCACAGGTTGAATCGAGGTTCCGGCGCGACCGCCCACGGGCGAATGCGCCGGACTGGACCGCTACCAGACAACGGAACCCGAATGGCAGAAACCGCCAAGGAAATCATCCAGGTCAACCTGGAAGACGAGATGCGCAAGAGCTACCTCGATTACGCCATGAGCGTGATCGTGGGCCGCGCGCTGCCGGATGCGCGCGACGGCCTCAAGCCGGTGCATCGCCGCGTGCTGTATGCGATGAACGAGCTCAACGCACACAGCAACAAGCCCTACTTCAAGTCGGCGCGTATCGTCGGTGACGTCATCGGTAAGTACCACCCGCATGGCGACCAGTCGGTGTACGACACGCTGGTGCGCCTGGCGCAGCCGTTCTCGCTGCGCTACATGCTGGTCGATGGCCAGGGTAACTTCGGCTCCATCGATGGCGACTCCGCCGCGGCCATGCGATACACCGAAGCGCGCATGTCGCGCCTCGCGCACGAGCTGATGGCCGACATCGACAAGGAAACCGTCGACTTCCAGCCCAACTACGACGAAAAGGAACTGGAGCCGACGGTCATGCCGACCCGGTTCCCGAACCTGCTGGTCAACGGCTCGGCCGGTATCGCGGTGGGCATGGCGACCAACATCCCGCCGCACAACCTGAGTGAATCGATCAACGCCTGCATTGCGCTGATCGACAACCCGGAGATCGACGTCGACGGCCTGATGGAGTACATCCCGGGCCCTGATTTCCCGACTGCCGGCATCATCAACGGCACCGCCGGCATCGTCGCTGGCTACCGCACCGGCCGTGGCCGCGTGCGTATCCGTGCCAAGGCCGATATCGAAGTGGCCGACAATGGCCGCGAATCGATCATCGTCACTGAAATTCCTTACCAGGTGAACAAGGCGCGTCTGATCGAAAAGATCGCCGAGCTGGTCAAGGAAAAGAAGATCGAAGGCATCAGCGAGCTGCGCGATGAGTCCGACAAGGACGGCATGCGCATCTACATCGAGATCAAGCGCGGCGAATCTGCCGAGGTTGTGCTGAACAACCTGTACCAGCAGACGCAGATGGAATCGGTGTTCGGCATCAACATGGTGGCGCTGGTCGACGGCCGCCCGCAGTTGATGAATCTGAAGCAGATGCTGGAGGCGTTCGTCCGCCACCGTCGCGAAGTGGTCACCCGCCGCACCGTGTTCGAGCTGCGCAAGGCGCGCGCCCGCGCCCATGTGCTGGAAGGCCTGACCGTCGCGCTGGCCAACATCGACGAGATGATCGAACTGATCAAGACCTCGCCGAACCCGAACGAAGCACGCGAGCGCATGCTGGCGCGCGTGTGGGAGCCGGGCCTGGTCGGTGCGATGCTGGGTGCCGCCGGTGCCGAAGCCTCGCGCCCGGAAGACCTGCCCAAGGGCGTGGGCCTGATCGAGGGCGGCTACCAGCTGACCGAGATCCAGGCCACCCAGATCCTGGAAATGCGCCTGCACCGCCTGACCGGGCTGGAGCAGGACCGCCTGACCGACGAGTACAAGCAGCTGCTGGAAGTGATCGCCGGGCTGATCCACATCCTGGAAGATCCCGACCGCCTGCTGCAGGTGATCCGCGAGGAGCTGGTCAACGTCAAGGCCGAGTTCGGCGACGAACGTCGCACCGAAATCCGCCACAGCGAAGAAGACCTGGACATCCTCGACCTGATCGCACCGGAAGACGTGGTGGTCACCGTGTCGCATGCCGGTTACGTGAAGCGGCAGCCGGTGAGCGTGTACCGCGCACAGCGCCGCGGTGGGCGTGGCCGCAGTGCGGCGGCGACCAAGGAAGAGGATTTCATCGAACAGCTGTGGCTGGTCAACACGCACGACACGCTGCTGACCTTCACCAGCTCGGGCAAGGTGTTCTGGCTGCCGGTCTACCAGCTGCCGGAAGCGGGTTCCAACGCCCGCGGCCGTCCGATCATCAACTGGATTCCGCTGGAACCGGGCGAACGCGTGCAGGCCGTGCTGCCGGTGCGCGAGTACGCCGATGGCCAGTTCGTGTTCTTCGCCACGAAGAACGGTACGGTCAAGAAGACCCCGCTGGGCGAGTTCGCCTTCCGTCTGGCCCGCGGCAAGATCGCGATCAACCTCGATGAGGGCGATGCGCTGGTCGGCGTCGGCCTGACCGACGGCCAGCGCGACATCCTGCTGTTCGCCTCCAACGGCAAGACCGTGCGCTTCGGCGAGGACAAAGTCCGCTCGATGGGCCGTACCGCAACCGGCGTGCGTGGCATCAGGATGCCGGCCGGCGAGGAAGTGGTCAGCCTGATCGTGGCCGAAAGTGCCGGTGGCATCGAGGACGAGAACGAGGACGATAACGGTGTCGAGGAAGCCGCCACCACGGGTGATGCGGTGATCGATAGTGCCGACGACGCCAGCGTGCAGTACATCCTCACCGCCACCGAGAACGGCTACGGCAAGCGCACCCCGCTGCCGGATTACCCGCGCAAGGGCCGTGGCACGCAGGGCGTGATCGGCATCCAGACCACCGAGCGCAATGGCAAGCTGGTCGCCGCAGTGCTGATGGGCTCCCGCGACGAAGTCCTGCTGATCTCCGACGGCGGTACGCTGGTGCGTACGCGTGGCTCGGAAATCAGCCGCGTCGGCCGCAACACCCAGGGCGTGACCCTGATTCGCCTGTCCAAGGACGAGAAGCTGCAGGCGGTGGAGCGCATGGATGCCTCGATCGACGAGGACGAGGACGAGGTGGCAGTCGCCGCCCCGGCCACGACCGACAGCGCCCCGGCTGCGGCCAGCAGCGAGGACGCCGCACAGGACTGATTCTGCCGCGAGCCTGAGGCACCCGACGACGCCGGCCCCGTGCCGGCGTCGTCGTATCCGGATGCCACGCATACGCGCGCGCTTCACGCAGGCGGTGGGATAACGACGCATGCTGCCCCCGGAGATCGACGATGTCCGCCACGCCGCAGTCCGCTCCTGCTCCCGTCCGCGCTTCCCGGCACCCTCTCGTTACCGTGCTGTCGCTGCTGCTGGTCGTGCTCGGCCTGGTCATCGGCGGGCTCGGCGCGTGGCTGCTCAGCCTGGGCGGGTCTGCGTACTACGCCATCGCCGGGGCCGGCCTTCTGGCCAGTGGCCTGTTGTTGTTCGGCAATCGCCGCAGCGGCGCGCTGCTGTATGCGCTGGTGTTCGTCGGCACGCTGCTTTGGACCTGGTGGGAATCGGGCAGCGACTACTGGCGCTGGGTGCCGCGGCTGGGCCTGGTGACCGCGCTCGGCATCGTGCTGGCGCTGCTCGCGCCGACCCTTCGCGAACCGGTTTCAAAGCGCCTGTCGCGCAGCGTGGCGGGCGTCCTGATGCTGGTGTTCGTCGCTGCCTTCGGGTTGGCGTTCGCACCGCATGGTGAAGTGGACGGGCACCAGTCGTTCCCGGAAGGCGCGGCCAGCGCCGGACTGGAACCCACGCGGGATACCACCGGCCTGCAACCGGCCGACCAGCCGGCCGAGGGAGACTGGCCGGCGTGGGGCCGCAGCAATGCCGCCACCCGCTATTCGCCGCTGCAGCAGATCACCCCGGCCAACGTGGCCACGTTGGAGCTGGCCTGGCAGTTCCGCACCGGTGACCTGCCGAAGAAGCGCTGGGGTGCGGAAACCACGCCGCTGAAGATCGGCGACCGCCTGTACCTGTGCACTGCCCGTAACCGCCTGATCGCGCTCGACGCTGCCAGCGGCAAGGAACTGTGGCGGTTCGATCCGAAGGTGAAGGACGCCTCGATCCCGTACACCGCCGCCTGCCGTGGTGTGAGCTACTACGAGCAACCGGCAGCGCCGATCCTGGCCGATGCCACCCTGGCCGATGCCGCGGCTGATCTGGCGTTGCCCGAGCCGCCGACCAGCGTGAGCCGCAGCGCTGCACCGGGCAGCCGTCCGGCGTGCTGGGCGCGCATCATCGAAGGCACGCTGGACGGGCGCATCATTGCAGTGGATGCAGATAGCGGCCGTCCCTGCGCGAACTTCGGCAACAACGGCCAGGTCGACATCACCCTCGGCATGGGTGAGGTGCCACCCGGCTATGTGTCGATCACCTCGCCCCCGGCCATCGTGCGCGGCGTGATCGTCACCGGCCACCAGGTGCTGGATGGTCAGCGCCGCGACGCGCCATCGGGCGTGATCCAGGCCTACGACGCGATCACCGGCAAGCTGCGCTGGGCGTGGGACATGGACCAGCCCGAGCGCAGCGGCCTGCCGCCGCATGGGCAGACCTACACGCGCGGCACGCCGAACATGTGGACCACCGCGACCGGTGATGAGGCGCTGGGGCTGGTCTATCTGCCGCTGGGCAATTCTGCGGGCGATTACTGGAGTGGCTCGCGTACGGAAAACCAGAACCGCTATGCGACGTCGCTGGTGGCGATCGATGTGGCCACCGGTAAGCCGGCCTGGCATTTCCAGGCCGTGCGCAAGGACGTGTGGGACTACGACCTGGGTTCGCAGGCCAGCCTGATCGATTACCCGACGGCGGCAGGCAAGGTGCCGGCACTCCTGCTGCCGACCAAGCAGGGTGATCTCTACATCCTCGACCGCCGCAACGGCCAGCTGCTGACCGCTGCCGAAGAGCGCAAGGTGCCGGTCGGCGGTGTCGAACCGGAACAGCGCTCACCCACGCAGCTGTTCTCGCTGTACCACACGCTGCGCCGCGAGCATGACCTGACCGAGCGCGACATGTGGGGCATCACCCCGATCGACCAGCTGATCTGCCGCATCCAGTTCCGCAAGGCCTATTACGAAGGCTTCTACACGCCGCCGAGCAGTGATCGCCATTCCATCGAATACCCCGGCTACAACGGCGGTTCGGATTGGGGCAGTGTTTCCATCGATACGCGCCGCGGCGTGATCGTGGCCAACTACAACGATATGCCCAACTACAATCGGCTGGTGCCACGTGCCGAAGCCGACCGCCTGGGCTGGCTGCCGCGCGAGAAGATCCGTGCCGACAGGGGCGGTGGCGAGGGGGCCGGCGATCCGCAGGTGGGAACGCCGTATGGCATCCAGGTCAACGCTGGCTGGCGGCTGCCGTTCACGGGTCTGCTGTGCAAGCAGCCTCCCTACGGCGGCATCCGTGCCATCGACCTGCGCACCGGCAAGCTGTTGTGGGATCGTCCGTTTGGCAGTGCGCGCGGCAATGGGCCGTTCGGCATCCGTTCCGGCCTGCCGATCGAGATCGGCACGCCGAACAACGGCGGTTCGGTGGTGACCGCCAGCGGGCTGATCTTCATCGCCGCCGCCACCGATGACCTGCTGCGCGCCATCGACCTGAAGACCGGCAAGGAGCTGTGGCACGCGGCGCTGCCCGCGGGCGGGCAGGCTACGCCGATGGTGTATGAACAAGACGGACGCCAGTTCGTGGTGATCATGGCCGGCGGCCACCATTTCATGGAAACCCCGAACGGCGATTACGTGATGGCGTTTGCCCTGCCGAACTAGCGGTTGCCGGCCTGAACACGGTATGCGGGGCTGTGACCGCTGTCGCTGAAGTTGCGCTGGCGAGTGGGCAGCATCCATCGTCGGACCAGGACGGGGCCGGCCATTGTCCATCCGGCCGATCTGAGCCGGCACGAGTGCCTGGGCTTCGCGCATTCGATCATGCGTACGCGCTGGAGTTTCCGCGACACCGATGGCAGCGTGCTGACCGTGCCGGTGTCCAGCCGCTTCATGGTCAATCAGGCCGAGCCGTTGCTGACCGCGGCCGTCGGTGGGCTGGGGTTGATCCTGCAGCCCCATGAAATGCTCGCCGCCGCGCTGGCGCGTGGCGAACTGGTGGAAGTGCTGCCGGACTACGTGCCGGTGTTGACGTGGATCAACCTGGTGTATCCGCGCGACCGCCAGCTGACGCCCAAGCTGCGCAGTTTCCTGGACTTCTGCGTGGCACGCTTCAGCGAGCAGACGATGGCACGGTGATAGCGCGGTATCGGGTAGCATTCCTGTGACTGCCTGCGAAGGATCGCCCTGAGATGATTGCCCGGTTGCCGCTGCGTAGCGCGTGCCTGCTGCTGGGGCTGCCGGCATTGCTGTTCGCCGCCAACGTGATTGCGCAGCAGACGCCTGCGCAGGCGCTGGCCGCGTGGGAAGCGCAGGGGCGTGCGGACGGCCTGGCGCGACCGGATATCGAATGCCAGGATTTCCTGCAGGCGATGGAGCGGAAGCCTGCGGGACTGGAATACCTGGGCTGCAGCCAGGACGACGCGTCCTACATCAAACCCATGCAGGCCCACTACCGCGTTCCAGGCGCCCAGGCAGTGAAGGTGGAAGCCTATCTGCGCGAGACCTTTGGCACGCCTGCATTGCGCTACGTCTGTTGCGGCTGGAGCAATGGCGTGCCGTACTACTGGCGCGACGGCCCGGATGCGGTGCGGTACCAGATCGGCATGGGTGTGGAATCGCTGCCGTATGAGCGGATCGAATGGCATCGCATCAAGGCGTTCACTGTCACGGTCGAGGTGTTGCGGCAGAGTCCCTAGCGTGGATGCAGTGGGCGGTTCCATCATCTAGGATGCGTCCAGGGATAACCGCGAAGGAGCTGCCATGAAGGCTGTTGGACGCCTGCTTCTCTGCAATGTACTGGCCTGTTCGGTGTTGATGAGCCTTTCGGCTTTTCCGGCAGTGGGCGCACCTTCCAGCGAGCGTGCACATCCGCGTGCGCAGGATGCCATCGATGACTGGCTTGCGGCCTTCAATGCAGGCAGTCTCGATGCGTTGCAGACGTTCGCTGACAGGTATGCGAAGAAGGAAGGCAGCGGTCCCGGGGACTATCTCGAGTTCCGCGAGAGCACCGGCCCGCTGCGCGTACTGGAAACGATCGAGCGCACGCCCGGCCAAGCGAAGCTGCTGGTGATGGGGCAGCTGAGCGAACGTGCGATGTGGGTGACGGCGGTCATGGACCCGATCAATCCGTCGCACCTGAAGCAGTTCCAGATCGAGGGCACTGAAACGCCGGACAAGTACAAGCCGGCACGGGTTGCATTGCCTGCCCTGATGGCCGATGCCGCAGCGAAACTGGAGGCGCTGCGGGCGCAGGATGCGCTGTCCGGTGCGTTGCAGGTGGCACGGAATGGCAAGGTGCTGCTGGACTGGCGCGGTGGCGATGCCGATCGCACAGCTGGAATTCCAGTGGGCGCGGATACGCAGTTCCGCCTCGCGTCCTCCAACAAGATGTTCACTGCCGTGGCCATCCTGCAGCTGATGCAGACCGGCAGGCTCAGTCTCGATGACACGATCGGCAAGCACTTGCAGGACTATCCGAACAAGGCCGTCGCCAACAGCGTGACCGTGCGCGAGTTGCTGTCACATACCAGTGGCCTGGGCGACTTCTTTGGCGATGATTTCGAACAGTATTCCGCGTCCCTGAAGACGCTGGATGACTACGTGCAGCGCTTCGCCAAGGATGCGCCGCAGTTCACGCCAGGCAGCCAGGACAGCTACTCCAACTATGGCTTCATCGTATTGGGACGCATCATCGAGGCGGTATCGGGGCAGTCGTACTACGCATATTTGGAGGAGCACATCCTGCACCCGGTGGGCATGACCGGCACCGGCTTCGAGCCGGAAACAGTGAGCGTTCCAAAGCGTGCCGTCGCTTACACGAAGCACGATGGGCAATGGGTCCGTGAAACGAAGTCGCTGCCCTGGCGCGGCATGTCGGCCGGTGGTGGCTACAGCACAGTGGCCGACATGGTGAAATTCGCCGAGGCACTGCAAAGCGGAAAGCTGGTTTCACCTGCGTTGCTGCAGCAGGCCACTACGGCGCAGAACCACAAGGGCTGGTATGGCTTTGGTTTCGTGGTGCAGGGCGAGGGCAGGGAGCATCAGTACGGCCACGAAGGCGGTGCGCCCGGATCGAACAGTGCCATCGTGGTGCTGCCGGCGCAGGGCTATGTGATCGTTGGCCTGGCCAATGTCGATCCGGATGCGATCGGTAATGTGGTCAACTACATCGCGCGAAGGTTGCCACTGTGAACGCGGTAGGTGCCGTTCATTCCGGTACCCGCACCATCTTCGTCATCAAGTGTTCCACCACACCCGCTGGGTCCGCAGTGCGGCCGACATGCGTGCTCGACATCTGCACAATCGAGCTGCGCTTGGCGGTGAGGAAGTGAAAGCGGGCGCGCGCGGGCAGCTGTGCGATTGGTCCGGCGCTGGCGTCGCCGCGGCAGATGGCCACGATCGCATCCAGCCATGGCTGCAACGCGTCCTGGTCCAGCGCCGGAGCGAACGCGCGCAGGCGTGCCGGATCGATCTCGATGGCCGCTTCCAGATGGCGTGCGCCGGGGCAGGACACGATCACCCCGACGTTGATGAATTCCTCGCGTTCCACCCGCGGTACCACGCGGATGACCGCGTAGTCATACGTGTGCAGCGTGGGCACGGATGGCCTCCTGCACGAACACCGCATGCACTTTCAGGCGATGCTTGAGATAGTCGATGTAGCCCTGGCGATAGGCCTGCGGGCCGTCGAATGCCGGCTCGTTGACCAGCCAGCTGTCCGGCACCAGGCCGACGATGTGCTCGATCTCGGCATCGGTCAGGCGCGCGGCCAGCTCGGCATCCACCTCGGCGATGCGGCTGGCGAACGACAGCAGCACATGGTCGCGGATCAGCACGAAGGGCTTCTCGCAGGCATCGCCGGCATTGGCCCAGTCGTGATGGAAGTACATCGCCGCGCCGTGATCGATCAGGTACAGCTTTCGATGCCACACCATCAGGTTGGGATTGCGCGTGGTGCGATCGACATTGCTGGTGAACGCATCGAACCAGACGATGCGCGAGGCCAGGTCGGCATCCACCGGCATCGCTGCCGGGTCGTAGTTGATCGCGCCGGGCAGGTAGTCCAGGCCCAGGTTGAGGCCCTCGCTGGCGCGGATCAGCTCCTGGATCTCCGGGTCGGGCTCGGTGCGGGCGAACTCGCGGTCCAGCTCGACGAACAGGATCTCCGGAATCGGCAGGCCCAGCGTACGGGCCATCTCGCCGGCGATCAGCTCGGCGATCAGCGCCTTCGGGCCTTGGCCGGCGCCACGGAACTTCAGCACGGCCATGCCGTCGTCGTCGGTCTCGACCACGGCCGGCAGGGAGCCACCTTCCCGCAAGGGGGTGATGTAGCGGAGGGCATGTACGGTGCGCATGGCCGCATTCTAGCGTGGCGTCCGGTGCAGGCGTGCCGCGGCAGGGTGGGCGGCAGCTTAATGAACGGGTACCGCGCGAACCACCTTGTACAGGTCGCCTGCAATCTTCACTTGTTCCTTCCGCGCAGAGTGGCAACATTCGTTCCAACGGAGCAACACACCCGCGTGTGACCTTCAACAGGAGGCCCTCATGCCGCTACAGTGCAGCTGTCACGCTTCACCGTGTATGCAACGCAACGCGTGGTGTTGACCTTGACCTGACACGGTCACGCCATCGGCGTAGATGGCCGTCCCCCACAGTTCCAGACACCTTCCGCCCATCGCGCCCCGGCGTTGCCCGGTTGCTCCTGCGATCCAGCTGCTTGCGCCCCAAGAGAGATCCCTGCGTTGCCGTCGACGCTGGCAACGTGGGGCCGCCGAATCCACGCTATCCCCACAGGCTTTGGAGGTGCTCCGATGAACGACGAATTCAATCCCATTCTGCCCCCACTGGACGATGCGAAGGCCGAGGAAATGATCGGCAAGGTCGTGCTGGTGGGTGTCACCCGCTATGGTGGCGACGGCCAGGTGCAGGGTCTGGAGCAGTACGCGGGCACCGTGCTGCGCATCAGTGCCGACGAAGGCGTGGTGCTGGCCGACGAGGACGATGGCCATGAGCGCTACCTGCCGCCCATGCTCGACCAGTACCAGCGGGCCGAGCCAGGCGAATACCGCATGCGGAACAGTGGCATGATCGTGGTCGACCCCGATTACCTGACGGCCTGGGATCTGCACGCCCAGCAGTGATGACAGACCACGCCTGGCAGATGCCGGCCCATCGCCGGCCTCTCCGGGCGTGTCCCACTTTGCCCCATCCGGCCACTAGCCCTTCCGGCCCATTCACCCCAACCCCTGCGGTGCTAGATTCGGGTCCATGCCCGAATCCGGGTACCCATTCACACCCAGGGGATAAGGATGCTGATCCGTCGAACCTCTCTGGCGGCGGCTGTTGCCGTTGCCACCTTCGGCCTGCTGGCCGCTGGCCCGGCCTTCGCTGATTACGCGAAGCCGCCGGAACACCTGCTCAAGGTGCTGAAGGCGCCGCCGCCGCCGGCACCGAACGTGGCCCCGGGCGGCCAACGCCTGCTGCTGACCACCGCGCAGACCTATCCGTCGATCAGCCGCGTGGCCCAGCCCTACCTGAAGCTGGCTGGTGTGCGCCTGGAGCCGAAGAACCGCAGCCGCCATGACACGCCAGGCGGCTACGGCATTCCGGCCTGCGTGGCCGACTTCACCCTGGTTGATATCGGCAGTGGCAAGGAGACCAAGGTCAACCTGCCGCAAGGCTGTGCCACCGGCGCGCTGTGGTCGGCCGATGGCAGCCACTTCGCTTTCCAGAATGCGGTCGATACCAGCGTGCAGCTGTGGGTGGGCGATGCCGCCACCGGCCAGGTGAAGCAGGTGCCGAACGTGCAGTTGAACCCGATCTTCGGTAACACCGTGCAGTGGCTGGGCGGCAGCCAGAACCTGCTGGTGAAGCTGGTGCCGGCCAACCAGGGCCCGGCGCCGTCCAACGGTGGCGTGCCGACCGGCCCGGATGCGCAGGAGTCGCTGGGCAGCAGCGGCGAGAGCAGCACCTACGAAGCCCGCGATACGCTGACCAGCGTGCATGACGAAAAGCTGTTCGCCTACTACGGTGCCTCGCAGCTGGCCGTGGTCGATACCGTCGCCAACAGCGTGCGTCCGGTCGGCCAGCCGGCACTGTTCAACGACGTCAGTGCCGCACCCGATGGCGTGCACGTGCTGACCGAATCGATCAAGGCACCGTATTCGCACGCGGTGACCTACCAGCGCTTCGCCAACGACGTGGCCGTGCTGGATATCGCCAGCGGCAAGTCCACGCCGATCGCCAGCCTGCCGCTGGCCGACCGCGTGCCGGTGCACGGTGTGCCGGAAGGCCCGCGCGGTTTCGACTGGCGTGCTACCGATCCGGCCACCCTGGTCTATGCCGAAGCGCTGGACAAGGGCGACTGGAAGGTCAGCGTGCCGCATCGCGATCGGGTACTGATGCTGAAGGCACCGTTCAACGGCAAGCCGGTCGAGATCGCCCGCACCGCACAACGCTTCGAAGGCTTCGCATGGACTGCCGATCCGGCCGTGGCGTTCCAGTTCGAGAACGACGAGAACCGCCACTGGATGCAGACCCGCATCGTCGATGTGGATCAGCCGAAGAAGGAAGGCCGCCTGCTGTGGGACATGTCCAGCGATGAGCTGTACGGCAACCCCGGCAACCTGGTATTCACCCGCCTGCCGAATGGCGCGCAGGTCGTGCGCCGGGAGGGCGATCACGTGTTCCTGAGCGGCCGTGGCGCCTCGCCGCAGGGCGACCGTCCGTTCCTCGACCGCCTCGACCTGGGCACGCTGAAGAGCGAGCGCCTGTTCCGCAGCAGCGCCGATGCCTACGAGCAGTTCCTTGGTTTCAGCAATACGTCTGGGCGCTACCTGACCTGGCACCAGTCGGTGATCGATCCGCCGAATGCCTTCATCCGCCAGCAGGGTGAGGCGGTGGCCGATGCGAAGACCGGCGAGGCGCAGTTCGCGTCCACCGCGACCGCGCTGACCAAGCTGGTCGACCCGACTCCGGAAGTGCGCCAGATCAAGAAGCAGCTGGTGACCTACAAGCGTGCTGATGGCATGGACCTGTCGTTCACCCTGTACACGCCGCCGGGCTACAAGGAAGGCCAGCGTGTGCCGGCGATCCTGTACGCCTACCCGGCCGACTTCGCCAACGCCGCGCAGGCGGGGCAGGTGTCCGGTTCGCAGCAGACCTTCACCCGCCTGCAGCCGTACCGCCTGATGCTGCTGGCCGGCTACGCGATCATCGACAACGCCTCGTTCCCGATCGTAGGTGACCCGAAGAACGCCTACGACACCTACCTGGAGCAGCTGGAAGCTGACGCCAAGGCGGCGGTGGACAAGGCGGTGGACATGGGCGTGGTCGATCGCAACCGCATCGGCGTGACCGGCCACAGCCATGGCGGCCTGATGACCGCCAACCTGATCGCCCATACCAATCTGTTCAAGGCTGGCGTGGCGACCAGCGGTTCGTACAACAAGACCTTCACCCCGTTCGGCTTCCAGAACGAACGCCGTTCGGTCTGGCAGGCGCAGGACGTGTACCTGAAGGCCTCGCCGTTCTTCTACGCAGACAAGATCAAGCTGCCGCTGCTGCTGGTCCACGGCGAGGACGACGCCAACCCGGGCACCGAGCCGTTCCAGTCGCGCAAGCTGTACCAGGCGATCCGCGGCAACGGTGGTACCACGCGTCTGGTGATGCTGCCGAACGAGCCGCACTGGTACACCGCGCTGGAATCGAACGAGCAGCTGGTATCGGAAATGCTGAACTGGTTCGACACCTACGTGAAGAACGCCAAGTGAAGAACGCCAAGGCCGCCTCCGGGCGGCCTTGGCGTATCGGAGGAGGGAGGCAGACCCTGCACGTTGAATTCATTGCACATTGACAGAGAGTCAGCTCCTTTCGGATGATCGCAGCGTCAGGCAGCATCCAGGAGCGGCATGCGGGATCGGGAGCGATGGATTGTCATGGACGGCCCGGCACGGAGGGCATTGATGGTCGTCCTGCTTGTGTCACTGGCCGGTTGCGGACGCAGTGAAGCCGAGCGGGCCAAGGAAAGGTTGACGGGGGTCATCGGTGGTACTGCACTGAATGCCAGAGCCCAGGCGGTCTGGATCTGGGAGCTCGATCGGGAAGCTGATAGCCAAGGCATCACGCCATGCGGGCCGACCCTGCGCAGTGCAACCTTCCAGTTGCGCTGGCCCGAGATGGCTCCTCGTACGAAAGCCAACCGCGACGATTACAACACCCATCACTCCGGTGGAACGGGTGATTCACAGTGGATCGAGATTGGGATGTCTCAAGGGGGACCGGGGGAGATCGTTTCGTTGCAGGGAACGCGGGAGCGTGCGCTCGGTCGTGATCCGGCATGGGGGATGCCATACCAGGTTTCGTTCGAGTTCGGATGGGATGAGACCTTGGGACTTGAGATGGCACGGCCCAGCGTTTCCGAGCCCAAGAGCTACAATTGGAATCGGATCAATTACTCCGATACCTTCGCGATCGGGGCAACGCCCAACGTGCTGATTCGTTGCATGACCGGGCCGCAGTACCGACCTCCGCACTGGACGCCGCTCTGCGAGGCGACGCTGGAAGATGCCAATCTGAAGCAGGTCCACCTGAGCATCAGGTATCGTCAGAACCTGCTGCCACACTGGCGCGATATCGAGCGTGATGTCCGCCAGTTCCTGCGGAGCGTCCAGAGGGAATGCCCGATGCCGGGCCACGGGCCTGGCATCGCAGCTGGTACAACGGCTTGATCGCCTGTTTCGGCCTGCCTGCATTGCGCGGCGGTCCGTGATGCGGCAGGAGCCGGGCAGGAAGGTGCAGAGGCTGCGCAGCTGGCTGCCTGGGTACCGGTGCGGCGGGTGGCACGCGAGGCCCCGTGGCAGTTCTCAACAGCACTTGATTGATCCGAGGCGTGACCTCGTGTCATTGGCCGTTGCGATTGCGTAACCGTATGTGATGCGGGTGCCATGTCGCGCGGAAGCTGCGATACGCTGCAGGTCTGCTGTCCGCCATGGGTTTCACCAATGAAGTCCAAACTTGTTGCCGCAGTGTTGGTGCTGGTGATGTCGCCGAGCCTGCACGCCCAGTCACTTCCGTCGGAACTGGCACAGTTGGGCATCGTCGCCGGCATGCCCTATGCCAAGGCCAAGCGCCTGCTGGATGCGGCAGGATGGTTGGCGAGTCCCGCACAGGGCGCGCCCGAGTCACTCGAGGGCTTTCCGGAAGTGGGATGCCAGAAGGGCGCCAAGCAATGCGCAACAACCTTCGAAAAGGGCGGTCAGCAGATCGCGGTGCGGCTGGGCACTACCCTGGCAGGGCAGCCGTTCGTGCAGGGCGTGGACTGAGCGCTCATTGCGTTCAGGCCAGCGGTAACCGGTCCTGCGCGTGCGACAGCCGATCGTGCAGCTCGCGCACATGCTCGGCCTTGGCATGCACCCGGGAGGTATCGCCGAAGCTGCGCAGGTAGGTGCACGCGGCAAAGCCGGCACTCTTCTTTTCGTACTCGGCAATCCAGGCCAGTCGATCCGGATTGTTGGCCTGTTCGGCTGACCACGCGGCCACCGGCGGCCGGATGCGGTACTTCAGGCCGACGCGCCACGGCTTCGGTGTCAGTCGCGCACGGAAACAATGCTGCAGCCGGCACATGCGCGCGTACAGGGTGTCGGTGCCCAGTGCCTTGAAGAATGCCTGGAGCTGCTCGTCCTCCGGTGAGAACGTGGCATGCATCGCCAGCACGCGCAGCCCGGCGGGTGTGCGGTAGGCACGCAGGTGCCAATCGGGATGCTGTTCGCTGAAGGCGTCCACGCGTTTCAGCGCAAGCCCTTCAGCACCGCCGGCGGCGGCCAGGCGCTGCTTCCGCCGCATCAGCAGTGTCGCGTTGACCAGCAGCACTGCCGCCACGCCCAGTACCAGGCCCACCAGCCAGTGCCAGAGCAGGGTGCCGATGACGGCGCCGGCAAGCAGCACGATCGCAGCCACGATGGCCGGTATCACGCATCCGGCCGGTGGCTGCGCATGGTCGATGTCGGCAAACAGCACGTCGGGGCTGTTGAGGCACAACGCGCCATAGCTGTTGCGGGTGATGATGACATCGCCGTCGCGCTGCACGATCTGCTCGCGGATTGGCACACCCTCCACGCCATAGTTGCTGCGCACTTCACGACGCGGCAGCGCCTGCCCGGCGAGGATGGCATTGAGGGCTTCGTTGGCGCGGCGGTCGGCGTGGGCCTGGGCCTGGGCAGGACCCTCATCGGACCAGCCGAAGCGGCGTACGACCACCGGCCGGCCACGGAAACGGGCCTGCAGGCGGGCTTCGGCCCAGTACGCGGGAACGATCATCATCGTGCGGTGCTCCATCATCCATGGCAGGTGCCTGAGTGAGTCTGGCACAGCCCCGAAGGGCCTGCATGTGCCCGCTGCGGTGGCCGGGGCGGAGTGATAGATTGCGCGCTTCGCATGCACTCCACCAAGGACGGAGCGATGTCCAGCTTCCTGCGTTGCCTGCTTGCCCTGGCCTGTGCCGGGGCGGTCGGCGTGGCGTCGGCGGGTACCCCGCCGGGGCCGCAGATCCTCACCACCGATGCCAGCCGCTTCTACGCGCTCTACGACAGCACCGGCGGCAAGCCCAGCGTCGCTCAGCTGGCCGGTTACCTGGCCGAAGGCAGTCCGGGCCTGAGTGAACTGGCGAAGGCGCGCCGGGTCACGCCCGAACGCATGGCCGAAGCCATTGCCAGCCAGCCCGGAGTGTATGCGCAGGGCCGCAGCTGCCTGGCGGAGCTGCCGGCGGTGAAGCAGCGCCTGGTGCAGGTGTTCGGCAACCTGCAGGCGATCTATCCGCAGGCCGCGTTTCCTCCGGTGACCCTCGCGGTCGGCCGTGGTCGGCCGGTCGGGTTGACCTCGAAGAGTGGGGTGATCATCGGCCTGGAAGCGCTGTGTGCAGCCGATTTCATGAATCCCAACGTGCAGGACCGTTTCGTGCACGTGATCGCGCACGAGTACGTGCACATCCAGCAGACCGGCCTGACCGATTTCGAGCCTGGCGACCCGCATGCGACGGTGCTGCGTGTTTCGCTGGGCGAAGGCATCGCCGAATTCATCGCCGAATTGATTTCCGGCAACGTCGGCAACAGTCGCCATGCGGCGTGGACGCGCGGCCGCGAGGTCCACATTGAAAGCGCCTTTGCGCTGGATGTGGACAGTACCGATCTGTCGCCGTGGCTGTACAACTACAAGCCCGGTTCGCAGGAGCCCTATGACCTCGGGTACTGGGTGGGCTACCGCATCGCCAAGGCCTATTACCTGCAGGCCAAGGACAAGCGCGATGCGGTGCGTGCGCTGATCCAGCAGGACAACCCGAAGGCAATCCTGGCTGCCAGTGGCTGGACGCCCGGCATGTGGATGCCGGCCAAGGTGACCGGCGTGGCCGCGCGGTCGGCGGCGCGGTAAGCGCGGGGCCGCGCGCTAGACTGGCCCGGACATTCAAGGGAGAGACCCCATGCGTTCCTTGTCCGGCGGCCTGGCCGCAGTTGCCCTCGGTATCGCGCTGAGCGCCCACGGGGTGGCGGCCGAGATGCCCGCGATCAACCCTTTGCTGCTGGAGCCTGTCGAAAGCCTGCGCGCGGACGAAGTGCGCTTCATGCAGCAGCGCCTGGCCGATTGGCCGCAACTGCAGCGTTATCGCGACGCCAACGCGCG
The DNA here is from genome assembly GCF_059369995.1 of Stenotrophomonas sp. YJH_SMC_53. Taxonomy (NCBI): domain Bacteria; kingdom Pseudomonadati; phylum Pseudomonadota; class Gammaproteobacteria; order Lysobacterales; family Lysobacteraceae; genus Stenotrophomonas; species Stenotrophomonas sp. YJH_SMC_53. The sequence continues at coordinate 345,873 of NZ_JCAFTF010000003.1, read as the reverse complement.
ACTGCCTGCCGCTGTACCGGGGCAACCACGCGTGGTGTTCTACGGTGATTCCATCACCGAAGGCTGGGGCAGGGAAGGCAGCGCATCGTTCTTTCCCGGCAAGGGCTGGCTCAACCGCGGCATCAGTGGCCAGACCACGGCGCAGATGCTGGTGCGGTTCCCGCAGGACGTGCTGGCCCTGAAGCCACAGGTGGTGGTGATCCTCGCCGGCACCAACGACATTGCCGGCAACACCGGCCCGTCCACGCAGGCGATGATTGAAGACAACCTGCACGCGATGGTGGACCTGGCACGCGCACATGGCATCGCCGTGGTACTGGCATCGGTGCTGCCGGTCAGCGATTACCCGTGGTTGCCGGGCACGGCACCTGCTCCCAAGGTGCGCGCATTGAACGCGGCATTGAAGCGCTATGCCGATGCGAAGCAGCTGGTCTATCTGGACTACTACACGCCGATGACCAATGCCGCCGGAGGGCTGGATCCGCAGCTGGCCGAGGATGGCGTGCATCCCACGGCGAAGGGCTATGCGGTGATGGCGCCGCTGGCCGAGGCGGCGGTCAAGCGCGCGCTGCAGCAGAAGTAGCGTCAGCGGGCAGGCTCGCCAGCAACCACTCGCAGAAACTGATCACCAGCGGATCCGCCGCGCTGTCCTCGTGCACCAGCCAGCTCCAGCGCGGGCCGCGCACGCGTGCATCATCCAGGGGTCGCAGCAGCCCTTGTTCACAGGCGCGTGCGGCCAGCAGCTCGCTGACCAGCGCGATGCCCAGCCCTTGGCAGGCAGCATCCAGCAGCTGCCCGGGCTCGGAGAAATTCATGCCTTCGCGGCGCTGGCCAACATCGGCGCCACCTTGGACCTGCCACTGGCTCCAGTCCATTTCGCGCTCGCCATGCAGGGTGAGGCGTTCGTGCGTGGGCGTGGCCAGAAGGTCGGGATGGCAGGCCGGATAGAGACGGTCCTGCAGCAGCACGCGATGCTGGCACTGCGCCTGTGAGTCGAGGTCGTCACGCACCGCTACGTCCAGCGTCTGCGTGGTCATGTCCGGCGCATCCTCGCTGGTCAGCAGCCACAGGTCGGCGCCGGGGTGCAGGCGATGGAAGCTGGCCAGGCGCGGCACCAGCCAATGGCGGGCGAAGGCCGGGCTGGTGTTGACGATCAGTTGATTCGGCTTGCGGTACTGATCGAGCCGGCGGATGCCGTTGGCCAGCTGCCGCAGCAATGACTGGGTGGTTTCCAGCAGGTCGATGCCAGCGTCGGTGAGGGTGACGCTGCGGCCCTGCCGGAAGAACAACGGTTGCTGCAGCGAAGCTTCCAAGCCCCGGATCTGCTGGCTGATGGCCGACTGGGTCAGGTGCAGTTCCTCAGCCGCACGGTGGAAGCTGCCGAGCCGGGCGGCAGCCTCGAAACCCCGCAGGGCGTTCAGCGGTGGCCAGTGCTTGAGCATTCGAATAAGTAAAACTATTCAATTGTTGGCTGAATCTATCGTTTGTTCTTATGTGTCGGCAAGCGCAGCATGGCGCCCATCCCACACCGGCCATGGAGCCTGTCATGAGCAACCGTCGTCACTTCCTCACCCAGCTGGCGGGCGCCGCCGGTCTTGGTGGCCTGGCCGCTCTTGGCCTGGCCGGGCTGCCGGGCCGCGTGTCCGCAGCGGGGCCGGGTGCGGGCATCTGGCGCATGCCGGACGAGCACGGCCCGCAGGAGCGCGTTTTCCTGGCCTTCGCCGCGCAGCCTCGGGTCTGGGGCGCGCAGGCTGATGCGGTGAACACCGCCGTGGCGCGGCTGGCCCGTACGATCGCCCCCCACCAGCCGGTCAGCGTGCTGTGCCGCCCGGCGCAGTTGAAGCAGGCGCAGGACCGCTGCGGCCGCGACAACATCGAGTTCCTCGAGGTTCCGCTGGATGACATCTGGGTGCGCGATTACGGCGGCTGCTTCGTCACGGATGGTCATGGCGGGCTGGGCCTGGTCGACTTCAACTTCAATGGCTGGGGCGGCAAGCAGAGGGCGCGCAACGATGGCGCCGTGGCGCCGTGGCTGGCGCAGGTGACCGGCGCCACGCTGTTGGAAAGCGACCTGGTGGGCGAGGGCGGCGGCATCGAAGTTGATGGCCACGGTACCGCGATTCTCACCGAGAGCTGCTGGGTGAACCGCAACCGCAATCCGGACTGGTCGCGCGCGGATATCGAGGCGGAGCTGAAGCACCACCTCGGCCTGCGCAAGGTGATCTGGCTGCCCGGCATCGCCGGCGAGGACATCACCGATGCGCACGTGGATTTCTATGCGCGCTTCGCGCGCCCGGGCGTGGTGATCGCCAACCTGGACAATGATCCGGAGTCCTACGACTACGATCTGACCCGCGAGCACCTGGACATCCTGCGCGGGGCCACCGATGCCGATGGCCGTCGCCTGCAGGTGCACACGCTGCCGCCGCCGCTGGACGGGCGCGACAACGTGCATACCCGCGACAACGACGATCTGGCCATGGGCTACATCAACTACCTGCCGATCAACGGCGCCGTGGTCGCGCCGCAGTTCGGTGACGACGAAGCCGATGGTGTCTGCCGTGAACTGCTGGAAGACATGTATCCCGGCCGTGTGATCGAGCAGGTGGACATCGATGCGATTGCCGGCGGCGGTGGCGGCATCCATTGCGTGACCAAGAACATACCGAAGGTGTAGTCGGCCAAGGTACAGTGGCGCCGAAGCTGGCCACGCAGCGTGGCCGCCAGGGACGATGGGGTGGGTGATGCGGAAGGGAATCCAGGGATGGCTGCGCCGCAGCGGCGCAACGATGGCACTGCTGCTGGCGGCCGTACCGGCGTTCAGTGCAGACACGGCGGCGCCTTCGCCGCTGACGCGTGAGCCGGTGGCCGGAGTTTCACTGGCCGAATGGACCGCCCGCTGGTGGCGCTGGGCCGACGCCCAGGGCGGCGCGCCCTATCTCGACCCGGATGGCCGTGTATGCGATGTGGGCCAGGAAGGCCCGGTCTGGAACCTGGCCGGCACCAATGGCCGTTTCCGGCCACATCGCGAATGCGTGGTGCCGGCGGGCAAGTACCTGTTGCTGCCGATCATCAACATGGCGCACTACCAGGTGGATGAGTCTGTGTCCTGCAAGGAGCTGCAGGCGGGGGCGGCGGTCAACAACGATTATCTGATCAGTGCAGTAGTGCTGCTGGATGGCCAACCCCTGGGCGACATGCGCATGCATCGGGTGCGCAGTGAAGGCTGCTTCCGCATGGATGACGATGACGCAGACTCACGGCTGGCCGCCGCCGACGGCTACTGGGTGATGCTCAAGCCGTTGCCGCCAGGCCGGCATACCCTCAGCGTGGGCGCCAACTACGGCGTGCCGGAGGGTGGCGCGTACAGCCGCATGCGGCAGTCCTTCGAGTACGTGCTGCATGTGGGAGGGCGCACCCAGGTCGTATCGCGCAAACTGCACGCGGTGCCGCTGGCCGCCCCCTGAAGCTCAGGCATCGTCCTGCTTCAACGCTGCATCGGCCGCCAGCAACGCTTCGGCGGCCGCACCGAGCGGCGGCGAGGGCGGGGCAACCACACCGATCGCTTCCATCATCTTCGGCATGCCCAGGAACTGGCGCGCGCGGCGGTCGTAGATGCCGGTGACCAGCAACGCGCGCGTGGCGATCTTCTGCTCGGCACCGATCAGCACGCGCTGCTCCATGATGCCGCGCGAGCCGACCCAGCCCACCAGTCGTGTTTCCAGGGTGAAGCGCTGGAACGGCTTCAATTCGCGGCGGAACTGGATGGTGCCGGCGCCGACGATCGGCGCCCATTTCTCGCGCAGCGCCACCCGGCCCAGACCCATGCGCAGGATCAGGTCCAGCCGGCCCAGGTCGAAGATGTTCCAGTAGCGGCCGTTGGTCATGTGCAGGTTGCTGTCCAGGTCGTTGGGCAGCACCCGGAACTGCAGCCGCGAGACCCCGAACGGGGCCTCCAGTTTCGGCCGGAACAGGCTGCACAGCAGCAGGTGGAGCAGACGGAACCAGAGATTCATGGCTATGACGACTGTTATAGAATCGCCGGTACGCTAATCTATGACGACTGTCTTAGCAAGGAGACCGCCGTGAGCCCGCGACCGTCCGATGCCCCACAGCGCGTGATCGATGCCGCGGCGCAGATGCTGGCGCGGGTGGGCCTCAATGCCACCAGCATCCGCGAAGTGACCAAGCTGGCCGAGGCGCCATTGGGCTCCACCTACCATCACTTTCCCGGCGGCAAGCAGGAGCTGCTGGCGCGCGCCACCCACATGGCCGGCGACAAGGTGGAGGCGCTGCTGGTGGAGCTGTTGAAGGATGGGGCGGTACAGGGCCTGCAGCAGTTCCTTGCGATGTGGCGCGAGCGTCTGCTGCGCTCCGGGTTCCGCGCTGGCTGCCCGGTGCTGGCCGCTGCCGTGGAGGAGCCGGTGGAGGCGACACCCAGCCAACCCCGCGCGGCGGCCGCCGAGGTGTTCGCACGCTGGCACGGCCACCTCGCCTCGGCATTCGTCGCCGAAGGACACGCCCCGCCAGCAGCGGCTGAGCTGGCCAGCCTGGTGATCGCCAGCGTGGAGGGGGCGGTGGTGATGTGCCGTGCGCTGCAGGACATCGCCCCGTTCGATCAGGTGGCCGCGCAGCTGCTGAAGGCGGCCACGCGGCCTTGATCGGCCGGTGCCGACAGGCCAGACTCGCCAGCAGCCCACGACTGGATGCCGCCATGGACGAATTGCACCATCGTCAGTTGATCGAGCACTACCTGCAGGCCTACAACCGCTTCGATATCGACGCCATGCTGGCGGTGCTGGCGCACAACGTACGCTTCGAGAACCACAGCGGCGGCCAGCTGACGATGGTCACCGAAGGCGTCGATGCCTTTGGCGAACTGGCACGCCAGTCTGCGCGCCTGTTCCGGGAGCGCGAACAGCGCTTGCTGGCGCTGGTGTTCGATGGTGATCGGGCGACGGCGACGATTGGCTGGCGCGGCGTGTTCGCACAGGATGTTCCCGATGGACCGCGTGCGGGCACTGAGCTGGAACTGCAGGGCCAGAGCGAGTTCGTGTTCGCGGGTGACCGCATCGAACGGATCGTTGATCGCAGCTGAGGAACGGCCGCTTGGAACCGCCGTCTGGACAGCGGAGCTGCCCGCGGTAGAATCCGCCCAACACCGCCTACGCGTGCCCGGCAAGGATGTCCGCATGCAGCATCAGGTTCCCGAGGTCCCTGGCCGCGATGCCTCCTGCCCCCTGGCGGCGGCGTGAAGCGCTCGCGCCATTTTTCACGCAGTTCACTGACATTGCCGATGAACCGCGGCAGCGAAGTCGTGCGTGCGCGCCGGCACCTGCAGCAGCGTGGTTGGCCACGCCTGCAGATGGCGCTGATCGTCGCCCTGACCGGCGCTGCAGGCTTTCTTGCCTCGCACCTGCTGCGCCTGGCCGGTATCGACGCGATGTGGTTTCGCTACCCGATGGCCGTCGTGCTGGCCTACGGCGTGTTCCTGCTGCTGATGTGGATCTGGATCCGCTGGCGTTGGGACAACGTACTGGATGGCCTGTCGCCGGATGTGGGCGGTGGCAGCCCATCCCCTCGCGGCAGTGCCGTGGAATCACCGTGGAGCGGCGCCGGCGGCCGTTCCGGCGGTGGCGGTGCGTCGGCGTCGTGGAACGAGCCGGCATCGGCGAGCAGTGGCGACGCCGGAGAGCTGCCGTTGGCCGGGCTCGCTGAAGACGAAGCGGGCTTGCCGTTGCTGGCCATCCTCGGCATCGTCGCGCTGGTGGCGACCGTCCTGCTGGCCAGCGTGTGGGTGGTGTGGTCGGCGCCGGTGCTGATGGCCGAACTGCTCGTGGACGCGGCGATCGCCGGCGGCCTGTACCGGCGCATGCAGGGCATGCACGAGCAGGGATGGTGGCGGGTATGCGTGTCGCACACGGTCTGGCCGCTGATCGGCCTGTTGCTGTTCTTCGCGGTGCTGGGCTGGCTTGCTCAGGAACTCGTGCCGGGTGCGAGCCACCTGCTGCAGGTCATCCAGGGGCTGTAATGCGGTTGCTTCCTTCATATGGCCCGGTCCCGACCTGTTTTCAGCCGCCCTGAACAGTGGGCTATGATCGCGGTCGCCGAGGATTCGTGTCCTGGCGGTTTCACCTATCCGGAGCTTGTCGTACTGCATCGGGAACCGGGGCGCTGGATGGCCGAACGCCCATTGAGACACACAACCACTGACGAGGAAGAGCGCACGGATGTCGCTGCACGCAGGAACAGGACGTTGTTTCGTTGGATCATGGTGACGCTGCTGGCGGTGTTGTTGCCGTTTGCAGCACTGGCGCAGCCGGCAGCCGGGCAGGGCGATGGCGCTGAAGCCGGCACTGCCGCGGAAGAGGCGCAATGCCGCGCCTGCGCCTATGAGCGCATTGGACCGAAGGTTGATATCGGCCTGGTGGCACTGGTGTCGCTGCTGGTGGTGGGTCTGCTGGTAGCGGTGTCCCGCGAGTGGGGAACCACCTCGCAGCGCTGGACCTGCCGCACGCTGTCCCTGTTGCTGGTGGGCATCGGCCTGGCGTTGTCGTGGTGGGCTGGCAGCGTCGTCTACCTGGGCTACAACCCGTGGCAGGAAATGGCGGCTCCCGTCGATGGCTCGCTCACCTCGACACTGCTCAATACCTCACCGAAGTGGCTGGCGGCACTGGTGCTGGTCGGCTTCGCGCCTTCCATCTGGAAGCGCAGCGAGCGCCTGCCGTCCTGGCGTATCGGCTGACCCTGGAACGACGGCGCCGGATCACACCCGGCGCCGCCTGCGCCAATCACTCAAAGCGCCAGCGCACGCCTGCATAGAGGCCACGACCTTCGCCCGGGGTCGAGCGCGCAACATCCTTGCCGGCGTCGTCGTAGCCCGGCGTGACCGTAGCGGCGTAGCGGCGGTTGCCGAGGTTGCGCATCTCCGCCCAGGCCTGCCAGCGGCCACCGGGTGCGTCGTAGCCGATGCGGCTGCCGAAAATAAAATGGCTGTCGGCCCAGTAGCTGTTGGCGTAGTCCACCGCGATGCGCGAGGCGTATTCGGTGTTCAGTGCCGCGTACAGGCCGGATGCATGATCGAAGCGCAGCTCGGCCTGGTAGGCGTGGCGCGGCAGGCCGGGCAGGCGGTTGCTGCCGAAACGTGCATCGTGGCGGTAGCGGAAGTCGCTGAAAGTATACGCCTGGCGCAGCGACAGGCGGCCCGGCGCAGCCTGCCACAGCGTGCTGTCCAATCCGGCTTCGATACCGCGGTGCACGGTGGGGCTGGCATTGTTCTCGGCGATGAACAGGTTCGGCAGCGGTTGCAGTTCGACGCTCAGCAGTTCGTGGTTCACGTGGGCGTAGTAGCCGGTCAGTTCCCAGCGACCCAGCGCCGCATCACCGCGCGCGCCCAGTTCCAGCGTGGTGGCGGTCTGGTTCTGCATCGGCACCGGCGCGCGCTGGCGGCCGGTAGACGGGCCATCGCCCGGCCCGAAGTACTGGTTCGAGCCCCAGATCATCGACCACGGGTGCGGTGCCTCCACCGAACGGCTGAGGTTGCCGAACCACTGGGTCTGCGCGCTGTGCTGCCAGGTAAAGCCCAGTCGCGGTGCGTAGTCCCAGTCGTGGTCACGCAGGCGGCCGCCGCTGCTTGGCCAGGTCACCTGCACATCGCGGCGGGTGTTGATCAGCGCCAGCCCAGCCTGCATGCGCAGGCGGTCATTGAAGGCGAGGGTGTTGCTGACGTGCAGTGTGCTGTCGGTGCCGTGGTGGCGGAAGTCGCGCGTGCGCGTGCCGGCGGTATAGCCGTTGCTGGCAAAGCGCAGCGACTCGCGCACATCGGCATCCAGGTCATGGGTGACGCGCAGGCCGACCGTGGTCTCGCTGTCCAGCCCGAACAGCCGGTGGCGGTGGCGGTAGTCCAGTGTGGCGTTGAGGTTGGCGTAGTCCAGCTGCTGCCGGTACAGGCTCTCGTTCAAGTCCATCGGGTAGGTGTGGTAGACCAGCCCGGCCTGCAGCGACGAATCCTCATCGATCTGCAGCGTGGTGACATTGCCCACCCAGGTGCTGCCCGGCTGCGGGCGGCGCGCATCGATGGCCAGGTTGGCCGCATTCGCGGCATGTGGATCGTTGCGGATCTGGTCGCGGGTCAAGCGACCGGGCGTTTCGTGATTGGTTTCGCGGTAGCGCACGAAAAAGCGCGTCTGCAGATCGGGCGTGATCTGCCAGCCGATGTTGGCCATCGCGCCCTTGCCGTCGCCGTGCGCATGGCGCTGGTAACCGTCGAACTCGGTATCGGTGTAGGCCAGGAAGTAGTCGACATTACCGTTGACGCCGCCCCAGCTGAGGCCACGCTTCTGGTAGCCACGGCTGCCGGCTTCGTAGTGCAGCTGCACGCCCGCCGAATCACGGCCGCTGCGGCTGACGTAGTCGATGGCACCGCCCAGCGCGAGCGCGCCGCGCTCGAAGCCGTTGGCGCCGCGCAGGACTTCCACGCGCGACAGCCACAGGGGTTCCAGCAGTTCGTAAGGCGTGCCACCTGGGCCGGTCAGCGGCAGGCCGTCGATCGACACCGCAATGCCCGAGGCATGCGCGCCCGGCCCGCGGTTGATGCCCGAGCCCCGGATCGAGATCTTGGTGCCCTCGTTGCCCGGCGACTGCGCGCTGATGCCCGGCTGGTAGGCCAGCACATCGGCATTGCTGGACAGTCGGCTGTCGGCTTTGGCCACGTCGATGACGTTGCTGGCGCCGGGTACGCGCTTCAGCGCCTCGCGCGCCTGCGCGCTGGCATCGCCAGCAGTGACTTGCACGGCATCCAGCGTGGTGGCCTGCGGCGCGGCCGCGGCGGTGGAGGCGAGGCCGAGGGAAACGGCCAGGAACAACAGCGACGGGGTGGGGCGGTACGACGAGAGCGACATGCGGAAATGCTGTAAACCACGAAAGTGTCGCGCAAGTTAACAGGTCGACGGCGCCACGTCACCCATCGGCGGCGTATGGCCGCCCGCCGCGTTCCTGTAGAGCCGAGCCCTCGCTCGGCTAATCGCGCGCAGCGCGGGTTGTCTGCCATCGCGACGAAGAGCAGCCGAGCATGGGCTCGGCTCTACAGCAGGGTTTATGGCGAGGGTTTCGTCAGCGTCTTCGACTTTGCGTAGAACTGATCAGCTGCTTCCTTCTCGCCCAATGCCGCATGACACTCGGCCAGGCTGTCCCACACATTGGCCGAATCCGGATACAGCTCGGTGTTGAGGGCGAATACCTTCAACGCCCTGCGTGCACCAAGGCTCTCGCGGATGGCATAGCCGCTGGCGTTGATCGCTCGTTCCAGCTCGCTGCCCGCCACCCGGTTGTTATCGCGCAACCAACTGCGTATCGCCTGGGCAGCGACTGCATCATCATCCAGCGCATACGCGACCAGCCCCTCGGACAGCACCGCGTGCGGAAACGCCTGCGGCGCCGCGACCGCCATCGTGCTCTCCACCAGCGTGCTGGACCAGACATTGCGGGCGCTGCCGTTGGTCAGGTACACGAACACCCAGTAGCCGTCGGCCAGCGTGTCCTTGTACGCCAGCCGCGCACGTACACGGGTGCCGCCATCATGGCCGACCTGGGTGTAGCCGTCGCTGCGGGTGGTGTCCCATCCGGTGGAGAAGAAATTGCTGCCGCCACCGCTCAGTTTCTGCGGCTGCCAGAGCATTTCCAGGGTCTCCGTACGCACCAGCGTGCCGGTCGCCAGCGCCTGCAGGAAGCGGTTCATGTCGCCCACGGTGGTCTGCAGATCGGCATGGCCCCAGCCGTAGTCCGGCCAAGGATCTTCATTGGCAGGCTGCAGTTGGCCATCCTTGCCGATGTACGGCACCGCCGCGCGCCGGGCCGGCACGCTGGCAACGCCCCACGAGGTGCTGGCCATCTTCAATGGCTGCAGGATGCGTTCGCGCGCGATGGCCGGGTAGGGCTTGCGGTAGTGCGCTTCCAGCAACGCCGTCAGCACCAGGTAGTTGGCCTGGGTGTACTGCACGCGGCTGCCGGTGGCGAACTGCATCGGTGCAGCGCCGGCCACCTTCAGCGCAGTGCCAAGGTCAGGCGCTACACCGGGGTAGCCCTTGCTCACCCAGCGGTTATCCACCCGGTTGTAGTACTCGCCGATACCCGAGCTGTGGTTGAGGAAATCACGCACGTGGATCGCCTGCCATGCAATCGGCAGGTCCGGAACATAACGGCTGGCCGGCGCGTCAAGATCCACCTTGCCCTGGTCCACCAGTTGCATCACCAGCGTGCTTGTCAGCAATTTAGCCATGGACTGCGCGGCGAAGATGGAATCGACGGTGGCAGGTGTGTGCGTAGCGCGATCACGTTCGCCGCTGGCGCCCTGGTACAGCACCTGGCCGTTGTGGGCGACCAGTACCGCCTGACCGGCGATGCCGTAGCGTTCGAGGTTGGCCTGCAGTTGGGCGTCGAGCTGGGTAGAGAGGCCGGCGGAGAGGTCACTCGCTGATGCGGGCGGAGCAGCGAACAGGACGCAGAGCAATGCAGCAGCAAAGGTGCGGTACATCGCGGTGATCCATCAGCGGTGATGGCGCATCTTGGCATGTAGAGCCGAGCCCATGCTCGGCTGCCTTCGGGCCAGGCATCATGCACCCGGAAAAATGAGCCGCGCATGGCTCGGCTCTACAGGTGTTTTCGGGTCGTGCCGGCCGCGGGCCGGCACCCCTGCGATCAGCCCAGGATCGCCGGCAGATCCAGTCCCTTTTCCTTCGCACAGTCGATCGCGATGTCATACCCCGCATCGGCGTGGCGCATGACGCCGGTGGCCGGGTCGTTCCACAGCACGCGGCCAATCCGCTTCGCCGCTGCCTCGGTACCGTCGCAGACGATCACCATGCCGGCATGCTGGGAGAAGCCCATGCCCACGCCGCCGCCATGGTGCAGCGAGACCCAGGTCGCGCCGCTGGCGGTGTTGAGCAGGGCGTTCAGCAGCGGCCAGTCGGACACCGCGTCGGAGCCATCGGCCATCGCTTCGGTTTCGCGGTTTGGCGACGCCACGCTGCCGCTGTCCAGGTGGTCGCGGCCGATCACCACCGGCGCCTTCAGTTCGCCGTTGGCGACCATCTCGTTGAAGGCCAGTCCGAGTCGATCGCGATCACCCAGGCCGACCCAGCAGATGCGCGCCGGCAGGCCCTGGAACTTGATCTTCTCGGCGGCCATGTCCAGCCAGCGGTGCAGGTGGGGATTGTCCGGAATCAGTTCCTTCACCTTGGCATCGGTCTTGGCGATGTCTTCCGGGTCGCCACTCAGTGCCGCCCAGCGGAACGGGCCGATGCCGCGGCAGAACAGCGGGCGGATGTAGGCCGGCACGAAGCCGGGGAAGTCGAACGCGTTCTCCACGCCTTCTTCCAGCGCCATCTGCCGCAGGTTGTTGCCGTAGTCCACGGTCGGCACGCCGAGTGCGTGGAAGCCGAGCATGGCGCGGATATGGTTGGCCATCGACGCGCGCGCTGCTTTCTCCACTTCCTTCGGCGCGGACACGCGCTTTTCGTCCCATTGCTCGACGGTCCAGCCCTGCGGCAGGTAGCCGTTCACCGGGTCGTGCGCGGAGGTCTGGTCGGTCAGCAGGTCCGGCTTCACGCCGCGCTTGAGCAGTTCGGCCAGCACGTCGGCGACGTTGCCGAGCAGGCCCACCGACTTCGGCGTGCCGGCCTTGCAGGCTTCATCGATCAGGCGCAGCGCTTCGTCCAGGTTGTCGGTCCAGGTGTCCAGGTAGCCGGTGCGCAGGCGCATGTCGATGCTGCTCTTGCGGCACTCGACGGCCAGGCAGGAGGCGCCGGCCATCACGGCGGCCAGCGGCTGTGCGCCGCCCATGCCGCCGAGGCCACCGGTGAACAGCCACTTCCCGGTCAGGTCGCCACCGAAATGCTGGCGCCCCATCTCCACGAAGGTCTCGTAGGTGCCCTGCACGATGCCCTGCGCGCCGATGTAGATCCAGCTGCCTGCGGTCATCTGGCCGTACATGGCCAGGCCCTTCCTATCCAGCTCGTTGAAGTGGTCCCAGTTGGCCCAGCGCGGTACCAGGTTGGAATTGGCGATCAGCACGCGCGGCGCATCGGCGTGGGTGCGGAACACGCCCACCGGCTTGCCCGACTGCACCAGCAGGGTCTGGTCGTCGTCCAGGCGCTTGAGCGTTTCGACGATGGCATCGAAGCTCTCCCAGTCGCGTGCGGCGCGGCCGATGCCGCCGTACACCACCAGTTCCTGCGGGCGCTCGGCCACATCGGGGTGCAGGTTGTTCATCAGCATGCGCAGCGGCGCTTCGGTCAGCCAGCTCTTGGCGTTCAGCGTGGTGCCGGTCGGCGCGGTGATGGTGCGGGACGGGTCGTTGCGGGTCATGCGGCGCTCCGGTTCGTAGCGAATTCAAGGCAGGCATTGAGCACCTGCGCCAGGGTGTGGCGCAGCGGTGCGGCGTGGTCGGGGTCGAGCGGGGTGGGCCAGCTGTGCTCGTCCACCTGGTCCGGCAGGGGTTCGTGCATGTAGCCGCGGCAGGCCAGCTCCATCTGCAGGCTGTGCACGCCGCCGGCGATGTTGCTGTAGTGGCGGGTGATCCAGCCGCCCTTGAAGCGGCCGTTGCGCACCTGGCTCATGCCACTGATCTTCAGCAGGTTCTCCACCACGTCGCTCAAGGCGTTGTCGCAGGACGTGTCCGGCGCGCCAGACGGGCCAGCGGTACCCAGGTTGAACTGCGGCAGTTCGCCGTCGAACAGGTGCGGAATATGTGAGCGGATCGAATGTGCGTCGTACACCACCACCGTGCCGAACTTCGCGCGCAGGCGGGTGATCTGCGCGGTCAGCGCATCGTGGTAAGGCAGGAAATACGTGTCGCGACGCCGCGCGATCTCGGCGTCATCCGGTTCGCGTCCGGCGTGGTACAGCGGCTGGTTGTCGAAGGTGGTCAGCGGGCACAGGCCGGTCGTGTTCTGGCCGGGGTACAGCGAGACTCCGCTGGGGTCACGGTTGAGATCGATCACCGAACGCGAGATTGCCGAGCGCACCGTGGTCGCGCCCATGCCACGCACAAAGTCGTACAGATCGTGCACCCACCAATCGGCGTCACGACGGGCCAGCCACGGCGAGTGGTAGTCGCCCATCAGCTCATGCGGCAGCTCGCTGCCGGTATGCGGGAAGCTGACGATCAACGGGGCATCGCCCTCATGGATCGTCAGCCATTCGGGGTGGGCATTCATGCCTGCGGCTCCACGGTTGGCAGCAGCTCCGCCAAGCCCTGCGCCAGCGCGCCGCTGCGCACCAGATTCGTGGCGGTCACCATGTCCGGATGGAAGTAGCGGTCTTCTTCCAGTGTCGGCACCTGCGCACGCAGGGTGGCGCGCACGCTTTCCAGCGCGGCACTGGAGCGCAGCGGGGCGTGGAAGTCGCAGCCCTGTGCTGCGGCCAGCAGTTCGATACCGATCACGTTGGCGGCGTTCTCGGCCATCTGCATCAGGCGGCGTGCGCCGTGCGCGGCCATCGACACATGGTCTTCCTGGTTGGCCGAGGTCGGGATTGAATCAACGCTGGCCGGGTAGGCGCGCTGCTTGTTTTCCGAGACCAGTGCAGCCGCGGTCACCTGCGGAATCATGAAGCCGGAATTCAGGCCCGGGCGCGGGGTCAGGAACGCCGGCAGGCCGGACAGCGCCGGGTCCACCAGCATCGCCAGGCGGCGCTCGCTGATCGAGCCGATCTCGCACACCGCCATCGCCAGCATGTCGGCGGCGAAGGCCACCGGCTCGGCGTGGAAGTTGCCGCCGGACAGTGCTTCGCCGGTGTCGGTGAACACCAGCGGATTGTCGGAGACGCCGTTGGCTTCGATTTCCAGCGTGGTTGCGGCCTGGCGCAGGATGTCCAGCGCCGCGCCCATCACCTGCGGCTGGCAGCGCAGGCAGTACGGGTCCTGCACGCGCACATCGTTGTCGCGGTGCGATTCGCGGATGTCCGAGCCCTGCATCAGCGCGCGCAGCGTCGCGGCAGCGGCAATCTGCCCGCGCTGGCCGCGGATGGCGTGGATGCGCGGGTCGAACGGGGTATCCGAGCCCTTGGCCGCTTCCACCGACAGCGCGCCGGTGACCAGCGCGGCCTGGAACACGGTCTCGATCTCGAACAGGCCGGCCAGCGCGTAGGCGGTGGAGAACTGGGTGCCGTTGAGCAGCGCCAGGCCTTCCTTTGCGCCCAGCTCGATCGGCTGCAGGCCGGCACGCGCCAGTGCGTCGGTTGCCGGCAGACGTTGGTCACCAATGAACGCTTCGCCGACGCCCAGCATCACGCTGGCCAGATGCGAGAGCGGCGCGAGGTCGCCCGAGGCGCCGACCGAACCCTGCGCCGGCACCACCGGCAGCACGCCCTTGATGAGCATCGCTTCGAGCAGCAGCAGGGTTTCCTCGCGCACGCCGGAAGCGCCCTGCGCCAGGCTGACCAGCTTCAGCGCCATCATCAGCCGCACCACGCTGGCCGGCATTGGCTCGCCCACGCCGGCAGCGTGCGAGAGCACGATATTGCGCTGCAGGGTGGCCAGGTCCTCGCGCTCGATGCGCACGCTGGCCAGCTTGCCGAAGCCGGTGTTGATGCCATACACCGGTGCGCCTTTGGCGACGATGGCGGCCACCGCCGCAGCGCTGGCGCGCACCACCGGCAGCGCGGCCGGGTCCAGTGCAAGCGGCGCACCGCGATAGACCTGCCGCCACTGGGCGAGAGTGACATGGCCGGGGCGAAGAACCAGGGTGTTGCTCATGCGTTGCTCCAGGAGGCAGGCAGGTCGGGCTGCCCGCGCACCACGCGCGCGTGCAGCGGGTTGAATCCAATGCGATAGACCAGGTCGGCGGGCGCATCGATATCCCAGATCGCCAGGTCGCAGTCCATGCCCACGGCCAGGCGGCCGATGCGCTCGCCGTGGCCCAGTGCGCGCGCCGCTTCACGGGTGAAGCCGGCGATGCACTCATCTACGGTCAGGCGGAACAGGGTGGCGCCCATGTTCATCGCCAGCAGCGGGCTGGTCAGCGGCGAAGTGCCCGGGTTGCTGTCGGTGGCCAGCGCGAGCGGCACGCCGGCCGCACGCAGCGCGGCGATCGGCGGCAGGGTGGTATCGCGGGTGAAATAGAAAGCACCGGGCAGCAGCACGGCGACGGTACCGGCAGCGGCCATCGCGGCGATCCCGGCATCGTCCAGATGTTCGATATGGTCGGCGGAGAGCGCACCGAAACCGGCCGCCAGTTCGGCGCCATGCTGGTTGCTCAGCTGCTCGGCATGGATCTTCACCGCCAGCCCGTTGGCGCGCGCCGCTTCGAAGACCTGCCGCGCCTGCGCGGGCGAGAAGGCGATGTTCTCGCAGAACACGTCCACCGCTTCGGCCAGGCCTTCGGCGGCGATGGCCGGAATCATCACCTCGCACACCTCGTCGGTGTACTCCTGTGCCTCGCGGCCCGGCGGAATCGCGTGTGCACCGAGGAAGGTGGTCACCACGTTGACCCGGCATTCCTCGCCCAGCGTGCGTGCAACCTGCAGCTGCTTGCGTTCGTCGGGCAGGGTCAGGCCGTAGCCGGACTTGATCTCGATCGTGGTCACGCCTTCGGCGCGCATCGCCAGCAGGCGCGGGCGGCTCTCGCTGGCCAGTTGCTCGGGCGTGGCAGCGCGGGTGGCGCGCACGGTGGAGACGATGCCGCCGCCGGCGCGGGCGATCTCGGCATAGCTGACGCCCTGCAGGCGTTGCTCGAATTCGTTGGCGCGGTTGCCGGCGTAGACCAGGTGGGTGTGGCAGTCGATCAGGCCCGGCGAGATCCAGCGACCTTCGCCGTCGATGCGGGTGGTCGGCTGCAGGTGCGCATCGCTGCCGGCAGCGCCGACGTGGACGATGCGGCCCTCGGCGCAGGCCAGTACGCCATCGCGGATGACACCCAGGCCCTCGCCATCGAGGGTGATCAGGTGAACGTTGGACCAGAGGGTATCGACGTGCATGGCATCCACAACGCGGCTGTGCTTATATGTCTATACAATATAGGCGTCCATTTCGGGTTGTCCAGCCATGTCCGATTCGCGTTCCCTGCTCAGTTTCCATGCCACCCACGCCCTGCTGGCCGAGGGCTGGGCCCGCGATGTCCGCCTGCAGGTGCGGGACGGCCGCATCACGGCAATCAGCAAGGGGCAGGCCGCGCAGGGCGGTGACACCCGCGTCGGCATCCTGGTGCCGGGCCTGCCCAACCTGCACAGCCACGCGTTCCAGCGCGGCATGGCCGGCCTGACCGAGATCGGCGGCGGTGACGGCGACAGCTTCTGGAGCTGGCGCGAGCTGATGTACCGCTTCCTGGCCCATCTGCGCCCGGATGCGGTGCAGGCCATCGCCGCCCAGGCCTACATGGAAATGCTGGAAAGCGGCTTCACCCGGGTCGGCGAGTTCCATTACCTGCATCACGATGCCGATGGCCACGCCTATGCCAACCGTGCCGAGATGAGTGCACGGATTGCCGCCGCCGCCGACCAGACCGGTATCGGTCTGACCCTGCTGCCGGTGTTCTATGCGCATGCCGATTTCGGCGGGGCGCCGCCGAACCCCGCGCAGCGTCGCCTGATCGACGATGTAGACGGCTTCGCGCAGTTGCTGGATTCCGCCAAGCCGGCGTTGGCCGCGCTGCCTGATGCGGTGCTTGGCATCGCCCCGCACAGCCTGCGCGCGGTTACCGGCGAGGAACTGGGCGCGCTGCTGCCGCTCACCGACGGCCCGGTGCATATCCATATCGCCGAGCAGGTGCGCGAAGTCGAGGCCTGCCTGGCCTGGAGCGGCCAGCGGCCGGTGCAGTGGCTGTACAACCATGCGCCGGTGGATGCGCGCTGGTGCCTGGTGCATGCCACCCACATCACCGACGACGAGCGCGCGGCCATCGTGGCCAGCCGTGCCGTGGCCGGGTTGTGCCCGATCACCGAAGCCAACCTGGGCGACGGCCTGTTCCCGATGCAGGCCTTTGCGCGCGAGGGCGGGCGCTTCGGCATCGGCTCCGATTCCAATGTGCTGATCAACGCGGCCGAAGAGCTGCGCCTGCTCGAATACGGCCAGCGCCTGACCCTGCGCGGTCGCAACGTGCTGGCGCCGGATGCCACCCGCAGCACCGGTCGCTTCCTGTTCGAAGGTGCACTGCACGGTGGCGCACAGGCGCTGGGCGTGGCGGCTGGCCTGCAGGTGGGCGCCAGTGCCGATCTGGTCGAACTGGATGCCGCACACCCCGCGCTGCAGGCGCGACAGGATGACGCATGGCTTGACAGCTGGGTGTTCGCCGCACGTAATGGCGCGCTGCGATCGGTCTGGCGGCATGGCCGCCATTGCGTGGCCGAGGGCCGCCACCTGCAGCGCGAGGCGATCACCACCGCCTTCGCCGCCGCCCTGAAGGGCGTGCTGGGCTGATCGCCTCCGCCACCGGGATCCCATTACGTGAAGGCCAGCAAGTCCGCCACGCTCAACCAGCGTATCCGCAGCGATCTGGAAAGCCGCATCCTCAGTGGAGAGTGGGCGCCGGGCTTCCGTATTCCCTACGAGCACGAGCTGATGGAGCAGTACGGCTGCTCGCGGATGACGGTGAACAAGGTGCTGACCGCGCTGGCCGAGAGCGGCATGATCGAGCGCCGCCGTCGTGCGGGTTCGTTCGTAGCGCGGCAGCCGCCGCACCTGGAGCAGGTGGCGCTGGAAATTCCGGATATCGCGATGGAAGTCGGCTCGCGCGGCCACCAGTACGCGTACCGCCTGCTGCAGCGCGAGCTGCGCCTGGCCGACGCCGGCAATGCCGGTGAAGTGGAGCTGGCCGGCAGCGAGAAGCTGCTGGCGATGCGCTGCCTGCACCTGGCCGATGGCCGTCCGCTGGCGCTGGAGCACCGCCTGATCAGTCCGGTCGGCGTGCCCGAGGTACTGGAGGTCGACTTCAGCACCACCGCGCCGGGCAGCTGGCTGCTGCAGAATGTGTCGTGGACCCGTGCCCAGCACCGCATCAGCGCCTGGGGTGCGGACACCGCCACGGCCAGGCTGCTGGACGTGAAACCGGGCACCGCCTGCCTGGTGATCGAGCGCCTGACCTGGCGTGGCGATCAGCCGATCACCCGCGTGCGGCAGGTGTTCCTGGGGGATGCCTGGGACCTGGTTGCGCGCTTCGCGCCGGGCGCTCGCTAGGGATGCCATCCACGCATGGCGTGGATCTACTGGTCCGGTACGGCTGTCGTCTCGAACTCTGTTGGTGCGTGTGTACGATGTGTATCGTCCCTGCATGAAGAGCAGGGACCTCATCCGGGATCTTCAGGCGCCAGGTTGGACCTGTTGCAGGATTCGCGGATCCCATCATGTATTCGTGCACCCGCAGTGGCCTTACATCATCACCGTGCCTCACCCCAGAAAGGATCTGGGCAAGGGGCTGGTTCAGGCGTGGCGGAAGCTCGCAGGACTGACGTAGGAGGTCCCATGCGCTATCCAGTCTTGATTGAGGCCGGCGATGAACGCACCGCGTGGGGGGTCATCGTTCCCGATCTGCCGGGGTGCTTCTCGGCAGCCGACACGCTTGACGATGCGCTCAGCGCGGCCGAGGAGTCTGCGCTTGCCTGGATCGATGCGGCCCTGGATGAGGGGCGCTCGATTCCCAGTCCTTCTGCGCCACAGAAGATCGTCGCCGAGGCTCCCAGTGGTACGGCCTGGATTCTTGCCTACATCTGCATTGATCCATCTCTGCTGGACGACACCATCGAGCGGGTCAACATCAGCCTGCCGCGTCGCATCCTGGCCAGGCTGGATGCGCAGGCCAGGGCGGCCGGCGAATCCCGCTCCAGTTACATCGCCCATCTCGCAGCATTGGGCTGAGCAGGCGCCTTGTAGAGCCCAGCCCATGGTCGGCTGCTGTTCGCGCGTTGCGCGATGAGTCGAGCGTGGCTCGACTCTGCAAAGGCATCCACGCATGGCGTGGATCTACCAGAGATTCGTGTATCGGGATTCAGTAGATCCACGCCATGCGTGGATGTTGCCCCATCAATACGTGGCGCACTGCCGCCAGCGCACCGGCTCATCCACGCCGGGGCGGGCATTGAGCTGGATGCGCACGTTGCGCAGGGCGGGGTAGTGCAGCACTTCCTCGCAGACCTGCGGCCACACCGCGTCCAGTTCGCCGGTGCGGTTGATCGCCAGCGTCTGCCGGGTCAGCCAGACACCGCTGGCGATGCCGGGCTTGCCGGCCAGAGCGCGGGCCAGATCGGCCTGGAAGCGCTCCAGCGTGGCTGCATCCGGATTGGGATTGCTGCGCGCGTCGACCGCCGGGGCGACGGCAGCCGCGGGTGCAGGGGCGGCCGGGAGCACTGCCGCGGTGCCAGCAGGTTTCGCCGCAGGCGCCGTTGAAGGCGTCGCCACCACCGGCGCTGCAGCAACCGGCGCGGCCTCTTCCACACGCAGGCCCTGCAGGCCCAGGCCAACCAGCAGCCCCAGCGTTGCCGAACCCAGTGCGGCGATGGCGATGCGGCGCAGCGCTTCGTGCCGGGCGCTGGCGCGCACGCGCGCTTCGATGTCGCCGGGCAGGTAAGGCTGCAGCAATGGCCACAGGCGCGGGCCGTCCAGCACTTCAACCGCCTGCTTCTCGGCGGCGCTGCGGCCGTCGCGCTCGATGCGGCCTTCGGTCAGCAGCACGCCGCCCTTGGCCCCGGCCAGGCGCGCGGCCGCACCCAGCTCGTTCACTGCGGCGGTGCCGATGCGGTAGGCCAGGCCATGCTTGCACGACACCAGCCAGTGGTTGGGGCCATCGCTGAGCATGAAATCGCTGCTTGGCTCGCGGGCTTCTTCCGCCGGATCGATCAGTTCACGCAGGCCGCGCTGTTCGCGCAGCATGCGCTTGACCAGAACGGAGAATTCGCGCCAATGCATGCCCGCCAGGGCCTGCAGGCCGAGTTGCATCTCCTTCTGCCGCCGCTTGACCCACCACAGATAGACAACGGCCAGGAAACAGCTAAGCAGGGCCGACAGCAGGGCCAGGATCCAGGGGAGCATGCAGGAGTAGGGCGGAAGGGGCGAAAGCGGAGAACGACAGTGTAAAGGTCGCGGTGCCTGGCCGGGTCAGGATGTTCCTGACAGAAAGCGTGATGGAGCGCGCAGATCGGCGTACAGCGGGCACGAAAAACCCGCCAATCCTGAAGCCGTGAGGGGAGGGAACAAACGGCAGCCGAAGCGATTGGCGGGTTGCTCGCGATTGTCAATCAATTTTTATTGCATTGCAACAATCGTGGTCAGGGCACGCTGTCCGGTGACTGATGGCTGCCCGGAGCAGGGGCATCGGTGCCGGACGCGGCGCGGTTTTCCAGCTTGGCCAGGCGCGCGTGCAGGGCATCAATGCGCGCCTCCAGCGCGGTCACTTCGTCGGCGGTGGGTACATGCAGGCGCTTGAGTACGCCCTGCACCTGGTCATCGAAGGCCTTCTCGACCTTGTTCCAGGTGCCGGAGGCCTTCTCGCGGGCCTCGTCCAGCGAGGTCTCGACATTGTCACGCCAGCCCGGGCCCTGGTCGCCGTTGCGTTCACGGCGGCGGGCTTCCCAGGCTTCGCCTTCCTTCACCAGGCCGTCGAAGAAGCGGCTGCCCTCGGCCTGGGCGCGACCCAGCGCACCCAACCCGGCCAGCCAGACCTGCTGGGCCGAATCGCTCAGCTTGCGCGAGAAGCGCTCGGCCTGGTCACCGAAAGAGGCATCGTCGTTGCGGCGGTCGTCGTTCTCGTAGTGGTTCATCGCACTTCCCGTGGGAGTTGGGCCTGCCCCCGAGAGTAGCGCGCACCGGCGTTGCACGGCCGTGACGGCCGCCGCCGGGGTTCAGCCCAGCTTTTCCTTCAGCACACGCTGGATCTCGCCTTCGACCATGCCCTTCATCGCCGACAGCAGGAAGCCCAGCTTGGCGGTTACGCGCACCGCGCCCGGCTGCAGTTCGATCGCACCGTCCACGCCGCTGCCGGAGAAGTTCAGTACGTCGGCGGTCCAGGACGACTTCAGGCCAAAGCGCTCGGACAGCTTGGCAGCGACCTGTTCGATCGCGGCGCGCGCCTGTGCATCGGGCAGGGCGTGGGCGTGGCGGACATCGATGGTGGACATGCAGGCTCCTGGCGCAGGGCGGGGATGGTCGAAGAGGGCAAGCATTGTGCGCATCAAGGGCCGCCGCGCCAAGCACTCATCGTGGGTTCTTCTTCGTTGGCGACCAACCTGCTAGGCTGCGCCGCGTGCAGAACCTGCTTGTTCACTTCAGTCAACAACAACAGCCCGACCAGCCCTTGCGGCCCGGGGTGCAGCGCATCGTGCGCCAGGCCAACGGCAGCGTGCGGCTCGGAGATCCTGGCCACGGCGCACTGCTGCTGGCCCAGTTCTGCATGGATGATCGCGGCCTCTGGCTGCAGGTCGGCAACGGCATCCGCGGCGTCCACGTCAACGGTCGCCCGGTACGCCGGATGGCCCTGCTGCGTGCAGGCGATGCGGTGTATGTGGATGGCGTGGAGATGGTCCTGCAGGGCGAGGTCGAAAGCCTGCTGCAGGCGCCTGCGCCGAAAGCCGAAGATGGCAGCGACGAGCAGCAGCGGCTGCTGCGCGGTGTCGGCGGTCTCCATCATGGCCGCAGCTTCACCCTGTCGCGGGCCCGCCTGATCGGGCGTGGCAACGAGGCCGACATCGCCATCGATGACCCGGCTTTTGCCGAGCAGCATGCCCGCGTGGAAGTGCACGGCGAACGCGTGCTGCTGCGCGACCTCGGCAGTGCCGACGGCACCCGCGTCAATGGCGTGGCCGTGCGCCATTGCTGGCTGCAGGCCGGCGACCAGGTGGTGTTCGATGGCCAGCACCGTTTCGTGCTGGAAGTGCCGCATGATCCGCGCCGACGGTCGTTGCCGGTCGAGGACGAGTCGGGCGAGGACGTGGAACAGGCGCCGGTGCTGCCGGCCGCGCCGCGCAGGGTGCGGCGCTGGCCGTGGCTGCTGGTCAGTGCGCTGCTGCTGGCCGCGCTGCTCAGCCTGCTGCTCTGGTTCGGCGCACGCTGATCTGTATCCGCTGGGCCCGCCCTGGCAGGTGCCGACCTTGGTCGGCACGCTCCGTCGGCGGGCATGACGCCTGACGGCGTATGCCGACCAAGGTCGGCGACTACCGGTCCATGCGGACGGCCAATGGATTCCGATGAAACCAAATTTCCCTTGCCGCACAAGGCCGCAAGGCTGGTGCACTGCGGCATACTAGGGGTCTTGCCCCACAGGTGTGACATGACGCGCGCGTTCAACTTCAGTGCCGGCCCTGCGACCTTGCCGGAATCGGTCCTGCGCCAGGCGCAGGCGGAAATGCTGGACTGGCACGGGTCCGGCGCTTCGATCGTGGAAATGAGCCATCGCGGCGCAGAATTCATGTCCGTGGCCGCCGAGGCCGAGGCCGACCTGCGTCGCCTGCTCGATATTCCCGAAGACTATGCGGTGCTGTTCCTGTCCGGTGGTGCCACCACCCAGCAGGCGTTGATCCCGCTGAACTTCGCCGCCCCCGGCCAGCGTGCCGACTACGTGGTCAGTGGCCACTGGGGCAAGACCGCGGTCAGGCAGGCCGGTGTCTACGTGGACGTCAACATCGCCGCCAGCAGCGAGGCCGATGGCTATCGCACGCTGCCGCCGCGCGCCGACTGGCAGCTGTCACCCGATGCCGCCTACGTGCACATCACCGCCAACGAGACCATCCACGGCGTCGAGTTCCGTGATGTGCCCGACACCGGCAACGTTCCGCTGATCGCCGACTTCAGCTCGTCCATCGCCAGCGAGCCGCTGGACGTGCGCCGCTACGGTGTGATCTATGCCGGCGCGCAGAAGAACCTGGGCCCGGTCGGCATCGCGGTGATGATCATCCGCCGCGACCTGCTCGAGCGCAGTGGCCAGCCACGCGCGGACATCTTCGATTACCGCTCGCATGTCGCCCGCGATTCGATGCTCAACACCCCGCCAACCTGGAACTGGTACCTGGCCGGCCTGGTGTTCAAGTGGATGCTGGCCGAGGGCGGCGTGGCCGAGTTCGCCAGGCGCAATGCCGCCAAGGCCGCGCTGGTGTACGGCGCCATCGACGGCTCCGGCGGCTTCTACCGCAATGAGGTTGCACACGCGGCCCGTTCGCGGATGAACATCCCGTTCTTCCTGCCAGATGCCGATCTCGATGCCCGCTTCGTGGCCGAGGCCAAGGCCGCTGGCCTGCTGGCGCTGAAGGGGCACAAGGTCGTCGGTGGCATCCGTGCCTCGCTGTACAACGCCATGCCGCTGGCCGGGGCCGAAGCGCTGGTCGCCTTCATGGCCGATTTCCAGCAGCGTCACGGCTGAGCAATGAACGGCGCGCACCGTCGGGTGCGTGCCCCGCAACAAGGAATTCCGATGGCAAGCAGCAAATCCAGCAAGAAGGCGCCGAAGAAGGCCGAACCGGCCAAGGACAGCGTGCCCACCAAGGCGAAGGGCAAGGCCAAGGCCATCTCGAACCCGGCACCCACCCTGGCGCCGCTGGCGCTGGCCGATGTGCGCTCGAAGATCGACCAGATCGACCGCGACATCCAGAGCCTGATCGCCGAGCGCGCGCGCTTCGCCCACCAGGTCGGCAAGGCCAAGGGCAAGCTCGCCGCCGCCGTCGACTACTACCGCCCCGAGCGAGAAGCGCAGGTGCTGCGCATGGTGGTGGACCGCAACGAAGGCCCGCTCAGCGATGAACTGCTGGTGCACGTCTACCGCGAGATCATGTCGGCCTGCCTGGCCCAGCAGGAGCCGCTGAAGATCGGTTACCTCGGCCCGGAAGGTACTTTCAGCCAGCAGGCCGTGCTCAAGCACTTCGGCCGCTCCGCGCTGGGCCTGCCGATGGCCAGCATCGAAGAGGTGTTCCAGGAA
This sequence comes from Stenotrophomonas sp. YJH_SMC_53, assembly GCF_059369995.1. NCBI lineage: Bacteria > Pseudomonadati > Pseudomonadota > Gammaproteobacteria > Lysobacterales > Lysobacteraceae > Stenotrophomonas > Stenotrophomonas sp. YJH_SMC_53. Next base: position 321,988 of record NZ_JCAFTF010000003.1, on the reverse strand, counting down.
GTGGAAGCGGGCAACGCCGATTTCGGCGTGGTGCCGGTGGAGAATTCGGGGCAGGGCACCATACAGATCACCCTGGACATGTTCCTGACCTCCAACCTGAAGATCTGCGGCGAAGTGGAGCTGCGCGTGCAGCAGTACCTGATGTCGCGCAGCGGCCGCATCGAGGACATCGAGCGCATCTACGCGCATCCGCAGTCGTTCATGCAGACCTCGGCGTGGCTGCGCGCCAACCTGCCGAAGGCCGAGAAGATTCCGGTGTCGAGCAACGCCGAAGGCGCGCGCCGTGCGCGCAACGCCGACGACGCGGCGGCCATCGGCGGCGAAAGCGCCGGCCACGTCTACGGCCTGAAGAAGGTGGTCACCAAGCCGATCCAGAACGATGCCGACAACACCACCCGCTTCCTGGTGGTGGGCCGCAACATTTTCCCGACCTCCGGGCACGACCGCACCTCGGTGCTGGTGTTCATCCATGACAAGCCCGGTGCGCTGTTCGACGTGCTCAGCCCGTTCGCCCGCCACGGCATCAGCATGAACCGAATCGAGTCGCGGCCGTCACACCACGGCAAGTGGGAGTACGGTTTCTTCATCGACCTGGCCGGCCATATCGACGACGCGCCGATGCAGGCCGCGCTGGCCGAACTGGAAGCGCACTCGGCGCAGATCAAGGTGCTGGGCTCCTATCCGGTGGCCGTGCCCTGAGTGCTGCTGTGGCGGCAACAGCCGCCGCTCCCTGATGCATCGCCGGCGCTGCCGGTGTTTACGGAATGATCGAACGATGAGCAACGCGCAACACTGGATTGCCCGCAAGGGCCAGCCGCTGCAGGGCAGCCTGACCATTCCCGGCGACAAGTCGGTCTCGCACCGCTCGGTGATGTTTGCCGCGCTGGCCGATGGCACCTCGCACATCGAAGGCTTCCTGGAAGGCGAAGACACCCGCGCCACCGCGCGCATCTTCAGCCAGCTGGGGGTGCGCATCGAAACCCCCAGCCCGTCGCAGCGCATCGTGCATGGTGTGGGTATCGACGGCCTGAAAGCGCCGCAGGCACCGCTGGACTGCGGCAATGCCGGTACCGGCATGCGCCTGCTGGCGGGCCTGCTGGCAGGCCAGGCCTTCGACTGCACGCTGATCGGCGATGAATCGCTGTCCGGCCGCCCGATGCGCCGCGTGACCGGCCCGCTGTCGCAGATGGGCGCAAGGATCGACACCCAGGACGACGGCACGCCGCCGCTGCACGTGCATGGTGGCCAAGCGCTGCACGGCATCGATTTCGCCTCGCCGGTGGCCAGTGCGCAGGTCAAGTCGGCGGTGCTGCTGGCCGGGCTGTATGCGCAGGGCGAAACCAGCGTGACCGAACCGCACCCGACCCGCGACTACACCGAGCGCATGTTGTCCGCATTCGGCGTGGACATCGCGTTTTCGCCGGGCAAGGCCCGCCTGCGCGGTGGCCAGCGCCTGCGCGCCACGGATATCGTGGTGCCCGCCGATTTCTCTTCGGCCGCGTTCTACCTGGTCGCCGCCAGCATCATTCCCGGTTCCGAGCTGCGCCTGAAGCAGGTCGGCCTGAATCCGCGTCGCACTGGCCTGCTGCATGCGCTGCGCCTGATGGGTGCGGACATCAGCGAAGAGAACCCGGCAGAACAGGGCGGTGAACCGGTGGCCGACCTGGTGGTGCGCTACGCCCCGCTGAAGGGCGCACGCATTCCGGAAGCGCTGGTGCCGGACATGATCGACGAGTTCCCGGCGCTGTTCGTGGCCGCCGCGGCCGCCGAGGGCCAGACCGTGGTGAGCGGTGCGGCCGAACTGCGAGTGAAGGAATCCGACCGCCTTGCGGCGATGGCCACCGGCCTGCGTGCGCTGGGCATGCAGGTGGACGAGACCGAAGACGGCGCCACCCTGCACGGGGGCGTGCGCCTGTGTAGCGGCACCATCGAAAGCCACGGTGACCACCGTATTGCCATGGCGTTTGCCATTGCCGGCCAGATCAGCGACGGCGAAGTGCGCATCAACGACATCGCCAACGTCGCCACCTCCTTCCCGGACTTCGACGGCCTGGCACGCAGCGCCGGCTTCAACCTGGCCTGATCGGCCGATCAGGTTTTCCGGTAGGTGCCAACCTCGGTCGGCACGCTCACATCGCCCGGTAGGCGCCGACCTCGGTCGGCACGCTCACATCGCCCGGTAGGCGCCGACCTCGGTCGGCGCGCTCACATCGCCCGGTAGGTGCCGACCTTGGTCGGCACGCTTCTCCGCATAAAAGGACGGAGGCCGAAGCCTCCGTCTAAACATCACGAACCCCTCGTCCGCGATCAACGCTGTCCGGTACGGAAATCCACCGGGACCCGCACCACACTGGCCACTGCACGGCCTTCATGCATCGCCGGCTGGAACTTCCAGTTCTGCACGGCGCTCAGCACCGCACGATCCAGGTCACGGCTGCGCTCGCCGCTGCGCGAAACAATCGCAGCATTGGTGACCTGGCCGCGGGCATCGACATTCAGGCTGGCGATCACGCTGCCCTGCACGCCATTGCGCAGCGCGGCAGCGGGGTAGGTCGGCTTGCTGTTGCCTGCCAGCGGGCGTGCCTCGCGATTGCGTACGGCAGGGGGGGCCTTGCGCTGGTTGCCGGCCGCTGCGGCCTGGCGGGCCGCAGGCTGTTGTACATCGGCGACCGGCGCCTGCTCGGGCGCGGGCAGCATGCGCTCGCCGACCGGTGCCGGCGCCACGTCTTCCTGGTTCGAGTGACGCAGCCAGAGCAGCGCGGCGGCAAACATCGCCACGATCAGCGCGATCCACATCCAGGGCGACGTGGGCTTGTGCTGTTCGCTGGCGTCCTGCTGCAGCTGCGGCGAATGAAGGTCTTCGTGGGTGGTGGCGGTCATCGCAAACTCCTTCCGTCAATGGACGACGGGGAGAGTGTTGCGCGGGCCAGTGGCGGGAAGTGTCAGCGTTGCGTCAACGCGACCGGCAGGGTTCAGTTTGCCTGCCGGGAAACGTTCAGTTACTGGGTCTTGAAGTCGAACGGCACTTCAATGCTGCCCGGTACGGCCTGGCCGTTGCTCTGCGCCGGGGTGAAGCGCCAGCGGCGCACCGCATCGGTCGCGGCACGGTCGAGCTCGCGTGAGCCGCTGCGCTGGATCACCGTGGCATTGTTCGGATAGCCGGTGGCATCCACATCCACGCGCACCACCACGCTGCCGGTCTCGCCGGCGCGTAGCGCGGCGGCCGGGTAGGCCGGTGGAGGCGACTGGCCGGCAATCGGCATCGGCTGGCTGTTGCCTGTGGCAGCCGGCGCCGGGGCCGGTGCGACCGGGGCCGCTTCAGCGACGGGCGCCGGCGGTGGCGGCGGGGTTTCGACCAGCTTCGGGGCTTCCTCCTCGACCGGGGCCGGCTTGGCATCGGGCATGTCGCTGGAACCGGCGGCCGCAGCCAGCGGTTCGGGCAGCGGTTCCACCTGCGCCGTCTCCTGCGGGGTCTGTGCGGCCGGGTCGGCGCGGAAGAATTCCTTGTCGCGACCGGTGAACCAGACCAGCACGAACAGCAGCACGCCCACGCCGAAGGCGATGCCCGCGATCTTCAGGGCGTTGCGCGGGATATGCACGGTAAACGACTTGGCGGACGACGAGCGGGGTGCAGACATGGACCGGACCAGTACGGAATGCCCCGATTCTGCCACGGCGGGAATGAACCGGGCGGCAGAAATCCGTATAACAAGCGATAATCCCATCCCTGATACCCACCACGACACCTGCCATGCTTGATCCAGCCCTGCTCCGCCACCAGCCCGCCGACCTCGCCGAACGCCTGCGCACCAGCCGCGGCTTCGAGCTCGACGTGTCTGCCCTGGAGTCCCTGGAGGCCGATCGCAAGCGCATCCAGGTGCGTACCCAGGAGCTGCAGAGCCTGCGCAACAGCCGTTCCAAGGCCATCGGCCAGGCCAAGGCCAAGGGCGAGGACGTGTCGGCCATCATGGCCGAGGTCGCTGCATTCGCCGACGAGCTGAAGGCCTCGGAAGTGGCGCTGGACGAGCTGCGCGAGAAGATCGAAGCGATCTCTATGGGGATCCCGAACCTGCCGGCCGATGACGTGCCGGCCGGTGCCGACGAGAACGACAACGTCGAGCAGGCGCGCTGGGGTACCCCGCGCCAGTTCGACTTCAAGGTGCTCGACCACGTTGAGCTGGGTGCGCGCAACAAGTGGCTCGATGGCGAGACCGCGGCCAAGCTGTCCGGCTCGCGCTTCACCGTGCTGCGCGGCCCGCTGGCTCGCCTGCACCGCGCCCTGGCCCAGTTCATGCTCGACCTGCACAGCGGCGAGCATGAGTACCAGGAAACCAACGTACCGGTGATCGTCAACGCCGACAGCCTGTACGGTACCGGCCAGCTGCCCAAGTTCGAAGAGGACATGTTCATCACCCAATTGGGTGAGCAGAAGCGTTACCTGATCTCGACCTCGGAAATCTCGCTGACCAACATCGCCCGCGACGAGATCCTCGACGCCGAGCGCCTGCCGCTGCGCATGACCGCGCATTCGCTGTGCTTCCGTTCCGAAGCCGGCAGCGGCGGCCGCGACGTGCGCGGCATGATCCGCCAGCACCAGTTCGAGAAGGTCGAGCTGGTCTCGATCAGCCGCCCGGAAGACAGCGACGCCGAGCACCAGCGCATGACCCGCTGTGCCGAAGTGGTGCTGGAAAAGCTGGGCCTGCCGTACCGCAAGGTGCTGCTGTGCACCGGCGACATGGGCTTCTCGGCGGTGAAGACCTACGATCTGGAAGTCTGGCTGCCGTCGCAGGAGACTTACCGCGAGATCTCCTCGTGCTCGAACTGTGGCGACTTCCAGGCCCGCCGCATGCAGGCGCGCTGGCGCAACCCGGCCACCGGCAAGCCTGAGCTGGTGCATACCCTGAACGGCTCGGGCGTGGCGGTTGGCCGCGCGATGATCGCGGTGATGGAGAACTACCAGAACGCCGACGGCAGCATCACCGTGCCGGAGGCCCTGCGCCCGTACATGGGCGGCCTGGAAACCATCGCCTGATTCCCTGACCGGGTAGGTGCCATGCTTGCATGGCACCGCCGTGGCTCTGGTGGGGGCCATGCTTGCATGGCACCGCATCCACGCATGGCGTGGATCTACTTGAGGATGTTGCACGCGCCGGGCATGAATGCAACGATGCCCCAGTAGATCCACGCCATGCGTGGATGAACCCCCGCGATCACTCCACAGCGCGCAGCTTCTCCAGCGGCACCCATCCCGGTTCGCCGTTCTCCGGCACGCACCACGCCCAGCCATTGAGGATGCGCAGCCCGCGCAAGATCTGCCCGGGATCCACATCCAGCTCCCGCGCGGAGTAATCCTCCGTGGCAAACGCGCCACCCTGCGCATCGCGGCCGATCACAGGCGCCGGCACGAAGCCGGGCTGCTGCCCCTCGGCCTCGCACAGGAACCAGTCGTCCCAGCCCTCCGGGCCTTCATAGCGTTCGCCCACTACCAGCGCCTGGCCGCGGCGCAGGGTGATCGGGTGCGGAAATTCGCTGCGGTGCGCAGCGGTCACGATGTAGTTCATGCCCCCAGCCTAGCGCGTCGCAAAAGAAAACGGCCCCGCATAGCGGGGCCGCCAGGGTGGGCCGGGATGGGGGAGGGGATCCCGGCCCGCGTTCAGCGCCCAGACGAGGAGAGAGGGGCGCCGAACGTTGGAACGCGTTACGCAGCGACGGCTTCGGCCGCTTCGTGCGACGGAAGTGCCGCCAGCGCACCGGCAATGGCGTCTTCACGATGCTGCGGCGAATAGGCGATGCCTTCGGCGCGCACGAATTCGACCTCGTTGATGCCCATGAAGGCGAACACCTGGCGCAGGAACGGCTCCTGGAAGTCGGCCGGCGAGTCGGTGTAGATGCCGCCACGGCTGCTGGCGATGATCACCCGTTTGCCACCGGCCAGGCCCACCGGGCCGTTCTCGGTGTACTTGAAGGTGCGGCCGGCCACGGCCACGCGGTCGATCCAGGCCTTCAGCGTGGACGGAATGCTGAAGTTGTACATCGGCGCGCCGATCACCACGATGTCGGCGTCCAGGAACTGCTGCATCACCTGTTCAGCATCGATCGCCTCGGCCGCGTCGGTCTTGGCCAGCGAGCTGCTGCGCAGATGCGGTACCGGATTGGCGTCAAGATCGCGATAATCGACCTGCAGGCCATCGATCTGGCTGGCGAAGCGGGCGACCACAGCGGCCGACAGCTGGCGCGAGACGGAGTTGTCGCCAAGCACGCTGGCGTCGAGATGCAGAAGCTTCATGGCAGTCACCTGTGTTCTGGGAGGAAGGGGCGGGGTGGCCCCGCCGACGGAGAGAACGATAGGTTGTTGCAAAGGCGGAATAAAGGTGGTTGAATGCCACGTATTGTTCTAGATATGGAACTCGGGTATGCATGACCTGAATGACCTGTACTACTTCGCGATGGTGGTCGACCACGGCGGATTCGCCGCCGCCGAGCGCGCACTGGGTATTCCCAAGTCGCGCCTGAGCCGCCGCATCAGCCAGCTGGAAACCGACCTGGGCGTACGCCTGCTGCAGCGCTCCACGCGCCGTTTCGCGGTCACCGATGTCGGCACCAGCGTGCACCGCCATGCGCAGACGATGCTGGCCGAGGCCCAGGCCGCACGCGAAGTGGTGGACCGCCTCAGCGCGGAGCCGCGCGGCGTGGTGCGCGCCAGCGTGCCGGTGTCACTGGCGCAGATGCAGCTTCCCAAGCTGCTGCCCAAGTTCCTTGAGCAGTACCCGAAGGTGCGGCTGCAGCTGAACATCAGCAATCGCCGCGTGGATATCATCAATGAAGGCTACGACGTCGCCCTGCGCGTGCGTTCACGCCTGGACGACGACGGCAGCCTGGTGATGCGCAGCTTCGGCCAGGTGCAGGAATTGCTGGTGGCCAGCCCGAAGTACCTGGACCGCGCCGGACGCCCCAAGGACCCGGAAGAGCTCACCCAGCACGTCACCCTCAGCATCAGCGAAGACGAAGCACGCCAGCGCTGGGAACTGCATGGCCCGGAAGGCGAAGTGCGCCGGGTCGACTTGCAGCCGCGCGTGGCCGGTTTCGACTTCCCGCTGCTGCAGAGCATGGTGAAGGACGGTTTCGGCATCACCATGCTGCCGGAGACCGTGTGCGCCGACGCCGTGCGCAACGGTGAGCTGGAAGTGGTGCTGCCGGACTGGTCGCTGCCGCAGGGCGTGTGCCACGCCGTGTTCGCTTCGCGCCGCGGCCTGCTGCCGGCGGTGCGCGTGTTCATCGACTTCCTGGCCGAGCACCTGCCGCCGCAGCTGGAGGCCTCGCGCCTGGATTGCGGTGGCGCCTGTGAAAAGGCCAAGGAGCGGATCAAGGCCAGTGCGCTGGGTGCGCTGGCGGTGGATGCCGGCTGAGAGCGCTGAACGGTAGCGCCGGGCCATGCCCGGCGTTGCTGTTTTCCGATGCCGATCAGTTCCGGCCGAACAGCCGGTCCCAGAAGCTGCGGCGTCGCGCTGCGGCCGGTGGCGGTTCGGCTGCAACGACGGGCGCTTCCAGCACCGCCATCAGTTCCGCGCTGCGCGGCTTCTTCAGGAAGCGCGCATAGTCCAGATAGCCGGTCACCTTGCTCATGTGCAGGCGTTCGGGCATTGCCGGCAATGCGCCGCCCTGCAACAGCACCGCAATGCCTGCGGGCGGTCCAGGCGGATCGCCTCGTACAGGGCGGTGCCGCCGCAGCCCGGTTCGATCTGGTTGGCGCGTTGCGGCGCATCCTTCAGCAGGTCCTGCAATGCCTCCGCGTCGTCTCCTTCTACCGCAGCCACCAGCCGCGCCAGCGCCTCGGCTTCCGCAGGGGGCAGGTTGTCGCGATAGGCCTGGTCGGCAATCTCGCGCTCGTCGCGCCCATCGCCGCCCTGGATGCACAGGAAATCGGTGACCAGGGCGACCGGAATGCCGGACGTATCCAGCCCCCAGTAGCTGGGATAGACACCGTCGCCCCAGCCGCTGGTGAAGACCACCAGGCCGTGCGGCGAGTTCTCCCCCCAGGGGCGGTATTCGACGCCTTCGTCCAGGCCATCGTGGTCGATCAGTGCATCCGACCATTCACTCTCTTCCTCGCCATCGGCCTGTTCGATCAGGGCCAGCAGCGCCTGCTGGGTGTCGGTGTCCATGAAACAACCGATGCCAGCGTCGACCGGATAGCCGATGAAGCTGTCCTCATCCAGGCCGGTCAGGTCCTGGGTGGTCCAGCGCGCCATCTGCCAGTGCAGGGCGGTCGCGGTAAGAGCTTCGCGGGGCTTGAACCAGACCACGGCCAGGGCCGGGCGGCCGCTGTGCACGATGATTTCGACCGGGTGCCGGCCCAGCGGGGCGGTGTAGTCGGCCAGCGCAGGCGCCTCGGCCTGGACCAGCGGATCGCACACCACCAGCTGCCCGCTGCTGACCGGCAGGTGCCCCGCGAAGGTGCGGTGCAGGGCCACAACGGCCAGCTGTGTATCGTCCAGCAGGCAGGTGCGCAGGTTGGCCAGATCGAGATGGGCCATGGCGGCTCCGAGTGCGGTGAAGGCTCCCACCGTGCCGGATGCGAAGGGCAGGGGCAAGGTGGTCTTGGGCAAATGCCCTTCACGTGCGAGAATACGTCGCTGCCCGGGCGACCGGGACCCGATTGGAGAGATGGCCGAGCGGTTTAAGGCACCGGTCTTGAAAACCGGCGAAGGGTTAAACCTTCCGTGGGTTCGAATCCCACTCTCTCCGCCAGTCTTTGCAAAAAGCTCCTGGAAATAGGGGCTTTTTCGCTTCTACAGCCTTAGCTGCCCGCCCGCTTACCCTTCCACCTGCAAAGGTCGATTCTGCGCGATCTGCTGCCGAACCCAGCCTTGCACCCCCGGATTGTATCCAGAGGAAGTTGTCGCCTCGGCCAACAACAGGCGCAGCGCAATCTTCTCCCTGCAGCGACGGAGGCCGCGCCGAACCTTCTGCTCTACGAATTGACCGTCTGACGAAACAGGGCACCGCCCGAGCGTCGGCAAGCATCCGGGCAGTGCCCCAACACAGGTGATCTCAGCACCTGACATGGCCGTCGCCCCTCGCCAGAGCGTCGGGATTGTCGTCAGGGCCTACGGTAATGGGGAACAGCAAGTGTCTACTCTACGTTGGGTTGCTCAGCTGCTGCGCCTGTACGTACCAACGAATACTCATCTGAATGTGGATTCAGGGAGACTGCACAGCGCTGAGGGAACCTCTACCAGTAGCACACCGCTGTGGTATGCATCCTTCCATCGACGTGTTCACAGTTCGGGCATCACTTATCAGACACGCCACTTGCGCTGTGTGTGTACCTTCGAATGGTGAGCTATATGGCTCGGTCACCGACGTTGTACATCTTCCATCATCGATGGAGAGCGTTGCCTTCATGTCTCCCGCGACTACACTCTTAAAAGCAACAGCGCCAGTGGATGTGAAATTTTTCGCTACAGGATAGTACCCGTCGGGGGCGACAGCGTACAGATAGTCCGAGCTCCTGGCGGAGATTGGAGCATTGCTCGAAGAGGGGACATCAGCTTTGCTGTTTGTGCAGGACCAACTCCACACTGCCTCTCCGGAGATTGTGGTTGCCCCTCTTGAGGGGACAGAGTCTTTTGCTTCACACAGGGCCTGGTGATAGATCTTGGTTGCTTGACTTTGGTCGTCAAACCGATAGACAAGCCCACCCTTTCCATCTCTGAACAGACGTTGCTCAACCATCACCGTACCGCCTTGGAAATCGGACGTCGGGATGGTTCGAACGATCCACTTCTTTCCATCGGAAGATTCAAGCTGGCGTTCATGAATCGCCGATCTTTCACTGGCAATCGGATTGGCGGCCGCTAGTCCTGGCGCGACCGCAACGAGAATGGCGAGGGCGATCAAGGCCTTTCCAATCGGCTTCGATGATTTCTTTACAGTGTCCATACTTTTCCCTTGTTCGATTTGGCGCATCAGTCGAGCTGTTTTCGCATCTGGCCAGTGACCTCCTGGACTCAAATGCCGAGAGACTTGGAGACACTGCCTACACCATATGCGATGCAGGGCTCGCTTGTGCGAGGTTGCTCGCATTTTGTGAAATTGGTTGGCATTTTAACTTTCCCGCGCTGATCGTAATCTTCGCTGGGTGGTGCCTATATTCTTGGGCCTGGTTTCATGGCGATACTGGGAGACAGCCGGCTGGGTGCGGTCACTCTCATCGCCATGCTCGAATGTCCAAGGAGAGGCATTTGTGTTTCTGACAGACTACGACCCCTGGATACTTGAACTGCTGGCTCGCTGGTGAGGTCACGTGTTCACCCACGACGCCCACCCTTCGGCTTGTTATGGCACAACGGGTAACTCGAGCACGACCGGAACGCCCCGTGCGGCCCATTGCGGTCCACGAACACGCCCACCTTGCACACCGGGCAGCGCTCTTCGTGGATGGCCGCGCCTGAAATCGCGGTCACTTCCACTGCCCCGTCCTCCACCAGCTCATCCAGGAACGGCGAGTGCCTGCCCTGCACGGTGAACATCGCAACCGATCGTCGTGCACGCGTCAGCGCGACATAGAACAGGCGTCGTTCTTCGCTCAGCGGATAGGTATCACCATCCGGCATCGCCAGCGAAAGCACCGGGTCATCGGCGCGCAGGCTCGGGAAGCTGCGGTTGATCATGCCCGGCAGGATCACGTAGTCCGCCTCGCGCCCCTTCGATCGATGTGCGGTCAGGAACTCGACGTCCATCGTGCTGCCAAAGGCCGTCTTCCAATCCGAAGGCACCGCGCCGCGGTCCGCGCGGTAGCGCCCCAGAACAAAGACCGTCACGCGCCCGTTGCGGCCCTGCGCCACCGCGCCTGACAATAGTTGCTGGTGCAGTTTCGACAGGTATTGGCGAACGCCATCCTGCACCTCCTCACGCCGGTTCATCTGGAACGCCTGCAGCACCGGGCCCATTGCCGGCGCAGCAGAGCGGACCTTCTTGGCGATCTGCGCGGGGTTGCGGCTGATGAAGCGGCTGGAAACATCACACAGTGCCTGCGGGCATCGGAATGTCTGCTCCAGTTTCAGCACCTGGCCATGCCCCATCCAATCACGGAATCCGGTCATCATCGAAACGTCGGCGCCAGCGAAGCGGTTGATCGACTGCCAGTCATCGCCCACCGCAAACAGATAGCGGCCCGGTTGGCTGACCAGCGCACGGCAGAGGCGCGCACGGGCGCGCGAGGCATCCTGGAATTCGTCGGCCATCACCAGATCGTAGGGTGATTCATAGTGGCCCTGTTCCAGCAGCCCGGCGGCCATGTTGAGCATGTCCTCGAAGTCGATGCTGCGCTCGTCAGCCAGCGCGTTGTCCCAGGCCTGGAAAACCGGCCCGGCGATCTCCAGGAAGCGCCGGTACCGTTCCTTGAACTGATCCTCGGGCATCTGCCGCAGGCGCGCCGCCATGTCATCCAGCGTCAGGCAGTTGCTCTTGGCATGCGCAATGAAGGTGCGCATCAGGCCAATCAGGTCTGCATCCGGCATCGGCTTGGCGCCCTGGTCAGGCAGCTCGCGGTCCGGGTGCGGGTCGAGTTCGACACCAGACGCACCCAGCCGCTCGGCAAGATGCTGCAGGGCCTGTCCACTGCGCAGGCCGAACGACGTCGTTTCGACCAGTGCGGTGCCGCGTGCCGCATGCTGCTGCCGCTTCCAGTGCATCCCTTCGCTGTAGTTGGCAAAGTGCTTCGGCGGCTGGCCATCGGCATCCAGCGCAAAGTGCTCGTGATACAGCTGGGCGTCCGGATAGTAGAAGTCCGGACGATACTGGCGGTGGGTATCCGTCGCGGTATCGAACTCGTAGCGCCGCTCGTAGTCGTACGCCACGCCGTTGTAGAACAGCCAGTCGGCGATGACGCACTCTTCCAGGCTCTTCACCCGCTCACCCTGCAGGGTACGTATGTAGGGTGTGCCATCGCGGTCGTAACCATCGGCCATCATGTCGGCACCCAACGGCGGCAGATCGCGTCCGAATACCAGGCGGAACATGTCCCACTGGGTGCGGAAGTGGGTCGAACGGTCCTTCAGGTCGTCCACCAGTTCGGCCAGCTTGTTGAAGCCCAGGGTCGCATCGACCGCCCATTCCGGGATATCGGGCTTGCGCCCTGTGGCTTTGGCGATGATGGACAGGCCCAGGGCGTGGAAAGTCCGGGCTTCCACCACGATGTCGCCCATGCCGAGCCGGTCGAAGCATCGCTGCGCACGCTCTTCCAGCTCCTGAGCGGCGTCCTTGTTGAAGGCGAGCATCACAATCCGTTCGGGCTGGACAAAGCCGCGATCGATGGCATAAGCGGCCTTGGCAACCATCGTGGAGGTCTTGCCAGAGCCGGCCGCGGCCACGACCTGCACCCGGTTGTCGAAGCAGATGACAGCGCGGGCCTGCTCCTCGGTCAGCGGCCTGCTCTCGACCCGGTCCAGGAAGGGCTTGGCCAGACCCAGTTCACGGGTCGCCATTGCCTCATTGGCGTCCGCCCACATGGCGGGCCAATCCAGCTGCCAGTCGTGCAGGGCGTCCAGCGCCATGCGGTGGCGGTCCGAGTGCAGGTCGTCATGCACCTCCTCGTCGAGGAACAGCTGCTCCAGCTCGGCTGACGGGAGGGGCAGGGACGGGCGCTCGGCCAGCAACGCCTGCTGCTGTTCGTACGTGATCCAGCGGCGGCCGGTGGTGCCTCGGTCGGTAAGCGCGTCCGCCTCGGCCAGCCACGCCTGGATCTGCGCCAGAACGTGCTCAAACAGTGCCTTGCGCCCCCGCCTGGAGCGCGCGAAAAGCACGTGCTGAACGGCAGCGGCAAGCCGGGAGCCCTGGCTGTTCGGCAGCCCATCCACGGACAGTGCTTCGCCGCGCTCGGTCGTCAGTTCGACCCTGGACCAGAGCACGCCGCGAACGACCCGCACGCTGTGTTCGTTCGCTACATGCTGGCGATACTGCCCGCCGTCGATCAACAGTGCGACCTGTTCGCCATCCAGCCGCAACTGCCAGTCCGGCGAGCGGGTCACACGCTGGCCCCAGACCGAGGGGCGCCATTCCATAGACATCCAGATACTGCCTTGCGTACGTCACCGGGCGTAAAGCGCCCTTGCCGCCCCATGATAAGGCGGCTTGGCGTGGCACGCTGCGTTTTCCGGTCAGTCGCGCGCGTGAGCCAGCGATGGCATTGCACCCTCGCCAGCGCGACAGGCGTCAGGCGTTCACATCCACGACGATGCGGCCGCGCACCTTGCCGGGGATGATCTGCTCATAGACATCCAGCACCTCGGCGAGGCCGATCTGCTGCACGGTGCTTTCCAGCTTTTGCGGGTCCAGGTCGGTCGCAAGCCGATCCCAGGCGCGCTGGCGAACCTCTTGTGGAGCATTCACCGAATCCACGCCGGCCAGGGTCACGTTGCGCAGGATGAAGGGCAATACCGAGCCGTGCAGAGCGTCGCTCTGCGCCAGGCCGCACGCGGCCACGGCACCGCGATACTTCGTCTCGGCGATGGCGTTGACCAGGGTAGGGCCGCCGGCCACATCCACCACACCGGCCCAGCGTTCGGCGCTCACGGGCCGGTTGCGCGGTTCCGAAAGCTGCGCGCGGTCGATGATTTCGCTCGCCCCCAGGTTGTGCAGATACTCAGCATGCTCCGGGCGCCCGGTAGCGGCCACCACGCGGTAACCCAGCTTCGAGAGGATTGCCACCGCGATCGAGCCGACGCCACCGTTGGCGCCGGTGACCAGCACATCGCCCTGTGCAGGCGTCACCCCTGCATGTTCCAGGGCCAGCACGCACAGCATCGCGGTGTAGCCAGCCGTGCCGATGGCCATTGCATCGCGGGTGCTCAGGTTGTCGGGAATCCGGTTGAGCCATTCGCCCCGCACCCGGGCGCGCTGGGCCAGGCCGCCGTGGTGGCCCATGCTCAGGTCCCAGCCATTGAGCACGACGCGGTCGCCTGGCTTGAAGTCGGTCCTGCTGGATTCCAGTACCACGCCTGCCAGATCGATGCCGGGAATGAGCGGGAACGTCCGGATGATCGGACTCTTGCCGGTGAGCGCAAGCGCATCCTTGTAGTTGAGCGTGGAGTACTCGACCTGCACCAGGACGTCGCCGTCCATCAGGTCGGCCTCGTCGAAATCGACCAGCTCGGTCGAGAGCTGGTTGTTCGTCTTGCGGGTCAGCAGTGCTTTGAACGTCATGGATGGCCTCACATTCATGGGATGGGGCCATGCTAGGCTCGCGCCTCTATCGCAACAAGAACGACGATTTTCCGTAGGTACTATGGTTTTCCGGAGTATGCATGCGTAGCAAACGGTGGGACGGCAAGAGCGGTTGCGCGGTGGAAGTGACGCTGTCCGTGATCGGCGGCGTGTGGAAGCCGATCATTCTTTTTCACCTGATGACCGGCAAGCGACGTTTCATGGAACTGACCCGGCGAGTGCCCAATGCCACCCAGTCCATGCTGACCAGCCAGTTGCGTGAACTGGAAGCCGATGGCGTGGTGATCCGCCACGTGTATCCGGAAGTGCCGCCGAAAGTGGAATACGAGCTGTCCGAGTTCGGCCGCACGCTGGTGCCGGTGCTGCTTGCCATGCGCGAGTGGGGTGAAACCTATCGTGGCTATCAGAGCACCCAAGGCGATAGCTGAAAGCTGAGCGGCGTTGCGCTTGCCGCATGTGGGTTTCGCGAATGCCTACAGCCATCGGCGGGTCTTTGGCACCGCGAGCGCGCATGTCGTATACGGCTGGCCAGGGCGTCCGGAAAGTACGCGTCGATGGTAGTCGCCTGCTGGCGAAGAACGCCAGTCAATGGACAACTCGACATCCACTGACGCAACCAACGTAGCGACGTGATCGATCAGGATTTCCCTGCTTTCCACCGCCGGTTCAGGGCGGTAACCATGGCCGCGCCAGGGCATTCGCCGTGGCCGGGATTGGCGTCCCGAACGTACATGATGCGCGGCGTCACGGTTGCAGCCAGAGTTGCCACCGTGACAATGCATCGCCTGCCAGTTCATGGCGGACGGTGCGTGGGGATCTCTCGATCCGCCGGCTTCTTGCATCATGTATCCGGCACGCCAACCCGCACCGTCCGCCACCTTGCATCTGCAGGTGGCCACATCGTGAGGTTGCCGTCATGCCCGAACGTCTTCCCGATCATCCCCGCCTGCATGCGCTGCTGGGAGCCGCTGTACTTGATCTTCCCGCTGCCTTGGCCGATACGCTGGAGAACGCGCTCCGCGAATCCTCCGATCTCGTCACGCCATCGGCATTCTTTGCACACCTGAAAGGCTACGGCAGGAACCTGCGCGCCGATGGCGAGGTCTGGAGTGAAATGCGCCTGAGCCCCGGCCGCGCCTTCGACATGGCCCTGGCGACCCGCAGCGCGTCGGGCATCACGGCGTTGACCGCGGTGCTGCACGCCGCGCATGTGGCACGGGAGAGCGACGATCCCGCCTGCTATCCGTCCGCGGCGCTGGTCGAGGGCCTGTTCAACGCCTGCCAGGTGCTGTCGCTGCAGGTGGAGCGCTGTCTGGTTCCATGAAGGGCTACGATGCGGTTCCTGTTCCGTTGACGCCCGGTTCCCTATAGTGGCGCCGGAGCCCTGCAATGGAATGCCCATGCACGTGATGTCCCCCGGCCGTTGCCTGACGCTTGCACTTTCCGTCGCGGTGAGTGCCGGCGCGTGTGCGCGGCCGCCGTCCACCGAACACGAAAGGAATCCCGCCATGTCCGGCGCAACGCAGACCGGCCGCACGATCAACGGTCACACCTATACCGATGCCCCCGTGGACGTGAAGCTAGGGCCGAACACCTTCCGCATCCCGGCCAACTACCTGGACAGCCAGATCGCACCGTGGCCCGGCGAGGGCGTGACGCTGGTCATCGAATGGCCGGACATGACACCGACGGCGCCGGGTGCCCGGGCGAGTCCGCGTACGAATGATTTCCGGAAGGAGATTCCAATCCGGATCAACTATGTTGATCGCGTTCCCGTTGAAACACTGCTTTCAAGGCTGTCGTCAAATGAAGCCATCACGGAGGAGGGCTCTGTGGAAAGGGAGGATCCCAGGGACCGTCTCGATCAACGCGTTGCACAGCCGGAGACCTTGGGCCTGACGCCCTATGCAATCGATGAAGCGAAGATGGTGGTGTACGCGAAGAAGTATGAGGCGCGGTACGGAAAGCCGCCTGTGCGCAATCCCGCCTACGAAAGAGACTGGTACATCGCACGTCAGGGCGACGGCCGGATCAGCTCATTCATCAAATGCGACGGCGAGGAATTCCGACGCGACGGCGTGCGGCTGGAGGGGCGCGAGGTGATCAGTGAGCCAGGGGAAGTGGCCGCGGGCTGCGTTCATTACTTCGTGGACGTCGACAACAAGCTGTCCGTCAGCCTGGACTACAAGAGAGCGTTTCTGAAAGACTGGAAGCGCATGGAAGAGGCCGTCAGGGACGTCATCGCGCGTACCCGGTCCAAGTGATCGGTGATTCAAGGAAGAGAAGGGGCAGGGTATGAGTGGATTGACCGAACGCGATCTGAGCGTCCTTGGCAGCTATGCCAGAGACGGCAACCGCGAGCTTTACTGGAACTACCTGTCGCAACTGCCGGGAGCCGATGGATACGGGACACTGGCACTGGGTGTTGTACGCAATGACAGCCTGCCGGGACGCGTCGCGAACGCGTATGCACAAAGCTACGCAAAGACCCAGCAGGACGAGGGATCCCGATTTTCAAATGCACAGTTGACCGAGCGGCAATGGGAGTCCTTTGGGCAGACCCTGCTCGAAAGAGATCTTGAGTTGCGGCAGCAGTGGATGAACGAGCGCCGTCCAGACCTGGCACTGAATCTCCCCGGCAAGGATGTAATGCTGGCTCACGACCGCGCATTTGAACGGCATGAACTCGATCCCAACTGCTGGACGCCGCGCGTGTTGCTGCAGGCGGCCGAGCAGAAGAGCGGCCCCGAGAAGCTGGAACAGATCTGGACCAACATGCTCAACAACGACTATGCCGGAGGCCCGCGCGTAGGCAACACCAGCGTCGATGCCATCAGCCAGATGGGATGGGCGAAGGGTGGGCAGTACCTCACCCGGTTGAGCGTGCTGGAAGCCACCCAGGCACTGGAAGGGCGCTCAGCAGTCGATCCGAACGTCATCGGTGGCAACAGCTACTACGCGATGTATTTCGCAGCGGACAGGAAGTGGGCCAGTGTCACCGCGGGTGGTGGCCACATTTCGATGCGTGAGATCACCGATCCGGCCCGCATCGCCGAGCTCAACGACGCGCGCGAGGTTCGTCTGGAGCGCCAGGAAAAACGCACCCAGTTCCACCCGGACGACCCGTACCGGACCATCACCCGCAGCCCGCTGACCGCCGCCGTGGACGACGTGCCGGATCCCTCGCAGGCACCGACCCGCCTGGCCGACATTGGTCCGGGCCACCGCGACTACGCACTGATGCAACAGGTGCGCGAAGGCGTGGCCGCGATCGACGCCCGCGCCGGGCGTACCCACGACGAGAACAGCGAGCGCCTTGTGGCGAGCGTGATGGCATTGGCCCGTCGCAACCAGCTTGAACGGGCCGACCATGTGCTGCTGAGCACGCAGACCGCCGAACATCCGGCCGGCCGCAACGTGTTCGTGGTGCAGGGCGAGATGAGCGATCCCGCGCATCTGCGTGCCGTCATGCCTACGGACACGGCAGTGCAGACGCCGGTCGAACACTCGCTGCGGCAGATCGAGGCCGCCAGCCTGGAGCGACAGCAGGCGACCATGCAGCGCCAGCAGGACAACGACGTCCACGCGCGTGACAACCCTGCGATGCGGATGGGCTGAGGTTACGCAGCAGAGCCGCGCGGGCGCCCGGCTCTGCTGGAAGGCCTTCTCAGAAGCGGTAGGCCGCCTGCACATACACCCGCCGTGGCTCGCCCGGGAAATGCCCGTTGCGTTCGATGAAGCCACTGGCTGCGTACACCTTGTCGAACAGGTTCTTGACGTTGGCCTGGAACTGCCACTGCTTCCACGTGGTCTTCCAGCTCATGTCGAATACCGTGTAAGCCTTGACCGTCTGCCCATCCAGGCTGACACGCTCGCCCACATGGTCGGCGCCGAAGCCGATGGCCGAGTTGATCGACGGCAGGTCGTAGCGTGTCCACAGGCCGAGCTTGTTGCGTGGCGCATTCGCGAAGCGGTCGCCGGAGGCATTGGTGATGCCATTCGGTCCGGCGTCCTTCACCCGTGCGTCGTTGTAGGCGTAGGTCAGATTCACCACCCAGCGCTCGGTCACATCGGCCAGCAGGTCCAGTTCCATGCCTGTGCTGCGTACCAGGCCCAGCGCGGCCAGCTGGTTCACGCCGTCTCTCACTTCGCCGGTGGCCTGCACGATGTTGCTGCGGTCGATGCGGTAGGCCGCCATGTTCAGGGTCACACGGTCGGCCAGCAGGGATTTCAGGCCGATTTCCCATTGCCTGCTGCGCTCAGCGTCGAAGGGCCCACCGGCCGCCGGATTCTGGTTGGCGGCACTCTGCGGCACGAAGCCACTGGCGACGTTGGCGTACAGGTTCACGCCGTCCCGGGCGGCAAAGGTGCTGCCCAGACGCCAGCTGAGCGCATTGCCATCCACGCTGCTGCCACCCATGCGGTCCTCATCCTTGAAGCCATCCCAGCGCAGTCCGGCCAGCACATGCCAGCGCGTGCCCAGTGCCAGCTCATCCTGCAGATAGCCGCCGTAGCGCTTGCTGCGGGTGGCGGTGCTGCGCCAGGGCAGGGCGGCCAGGTTGTAGTCGTGCCAGGTGCTCGCGCCATAGACCGGGTTGAACAGGTCGATGCCGCGCACAGGGCCGGCGCCGCGTGCCAGGTCGGCACTGTTGGCGGTCTGCGCGGTGAAGTCGGCGTCGAGTTGATACACGTCGGCACCGAACAGCACCTTGTGTTCGATACGGCCGGTGTTGATCCGCCAGACGGCATTGCCGCTGGCGGTGAAGGCCTCGTTGTCGCGGATCTGGTTGCGCAGCTGGCGCGTCATCCACTCGGCCACGCCGTCGCGATCACGATCAATCAGCCCCATCGGCTCGTGGTACATCTGGTGCTCGTTGTTGCTGAACCAGCGCGCGGCAATGTCCACGTCCAGGTTGTCGCGCGGTGCGAAACGATACTGCGCCAGGGCGACCTTGGCGCGCATGTCGAGGAAGTCACTGGCCTCGTTGTGGTTCCATCGCCGGTCGGTCAGGAAGCTGCCGGCATCGTTCACCGGCACGCCGCGCAGGCGGTTGCCGCCCAGGTTCTGGGTGATGTCGGTGAACTGCAGCACCAGTTCGCCGGTCTGGCCGACATCGAAGGCCAGCGAGGCATCGCCGATCACGCTTTCGCTGTCGGCATTCCAGCGCACGCCCTGCTCGCTGTCGGCATACAGGCCGGCGCGATAGCGAATGCTGCCGCTGGCATTCAAGGGGCCGGTGCCTTCGATCGATCCAGCGCGGAAGTCCCTGTCGCCTGCCTGCAGCTCGATGCGGCGTTCGGCGCGCGCCTTGGGCTTGCGCGTCACATAGTTGATGACACCGCCCGCATCACCACCGCCGTACAGCGCACCGGCCGGACCTTTCAGCACTTCCACGCGTTCGATATTGAACAGTTGCGGCACCGAGAAGCCTGCATAGGGATCACCGCGAAGGCCGTCGTAGAGCACGTTCTCCTGGCGGAACCCGCGCAGGGTGACGCCGGCATAGCTGAAGAAGCTGATGCCGCTGATGCTGCGGTACAGATCGGTGACCTGGCGCGCCGCCTGGTCGTCGATCAGATCGCGCGGCACGACCTGGATCGACTGCGGTACCAGTTCCAGCGGGGTATCGGTGCGGGTGCCGACGGCCGCATCGTTGGTGCGATACAGGGTCTGCGCGCGGCCGCGGACTTCCACTTTGTCCAGGTCCTTCGGGGTGTCAGCGGAGGCCTCGGAAGCCAGTGCAGGTGTAGCCAGGAAAAGGGGCAGCGCCAGGCAGAGGGCGTGCTTGAGCGGGGTTGGAAAGGGCATGAGGGGCGAGGCTGGGCTGCAAATGAGAAAGATTAGCATTTGCAGTGCTTCGGGACCTATCCCCCGGATGCACTATGGACGCGGGCCCGGGTCGGTATACGGGGTGCCGGCCAGGGCCACCAGCACGCCGGTCCCGCCGCGCACGATCAGCTGCAGCATCGCCTGGCGCGGATCCTCACCCTCCTGCTGGCTGGCCAGGCCTCCCTGATAGGCCGCCACCATCGACGCCAGCAGCATCGCCGCACCCAGGCGTGCCTCGGCATCATCCGCTGGCCGCCCGACCGCGCTTGCCATCAACAGCGTGAGGTCGTCGGCCAGCAGTGCCTGCAGCCGTCGCGCGTGCGCCACCAGCACCGGACTGTCGGCCACGGTGGCCCAGAAGGCCGCTGCACCGGAGTTGATCCGCAACAGGGGATGGCCGCTGTCGAGCAGCTCCCTCACCAGCGACTGGAAAGCGGCCAGCGGCGTCATGCCGCGGCGCGCCGCCATGCCCTCGCGCAGCAACACCCGCGCCTCCTCGTCGCGGTCGAATACCAGGTCCTCCTTGCTGGCGAAATAGTTGAAGACTGTCTTGCGCGAGACCCCGGCGGCCTCGGCGATCTCGGACATCGACACCGCCTCGAAGCCACGCCGGATGATCAGCGCGGTGGCGACATCGGAAATTGCCTGTCGGGTCTGTGCCTTGCGTTGCTCGCGACGGCCTTGGGGCGGGGTCATGGCGGTTGGCTTGTGTAAACGTACACCCAGTGTAACATTGTGCGCACCAGAGCGCCGGGCCGGCGCAGGCCGGGGAACCTGATGCTGTACGACGTTGTCATTGCCGGGGCCGGCCCGGTCGGCTTGTTCCTGTCCTGCGAGCTGGCCCAGGCCGGCTGTTCGGTCCTGCTGCTGGAGCAGGCTGAGTCGCCCGATTCAGCCCTGAAGCGCCTGCCATTTGGCCTGCGCGGCTTGAACGCGCCCACGTTGGAAGCGCTGGATCGGCGCGGCCTGCTGGACGCGGTCGCAGCCCGCCAGGTGCTGAAGCCGGACAAGGGCGCACCGCCGCCCGGCACCGCCCATTGGCTGGCACAACCGCGGCCGTTGGGAGGCCACTTCGCCGGCATTCCGTTCGCGCTGGATGACGTGGACAGCGGGCGCTGGCGTGATCGCCTGCCGACCCCGGTACCCACCCAGATGGCGGTGGAGCTGCAGTCGCTGGAGACGGTGCTGGCCGAGCGCGCAGTGTCGCTGGGTGTGCAGATCGAGCGTGGCTGTTCGGTGCAGGCAGTGCAGGCACACGACGCACAGATGCAGGTGCAGACCGGTCGCGGGCTGATGCGGGGCCGATGGCTGGTCGGTTGCGATGGCGCCCGCAGCACGGTACGCAAGCACTCCGGCTTCGAGTTCGCAGGGACGGCGCCCGAGTTCACCGGGTACACGCTGCAGGTTGAACTGGCCGATCCGTCGGTGCTCACCCCGGGGCGTCAGTTCACCGAATACGGCATGTGCAATTTCAACCCGCCGGGCGTGCTGGCGCTGGCCGATTTCGACGGTGGCGCAGGCCACCGCGGGCCACTGGACCTGCACGCCGCCCAGGCGTTGCTGCGGCGGGTGTCCGGGCGCCAGGCAACGATCACCGCGTTGCATCTGGCCACCACATGGACCGATGCCGCGCGCCAGGCCACGGCCTATCGCAGCGGCCGCGTGCTGTTGGCTGGTGATGCGGCGCACATGCATTCGCCGCTGGGAGGCCAGGGCCTGAATCTCGGCATCGGCGATGCGATGAACCTGGGGTGGAAGCTGGCCGCCGTGGCGCGAGGCGACGCCGCCGAGACGCTGCTGGACAGCTATCAGGCGGAGCGCCATCCGATCGGCGCGCGGGTACTCGACTGGTCGCGTGCGCAGGTGGCGCTGATGCGACCAGGCCCAGGGCAGCGCGCGCTGGCGGCGGTCTTCGCCGACCTGGCCGCGACCCGCGACGGCGCCACCTATCTCGCTGAGCGTTTGTGGGGCGTGGCACAACCACCGGTGTTCAACGGCGAGCATCCGTGGGTTGGCCAAAGCGTGCCTGACGTCCAGCTGGCCAATGGCGATCGCATGGGGGAGCTGCTGCGCGCAGGGAAGGGCGTGCTGCTGGGGCTCGATACCGGCGTTTCACTCGGCCCGATCTTTGCGCGCTGGCAACGCTCGGTTCCCTGCGTGATATCCACGGCGCGCGATGCGATGGGACTGGGTGCGTTGCTGGTCCGCCCTGACGGTATTGTGGCCTGGGCCTGCGATGCTGGCGGCGACACCTCGGGGCTGGAGCCTTCGCTGGAACGCTGGTTCGGTTTGCCGTGGTGAACGGCGCGCTAGGGGGATGCCACCATGGCCTGGGCGCGGTGCCCGGTCTCGGTCATCACCGAGGCCAGCTGCTTCA
Organism: Stenotrophomonas sp. YJH_SMC_53; assembly: GCF_059369995.1. Taxonomy (NCBI): domain Bacteria; kingdom Pseudomonadati; phylum Pseudomonadota; class Gammaproteobacteria; order Lysobacterales; family Lysobacteraceae; genus Stenotrophomonas; species Stenotrophomonas sp. YJH_SMC_53. Next base: position 299,555 of record NZ_JCAFTF010000003.1, on the reverse strand, counting down.
ATGAGTACGGCTTGCGCAGCAGGGTGAAGCCATGGCCAGGATCCCGCGCCAGCAATTCGCTGTAGCCGCTGGTGAGGATCACCGGAAGCTCCGGGAAGCGGGCGCGGATGGCACGGGCCAGATCCAGGCCGTTCATGCCCGGCATCACGACGTCGCTGAACACCACATGGAAGCGCGCGGCATCCCGTTCCAGCTCGGCCAGGGCCTCGTCCGCATTGCGTGCAAGGACCACGCTGTAGTCGAGTTCGCGCAGGGCGCCCACCGCAAATTCGGCCACGTCGACGTTGTCTTCCACCACCAGCACGCAGACGCCATGACCATGCTGCAGCCCCGATTGCGCCGCCGGCCGTTCCGCCGTTTCTCCTGCCTGCGCCAGTGGCAGATACAGCGTAAAGCGGGTACCGGCGCCGGCCTGGCTCTGCACGTCCACCTCGCCTTCTGACTGCTTGACGAAGCCGAATACCTGGCTGAGACCGAGCCCGGTCCCAGCGCCCACGCTCTTGGTGGTGAAGAAGGGCTCGAAAATGCGGTCAACCACCGCAGGGTCGATGCCCGCTCCGGTGTCGGTCACACTGATCGCGGCAAAGTCGCCCTTCATCGGCGCGGCGAAGCGCACCGAAGGCACGGCGGTTACCCGTTCCACTTCGATGGTCACCCGGCCGTGTCCCTCGATCGCGTCGCGGGCATTGACCGCGATGTTGATCAATGCGGTGTCCAGCTGGGTCCGGTCCAGCAGTACCGGCATCGGTGTATCGGGCAATGTCAACGACACCTGGATGCGCGCGCCAAGTACCGTGGTGATGATATCCGAGAGCGCGTGCACGCTTTCGCAGAGGTCGAAGACCTCCGGCGACAGGCTCTGGCGACGCGAGAATGCAAGCAGTTGCGCGGTCAGCTTGGTGGCGCGGTCCGACGCTGTTGCAATGGCCTGGATGTAGCGGCGCCGGGTGTCGTCTGCCGGCCACGTGTGCAGGAGCATGTCTACCGAACCGGTGATGACCTGCAGCAGGTTGTTGAAGTCGTGGGCCACCCCGCCGGTGAGCTGGCCGATCGCCTCCAGCTTCTGCGACTGGCGTAGCTGCTCGCGGGCGCGCACCAGTTCCAGATGGGCCTCCCGCGCCTGCTCGGTGATCGCCGCGACCTGGCGGCTGTGCAGGTCGCGCTCGATCACCCGTTCGGTCTGTTCGCTGACCACGCACAGGATGCCGGCCACACTGCCGCAGCCGACGCGCAGCGGCGAATAGGAGAACGTCCAGAATGTTTCACGCAGCGTGCCGTCGCGATCCATCATCAGTGGGAGGTTCTTGAAACTGCGGCTGGTGCCGGCGAAGGCATCGTTGACGGCCTGCACCACGTTCGGCCATACGTCCGCCCAGACATCCTCCAGGCGATTGCCCATCGCGCCGTGCAGTTTTTCCCCCAGCATGGGCAGGTACGCATCATTGAAGAAGAACGCCTTGTCTTCCTTGCCCCAGGCAAGCCACAGGGGTTCTGGCGAATCCAGGATCATCGCCAGCAACGTGCGAAGTTCGGCGGGTGCGCTTGCGGCAGTGGCCGAGCGGGCCCAGTCACTGTCCTGCAGCAGTCGGTAAGCGAGCTGATCAGGTGCAGAGACTGGCAGGGGAAAAGGATGCATGGCCGCCATTGGCGCAGGAAGGTGGCGCAGCATAGCCGAGCGCATGTCATGACGCTCTGCACACCGCCGACATGAAAGGCCTCGCCACTTCGCCATCGACGTGGCAGGGATGCACCCTTTGTTCCGCAGGTTGCCGCTATCGCGGCGCAGCGCGAAGGGAGGCGAAGCTGGCCTGAGCGGCGGGTCTAGCCCTCACGACCTGCCTGCGCGGTGAGCGCATCCCGGCCAGCCTCGGTGAGATCGATATCCCCGTCCTCTGCCTGTACCGCCCATCCGGCGGTCACCGCCCACGTTGCGGCATCACCGCGCACCGGTTCTGCAGCGGCGATGGCCTGGAGTATTTTCCGCTGTTCCACAGTCATTATCACGTCGCGGTCCTCAGATACCCAGCAACGACGCCGGTTGCCAGTCCGACAGACGGGCATGGCTGACCGGTTGATGGCAGCCGCACCCGTCGCAGCGGAACAATGCTCCACCTGGCAAGTGCACCAGATTGTCCTCACTGGCCGAACTGGTCGATGCGCAATGCCGGCAGGTGACCGTGAGCGCGGTGATGCGCTGCACGCCCCCTGACAGATCGAACACGGCCTCGAACGCGCGAATGACAGGGTGGGCAGTGTCCGGCATCTGAATCTCGACAGGGTGGGGAGACCTCATCGTCGCGCGCCGGTTGTGATGGGCCAGTCAGCCAGGTGCATGGACATGATCAAGACAGCCGCGGCAACCGGCAGCGCTCCATTTCAGAGATCCTTTTTCTTTCCGCTCAGGTCCAGCGGCTTGTCACTGCCGCCGCGCTCGCTCGACCACACTTCCACACCCTTGTTGCAACGGCTCTCGCGGGCAGCGACCTCGCGTGGCAGATCCTTCAGATGGGGTGACTCCTGGCAGGCCGGATGCATGGCGCTGTCGTCGTAGGTGGCGCAGGCGCTGAGCGACGCCAGAGCGATGACAGTGAGGGTGGCGCGGAATGAAGGCTGCAGGTTCATGGGATGGCCTCGGGTCATGCCAGGATGGCCATGGAATTCAAATCCGTGACGCCGGGCATGCACAATCGGACCCATTGCACTTGTTATTCTGTAACAAATGCGCGATAGTCCGGCCCCTGCTGGGTCAGGCGATGCAGATCATCAGCACCATGCACAGCGCCACCATCAGCACGAACACACGACGGCTCAGCGCCAGGCAGGCCAGATAGGCTGCGAGCGCCCAGGCAGCCAGCAGCGCGCAGGCCACCACCCACAGCCCGATCCCCATCATCGAATCGGCTGCCAACGCGGACAAGGCGATGGCCTTGGACAACGCCACCCCCAGCACGCTGCCCAGCATGCCGGCCTGCAAGGCGATGGCATCGTGGCGGGCAGGGGCGCGAGGGTGGTGCATTGCGGGTCCGGTGCAGGCCGAGAAAACGGCGTCGGCTGCACTGTGCCCAAATGCACATCCACGAAATGTGTTCATCGCGCGTCAGGAGCGCGACGAAGCCGGCTCAGTCGAACGGTTGACCTGTGGATGCGGTGGTTGGACGCCCGTTCTTCAGTGGGTGACGGCGACGGGCGGGTTGCGCTTCTTGTCCAGCATCACCGCCACGCACCACAGCAGCAGGCCGCCGATCGCGGTGGCTGCGCCGACATAGCCGGTACTGGCCGGGCTGAAGCCGGCGCTGATCGCCATGCCGCCCAGCCACGGGCCGAGTGCGTTGGCGGTATTGAAGGCGGCGTGATTGGAGGCCGCCGCCAGCGTCTGCGCTTCGCCGGCCACGTCCATCAGGCGCGTCTGCAGCACCGCCGCCAGCGCACCCATGGTGCCGACCGTGATGATCATCGGGCCGATGGTCCACACCGACTGTGCGGCCAGCGGATACAGCAGCAGCATCACGATCGACCACAGCAGCACCACGGCGGCGGCCTTGAAATGGAACTTGTCCACCAGCCAGCCACCGGCGATGTTGCCGATGATCGCGCCGATGCCGAACACGCCTACTGCCAGCGGCATCCACGATTCGGCCACGCCGGTGACCTGCACGAGGGTGGGTGCGAGGTAGGTGAACACGCAGAACATGCCGGCGAAGCCGACCGCACCGATCGCCAGCGCCAGCCACACCTGGGGAGTGTTGAAGGCGCGCAGTTCGCGCATCGGCGAGGTACGCACTTCGTCCGGGTCCGGCAGCAGGAAGCGCGCGATCATCGCCACCGTGGCAATGGCCAGCACGCTGACCAGGGCAAAGGCGGTGCGCCAGCTCAACTGCTGGCCCAGCCAGGTGGTCAACGGATTGCCGACCAGGATCGCGATCGACAGGCCCAGCAGCACCCGCGACATCGCCTGGCCGCGCTGGCCGGCAGGGCTGATCGCAGCGGCCACCAGCATCGCAACGCCGAAGTAGGCGCCATGCGGCAGACCGGCGACGAAGCGTGCCACCAGCATCGTGCCGTAATTCGGTGCCAGCGAGCTGGCCAGGTTGCCGATCGCGTAGAAGCCCATCAGCGCCAACAGCAGCTTGCGGCGCGGGAAGCTGGCACCCACGAAGGCGAGGATCGGGGCACCGACCACCACGCCGATGGCGTAGGCGCTGATCAGGTGCCCGACCTGGGTTTCGGAAATCGACAGGCCGCGGCTGATCTCCAGCATCAGCCCCATGCTGGCGAATTCGCTGGTGCCGATGGCAAATCCACCCAGCGACAGGGCGAGGATGATCAGGGTGCGCTGGCGGGGCGTCAGCCGCGCAGCCAGGGAAGAGTTGGGGCTCATGCGGGGGCGCGATGGGGCGGGGGAGCCGTCCATTGTACTGCTGCACTGCAACAGGAGCAGCAGCACTCAGGGTAAATCAGCGTTTGATCGGTGACACGCCGGCCCTCCGCGCCGCCTCGCGGCCGGCTCAGATGCCCAGCGCCGCCCGGGCATGAGCGTATTTGTCGCGAAGGCGCCCTGCCGTGGTCCCGTCCAGCATCGCCAGCCGCTGTGGATCGGCGTTGTCATCCAGATCGGCGCGCTTCACTTTCAATGCAAGCGGGTGGGCGGCAATGCGCGCGTAGTAGCTGTCCGCGTCAGGAGCTGCATCGCGGTTGAGCAGTTGCACCGCCTCGCGCAGCGGCGCCGGAAATACCTCGATCCGCGCGGCAAACGCCGGGCAGTCCTCGGCCACGTCATGCAGCCAGGCCACCACTTCGGCGTCATCGTCGCCGCGCACGGCGGCCGCCACCCGCGCCACATGGCCGATATAAGGCTGGCCGGCCTTGTCGATCTGCCCCGCGTGGGCCTCGGTGGCCAGCGTACGGGCAAGTGCTACCCAGTCCATTGCAGTCTCCTTGGATATCCGCGCACAGTTTCGCGCAAAAGCCGCAGCGGTTGTGGATGCGCCCATGACGCTGCCACGGGCATGATGGCGAGGCAGGGGACGCAGTGTTGCCCCGACAAGGAGGAGTGAGATGCAGGAATTCAGGCATGTGCTGGAAACCCGTGGCCGCTATCAGCTGGTAGCGGTGTCCTACGAGCCGGTGTACGCTCCCGGCGATGTGGTCGGCCATGCGGTCGTCGCCGACGATGGGGATCGTCTGACCGACCTGATATCACTGGCCGAAGCGCGCCAACGCTTGCTGCAACTGGTGCGTGAAGAGGGCGAGGAGCCCGGGCTGGAAAACGAGAACCACCTGCGGAAGAAGGCGTCGCGCTGGCGCCACCGCTAGGCCGTCGCGCCGCGTGCGCATCATGGAGGATTCGGGTGTTGCCCAGTAAGAAGTATCTGCTCATCGCCATCATCACGCTGGCGACCCTGCTGCTCGGTTTCGTGTTTTCCGGCTATCTGACCCTGCTGTTCCTCGGGCTGGACACCCAGCTGTTCACCTGGAACACCTACTACCAGTACGTCCACGCCATCGGCCAACCGCAGGTCGCGCCCTTCGTGGGCAAGATCAAATGGGCTGGCTACGTGGGCTTCGGCCTGCCCCTGCTGGTGCTGCTGGTGGCCGGCCTGGTGCTGCTGCTGAAGAAGGACAAGCGCTCGCTGCACGGCGACGCGCGCTTCGCCACCGGCGCCGACCTGGCCAAGCACGGCATGTTCAAGAAGACCGGCCAGAGCATCGTGGTCGGCAGCCATGGCGGCAAGCTGGTGCGCCTGGATGGCCAGCAGTTCGTGATCCTGGCCGCGCCGACCCGCTCGGGCAAGGGCGTGGGCGTGGTCATCCCGAACCTGCTGGAGTACGGCGAATCGCTGGTGGTGCTGGACATCAAGCAGGAGAACTTCGACCTGACCAGTGGCTGGCGCGCCAGCCAGGGCCAGGAAATCTACCTGTTCAATCCCTTCGCCGAGGACCGGCGCACGCACCGCTGGAACCCGCTCAGCTACGTCTCCGATGATCCGGCCTTCCGCGTGTCGGACCTGATGAGCATCGCCGCGATGCTGTATCCGGACGGGGCCGAGGACCAGAAATTTTGGGTCAGCCAGGCGCGCAACGCGTTCATGGCCTTCACCCTGTACCTGTTCGAGAACTGGGACGACGAGCGCAGCAGCGGTTTCCCGGGCGGCGCCGGCACCCCCACGCTCGGTGCGGTGTACCGTCTGTCCTCCGGCGACGGCACCGACCTGAAGAAGTACCTCAAGACCCTGTCGGAGCGGCCGTTCCTCAGCGCCAACGCCCGTTCGGCGTTCGCCAACATGCTGTCGCAGGCCGATGAGACCTTCGCCTCGATCCTGGGCACCTTCAAGGAACCGCTCAATCCCTGGATCAATCCGGTGCTGGACAAGGCCACCAGCTGCAACGACTTCCTGCTGACCGATGTCCGCAAGAAGAAGATGACCATCTATATCGGCATCCAGCCGAACAAGCTGGCCGAGAGCCGGCTGATCATCAACCTGTTCTTCAGCCAGCTGATCAACCTCAACACCAAGGAACTGCCCAAGTCCAACCCGGACCTGAAGTACCAGTGCCTGCTGCTGATGGACGAATTCACCTCGATCGGCAAAGTGGAGATCATCGCCTCGGCGGTGTCGTACATGGCTGGCTACAACATCCGCCTGCTGCCGATCATCCAGAGCATGTCCCAGCTCGACGCCACCTACGGCCGGGAAGTGTCACGCACCATCATCACCAACCATGCCCTGCAGATCCTGTACGCGCCGCGTGAGCAACAGGATGCCAATGACTATTCGGACATGCTGGGCTACACCACGGTGCGCAAGAAGAACGTCACCCATGCCCGCGAGAAGACCCACAACTTCACCGAGGAACGGCGCGCGCTGATGCTGCCGCAGGAGCTGAAGGCAATGGGGCCGGACATGGAGGTGTTCCTGTATGAGGGCATACCGCATCCGGTGAAGTGCGACAAGATCCGCTACTACAAGGACCGCTACTTCACTTCGAGGCTGCTGCCGAAGGTGGACGTTCCGATGCTGAACGTCTAATTCACGACGCTTAATTTGTGAATTTGATTCGAAGTTAAGAATGTGAATTCGTGATTTCGGTCAAGAATTTGGCATTTGTTCATGGATTTTCAGACTTGTCTGACATGGAATTGACGCGTGGTTGTGCGACCCTGTGCATGTCGTCCAGAAGTGTGTGCTGGATGTCGAAGATGTAGCAGCAGGGTGGCCAGGAGTTTGTGCCATGGAAACAAGGATGGTTTCGACGTTGGTGAGGTATGCGGATGTGTTGTCGGCTGCGCCGATGGCCCCGCGACCTGGTTGGCAGCCTTTGGGCTGCAGGGGAGCCGGAGTGGGTGCGCTGCACACAGCGTGTCGCTCCGATTCCGGCGTGCGCGATGCAGCGCCGGACGACCAGGGGACCAATGCTCGGGACTGCTTTTTCGTACGTCAAAGTGAAGCCCGTATGAATCAGGCGTTTATCGCGAAAATGTCCATCGCCGCAGTGGCGGCGCTGATGGTGGCCGGTTGCGCCACCAAGTCCGCTCCGGATTTCGGAGGCCGCTGGAAGCCGGTCAACCGCTTTGCTGCGACGACGACCGAAATTCCGCTGTACTCCAGCTACGTCTACCAGGCCTCGCCGATGGATGGCACGCTCAAAGCCATGCTCGAGCGTTGGGCCAAGGATTCCGGGCGCACGCTGGACTACCGCCTCAGCTCGGATTTCACTCTGTATGGCGCGGTCTCGAACATCGACACCACCAACGCACAGCAGGCCGTGATCGATCTGACCGCAGCCTATGCGGCGCAGGGCATCTCCGTCTCCATCGTTGGCAACCAGATCGTTGTGCAGAGCGCTGGCTCGACGCCGACCGCGTCGGCGCAGGGCGCTGATTCCAACAGCGGCACCTGAATCCACCTCGAAATCATCGAACGTGCCGCTCCCCGCGCCTGTCGCAGGGGCGCCACGCCCATTGATGTTTCAGCAGTACGGAAGAATCCATGTTCCGCAAGAAGGATCCCGGCAATAGTCCCAAGGTCGAGCAGTCGGTCGCCAAGGCGGTCAGCTACGAGATCACCGTGGCCGACATGGCGCGCCGCAGCGAGCGGCGCGCGTGGTGGGTCGCCACGGGCTCGTTGTTGATGTCGCTCGCCCTGGCGGGCGGCTACTACTACATGCTGCCGCTGAAGGAGAAGGTGCCGTTCCTGGTGATGGCCGATGCCTACACGGGTACCGCGACCGTCGCGCGCCTGAGTGGCACCTTCCAGGGCGAGACGATCACCACCAACGAAGCGATCAATCGCAGCAACGTCGCCCAGTACGTGCTCGCGCGCGAATCGTACGACTCGGCGGTGATGGGGCTGCGTGACTGGGAACTGGTGTTCGTGATGTCTACCGATCCGGTGGCGCAGTCCATGCGTGTCCGGTATGCCGGCAACAATCCGCAGAACCCGTTCGTGATGTATGGCCGCGAACGCGCGATCCGGGTCAAGATCCTCAGCATCACGCCGCTGGGCGCAGAACCGAACGGCAGCTTCCGCGGCGCTTCGGTGCGCATCCAGCGCAGCCTGCTGGACAAGCGCACCGGCGTCTCTACCTACCTGGACAACCAGCTGGTGACGATGCGCTTCGAGTACAACCAGAACCTGGCGTTGTCCGAGCAGGATCGCATCCTCAATCCGCTGGCGTTCCAGGTCACCGAGTACCGCGTCGACAACGACTACTCGCGTGGCGTGCCGGTGCCGGATGACGGCGCCATGCAGGCACAGGCGCAGCAGGCCGCGCAGGCCGCGCAGCAGGCGCAGGGTGTCTACGATCCCAACAATCCGGCCGCGGCCACCATGATCGACCCGGCCACCGGCCAGCCGGTCGCGGTGCCAGCCAACGGCCAGGTACCGGGTCAGGCAATGCCGGGACAGCCTGTACAGGGCCAACCGATGCCGGGTCAGCCGGTGCAGGGGCAAGCAATGCCGGGGCAGGCCATGCCCGGACAGCCGGCCATGAGGCCGGCGCAGAACAATTCCACCGGAACTGCTGATGGAGCAAGCAACCGATGAGTAGTCGAAATATCAGGGGAAGCGCGCTGGCGCTGCTGTCGATGTTGTCGTTGCTGTTCTCAGCAGCGGCGATGGCGCAGGCGGTTGACCACTACGAGTACGAGAAGGACCGCATCTATCCGGTTCGCACTGGCCTGGGGCTCACCACCCAGATCGAGTTGAGCCCGAACGAGAAGATCCTCGACTACAGCACCGGCTTCAGCAGCGGCTGGGAACTGACCCGCCGCGAGAACGTGTTCTACCTCAAGCCGAAGAACGTCGACGTCGACACCAACATGATGGTGCGCACCGAGACCCATTCCTACATCTTCGAACTGAAGGTGGTGGCCACCGACTGGCGCCAGCTGGAGCAGGCCCGCCGCGCGGGCGTGCAGTACAAGATCGCCTTCGTCTATCCCAATGACACGGTGTTCGGCGTCGCCCAGGAAGCGGTCGAGGAAGAGGCCAAGCCGTTGTTGAGCTCGGAGCTGGCCAAGGACCGGCAGTACAACTTCAACTACTCATATTCGACCAGCAAGGCGAAGAAGATGGGGTGGCTGATCCCGGTCAACGCCTATGACGATGGCCGTTTCACCTACCTGAAACTGCCGAACTCGCCGGAATACAAGACCGGCATCTTCCCGGCCGTGTTTGGTCGTGAAACGGAATACGGTGAAGACTTTGTGGTCAACACCACGGTTGAAGGCAATACGCTGATCGTGCACGGGACGCACCCGTACCTGGTCATCCGCCACGGCGACTTCGTCGTCGGCCTGCGAAGGAACGTGAAGAAATGAGCCAGCAGAACACTCCCGGAAACGACCCGAACAACGGACGCGACGAGAGCCAGAGCCCGTACGGCGCACAGGGTGCCGCGGACGCGCCGTCGAATCCCTATTTCGGCACGGCCCAGGCCGAGCCGGCGCCGGATCTGGACGCGGCCGCGCCGCAGCTGCGCTCGGCCGAAGAGCAGCGGCTGAACCGAAAGGCGCTGCTGTTCCTGGGCGGCATCGTGCTGCTGCTGGTGGCCATGGGCTTCCTGCTGTTCCGCAAGGGCCAGGATGACAAGGACGCTGTGCAGAAGGTGCCGGACGTTGCGCGCGTGTCTACGCCGACGCTGCCGGACGCCGTGCAGACGAGTCCGGTGCCCTCCCAGGCCATGCAACCGGTTGATCCGATTCCGATGTTGCCGCCGCCGCCGCCACAGGAGAGCAACGCTATTTCGCCAGCGATGATGGGCGCGCGTCAGGAGCGCGAGATCGAGCGTGGCCCCTCGCTGCTTGATCGCCGCATTGCCGGGTCTGGCAGCGGCGTGGGTGGCATGGGTGAAGGGCAGGGTCAGGCTGGGGGTGCTCCTTCATCCTACGAACAGGCCATGCTCGCCACGCTGCAGGCGCAGAACGGCAACACCGCCCCCGCAAAGGTTCGCCGCGGCCCGGACGTCGAGGATGTCTCCAGCGCCACCTACATCCAGAGCCCCGACGCGCTGCTGGTGCGTGGCACCTACCTGCGTTGCGTGCTGGAAACCCGCATCATCACCGACCTCGCCGGCTATACCTCGTGCCTGCTGACCGAGCCGGTGTACTCGATCAACGGTCGCAACCTGCTTCTGCCGAAGGGCTCCAAGATCTATGGCGCCTATGGCGGCGGTCCGATGGGCAAGCGCGTGGAAGTGATCTGGGATCGCATCACCACCCCCAATGGCATCGACGTTGCGATGTCCAGCCCGGGCGTGGATCAGCTGGGCGGCGCCGGTCATCCGGGCCAGTACAGCGCGCACTGGGGTAGCCGTATCGCTTCGGCGCTGATGATCAGCCTGATTTCCGATGCCTTCAAGTATGCGGCCGCCGAGCACGGTCCGGAGACCACGACCATCGCCAACAATGGCATGACGGTGCAGTCGCCCTATGAGAGTGCTACCGCACGCACGATGGAGCGCCTGGCCAATGAGGCTCTCAGCAGCAACCGTCGTCCGCCGACCGTCACCATCAACCAGGGCACAATCGTGAACGTCTACGTTGCAAAGGACGTCGACTTCACCAACGTGCTGCACCCCCGCCGGTAACCCAACGAACGATCATGGACGCCGAAGTGTCACCCCTCGCCCTCGTCTCCAGCGATTTCCTGCGCTATCAGTACGAAGTGCTGGGCATCGCCGAGTACATGACCTCTCCGGAAGTGACGGAAATCTGCATCAACCGTCCCGGCGAGCTGTACCTGGAAACCCGGGCGGGGTGGCAGCGGGTGGACGTGCCGAGCCTGACGTTCGAGCGGGCCCGGCAGTTCTGCACGGCAGTGGTGAACGAGAGCAACACCGGCCAGCGCATCACCGATGCCGATCCGGTGGTGTCGCTCACGTTCCCCACCGGCCAGCGTGCGCAGTTTGTGATTCCGCCGGCCTGTGACGCGGGGAAGGTGTCGATCACCATCCGTCTGCCGTCCAAGCACACCAAGTCGCTCAGTCAGTATCACGAAGACGGCTTCTTCAATCAGATCCTGGAAAGCGATGGCAGCATCAGTGAGCAGGATCGCGAGCTGCTGGAGCTGCGTCATTCGCGTGAATACGCCGAATTCTTCCGGCGTGCGGTGATGTACCGCAAGAACATCGTGGTATCCGGCGCGACCGGCAGCGGCAAGACCACCTTCATGAAGGCGCTGGTCAACCATATCCCGGACAACGAGCGCCTGGTCACGATCGAGGACGCACGTGAGCTGTTCCTGACCCAGCCCAACGTGGTGCACCTGTTGTATTCCAAGGGCGGACAGAGCACCAGCAATGTGACAGCCAAGAGCTGCATGGAAGCCTGCCTGCGCATGAAGCCCGAGCGCATCATCCTGGCCGAGCTGCGCGGTGACGAAGCGTTCTACTTCATCCGCAACTGCGCGTCCGGCCACCCGGGATCGATCACCAGCTGCCATGCCGGCAGCCCGGAGCAGACATGGGACCAGCTGGCGCTGATGGTTAAGGCTTCAGTCGAAGGTTCGGGCCTGGAGTTCAACGTGATCAAGCGGCTGTTGATGATGACCATCGACATCGTTGTGCATATCAAGGCGCATGCCGGTTCGCGCTACATCACCGGCATCGACTTTAATCCTGGGCGTGCCCAGGGGCAGGAGGGCTGAGGGATGCTGCCAGGACTGGAAATGATGGCGTGCCCGGAGATGGCCGTATCGATGGATGTGATGCAGCACGTCATCAATGTCGAATCGTCGCGCAATCCCTACGCCATCGGCGTGGTCGGCGGTGCACTGGTGCGCCAGCCCAAGGCGTTGGATGAAGCGCTGGCGACGGTGCGAATGCTGGAAGAGAAGGGCTACAACTTCTCGATCGGGCTGGCCCAGGTCAATCGCTACAACCTGGGCAAATACGGGCTGGATTCCTACGAGAAGGCCTTCCAGCAGTGCCCGAACCTGCAGGCCGGTTCGCGCATTCTCGCCGAGTGCTACAAGCGCTCCGGTGGTGACTGGGGCAAGTCGTTCAGCTGTTACTACTCGGGCAACTTCGAGACCGGCTTCCGTCACGGCTACGTGCAGAAGATCTACGACTCGATCCGCCGCGGCCAGCAGGTTGCCAGCAATGGCGTCGCACCGATCGACGTGGTCAGTCGAGGTGAGCGCCGCGCGGTGAAGGTCGAGCATCACCCGCAGCTCGCTTCGCCGGCGCAGGCGCGCATCGTTGCTCAATCCAATGGCCCGGTGTACGTGCCGTCCGAAGATCCCGCACGCGCCTATGTCGTGTACCCGTCCACCGGGGCGATGGCGCGGGGTAGTTTGCTGAATCTCGCCGACCAGGCGCTGTCCAAGGTGGTGCTGGGTTCGGTGGATCGGATGATGCAGCCGCAGGCGCAGCCGGCCCAGGTGGGCGCCTATCCGCAGCAACAGTCCAGTGGTATGCCGCAGCAGTTGCCTCAGCAGCGTGCTGCGCAGGCCATGGCCATGCCGCAGCAGTTGCCGGGCGCCGCCGGTGCCAGCAATGAGGGGCCCGTGATGCTGCGGCCCTGGAGCGAGCGCAACCAGCCTGTCGCCGGTGGCGACAATTCATTCAACGCGCCGGTGCAGGCCGCACCGGTGCAGCAGATTCCCGCAGGGGATGCGGCCTTCGTGTTCTGACGAAGTCGTGGTGCGGCCAGTCCCCCGGCTGGCCGATTCAGTTGTGTTAGTCCATCAACAAGGAAATCAATCCATGAAGCGATCCAATCTCGACCTCGTCCAGGCCCAGCGCACGCTGAAGACCCTGCTGATGGCCACGATCTTCGTTGGCGCACTGTTCGCCCCGCAGGTGTTCGCCACCGGCACCGACTTCGGCGGCACCGACAAGAAGGTCTGCGGTTTCTTCTCCAACATCAACGGCCTGCTGAACATGGCCTCCATCGCCGTCGTGACCATTGCGGTGATCTTCGCCGGCTACCAGATCGCCTTCGCGCACAAGCGCATCGGTGACGTCGCGCCGATCCTGATCGGTGGCGTGCTGATCGGTGCCGCTGGTCAGATCGCGCGCATGCTGTTGGGCGAGGGCAGCGACGGCAAGTGCACCGGCGGCAGCACGACGTACTACCTGATCAACAACGCGATCCAGTACTACAGTGCATAAGAACGTCGTGTTCCGCGGCTGCACGCGCCCGGCCATGTTCCTGGGCGTTCCCTACCTGCCATTCTTCATGGTGGCAGGTGGGTTGCTGCTGCTCAGCATGTACACGAACTTCTGGTTCCTGCTCACCATTCCGGTGGCGGTCTTCATCATGCGGCAGATGGCCAAGCGTGACGAAATGATCTTCCGCCTGTTGGGCCTGCGCCTGATGTTCAAGCTGAAAGTCCGCAACGTGCAGGAACACGATGGCATGTGGGTGTTCAACCCCAACCATTACCGCGACAAGCCGGCCCGAATGGATTGAGGTCCGGATCCGGCCCGGCGGGCGCCAGCGCCCGTCGGGTCTGTTGAAACTTCTTGGCAGTACCTCTTTGGAAGCAGTCGTATGTTCAGCCCAGACACCTCCATCAGCGAGTTCATTCCATTGTCGTCGCACGTCGCCCCGAACGTGGTCAAGACCACGGGCGGCGACTACCTGCTGACCTGGCATCTGGAAGGGCTGCCGTTCGTCGGCCGTGAGGAGTGGGAGCTGGAGCATCGCCACAACACGTTCAACCGCCTGCTGCAGACGCTGCGTGCTCCCGACTTCGTGAACGTGGCGTTCTGGGTGCATGACATCCGTCGTCGCCGCACCCTGAAGGGCAAGAGCAACTACAAGCAGCGCTTCAACCAGGACGTGTCCGATCAGTACATGGGCATGCTGTCCTCGCAGCGCATCATGCAGAACGAGCTGTACCTGACCATGATCTATCGCCCCGTGGTGGCGGGTAAGCGCTTCGTCGAGAAGTCGGCGAACGTGGACAAGCTGCGCGCGGAGCAGGAGCAGGCAGTCGAAAAGCTGATGGAACTGGCCGGCAACGTCGAGGCCGTGATCCGCGACTACGCGCCGTATCGCCTGGGCATGTATGAGGCCAAGAATGGCGTGGTGTTCTCGGAAACGCTGGAGCTGTTCGGCTACCTGATCAATCGCATTGACGAGCCGGTCCCGGTGCTGTCGGCACCAATCAAGGACTACCTGCCGGTCAGCCGGCACATGTTCTCGTCCAAGACCGGTGACTTCGTCATCAATACCCCCAATGGTACCAACCACTTCGGCGCCATCCTGAACATCAAGGAGTATGCCGAGGGAACTTACCCGGGCATCCTCAACGGCCTGAAGTACCTGGACTACGAGTACGTCATCACCCATTCGTTCAGCCCGATGGGGCGTCAGGACGCGCTCAAGGTGCTCGACCGCACCAAGGGCATGATGATCTCCTCCGGCGACAAGGCAGTCAGCCAGATCGTCGAGCTGGACCAGGCGATGGACCAGCTGTCGTCGGGTAATTTCGTGCTGGGCGAGTACCACTTCATCATGACGGTCTACGGCGACAGCCAGGCCAAACTGTCGCAGAACGTGGCCACGACGCGCGCCGAGCTGTCCAATGCGGGTTTCGTGTCGACCAAGGAAGACCTGGCGGTCGCCTCGTCCTTCTATTCGCAGCTGCCGGCCAACTGGCGCTATCGCACCCGCCTGGCCAATGTCAGCTCGCTGAACTTCCTGGGCCTGTCGCCGCTGCACAACTTCGCGACCGGCAAGCAGCACAATAACCCGTGGGGCGACTGCGTCACCACGCTGCAGACCACCAACGGCCAGCCGTACTATTTCAATTTCCACGCGACCCATCCGTCGGAAAACTCGCTGGGCGAGAAGGCGATCGCCAACACCATGGTGATCGGCAAGTCCGGTACCGGTAAGACCGCGCTGATCAACTTCCTGCTCAGCCAGGTGCAGAAGTACGAGCCGTCGCCGACCATCTTCTTCTTCGACAAGGATCGTGGTGCGGAGATCTTCGTCCGTGCCTGCGGTGGTAACTATCTGGCCCTGGAGAACGGCGCGCCGACCGGCTTCAACCCGTTCCAGTGCGAAAACAATGAAGCCAACGTGCAGTTCTTGGCCGACCTGATCAAGGTGCTGGCCGGCAAGCGTGAGTACAGCGCCCGCGAGGAAGAGGATATCTACCGCGCTGTAGAGAGCATGCTCGATACGCCGATGCACCTGCGCAGCATGACCAACTTCCAGAAGAGCCTGCCCAACATGGGTGACGACGGGCTCTACGCGCGCATGCGCCGCTGGACCTCGGGCAATTCGCTGGGCTGGGTCTTCGACAATCCGGTCGATACCGTTGACCTGAGCAAGGCCAACATCATCGGCTTCGACTACACCGACATCATCGACAACCCCGAAGTGCGCGTGCCGGTCATCAATTACCTGCTGCACCGCCTGGAGTCGCTGATCGATGGTCGTCCGCTGATCTACGTGATGGACGAATTCTGGAAGATCCTGGACGGCGAGGGTGGCCTGAAGGAATTCGCGAAGAACAAGCAGAAGACCATCCGTAAGCAGAACGGTCTGGGCATCTTCGCAACGCAGAGCCCGGAAGATGCACTGAAGAGTGACATCTCCGCCGCGCTGATTGAACAGACCGCCACGCTGATCCTTCTGCCCAACCCGAATGCCAGCAAGAGCGATTACATGGACGGCCTGAAGCTGACCGAGGCCGAGTTCAGGGTGGTTACCGCCCTGGACGAGCGCTCGCGCTGCTTCCTGGTCAAGCAGGGCCATGCGTCCAGCGTCTGCCAGCTCAACCTGCGTGGCATGGACGACATCCTCTCGGTGATCTCGGCCTCGACCGACAACATCGACATCATGCATCGGGTGTTGCAGACCGCTGCAGTCCGCAACCGGATCACCGTGGATGAGCTGACGCCGGAGCAGTGGCTGGAAGATTTCTACAAGAATCGAAAGGGTTCGGGCAAGACGGCGAGTACGGAAGCTGTGGCGTGAGTCGGGTGTCCCGACGCTCTTGAACGACCGACTATGGAGACGATGATGAACAGTCCGCACAAGAACAGTAAGCAGGCCCGTATGCCGCGCAGCACGAGACTGAGCGCGCTGGCATTGGGCGCCGTGATGTCATTGGCAACCACGACGGCGAACGCAGGCTGGCCGGTGTTTGATTACTCGAACCTGATGCAGGCCATCTATGAGTACAAGAACTCGATCACCAGTTACGCGGCCGACGCTGCCGAGTATGCCGAGCAGGCAGAGCGTTGGAAAAGGACGCTGGACCAGTACGCTCAGGCGCTGGTGAAGGTGCAGGCTCAGATGCGCAAGATCGGCCTGCCGGAGGGGCAGCCGTTGGTACCCGTGCCTGCGGACTATCTGGTGGCGGAAACCTGTGGCAGCAAGAGCAGTTTCTCGCCCGGCGATCTTTTCAAGAGTCTTGTGTTCAATCCGACCGGTGACATGAAGGAGCAGCAGACCCAGATCTGCGTGAACATCCGCATGATGCAGAATCGCAAGTACAACGATTCGGTCATGTTCCTCGCGCAGTCCATTCCCCAGATGGAGTCGGGCCTGAAGGAAATATTCGATCTGCGCATCTTCAGCAATGATCAGGGCAACGTCCAGGGTTCGGACAGCGAAGCGACCCGCATGGCCAACAACCTGGAAGTGGCAGCGCAGAGCTGGGAAGGACGCATGCGTTCTTACGATGCCTACATTGAAGTCATGGAAGCCAACCAGAAGATTGTGGCACAGGCGGCGCTCAAGGGAGATCCCACCAAGACCCTTGCGAGCGATCTGGTGAAGACAGTCGCGCTGAAGGCTGCACTGTCCATCGATTGAGGCAGGCGGTGGGGTGGCCAGAGCAAGTGCAAGGGGCGGCCACCGGTGCAAAAGCGGTATTACCAAGGGATTGCAGGAATGACGATCAGGTCGATTGCCAACTTTGATTTTTCGGGCGGGTTCCAGGATCTGATGGAGCACGCTGTGCGTATCCAGTCGATCGGCGACTTCGTGTTCTTCAAGCTGATTCTTGACTACCTGCGCGACAGGATTGGCAAGTTCGGCTTCCATTTGATGGAGAACATGATGACGTGGGTCGGCGGCATCGCGCTGACCCTGATGACCCTGTGGGTGCTGGTACAGGGCTATCGGATCGTCACCGGCCGCAGCCGGGACTCGATGATGATCCTTGTGACCAACATGGCGCGCGCCGCCCTGATCGTGGCGGTGGCGACGAGCATGGGCATGTTCGGTCGCGACCTCCATGAATTCCTGACGGAAGACGTGAAGGGCCTGATCACGCACGTTGTGACCGGCAAGGATGAAAAGCCCGAGGCGCAGATCGACAAGAGCCTTGCCTGGATGCAGGTGGCGCTGTCCAGCATCGATGGCATCAAGATTCTCAATGATCCCGAGCTGCAGGCTGACAAGACCCGCGCGATGTGGTTCATCGGCCTGGGCACGGGTGGCCCTGCGGTGACGGCAGGTTCAATGCTGCTGCTGTATGAGGTCGCGATGGCCCTGTTCATCGGCTTGGGACCACTGTTCATTCTGTGCCTTCTGTTCGACCAGACCAAGCAGCTGTTCCAGCGATGGCTGTTCTACGGTATTGGAACCATGTTCTCCATGGCGGTACTGGCGGCGATGGTCTCGATCGCGCTGGACATGGTGATCCGCGTGTCGGCTTCGTTCTGGATGACGGCGCTTGTGAACAAGTTCCCGCTCATGGGCGCGTCCAGTGACGGTATGACCAGTCAGGCGATGCAGCAGGGCGGCATGGGATTGATCCTGACGACGTTGATTCTGACTGCGCCCCCAATGGCGGCCATGTTCTTCCAGGGCACCTTGGGCAGCTTCATGGCATATTCGCAGATAGGTGGCAGCCCGGTGGCGCAGGCGCCGGGCCCGAATGGGCAGCCGCCGGGTAGCTACTACACGCCGGCCGCTCCGGAGAAGGGGCGCGCAGGGGCGGATGATGGTGTCCACGATAAGCACTCAGCTGCGCGCATGACTTTGCCACAATCAGATTCAACAAGAGTGGTTGATACTGGCTTGCGAGCGGCTCATCCTGGTAAGCAGTAATTTCCATATGTATCGGAGTGGTGACGTGAAGAATATCTCGGCCTTCATTATCGCGACTGGGATTTTCCTGATCTTATTGTTAGCCGGGAACGCCCAAGCAGAAGGCCGATGCCCGCCTGGGCAGTATCCAGTGGGCGACGAGCAGAAGGGGGTTGGTGGCTGTGCCCCAATACCTGGCTCAGGGGCAGGGGAAGGGCAAAGTGGTCCTGTTGCGACTGGTCGTTGGATCAAAACTTGGGGGGCTATTGCAGACGCTGTGGTAACCGGCGACATGGGGGCTTCAGTGGGAAAGCGATCTAAACGAGAGGCGGAATCTGAGGCATTGTCGCGTTGCGCAACCCATGGCGCGACTGACTGCAAAGTTAGTACGACCTATAAGAATCAGTGCGTTGCATATGCCAATCCCGAGCCGGGCAGTAAGGGCATAGTTTCAATCTCGGTCGCCGGCTCAAGAGAGGAGGCGACCAGGCGGGTTCTCTCCTACTGTGCGAAGAACGGTGGTGGGCAATGCAAGGTGTTGTACACGGATTGTGCTGAGCCAATATTTGAATCTTTCTGATCTATGCCAGTTGAGTCATAGGTGGGATTATGAATCGGCCTTTGCATGATGGGCATGGCCTGCTGAAGAGCAGGCCATCTCATTTATGGGCAGGCCGGAACTGCTGATCAAGGTGGTAATGCTGGGTGTCGTCACTAGTCACTTGAATGCAGTTGCATGGGGGATGCCCCAGTTTGGGGCATGGTGATTTTGGCGTCGACTTCGCTTAGCACAATAGCGCTGGTGAACAAGCATTCTCTGGCCGTTGCCTTTAGCAATCGCATGCCCGCACAGTTGGCGCAGCGGGGCGGCATGGGCCTGATCCCCACGACACTTTTGTTTGCTGATGCGTCTCACATTGGCAGCCAGATTCTTCCAGACAGCGCTGAGCGTCCCCATGGCATATGCGCAGCCATGTGGCTGTTGTGAACGCCCGGGCACACTCCAGCGCGGTGCCCGACGGCAGGGGTGGGTAGGCATCCATTCACGTTAACCGCGCTTTTTATGTGATCAAGTGCGCTTTTCATCCCAAGCCCCCTTCGACGAGCCCCGCCTCCTCGAAGTAAGCTGCGTGCGCGTCAAAATCCCGGCGCGCCGGTGCCATCGAACGCAGGAGCTTTTCCGTCCATGAGGACTGTGCCCCCCCGCGATGCGGGTGACGCTTGCCACCATCGCGGTTGCCGTGGGCTCGGGGCTATCATCCGCCATGGCGGCCGCAGGGCACGTGCGAGGCATCGCCCCGTTTCCGGCCTCCGCTCGGGAACTGGCAGGACGGGATTGAAGGAGTTGCAGGGGATGGAGAAGGGGAGTGGCGTACACATGGACAATGCCTTGGCGTTCGTTCCGTCCGGCGCGAACCTGCTGGAAGCCGTGCGCGGTGATCTGACTGGCAATGGTTTCCAGGACCAGCTCCTGGTGATCGACCAACCTCCTCCGGAGGGCTTGCTGCCCGGCGAGCACGGTCCCAACCGGGTGCTGTTGCTGCTGCTGGGCGACGCCACGGGCCGCTGGCAGTTGGCGGCGCGCAACGACAAGCTGGTGCCGTGTTCCACCCGGGGAGGCATTGCCGGCGATCCCTTCGCGTACGTGACCATCGAGGATGGTGCGTTCAGTGTGATCACCAACGGCGGCAGTCGCGAACGCTGGAGCAGCGTCTACACGTTCCGGTATGCACCTGCCGAGCAGGCGTGCTGGGTGCATGGCGTGCAGCGCAGGGTGGTCGACACCGAGACCGAGGCCACCCATACGCGTGACTTCTCGGCCGCTGAACTTGGCCGGGTGCGGTTCGAGGATTTCGATCCGTCCGTCGTCGCCGACGTCAGCTTGCCCTGAGTGCCATGCCGGTGAGGAGGCGGGAGTATCCAACGATGATCGAGCAGGAGTTTCACCGTGTCGCAGGATAGGGAGTCGCAGCTGTTGCGGCAGGCCACGGAGGCCGGCATGACCTCGTCCCGGGAACTGGCCAACTTCATGGCGCAGGCCGGGCACGAGTCCCGTGGCCTGAGCCGGCTCAATGAAAGTTTCAACTTCACCCGGGGTATCTCACAGATCCCGGTGGAAGCGGCGTGGCGCAATGGCAATGGTGCGCTTGAGAGCGCGCGCCAGGAGGCGCTGCGTGGTCGGCCGGAGAACCTGGCCGAACTGATGTATGGCGGGCGTATGGGCAATGACGCGCCTGGCGATGCGCTGAAGTATCACGGCCGTGGCTATCTGCCTCTGGTCGGCAAGGAGAATTACGAGCGTGCCGGCAAGGCGCTGGATCTGGACCTGGTGAATCACCCGGAACTGGCCGCGCAGCCCGAGCACGCAGGCCGCATTGCCGTGTGGCAGTGGCAGACGCGGGTGCCGGAAGCGGCGCGCGAGGACGTGCGCGAAGCGACGCGCGCGATCAATGGTGGCCTGAACGGCATCGAGGCCCGCCAGCAGCGATTCGAGGTGTGGCAGCAGAAGCTGACGCCTGATGTGATGGCGCGGCTGGAGCGGGGCGAAGTCGGGGCGCCGGCCCAGCAGGCCACCGTGCGCGACATGTCGCAGCCTGGCGCGCCGGGGCATGCCCTGTTCCAGGGCGCCCGCCACCATCTGCAGCAGATGGGACCACAAAGCGGTCTGCGCAGCGTGCAGGAACTGGACAATGCTGCCGGCGCACTGGCGCTGAGCGCGCAGAAGGCGGGGATGTCGCGCATCGATCATCTCCTGGCTGGCAACGACGGCCGCACGTTGTTTGCCGTGCAGGGCGCGCTGGGTGACCCGGCCATGCTGCGCGCTTCGGTCGAGCGCGAACAGGCGGCGCAGCAGCCGCTGGCGCAGAGCAGCCAGCAGTTGGCCGCCAGTGTCGCCCAGCAGGACCCCGCGGCCGCGCTCGCCCGCGAGCAGGAGCAGCGCTCTCGATCCCTGTAGCACCTGATGCCGGCGGGCAGAGTGCCCGCAGGCGCTTTACGTACGACGCGTGGCGCCCTGTGGCGCCGACATGGAAACCCACTCGTAAGGACACCACATGCGAATCGTTCCCTCGAATACCCGGCACGCCGCTGCCCGCTGCACTGCATCCGTGCGCCGCCTGCCGCCACTCTGGCTGCTGTCACTTGGACTTGCCGCAGCGTCGGCACAGGCTCAGGAGGCAGCGGCATCTGTGGTGGAGACGCCCCCCGCTGCCGAGGCTACCGTTGAGGCGCCTGCAGAGGCGGCGGCCGTTGCAGCGCCCGCGGCGGCCGACGCCGTTGTCGCGGCGCCGACGCCCGAGGTGTCGGCTGCCGTGACACCCCCTGCGACCCCTGTGGTGGACGCGCAGCCGGCGCCGACTGCCGATCCGGCGCCGGCGCCCGTTGCGCCCGCAGCGGCGGCAACTGTGGCTGCACCGCCCGCCTCCGTCGAGCCAACCGTTCCCGCAGTAGCCCCCGCTCCGCCCGCATTGGCCATCGTGCCGTTGCCGCCAGAGCAGGCGACCGAGCGGGCGCTCGGTGCCCGCTGCCCGGTGGATCTGGCCGGGCGGCTGGCGACCCAGGGCGACCTGCTGATTGGCGCCTGCCAGGGCACCATGCCGGCGCATCTGG
This sequence comes from Stenotrophomonas sp. YJH_SMC_53, assembly GCF_059369995.1. NCBI lineage: Bacteria > Pseudomonadati > Pseudomonadota > Gammaproteobacteria > Lysobacterales > Lysobacteraceae > Stenotrophomonas > Stenotrophomonas sp. YJH_SMC_53. Next base: position 277,444 of record NZ_JCAFTF010000003.1, on the reverse strand, counting down.
CCGCGTTGCTGGTCGCGCTGCCCGCGCAGGACATCCACCTGCCGCGCAGCTGGCGCGAGCGTGAGGTGCGGCAGAAGGCCTGGTTCAAGGCTGTGCCGGGCTATGGCCAGCGCCCGGACTTCATCGTGCGGATGGGCGACATCTGGGTGCGTTCGCTGGAAGGGCGCGACGCCGACAGCACGTTCTATCTGGTGTCGGCGCCGTTCACCTGCAGCGACCAGGTCGCCAACCGTGATGAGTACGGCGCGGAGCCGGTCCGCGTACCCGCAGGTGATTGCCGCGAGGCTTATGTGGCCCAGCGTGTGTACCAGGTCCGCGGGGATGCGGCGCCGCGGGATGTGACCGCCGATGCCATGCCGACGATGCCCCCGGTCACGGAGGCCGATCGTGCGCGCCAGCTGTCGCGTGAGGGCCGGATCAGCCTGGACCACAGCAAGCTGCAGTACGGCCCGGCCATGCGTTGGTTCGTGCAATACCCGGAGTCGGCGCAGAAGGGTGGTCCGCGCGCCTACAGTGACTGGAACCGTGAGCACATCGCGTTTGTGGTCTGGACCGGTGATCGCTTCGAGCTGCGCGAGAAGGTCGCGCGCGCGCAGTGGCCCTGTGACCCGGTGGCACCCGGCGATCGCGCCTGTGGCGGATTCCCGGATTCCGGGCCCGATCTGTTCGTGACGGCCGCAGCATCCGTGCCAATGGCAGCGTCCAGCCCCTGAGCCGGAGTCTCGAAGTGATGCGGGAGCCGGGCTGACCGGCTCCCGCGCTGCATCAGGCCTGCAGGCTGCGGGTCTGGTTCCGCTGCTGTTCCAGCTGCTGGTCGCGCTCCAGCGCAACGCGCTGGTCGGCGGCCTGCTGGTCGATGCGCTGGCTGCTCTGTTCCAGCGGGGTGTTCATCGCCACTGCCGTATCCACCGACACACGAAGGTGGGCGGGGTCACCGCCCTGGCCCTGCACGGCGAAGCTGCGCGAGGCATCGGCATTCATGACCACTTCGTCGATGCGCTTGCCGCCTGCTGCGTGCATTTCGGCGGCCAGGCTGCCTGCCAGTTGCGTGCTCATCACGTCTGGTACCCGGCCGACGCGGACATCCTGCGCGTGCACGCCACGGATCGCGTCGTTGAACAGTGGGTTGCCCACATGGTTGGCATCGTCCATTCGCAGCATGCTGGTGTGATGGCCGTTCTTCTCCGCTTCGCGGCGTGCCGGCTCACCGGGCTGCAGCGGGCCGCGGATGTGGTCGTACAGGTCGACGGCGCCGCCTGGAATGCCCCGCGCCGCGCGGGTGATACCGCTGCGCAGCGATTCCAGGTTGTCGCGGTACTCCTCGATCATCCTGGCGTTGTCTTTCGCCAGCGTCTGGGTTTCCGGGTGCTTCAGCACCGAGCCTTGATCGAGGAAGTTACCCAGTTTGTGGGAGCCCAAAGAACTGGCTGCCGCGATGACCGGGTAGTCTGGAATCAGGGCGCGCAACGAGTGGTTGCTGAAACCGGCAGCAGACAGCGTCCTGATCTCCTCCGGCTTGGCATAGATGCGCACCTGGCCGAAGTGCGGCGAGGCGGCGCTGACCGGATCGGAGGCCATGACATGATTGATCATGGTGTTGCCGCCTTCCGGGATGCGGTAGCCGAGGCTGACCGCGCCGTAGGCGTTGAAGGTCTCACCCTTGATGTTGAAGTGATGCGAGGTAATCTGGGCCAGGGCGCCGCCGAGGGAATGGCCGGTGACGGTGACTTGAGGAGTTGGTCCGCCGCTCAAGCGGGACTGCGCCGCTGCGGCTTCGAGCGTTCTCTGCGTCAATGCGATCGCGTCAGGTGCCTGCACATTGGTGCGGGCGACGACCATGCCTCCATCCGTCAGGATGCCATCGCGTCCGATCTGCTCGGTGCCCCGATGTGCAATGACGATTTCCTTGCTGTCTACGCGTTGATAGACCGTACCTTGATAGCCATTGAGCCGATTGTCGACATGCTCAAGGATCTTGTACTCATGGCCGTTCAGTATGACCTTCTCTTCTTGACCAGGGGCGCGTCGACCGACAGCGCGATCCTTATATGCGTCATCGGATAAGGCGGCGTAGTCTTGTGAGGTGATGGTCACGGGGCCACCTCACTTGCAGAAAGACTGATCGTGAACAAATTGTCCCGCAGATCGACGGCATAGCCGCTGCGATCGGACTCGCCACTTGCCGGGAAATTGGGAACACGGTCTGTCCGCGGATAGACGAGATCAGGATAGAAAAGCGTGTGCGTTTTCCCTTCGATCAGCGGTTCCGCGTCAGCGAAGGTCAGGAAGCGGGTCTCCTCTTCAGCACCCGTTGCCTTCAGCATCGCGCCTGCACCGGTGAATTCCCATTTGCAGACACCACGACCGTAGTAGTCCTCGTCCAGCATGCGGTCCACATACAGCGTGCCGCGGTACTCGCCATCAGCGACCTTGCGCAGTTCCACCGGCTCCTGGCTGGTGATGCGTGCGGCCGTGCCGGTGGCCGGCTCGATGTGGCCGCACTGGTCTTCGTTGGTGACGTCGTACTGCGCGACACCTTCGACCACCGCGAAATCGCCGGGGGCGTCCTTCAGGCGCAGCACCAGTTCATAGGCCTTGCGCGGGCTGGGGTTGAGCTTGGCTAGGCCGCGCCCACCCTGGGCGACATCGGCTTCAGCAGCGGCACGTTCCTGGTTCATGGCGGTCTCCGGATGGCAGGCGGTCAACAGAAGCAGAGCAAGGCACGGAATCATCTTGTGGCGCAATGTCGGCCTCCTGGTGTGCAAGGGTGAATGTGGCACTGGCGGCTCATGGCACGAGCTTCTGCACAGTGGTGGTGGATGAGAACAACGCGTTGCGTAGTTCCTCTTTGTAGGCCGACGGATCTTCTTTACCGCTGGCAGGGAAGTTGGCAGCAAGCTCGGCGCGGGGATAGGCAGTCTTCGGGTAGTAGAGAGTCAGCGGCGATCCTGCGTCCATGCGCTCTTTATTGACGTAGGTCAGAAATCGCGTATCGGCTTCGCCGTTCGTCGCACGCAACATCGCGCCAACACCGGTCAGAGTCCAGTGGCACGTACCGCGATCGTAATAGTCCTGATCCTGCATGCGGTCGAGGTAGAACGTACCCCGGTATTCGTTCTCGCCCGTCCTGCGCAGTTCCACTGGTTCCTGGCTGGTGATGCGGCTGGCCGTGCCCGTGGACCAGATGATCCGCCCGCAGTCTTCGTAGTTGCTGACGTCATACTGGGCCACGCCCTCCACGATCGCGAACGGGCCCGGCGCGTCCTTCAGTGTCAGCACCAGTTCGTAGGGCTGCTTCGGCGCCGGGTTGAGTTTGGCCAGGCCGCGTCCACCCGCGGCGACGTCACGCTCGGCATCGGCGTAGGGCGAACATGCCGCCAGCGGGACGAGGGCGAGCAATGCCAGCAGCGGCCGCCCCCTGGGTTCGGGGCGAGCTACACCCATGGCGTGATCCTGCATCGTGCGTCCATGTCCATCTATCCTTCCTGGGTGGCAGGTTTCTCGATTATGGAACGTGCCGGGAGCGCTGTGCCACCCTTGGAGACGGATTTTTGACGCCCCGGGGACGCATTGCCCGGGCGGATCGCTTGCCGCACAAGGCTCGCGATCGTCACGTTGGCATTGCTGCCGGAGACATGTCTGCGGCTGAATTCGTGACCGAAATCAATCATTCACATGTCCATCACTTTATAGAAGGCTTTCCTTGAACTGCATGATCCGCCCTGAAAACCGCGAAGACCGTGCTGTCATCCACGCACTCACCGAGGCGGCCTTCCGCGAAGCCCCGCACAGCAGCCACACCGAGCAGTTCATTGTGGATGCACTGCGTTCGCGTGGAGAGCTGAGTCTCTCGCTGGTCGCCGAGAAGGACGGGCAGGTCGTCGGGCATGTTGCCTTGTCGCCGGTGACGATCAGCGATGGCAGTACGGGCTGGTTTGGCCTGGGACCAATCTCGGTGCTGCCCGGATGGCAGGGGCAGGGTGTCGGCGCGGCGCTGATGCATGCGGCGCTTGATGCACTGCGTGAGCAGGGGGCGCAGGGCTGCGTATTGCTGGGAGAACCCGCGTACTACGGTCGATTCGGATTCCGCGCCGAGCCGGGCCTGGTGCTGCCGGGTGTTCCGCCAGAGTACTTCCAGGCACTGTGCCTGCGGCCACCGATGGCGCAGGGAGAGGTGCAGTACTCACCGGCATTCGAAGCCACGGCCTGATGATCGGGGGCGGGCCTCGAATATCCGTCGAATGTCAGCCGTTGTACCGGAGATGGATCAGGGGATACGGACGGCCCTGCGAATCGAGCGGTGAGCGGCCGGTTTCGACGAAGCCCATGCGCAGGTAGAAGCCAACGGCCTGTGCGTTCTGCTCATTGACGTCGGTACTCAGCTGCGGATGCTGGGCCAGCGCGTGCTGCAGCAGTTGCCGGCCGATACCAGTGCCGCGCACGTCCGGATCGATGAACAGCGCTTCCATGTGCGTGCCGTCGATCAGCATGAAGCCCAGTGGCCGATCCTGTGCATCGACCGCAACGGTCATCGGCGCCTGCGGCAGGAAGCTGGCGACTTCGGCATCGATGGCCTGGCGGTCTTCGGCGCTGAGGAAGTCGTGGGTGGCGTCGACGGCACGGCGCCAGAGGTCGACGAGGGCGGCGCCGTCATCGGCGCGCGAGGGACGGAGGGTGGTCATGTGTTCACCAAGGTGCTTGCGGAAGGGCTCAGTATGAGGCCTGCAGCCTGGCTTCAGCGCGCTCGCTGCTTGGACCGCCGGTCGCGCGCAATGGCACCGCCGATACCCGCGCCGCCTGCACGGCCGCGGGCGTACAATGCGGCCCCGGCGGCCATCCTGGCCCTGCAGACACGCGAGAACCGCCATGACCGATGCCCTGGGTGTACCGGTGCACGACGCCGATGAACACTGGATGCGCCATGCGCTGGCGCTGGCCGAGCGTGCGCAGCGCGAGTTCGACGAGATTCCGGTCGGTGCGGTACTGGTGGGCGCCGATGGCCAGCTGCTGGGCGAGGGCTGGAACCTCAACATCGCCTCGCACGATCCCAGTGCGCATGCCGAGATCGTGGCCATGCGCGCCGGCGGCACGCGGCTGGCCAATCATCGGCTGCTCGGCAGCACCCTGTACGTGACCCTCGAACCCTGCGCGATGTGCGCGATGGCCATCGTGCATGCACGCGTCGCCCGCTTGGTCTACGGCGCCAGCGACCCCAAGACCGGCGCCTGCGGCAGCGTGTTCGACCTGCTGGGTGATGCCCGGCACAATCACCGGGTGGAAATCCACGGTGGGGTGCTGGCCAAGGAGGCCAGCATGCGCCTGACCAATTATTTCCGCGCCAAGCGCGGCAAGCCGCCGTTGCTGCTGGAAGACCATGCGGGCGAGGGCTGAGGGGCGAACGGGTATGATGGGCGCCTCTTTCCTTCATCGGTAGGCCGCGCGCCTGCCCAGCAACGAGGCGACACAATGGCGGACACCGGCGCGGCCAACGAGCGACTGATCTGGATCGACCTGGAGATGACCGGGTTGGATACCGACAACGATTCGATCATCGAGATCGCTACAGTGGTCACCGATGCCCAGCTCAATGTGCTGGCTGAAGGCCCCGAGTTTGCCATCCACCATCCGCTGGAAACGCTGGAAGCGATGGATGAGTGGAACCGCAACCAGCACCGTCGTTCGGGCCTGTGGCAGCGCGTGGTGGACAGCAGCACCACCCTGGGCCAGGCCGAAGCGCAGACGGTGAACTTCCTGGCGCAGTGGATTCCGGCCGGTCTTTCGCCGATGTGCGGCAACTCGATCTGCCAGGATCGCCGCTTCCTGCACCGCCAGATGCCGAGGCTGGAGAAGTACTTCCACTACCGCAACCTGGACGTGTCCACGGTGAAGGAACTGGCCAAGCGCTGGGCGCCGAGCGTGGCCGCCGGCGTCGGCAAGAACAGCAACCATACCGCGCTGAGCGACGTGCACGATTCAATCGCCGAGCTGCGCCACTACCGCCAGTTCATGGGCGCGCTGTCGGGCCTGCCGGCTGCCTGAACGACGCCGTCGGGCATGGCCCGGCGCTATCGGGTGACACACCAACGGGTAGTGCCGGCCGCTGGCCGGCAAGGCGCCGGGGTCGGATCCCTTTCCTGCGGAAAGGGCTCTGACCCCTCTGTCGTACCCCGCGACGAACCGTTCAACTTCCGGGCGCTAAGATCGGCGCCATGAACGAGCCCATCCTGCTTCCCCGCGACATCGCCCATGACGCCCGCGACTGGTCCGACCTGCAGCGCGCGGTGGAGCTGCTGGAAGCGCCGACCCTGACCGCGCGCATGGCGAACCTGGTCGGTACGCCGCTGGAGTTCGCGGTGAAGGCGCTGCCCAGTTCGGTCTCCAACCGCATCCACGGTGCGGTGCAGGCGGCACTGTCCAAGTCGGCGCAGGCAGCCCTGTGGAGCATGGACAACTCGCCCGGCAAGGGAGCGTCGACCCGCTGGCACAAATTGGCGGCAGCCACCTCCGGTGCGGTCGGCGGTGCCTTTGGCTTTGCCGCCCTGCTCATCGAGCTGCCGGTGTCGACCACCATCATGATGCGTGCGGTGGCCGACGTGGCCCGCAGCGAGGGCTTCGACCTGTCCGAGTTCAGCACCCGCCAGGCGTGCCTGGAAGTGTTCGCGCTGGGCGGCAACTCGCCGCGTGATGACGCCAGCGAGACGGGCTATTACCTGGCCCGCGGCTTCACCACCGATGTGATGCGCCACCTGTCGGCCGAGCTGGCCGGGCGGGTGGTGACCGGCCGCGACCTGACGCTGGGCGTGGCGCCGAAGGAAGCCGGCAAGCTGCTGGCGAAGATGGTGGAGAAGGTGGCGGCGCGCTTCGGCGTGGTTGTTACCGAGAAATTCGCTGCGCAGGCGGTGCCGATCGTTGGTGCGGCCGCGGGTGCAACACTGAATACCATGTTCACCGATTACTACCAGGACATGGCGCGTGGTCACTTCATCGTGCGCCGGCTGGAGTTGAAGTACGGGGAAGATGTGGTGCGCGCCTGCTATGACCGCGTGGCGCATGGCGGCGTGCTGATCGAACCCACGCTGTAACCGGCTTCGGGGTCGGAGCCCTTTGCGTTGCAAAGGGACCCGACCCCGGTTGCGCGCGGGGCCGGATCCCGTTCCGCAGGAAGGGGCTCTGCCCCCCGGCTGGCCATCCTTGCCTTCGGGGAACAACTGTTTTGCCAGTGCATGCCTGTTGCCTGGCAGCTGGCATCCCCATCCTTTGCGGCAGTCCCCCCGCAAGAGATCGCCGCCATGTTGTTCACTCCCCACCGCTTGGGCGCCTTGACCCTGCCCAACCGCATCGTGATGCCGCCGATGACCCGCTCGCGTGCCGCCGACGGCAACGTCGCCACCGCGGACATGGCCGCCTACTACGCCCAACGCGCCAGTGCCGGCCTGATCGTCAGCGAGGGCACCCAGATCAGCCCGCAGGGCCAGGGCTATGCCTGGACCCCGGGCATCCACAGCCCGGAACAGGTGCAGGGCTGGCGTCGGGTGACCGATGCGGTGCACGCCGCTGGCGGCCGCATCTACGCCCAGCTGTGGCATGTGGGCCGGGTCTCGCACGTGGCCCTGCAGCCGGGCGGCGCCGCCCCGGTATCGTCGTCGGCGTTGTTGGCGGAAGGCGTGCAGGTGTTCGTCGACCCGACCGGGGCAGGTCCCGAAGCCGGGGTGGGCGAAATGCTCCAGCATTCGATGCCGCGCGCGCTGCGCGAAGACGAGATTCCCGGCATCGTCGCCGACTACGCCCAGGCGGCACGCAACGCGCTGGACGCAGGCTTCGATGGCGTGGAGTTGCACGGTGCCAATGGCTACCTGATCAACCAGTTCATCGACTCGCAGGCCAACCGGCGCACCGACGGCTATGGCGGCGCGTTGCAGAACCGGCTGCGTTTCCCGCGAGAGGTCGTGCAGGCGGTGACGGCCGTAGCCGGTGGTGACCGCGTCGGTGTCCGTCTGGCGCCACTGACCACGTTGCAGGGCGCGGTGGACGATACGCCACAGGCGACCTATCTGGCTGCGGCGCACCTGCTGGCTGAGCTGGGCGTGGGCTACCTGCACATCGCCGAAGCCGACTGGGACGATGCACCGCTGATGCCGGTGGCGTTCAAGCAGGCGCTGCGCATGGTCTACCCGGGGACGCTGATCTACGCTGGCAAGTACACCGCCGAACGCGCCGAGCAGGCACTGGCTGAAGGCTGGGCTGACCTGATCGGCTTCGGCCGCCCGTTCATCGCCAACCCGGATTTGCCGGAGCGTCTGCGTACCGGTGCGGCGCTGAATCCGCCGGATCGTGCGACATTCTTTGGCGGTGGCGCGGCGGGCTTCACTGATTATCCGACGCTGGAAGAGAGCGTCGCGGCCTGATCCTGAAGGCTGCCGGCCAGCGGCCGGCACTACCGGTGCATGGAGATGGGTGGGTGCCGGCCAGCGGCCGGCACTACCAGGGGGCGCGGGGCAGGGTAGTGCCGGCCGCTGGCCGGCATTTCTGTTTGGGATCAGGGCTTGTCGCGCACCAGCGCGTCCGCCTCGACCACACCGCCATCCTTCCCATGCAGGTACAGGTGCATGTCCTGCTGAGGGTACGGGATGTTGATGCCGGCCCTGTCAAAGCCCAGCTTGAGCTGCTCCAGCAGCGTGACCTTGGTGCCGAACCAGTCGGCCGACTTCACGTAGCAGCGGATGCCGAGGTTGATAGCGTGCGCCCCCAACTCGTACACCACCACGTCCGGTGCCGGCGTCTGCAGCACGCGCGGGTCCGCCTTCATCAGCGCCAGCGCGGTGTCGCGTGCCAGCTGGATGTTGTCCTCGTAGCCGATGCCGATCACCAGTTCGACGCGGCGGGTCGGCTCGGCCGTCAGGTTGATGATCGGTGCGGCGGTGATCAGCGTGTTCGGAATGGTGGTGTGCTGGTTGTCGGCACCGGTGATGACGGTCTGGAAAATGCGCACTTCGCGCACCGTGCCGGTCTGTCCGGCAACGGTGACCACGTCGCCGACGCGGAACGGCCGCAGTGTCACCAGCATCACGCCCGAGGCGATGTTGGACAGCGAATCCTTCAGGGCAAGGCCAACGGCCAGGCCGGCGGTGCCGAGCACGGCCAGCAGCGGCGTGATCTGCACGCCCAGCGTGCCGATGGCCAGCACCACCACGATCACCAGCGATGCGGCGTACACCACGTTGCGCAGGAAGCTGCCCAGCATCGGGTCCACGCCCATGCGCGCTGTGGCGCGCGGCATCGCGTTGGACAGGCGACGCGCCACCCACAGGCCCACCAGCAGCACCACGATGGCGGCCAGCAGCGGCACACCATAGGTCTCCAGCAGGCGTTCCCAGTCGAGCGAGTGGAACCAGGGCGTTGCGGCGGGGGCGGGAGGTGCGGCGGCGATCATGCGGAAGTCCTTTGCTGCGTAGCGATGTCTGCGTGGGGCCGGGCGTGCGTGGACGCCAGAAACAGCAAGCCCCGCAGAGGCGGGGCTTGCGTGCAGCAGCAGTATGGGCGGACGTCGATGAAAGCGACGTCAGCCCATCACGGCATCAGCCGTTGGCTTTCAGCTTGGCCAGGCGCAGCCAGGTATCAACCACGGTGTCCGGGTTCAGCGACACCGACTCGATGCCTTCCTGCATCAGCCATTCGGCCAGATCCGGGTGATCGGACGGGCCCTGGCCGCAGATGCCAACGTACTTGCCCTTGGCACGTGCCGACTTGATCGCCATCGACAGCAGCTTTTTCACCGCCGGGTTACGTTCGTCGAACAGGTGCGCGACGATCGACGAGTCGCGGTCCAGGCCCAGGCTCAGCTGGGTCAGGTCGTTGGAGCCGATCGAGAAGCCGTCGAAGATCTCCAGGAACTCATCGGCGAGCAGTGCGTTGGACGGCACTTCGCACATCATGATGATCTTCAGGCCGTTCTCGCCCTGCTTCAGGCCGTTCTGTTCCAGCACCTCGATGACCTTGCGGCCTTCTTCCAGGGTGCGCACGAACGGAATCATGACCCACAGGTTGTCCAGGCCCATTTCGTTGCGCACGCGCAGCACGGCCTTGCACTCCAGCGCGAAGGCGGCCGAGAAGCTCGGATCGACGTAACGGCTGGCGCCGCGGAAGCCGATCATCGGGTTCTCTTCGTGCGGCTCGTAGTTGCTGCCGCCGATCAGGTTGGCGTACTCGTTGGACTTGAAGTCCGACAGGCGCACGATCACGGCGTTCGGGGCGACCGAGGCGGTGAGGGTGGCGATGCCTTCGGCCAGGCGGTCGACGTAGAAGCTGACCGGATCACCGTAGCCGGCGATCTTCTCGTCGATCTTCTTCTTGGTCGCGGCGTCCTGGCGGTCGTATTCCAGCAGCGCATTCGGATGGATGCCGATGTGGCTGGCGATGATCATTTCCAGGCGGGCCAGGCCGATGCCGGCGTTCGGCAGCTGGCCGAAGTCGAAGGCACGTTCCGGGTTGGCCACGTTCATCATGATCTTCAGCGGCGCCGGCGGCATGTTGCCCAGATCGGTGGTGGTGCGTTCAAAGCCGAGCTTGCCTTCGTAGATGAAGCCGGTATCGCCTTCAGCGCAGCTGACGGTGACCAGCTGGCCATCTTCGATGACCTGGGTCGCGTTGCCCGAACCAACCACGGCCGGTACGCCCAGCTCGCGCGCGATGATCGCGGCGTGGCAGGTGCGGCCACCGCGGTTGGTGACGATGGCCGAGGCGCGCTTCATCACCGGTTCCCAATCCGGATCGGTCATGTCGGCGATCAGCACGTCGCCGGGCTGCACGCGGTTCATGTCGTCCAGCGTCTTCACCACGCGGGCCACGCCCGAACCGATCTTGGCGCCGACGGCACGGCCCTCGGCCAGCACCTTGCCGCCCTTCTCGGTCAGCGCGAAGCGCTCGATCTGGGTGGCGTGGCTGCGCGACTTCACCGTTTCCGGGCGCGCCTGCACGATGAACAGCTTGCCGCTGACACCGTCCTTGGCCCACTCGATGTCCATCGGGCGGCCGTAGTGCTTTTCGATGACCAGCGCCTGCTTGGCCAGTTCCTGCACGTCCTCGTCGCTGATCGAGAAGGTGGTGCGCAGTTCGGCCGGCGTGTCTTCGATACGGACGCGCTCACCGGGGACATCCGAATACACCATGCGGATCGCCTTGCTGCCGAGCGAGCGGCGCAGGATCGCCGGCTTGCCGGCCTGCAGGGTGGGCTTGTAGACGTAGTATTCGTCCGGATTGACCGCGCCCTGCACGACCATCTCGCCCAGGCCGAACGAGGAGGTGACGAACACCACGTCGCGGAAGCCGGACTCGGTGTCCAGGGTGAACAGCACGCCGGAGGAACCGACGCCCGAACGCACCATCAGCTGCACGCCGGCGGACAGGAACACGTCCTCATGCTTGAAGCCGTGGTGCACGCGGTAGGCGATGGCGCGGTCGTTGTACAGCGAGGCGAACACTTCCTTGACCTTGTGCACGACGTCGTCGGCACCGGTCACGTTGAGGAAGGTTTCCTGCTGGCCGGCGAAGGACGCATCCGGCAGATCCTCGGCAGTGGCAGACGAACGCACGGCCACGGCCACGTCGCCGCCGCCATTCTCGGCGCTCAGCTTGGCGTAGGCGGTGCGGATGTCCTGGTCCAGCTGCGGCTGCAGCGGGGCGTCGATTACCCAGCCGCGGATTTCCTTGCCGGCGGCGGTCAGCGCGTTGACGTCCTCGACGTCCAGCGTGGCCAGCCTGTCGAAGATGCGCTTGGACAGGTCGTTGTGCGCGATGAAGTCCTTGAAGGCTTCAGCGGTGGTGGCATAACCGCCCGGCACCGAAACGCCCAGACCGGCCAGGTTGCCGATCATCTCGCCCAGGGACGAATTCTTGCCGCCTACGCGGGCCAGATCGGCCAGACGCAGTTCGTGCAACCACAGGATGTTCTCGTTCAAGCGCGATGCTCCGTTTGGCCATCGCCCGAGGCGGGCTGAGTGGCCGCGTCCGTAGGAAGAAGCCGATATGATGCCGGGCAGAGCACCGTCGGCACAAGCTTGTGCTGGCGGCCTTTTTAAGCTTCGTAGGGGGTAAAAGCGCGCATGTCGACCATCCGTCCGGTGTTCTACGTTTCCGATGGAACCGGTATCACCGCTGAAACCATTGGGCATAGCCTGCTGACCCAGTTCTCCGGGTTCAGCTTCATTACCGATCGGATGTCGTTTGTCGACGACCCTGAAAAAGCGCGTGAAGCCTGCGCCCGGATCCAGGCGGCGGGGGAGCGGTACCAGGTCCGGCCGATCGTGGTGAACTCCTGCGTGGACCAGAGCCTGAGCCTGATCCTGGCCGACAGCGGTGCCCTGATGCTGGATGTGTTCGCGCCGTTCATCGAGCCGCTGGAGCGCGAACTGGCCAGCCCTCGACTGGCCCGGGTCGGCCAGGCCCACGGCATGGTCGATTTCGACACGTACCACCGCCGCATCAACGCGATGAACTTCGCCCTGACCCATGACGACGGCATCGCGGTGAACTATGACGATGCCGACGTGATCCTGGTGGCGGTGTCGCGCGCCGGCAAGACGCCCACCTGCATCTACCTGGCTCTGCATTACGGAGTGCGCGCGGCCAACTACCCGCTGACCGACGAAGACCTGGAAAGCGACCGCCTGCCGCCGCGCCTGCGCAACTACCGGCGCAAGCTGTTCGGGTTGACCATCGATCCGGACCGCCTGCAGCAGATCCGCCAGGAGCGCCGTCCGAACTCGCGCTACGCGAACCTGGACACCTGCAAGCGGGAGGTGGCCGCGGCCGAGGCCATGTTCCGCATGGAGCGGATCCCGACCCTGAGCACCACCCACACCTCGATCGAGGAGATTTCCAGCAAGGTGCTGGCCACATTGGGGCTGCAGCGCGAGCTGTATTGATCCTTTCCGGCGCGCCTGGCTGCGCCCGTAGAGCCGAGCCCACGCTCGGCTGGGCCACCGGGTTCTCCCAGAACAGCAACCGAGCATGGGCTCGGCTCTACAGTGGTGACAGCGACCGACGGGTTGGCTGTGGCTTGAGGCGCCCCCACGTTGAAGCACCAACGTGTAGGATCGACCCATGGCCCGAGCCTTGCCCCGTACCGAACGCATTCCCCGCCTGAGCCGGCTGAGCTGGCTCATGGGCCTGTACGCGGAGAACTACCGCCATCTGGTGCGCCTGTTCGAACCGGCGGGACTGGCGGCGGGCAGCTACATTTCCTCGATCGGCGACGGCCTGGATGTCCGCCTGGACGTGATCGAGTGCCACCGCTATACGGTGGAACTGCGGCTGACCTACGACATTGCCGACCCGGTCACCGGCGAGCCGGATCCCTCGGCCTATGTTCGCGTGTACCGTGACGCGCGCCAGGCCGAGACCACCCATTGCTACGTCGGCCGCCGCTGGCAGGACACCATGGGCCTGTACCCGCCGCCGGCGGAGTTGATCAGTCATCGCATGCGGATGAACACCTTCCTCGGCAAGTGGCTGGAATACCTGGCCGAGCGCGGCCACGGCGTCGCAACGCTGCGCCGTGACCTCGATGGCGCCGGTGCGCCTGCCGAGCGCCGCCTGTCGCTCGTGCGCTGATCGGCCATAATCCACGGCTGACCTGCCGCTGGATGCCGCCCATGCCGTACACCCCGATCGTCGCCACCCTGGGCTACGTGCTGTCGCCTGATCGTCGCCAGGTGCTGATGATCCACCGCAACACCCGTCCGGGTGACCACCACCTGGGCAAGTACAACGGGCTGGGCGGCAAGATCGAAGCGGACGAGGACGTGGCATCCAGCATGCGCCGCGAGATTGCCGAGGAAGCCGGCATCGACTGCACCGGCATGCGCCTGCGCGGCACTCTCAGCTGGCCCGGTTTCGGCAAGCACGGCGAAGACTGGCTGGGCTTCGTGTTCGTCATCGACAGCTTCGAAGGTACCCCGCACGGCGGCAACCACGAAGGTACGCTGGAGTGGGTAGATCTGGACAAGCTGGACACGCTGCCGATGTGGGAGGGCGACCGCAACTTCCTGCCGCTGGTGTTCGACGCCGACCCGCGCCCGTTCCACGGCGTGATGCCGTACAAGGACGGCCGCATGGTCAGTTGGTCCTACAGCCGGCTGTGACCCGGTGAATCGGGGAGGTGCCAACCATTCCGGGGAGTGCCAATCTGGGTTGGCACGCTCTTTTGGTCGATTAATACCCGGGCAATATTGACAATCATAAATTACCCGGGCAATATTCGCGCATCACCTCTGATGCCATTGCCATGCCTGCGTCCCGACTCCCTCCCTTCAGTTGTTTCGACGGCCATCGCCTCGTTGCCTGCGGCAGCCCGGAAGTGGCGGCACTGGCGCTCAAGCGGCTGCGCGCCGACAACGCTGCCGGACCATTGCTGGTGTTCGACAACGCCACCGGTCGCACCCGCGATTTCGATACGCGCGGCAGTGACGAGGAACTGCTGGCGCGGGTAGCCGAAGCGTTTCCCCCCTCTGACGAGGCGGATGCCGAAATCACTGCCGAAGACGCTGCGACCCCGCGTGGCCGTGGCCGCCCCAAGCTGGGCGTGGTCGCCCGTGAAGTGACCTTGCTGCCGCGCCATTGGGCCTGGCTGGCCGAGCAGCCGGGCGGCGCCTCGGTGGCATTGCGAAAACTGGTGGAGGCGGCCAGCCGCGCCGGTGCCGACGAGGATCGGCAGCGCCGCCACAGCGAGCGTACCTATCACTTCCTGCAGACCATCGCCGGTGACCTGCCGGGCTTCGAGGAGGCCATCCGCGTGCTGTTCGCGCACGACCGTGCGGGCCTGGAAGCGGTGCTGCATTCCTGGCCCAGGGATGTGCGCGACCACGCCCTGCGTCTGGCGTTCGACAGCGCTGCCGGCTGAACCATCGCGCTGTCGTTGAGCGGCGGCGCCACCTGATCGCGGGCCACGGCCCGGTCCCCTGTGCTTGCTTTGCTGGTGGAAACGCCGGGCAGGGCAGTGCCTTGTCCAGAGAACCCCATGAACTCCCCTGTACATCCCACGCCCCTGGTCGCGCCGCCTCTGTGGCGCACCTACCTGGCCCTGCTGCTGCCGATGCTGCTGACCAATGCGCTGCAGCTGGCCGCAGGCACGCTGGACAACATCTACCTCGGCCATCTGCTCGGTAGCCAGGCGGTGGCCGTGGCCGCTGCGTTCTTCCCGGTCTTCTTCCTGCTGCTGGCCCTGGTGATGGGCCTGGCGACCGGCGCGATGGTGCTGATCGGGCACGCCTGGGGCGCGGGTCGGCCGCAGCAGGTGCGCGCGGTAGCTGGCAGTGCGGTGGCGCTGATCCTTGTGCTGTCGGTGCTGGTGATGGCTCTGGGGAGCGGTTTCGCACCACAGCTTCTGATGTCACTGGGTACACCGGCACCGATCCTCGGTGAGTCCATCGTCTACGCGCGCGTGCTGCTGCTGGCGGCGCCGGCGTTCTTCCTCCTGTGGCTGGCCACTGCCGTGAGCCGCGCAGTAGGCGATGCGAAGACGCCGCTGCATGCGCTGCTGCTGGCCACGGCGGTGGGCCTGCTGTGCACGCCGCTGCTGATTCTGGGCTGGGCCGGCCTGCCGCGGCTGGGATCGGCCAGTGCGGCGGTGTCGGCGGCGTTTGCCTCGCTGTTGGCCTTGGGCTGGCTGTTGTTGCGTTGGCATCGGGCAGGACATCCCCTGGCACCGGGCCCTGAGTTGTTGCATGCCATTCGTTTCGATGGCGCGATCATCCGATCGATGCTGCGCATCGGCATACCCTCCTCGCTGCAGATGCTCAGCCTGGCCATTGCCGAGATCGTATTGCTGGGCTGGATCAACCGTTACGGCTACACCGCTACGGCCGCCTACGGTGCGGTCAACCAGCTGATGAACTGGGTGCAGTTGCCGGCAATGTCGTTGGGGATCACCGCCACCATCCTCGCGGCGCATGCGATGGGCGCCGGGCGTACAGCACGGCTGCCGGCCATCGCCCGGACTGGTGTGCTGGTGGCGCTGGCGACGCTGAGCGTGGTGGTGGTGCTGGTTGTGGCGCTGGCGCGCGGGCTGACCGGGCTGATCCTGGCGGCAGCCGACGTGCGCGAGCTGGCTGCGTTGCAGCTGCGCACTGTGGTGTGGGGCGTGCTGGCGATGGGAATCAGCGCGGTGCTTGTCGGGGTGATGCGCGGCAGCGGCACGGTATGGTTGCCAGCGTTGCTGGGTATGGCAGCGGTGCTGCTGGTGGAACTGCCGCTGGCGATGTGGATGCAGGCGCAGCACGGGCTGGCCGGCGTGTGGTGGGCGTGGCCGCTGGGGTTGCTGGCCATGCTGGTGATGCAGGTGTTGTGCTTCGCGCGTTGGCGGCGGGTGCACGCTGGGTAGTGCCGGCCGCTGGCCGGCACTCCGGAATGGCAGGGGCAGCCGGCCAGCGGCCGGCTCTACCACTTCAGGGCCGCTGCGCCAGCAGCAGGTGGAAGCATCCGGCATCATCATCGCCCGTCACCAGGAATCGGACGTGGCGGCGGCGGGCCCGCCGGTGACCATAGCGCCGACCTCGCGGCTTGGGAAGTAGGGAAACCCCGCGTCAGGGTGATGAGGAAATGTCCACCGTCGCAGTCGGTGAGATCTGGTTGTCCACAGGGGGTGTGGATTACGCGTGGGCAACTTTGTGGATAAGCCGCGACAGGCGCCACCCCCCTAGGCTGTCAAGATGGGTGGCGAAAAATTCACCGTCGGTGAGGGCGGGTGAGGGGGCGGTGAAGGGTGGGCCCCGTCAGCGCTGTCACCAGCGACGGCGCTCGCGGTAACCTGTGGGCCTTGATGCTCCGTGAGTCCCCATGAAACGTCACTTCTCGATGCTGCGCGAATTCCAGCTGGCCGACTGGTTCACCCTGGCCAATGCTTTCTGCGGCACCGGTGCGGTATTTGCCGCCATGCGCTTCCTGCAGGACGGCGAGCGTGGCTACCTGCTGTTCGGCATGGCGCTGATCCCGTTGGCCTTCATCTTCGACGCCCTTGATGGGCGCATCGCGCGCTGGCGCAAGTCCAGCTCCACCCTGGGCCGCGAGCTGGACTCGCTGTCCGACGTGATCTCCTTCGGGGTGGCCCCAGCGGCGCTGGCCTATGCCTGCGGCATGCAGGGTGGCTGGGACTGGCTGGTGCTGAGCTACTTCGTCTGCTGCGGCGTCAGCCGCCTGGCACGCTACAACGTCACAGCCGAGGCAATGACCGGCGATGAGGGCAAGGTCACGTATTTCGAGGGCACCCCGATCCCGACCAGCCTGGTGCTGGTGATCGTACTGGCGATCGCCGCCGGCACCGATGCCATCGGCCAGAACATCTGGTTCGGCCAGTGGCAGATCGGACCGTGGCAGCTGCACCCGATGGTGCTGTTGTTCGCCCTGTCCGGGTCGCTGATGATCAGCAAGACCCTGCGTATCCCCAAGCCATGAGCCAGCCCTGCGGAGGCCTGCGATGACCAGCTCGGCCCACGATGCCGGCAGCAGCGATTTCGAGACGCTGGCCCGGCAGTATTTCGGCGCCTGGGGTGATGCCCTGCGCCATGCGGGCGCGCCCGCTGCACCTGCCGGTGACGACCCCGGCAGCTGGCAACGGTTGTTTGACTGGTGGGGCCAATTGCTGCCCGAACAGGCGCCCGGCGCGCCGGAAGATGCCGTGCGCCGGTTCCGCGAACAGGCGGGCAGCTGGTACGGCACCATGCAGGAGGTCGCCGCTCGGTTTGCCGGCCGCGACGCCAGCAGTGCCGACGTGGCCCAGGCCTGGCGCGAGGCGGTGCAGGGGCAGGGCGACGGCATGCTGCAATGGATGCTGCAGGGCGCCCGCGGCAGCACCCACGCCGGTGCCGCAGTACCTGAATTCGCCGCATGGCTGCAGCAGTTCCAGCTGCAGGCGGGCCCGTGGCTGCATAGCCCGGCATTCGGCCCCGGCCGCGAGCACCAGGCGCGTTGGCAGGCCCTGCTGCGTGCGCAGGAGGAATACCAGCAGCATTCGCGCGCCTATGTCGATCAGATCAAGCAGGCACTGGACGAGGCCTTCGCGCTGTTCGAGCAGCGCCTGGCCGAGCACGAACAGCCGGGCAGCCAGCTGACCAGCGCCCGCGCGATGTTCGACCTGTGGATCGAAGTGGCCGAGGAGGCCTACGCCAAGGTCGCCATGTCCGGACCGTTCCAGCAGGTGTACGCCGCGCTGGGCAATGCGCAGATGCGTCTGCGCGCCGGCCTGCAGCGCGAGGTGGAACAGATGAGTGAACGCATCGGCCTGCCGACCCGCAGCGAGATGGATGCCGCACACCGCCGCATCGCCGAGCTGGAGCGCAGCCTGCGCCGGCTGCAGGCACAAGTGGCGGTGCTGGCTGGAACCGCTGCGGTCGATCCGGTGGCGCAGCCGACGCCGGCGAAGGTGAAGCCAGCCGCCCGCAAGGCCGCGAAGAGGGCCGCGCCGGCAAAGAAGGCGGCTGCCAAAAAGTCCGAATCTCGCACCACCTCACGGGCACGTGACCGATGAAGGGACCGCTGGGCTTCAACGCCGATGACCTGATGCAGGAAACCCTGGCGATGCAGCGCAAGCTGATGGAAGGGCTGAAGCTGCTGCCGCAGGTGGAAGACGTTGACTATGGCGTGACCGCCCGCGAGGAAGTGTGGCGCGACGGCAAGGTGGTGCTCTACCGCTTCGTCGGCGAACAGGCGCCGACCCGGCGCACGCCGCTGCTGATCGTCTACGCGCTGGTCAACCGGCCGTACATGGTCGACCTGCAGGCCGACCGCTCCCTGGTGCAGAAGCTGCTGGCACTGGGCCAGGACGTGTACGTGCTGGACTGGGGCTACCCGGATCGCTCGGAGCGCTTCCAGACGCTGGAGGACTATCTGCTGCGCTATATCGATGGTGCGGTGGATGCACTGCGCGTGCGCAGTGGCGGCCCGATCGACCTGCTCGGCATCTGCCAGGGCGGCGTGTTCGCACTCTGCTACGCAGCGTTGCGCCAGCGGAAGCTGGGCAAGCTGATCACCATGGTCACCCCGGTCGATTTCCAGACGGCCGACAACATGCTCTCGCACTGGGCGCGGCAGGTGGACGTGGATCTGCTGGTGGATACGCTGGGCAACATACCGGCTGACCTGATGAATGCCAGCTACCTGATGCTCAAGCCATTCCGCCTGAACGTGCAGAAGTACGTCGGTCTGCTCGATATCCTCGACGACAAGGCGGCGCTGGAGGATTTCCTGCGCATGGAAAAATGGATCTTCGATTCGCCGGACCTGGCGGGCGAGGCGTTCCGCGACTTCATCAAGCAGTTCTACCAGGGCAACGGCCTGGTGAACGGTACGGTGCGGATCGGCGAGGAAGCCGTGGATCTGTCGCAGGTGACCTTGCCGGTGCTGAACATCTATGCCGAGCAGGACCATCTGGTACCGCCGGACGCCTCGCGCGCGATGCGTGGGCGCCTGGGCACGGACGACTACACCGAGTCCAGTTTCCGCGGTGGCCACATTGGTATCTATGTGTCCGGCCGCGCCCAGCGCGAAGTGCCGGCCACGATCGATGGCTGGTTGAAGGCGCGTGACCTGTAGAGTCGAGCCATGCTCGACGGACCTGGGGGGATGATGACGTACCGGATTTCGTTGGTTCTTGCGGCACTGCTGGCAGCACAATTTGCCCACGCCGCACCCAGTGCCGATGCACGCCGGGAGATCGCCCAGCTGATTTCCAGCCTGGACGGCTCGCAGTGCCGTTTCCAGCGCAATGGCAGCTGGTACGACGGCGGCGATGCGCGCGCCCATCTGCAGCGCAAGTACGACTACCTGCTGAAGAAGGACATGGTGGACAGCGCCGAGCAGTTCATCGAGCGCGCCGCCAGCCAGAGCAGCATGAGCGGGAAGCCTTACCGCATCCAGTGCCCGGGGCAGCCTGAACAGACCGCGGCCGCCTGGTTCGGTGCGCGCCTGCAGGCGCTGCGTCTCCGCACGCCGTAGACACAGAGGCGGTGTAGAGTCGCGGCGTGCTCGACTGATTCTGCCCGCAAGCCGAGGAGACACCGCCGTGAACACCACGCCCAAGACGCTGTCGCGTTCATTGAACGACCGCATGATTGCCGGCGTGATGGGCGGCATTGCCCATCGCTTCGGCTGGAACCCCACCCTGGTGCGGATCGTGTTCGTGCTGGTATCGATCGGCTCGGCCGCCTTCCCCGGCATTCTGATCTACCTGATCCTGTGGCTGCTGATTCCGAACGAGGCGGATTGAACACCGCCGCTCGATCCTGGCCGCTCTGGCTGCGCGCGCTGCAGATGCTGGGCGCCGCATGGACGCTGCCCAACACACTGATCGGCCTGATCGGCGGCTTGGCCGGCATGCTTGGCGGCGCGACGCTGCGCTGGAGCGGGCGGGACTGCGCCGTGGTGTTCGATCACTGGCCGTGGGGGCCGGGCGGTGCGATCACCCTGGGCAACGTGATCCTGCATACCGGCCATGACCTCGGCATCTGCTGCCGGACCTATGCGCATCAGGCGGGGTGGGGCGTGGAGCCGCTGATCCGGCTGGACGACCACGAGCGCGCGCACGTTTACCAGTACATGGTGCTGGGGCCGCTGTACCTGCCGGTGTACCTGCTGTGCGGCGGGGTGAGCGCGCGCAACCCGTTCGAGCGCGCGGCCGATCATTTCGCCCGGTTCGGGAATGGTTGGTGGCCGTAGTTTCCAGCCAACGGCGCAGCCCCTCGTGGGTGGTGATGCCTGGTTGTCAAATGCAAAACCCTCGCGCTGGTCGGTCGGGTTGGGTTCACGGCGTCCCCGGCCTACCCACCCTCCCGGCCAGCCCACAGGAAACCGGCTTTCCGCGACCAACCAAACCACCCACGAGGGGCTGCGCCGTTGGCGGGAATCCCCCGTGGATTCGTTAGCTGAAAGTTAAAGATCCGTAAGCATTCTGCTGCGATCCCGCAGTCATCTGCATGCAACCGATCGTCATTAGCCTTCGTGACGTTCCAGTCAGGTTCGACGCGGTAAGCTCTTCCTTGATGAGCTCGCAGCATCGCTCATCGAGCGCAGTACGCAGTAGCAATTTGGAGGAATACATCACATGGCAATCGTTCTTTATGTCGGTGGTAGCAAGGATGGCGAGAAGGGCGTGGTGCCCTACGGCTTCAGCAAATCCCGCGCCGACACCGCGCTGGGGCCGGAGTTCTACACGGAGCGGTTCATGGAACTGCAGGGTGTCGGCAAGGTCCGCCTGATGGCCCTGGAAGGCATGCGTGACGACATCGTCATGCAGCGCGCCGCTCGCCACTATCGCTGACCGACGCAACACGCGGCAGGGCGCGCCCACCATCGCGCGCCCGCGCCGGCATCCCAGCCCCGGGCCAGTCCGAGCCCGCTCTTTGCCAGGATGCCGGCGTCCAATCCGGCTTCGCCGCTGAACCTCGCCCCCTGTCAATGCCTTGTCCGGCTCCGTCGCGGATTGCCAGAATGGGGGCTTCCGAAACGCGGCACAGACCTGAAGCAATGCACGACGCCAAGAACGCCCAGAGCGCGCTCGCCCAGCAGATCGCCCAGACCATCGCCGACGAGATCGGTGCCCAGTCCGCCCAGGTACGCGCCGCAGTCGGCCTGCTCGACGAAGGCGCCAGCGTTCCGTTCATCGCGCGCTACCGCAAGGAAGTGACCGGTGGCCTGGACGACACCCAGCTGCGCAACCTGGAAACCCGGCTGACCTACCTGCGCGAGCTGGAGGACCGCCGTGCGGCGGTGCTGGCCAGCATCGGCGAGCAGGGCAAGCTCAGTGACGAGCTGCGCAATGACATCCTGGCCGCCGACACCAAGAGCCGGCTGGAAGATCTGTACCTGCCGTACAAGCCCAAGCGCCGCACCCGTGCGCAGATCGCCCGCGAGGCCGGCCTGGAGCCGTTGGCCGATGGCCTGCTGGCCGACCCGACGCAGGACCCGCAGGCGTTCGCGGCCACCTTCGTCGACGCCGACAAGGGCGTGGCCGACACCAAGGCCGCGTTGGAAGGCGCGCGCGCCATCCTGATGGAGCGCTGGGGCGAAGACGCCGCGCTGGTCGGTGAACTGCGCACCTGGCTGGGCGAGACCGGGGTGATCCGTGCCCGCGTCGCCGAGGGCAAGGAAACCGAGGGCGCCAAGTACCGCGACTACTTCGAGCATGCCGAGGCGCTGGCGAAGATTCCGTCGCATCGCTTGCTGGCACTGTTCCGTGCGCGCCGCGAGGAGATCCTGTTCCTGGAACTGGACCCGGGCAGCGATGCCGAGGCTGGCCATCAGTACGCCGAAGGACGCGTGGCGCGCAAGGCCGGCATCGCCGACCAGGGCCGCGCCGCCGACCGCTGGCTGCTGGATGCGTGCCGGCTGACCTGGCGCGCCAAGCTGCACACCCATCTGCTGCTGGACCTGTTCAACCAGGCCCGCGAAAAGGCCGAAGCCGAAGCCATCGCGGTGTTCGGCGACAACCTGAAGGACCTGTTGCTGGCGGCACCCGCCGGCCCGAAGACCGTGCTCGGACTGGACCCGGGCATCCGCACCGGCTGCAAGATCGCCGTGGTCGATGCTACCGGCAAGCTGGTCGCCACCGACACCATCTACCCGCACGAGCCGCGTCGCCAGTGGGAGCAGTCGCTGCAGACGATCAAGCAGCTGTGCGCCAAGCACAACGTGGAACTGATCGCGATCGGCAACGGCACCGCCAGCCGCGAAACCGACAAGCTGGCTGGTGAAGCGATCAAGGCCGCTGCCAACCCGAAGCTGCAGAAGGTAGTGGTCAGCGAGGCCGGGGCGTCGGTGTATTCGGCGTCCGAGTTCGCGGCCAGGGAGTTCCCGGAGCTGGACGTGTCGCTACGTGGGGCGGTGTCGATCGCCCGCCGCCTGCAGGACCCGCTGGCCGAACTGGTGAAGATCGAACCCAAGGCGATCGGTGTCGGCCAGTACCAGCACGATGTGGACCAGTACCGCCTGGCGCGCGCGCTGGATGCCCGCGTGGAGGACTGCGTGAACGCGGTGGGCGTGTACGTGAACACCGCTTCGGCTGCACTGTTGTCGCGGGTGTCTGGCCTGTCGGCCACGGTGGCCGAGAACATCGTGCGCCACCGTGATGCGAACGGCCCGTTCAAGCGCCGCAAGGACCTGCTGAAGGTCGCGCGCCTGGGCGAGAAGACCTTTGAACAGTGCGCGGGCTTCCTGCGCATTGCCGACGGTGATGAGCCGCTGGATGCTTCGGCGGTACACCCGGAAGCCTACCCGGTGGTCGAGCGCATCGTGGCCAGCACCGCGCGCCCGATCAAGGCGCTGATCGGTGATGGCAGCTTCCTGCGCGGCCTGAAGGCCGAGCAGTTCACCGATGCCACCTTCGGCGTGCCGACCGTGCGTGACATCCTCAAGGAACTGGAGAAGCCGGGCCGGGACCCACGTCCCGAGTTCAAGGCGGCACGCTTCGCCGAGGGCGTCGAGGACATCAAGGACCTGCGCGAGGGCATGGTGCTCGAGGGTGTGGTCAGCAACGTGGCGGCCTTCGGTGCCTTCGTCGATATCGGTGTGCACCAGGACGGCCTGATCCACATCTCGGCGCTTTCCGATACGTTCGTGAAGGACCCGCGCGACGTGGTCAAGGCCGGTGATATCGTCAAGGTGAAGGTGCTGGAGGTGGACGTGGCGCGCAAGCGCATCGCCCTGACCCGGCGCCTGGACGATACCCCCGGGCAAGCGACCAGCCGCCCGGGCCAGCGTGATGAGCGCGGCCATGGGCAGGGGCCGCGCCGCGATGCAGGCGGCCAGAACCGCGGGCCGAACCGGGGTCAAGGCAATGGCAGCCGTCCCGCCGCGTCGGCGCCGCCGGCCAACAACGCCCTGGCCGAGGCCTTCGCCCGCGCCAAGCGCAGTTGAGGACCGCGTTCCCCGTCACACTTGATTCGTGGCGGGGGACTTGTCGATTTTCCCCGTGATTGCGCACACTTGCGCTTGAGGGGAGGCGTCCGGCCACCCCGCTGTTGCTGGGGAGGGCCATGACGCCAGCACGACCCGCCATCTTCGTTGCAGGCCGCAGCGTTCCGCTGCGGTCGGCGCCTGCCCGTGCCGGCAGGGGACCGGAATGATGCCGGGCCAGGGCACCCACGGCAATGGACTGCTGGAGCGCCGCCTGCAGGAGCTGGCAGAAGAGCGTCGCCGCCTGGCGATGATCATCGACGGTACCGCCGCGGGAACCTGGGAATGGAACGTGCAGACCGGCGAGATGCGGGTCAACGCGCGCTGGGCTGAGATCGTCGGTTACCGCCTGGAAGAGCTGCAACCCATCTGCCAGAAGACGTTCCTGAAGCTGGTCCATCCCGATGACATCGCGCTGTCCGATGCGGCGCTGGATGAGCATTTCGAAGGCCGCAGCGACAACTACGCCTGCCTGCTGCGCATGCGCCACAAGAACGGGCAGTGGATCTGGATCCAGGACCGCGGGCGGGTCTTCGAATGGGATGGGCAGGGCAAGCCGTTGTGGATGGCCGGCGCGCATGCTGACGTCACCGAGCTGCAGCAGGCGAGGCAGGACGCGGCCGAGACCCGGCAACGCCTGCAGGCCGTGGTCGATGCGTCCGATGAGGTAGCGGTGATCGCCACCGATACCGATGGCACCATCACCCTGTTCAACACGGGTGCGGAGCGCCTGCTGGGCTACAGCGCAGCGGAGGTGGTCGGCCAGCGCCGGCTCGATGCGTTCCACGATCCGGAGGAACTGAAAGCCTGGCTGGAGCCGCTGGCCGATGCCGAGGGCAACCTTCCCGACGTGTTCGAAGCGCTCAGTGCTCGCGCTGACGGGCAGACCTACTCGCGGCAGTGGACGTTGCTGCGCAAGGAGGGCCTGCCACGCCAGGTGCGCCTGTCGATCAGCCGCATGGAAGGTGCCGAAGGCGCACGCATCGGCTACGTCGGCATGGCCATCGACATCACCGAGATCCTGCAGGCACGGGCTGAGGCGCGGCTGTCGGCGGAGAAGTTCGCCGGTGCATTCACGTCGGCGGCGTTGGGCATGGCGCTGGTGTCGCTGGAGGGGCGTTGGCTGGACGTCAATGATGCGCTGTGCCGGATCCTGGGTTACCCGCGCGAAGAGCTGCTGCAGGTCGACTTCCAGCGCCTGACCCATCCCGATGACCTGCAGACCGACCTGGCCCTGGTGCAGGACCTGCTGGCCGGACGGCGCAGCCATTACCACCTTGAAAAGCGCTATCTCGACCGCGACGGCCGCATCATCTGGGCGCGGCTGTCAGTGTCGCTGGTGCGCAGCGAGCATGGCCAGCCACTGCATTTCGTGTCGCAGATCCAGGACATCACCGCCCAGCGCAGCAGTGAGCAACGCCTGTTCGAGAGCGAACAGCGCAGCCGCATCACCCTGGATGCGGTGGCCGACCTGGTGCTCAGCGTCAACCTTGACGGCCGCATCGACTATGCCAACGCGGCCGCGGTACGCACCCTGGCCGGTGATGGCGCGCTGTCGCTGGCCGGGCACAGGGTGCAGGACGTGCTGGCGCTGACCACCGAGTACGCGCCCGGCTCGGTGCTGGATGTGCAGGTACTCCTGGACCCGGAAAGCAACGCGGTGGACCTGCATGCCGACCTGCTGCTGCGCCTGGGCACGGCAACGGTGCCGGTGGACCTGACGCGGGCCTGGCTGCGCGATGACGAAGGCCATGTGCGCGGCGCGGTGTGGGTGCTGCGCGACGACACCCAGCAGCGGGCGCGGCAGCGCGAAGCCCGCCACCTGGCCGAGATCGATCCACTCACCGAACTGAGCAACCGCCGCGGTTTCGAGGTGCACCTGCAGCAGGCGATCACCCGCGTCGAGCGCACCGGGCAGGCCGCCTCGCTGATGTACATCGATCTGGACCGCTTCAAGCCGGTCAACGACACCTGGGGCCACCTGGCCGGCGATGCCGTGCTGTGGGCGGTGGCCAGTGTGCTGCGACATGGTGTGCGTGATTCGGACGTGGTGGCGCGGCTGGGCGGCGACGAGTTCGCGGTGATCCTGTCCGGGTGTACGCCGCGTCGTGCCGCACGGATCGGCGGTGAGCTCCTGCAGACCCTGTCAGCGCTGTCCATTCCATGGGATCAGCACCGGCTGCGGGTCGGTGCCAGCATCGGCATCGCGCCCCTGGCGGGGGGCATGAGCGTGGACCAGGCAGTGGCCGCTGCCGATGCACAGTGCTACCGGGCCAAGGCGCTGGGGCGCAACAACGTGCAGGTGCAGGGCGAGCTGTCGGGGCTTCCAGGCGACGATGCCGATGCCGCCCAGGACTGATCTCAGCCTGTGAGAGGACGCGCGCGAATACTGCGCGCATCTCCACTCAAGCAGGTGAACCCATGAATGCCTGGAACCCGGTTGCGGTGCGCAAGTTCATTCCGGCCCTGATCGGCTGGTGCCTGGCGCTGGCCACCTGCCTGCGCGCCGAACAGCTGCGCGGCGACCCGTACGCGCAGGCGTTGTTGCCCGTGCTGCAGCAAGGCGCGGTCGCGCTGCTGGTCCTGAGCCTGGCGTGCACGGTTGCAGCCTGCCTGTTGCTGTGGCGGCACGGCCGCAGCGTCGGCGGGCGTCTCGCTTCCGGCACTACACCCGTGCGGCGTCCATCAGCAGGACCCGGCACGGTGCGCGCTGGAACGCGTTGATCTGAGGCACCAGACGCTGGAAGTGCTCGCTGGCGCAATGGATATCCAGTGCGTCGCGGTCCGGCCATTGCTCGATGAAGACGAAATGCCCGGGGTCCTTCTGGTCGACGAACAGTTCATAGCCGAGGCAGAGCGGCTCGCGCTGCGTGCATGCGACCAGCTCGCGGTACAGGGGAAGCACGGTATCCACGGCATCGGGATGGATGAAATCCTCGGCGATCACTTTCAGCATGTCGGCACCTGCAGACGGGCCTTGCAGGATAGTGCCAGCGCATGGCCGGCACCTATCCTGGTCAACGCAATACTGCGTCAGTACTGACCAGCTGCACGTCGTGCATCTGATTGAGGTAGGCCTCGTAGTAGCCCTTGTGCGAGGCACCGACGATGGCCAGCATTCGGCTGCCAGGGTGCAGGCCCAGCACGTCGCGGATGTTGGCGACCATGCGCAGGTTGCGGGTTTCCCAGTAACCGACATACATCCGGCCGAACGCCTTGGAGGACGGCTCGGCGAGCGTCGCGCCGAAGTCGCTCTGGTACGCGGCCATCGCTGCCGCCGGGCTGTTGTAGTCCCTATACAGCGCGATGACGCCGCCAGGCTTGTCCAGGTTGGCCACGAGGCGTGCATCTGCCTCCCGTCGCGCGCGCGAGTGCGTATTGTTCCAGGCACCGGTGATGGTCGCGCTGGCCGCCGCTTCATCCTCGGCGGGCGTGGGGGAATCGGCCGTATGGTCGTCCACGGCCCACAGCCGTTCATGCCCGAGGCGGGCGGCGACTTCGGCGGCGATCAGGTTGGTTTCATTGCGGCGAACCAGGCCTTTATCGAGGATCTCGACCAGGGCGGGGGTCAATCCATCACCGGCTTTGCGCTCGGACGCAGGCAGGCGCAGCCACTGCACCTGCGCCGAGCCGCGTTCGCCCGCTGCCAGGAACAATGCAGCGAGTCGACGACGCTGGGCGGGCGCCGGCTCGTCCGGCCATGTCGCAAGCAGGCGCTCGGCCTGGGCGTTCGCTGAAGGCACGTCCAGGCCGGTGGCAGCCTGCGCAGCGGTGGTGTCGAAGCAGTAGGTGGCCACGCTCTCGGCATAGCGTGCCGGGTAGCGACGCATGAAATCACACTGCAGGCCTGACAGGTCTTCGGTGGCGATCAGCTCGGGCTTCCAGGTGACCAGTCGCTGCAGCAACGGTTCAAGCAAGGCGGGCTGGAAGGACTTGGGCAGGCCGGACAGGTGGGCGGTGCCCAGTACCAGTACCTCGTTCGGTCGCCCTGCAGGCGGCCCCTTCAGCTGGTCCGGCTGGAAGGCGGGCCGATAGGTGGCATCGGCAGCGAGGGCGCCGGTACTGCACAGGCCCAGGATCAAGAGGCTGGCCAAGCGTGGGAACATGCGATCTCCGTGTCAGTGAGCGTCCTGCGGTTCGCTGCATGCTGGCCATTTTCACCTGCCATGGAATCGCCCGTTGGTCATGCAAACCTTTTGGGCTTGAACTGCATCGGCGTGCCGGGCAAGGCTATGCCCAGTGACGGCGGCAACGCGCGATATGTTCCGTGACGACACCCCGTGCCCCGCCGAGCGTGAGCAGAATGTGAAGTACATCGCGATTGTCTAGCGCGCCCCTGCAGCCGCATCTGAAGTTGCGACGGACGTCGCGTAATCCGGCTAAAGCCACCGATCCCCTCGCCGATACTCCCTCTGGATCCCGCTCCAGTCACCCGCCGCAGGACCCCAGGCCGTCCCCGATGGGCGGCCCGCGCTGTGTGTTCCGCCGCTCCCAGATGCCGATCGCACCCGCAGCAGACGTTCGTGGCAGTCGCTCGAGAGGTGCCGGTTGGCACCTGTAGTCCCTGGCACCTGAAGTTGCCGCCGGGCATCCCGCCCGTCGGGTCGCAACCGCTTACCGGACACCGAGGATCAGACAATGCTCATTCCAGGCTTCACGGCGGGCGCGCAGGCGCCGGCCGAGCTGCATACCCGTTGGTCGCCGTGGCGTGCCCTGCTGGGCGCGCTGGCTCCCCAGCACCGCACCGGCGCCGAGGCCGTGTCCGATGGCCGTGCCGAGCTGGAAGCCCAGGTCGCGGCGCTTCACCGGGTCCAGGCGGTCATCGAGTTCGCCCTCGATGGCACCATCCTGCAGGCCAATGACAACTTCCTGCAGGCGATGGGCTACCGGCTGGAGGAGATCCAGGGAAAGCATCATTCCCTGTTCGTCGATCCCGAGCAGGCGCGCAGCGCCGAGTACCGCGAGTTCTGGGCGCGGCTGGGGCGTGGCGAATATGACGCTGGCCAGTACCGGCGCTTCGGCAAGGGCCAGCGCGAGATCTGGATCCAGGCCTCGTACAACCCGGTGCTGGACCGGCAGGGGCGGCCTTACAAGGTGGTCAAGTTCGCCACCGACATCACTGCGCAGAAGCTGCAGGCAGCCGACTCGGCCGGGCAGCTGGCGGCGATCGACAAGTCGCAGGCGGTGATCGAGTTCGGCATGGACGGCCGCATCCTTTCGGCCAACGACAACTTCCTGGCCGCCACCGGCTACAGCCTGGACGACGTGCGTGGCCAGCACCACTCGCTGTTCGTCGAGCCCGAGTATCGTGGCAGTGCCGAGTATCGCCAGTTCTGGGAGAAGCTCGGCCGTGGCGAATACGATGCCGGCCAGTACCGGCGCCTCGGCAAGGGCGGGCGCGAGGTCTGGATCCAGGCGTCCTACAACCCGATCCTGGATCTCAACGGAAAGCCGTTCAAGGTGGTCAAGTACGCCACCGACATCACCGCGCAGGTGCATGAGAACCAGGCCATGCAACGTGCCGTGGCGCAGACCCGTGAAGTGGTGGCGGCCGCGAAGGAGGGCGACCTGACCCGGCGCGTGGCCACTGCCGACAAGAACGGGCCGATCGCCGAGCTGTGCGAGGGCGTGAATTCGTTGGTGGAGGCGATGGCCGCGATCATCGCCCAGATCAAGTTCGCCGCCGACACCATCGTCGTCGGTGCCACCGAGATTGCGCAGGGCAACAGCGATCTGTCGCAGCGCACCGAGCAGCAGGCCGCGTCGCTGGAGGAGACCGCGGTGTCGATGAAGGGCCTGGCCGAGACCGTGCAGCGCACCGCGACCAACGCACGGCAGGCCAGTCAGCTGGCCGGTGGTGCTGCTGATGTCGCTGCCCGCGGTGGCAACGTGGTGCACGAAGTGGTCGAGACCATGGCCGTGATCAACGCGTCCTCGCGGCGCATCGTCGACATCATCGGCGTGATCGACGGCATTGCTTTCCAGACCAACATCCTTGCGTTGAACGCGGCGGTGGAAGCAGCGCGTGCCGGCGAACACGGGCGTGGCTTCGCCGTGGTCGCCACCGAGATCCGCGAACTGTCGCAGCGCTCGGCCAGTGCCGCGAAGGAGATCAAGCAGCTGATCGATGCGTCGGTGGCCAATGTCGGCGCCGGTACCGCGCAGGTTGAGAGCGCCGGACGCACCATGGACGAGATCGTGGTCAATGTGCGCCGTGTCAGTGATCTGATGTCCGAGATCAGCACTGCCGCGCAGCAGCAGAGCGACGACATCCAGCAGATGAACCATGCCGTCGATCTGATCGACCAGGGCACCCAGCAGAACGCCGCGCTGGTCGAGGAAGCCTCGGCCGCAGCGCGCAGCATGGAAGAGCAGTCGGCGCAGCTGCTGCAGACGGTGGCCAGCTTCCGGGTGCAGGGCGGGGCCGGGCACCTGCACGGTGGGGCGGTGCTGCGCGCGGTCTAGGCGCGCCGATTGGCGTGTTGTTCCCCGGCCTTGTGGGGCGGCCTGCTCATGCGCAGCCTGCCAGGCTACGCCGATGCTGATGGTCACATGGGCCTCAGCGGCGGGCAGCGCGGCGGCTTCCACGGCGGCGCGCAGGCGCTCGCAGGGCGGCGATGAATTCCTCGCCGCCGTCGCGGGCCAGCAGGTCATCACCGCGTTGCGGGCAGCCGTCGAGGATCGCGGCAACCGCCTGCAGGTTGTTGGCGTCCCAGCGCCCGGCGCTGATCGGATGCGTCAGGCAGATGGCGGGCGATCTGCAGCGCCATCGCCCGTTCGGAAACGTCGCCCCAGCTGGTGTGCTCGATCACGCCTGGCAGCGAGAAGTAGTGGGACCGGGCGACGGCGTCGGACGCCCGCAGGAGCGGCAGCCGCGCGGGCAGGGCATGCTGGGCATGCTTGCCAGTGTCGGGCGCTCGGACCCGGGAAATGCAAAAGGCCAGGTCATGGACCTGGCCTTTGATGCAGTGGTGCCGGTGAAAGGACTCGAACCTTCATGGGGTCACCCCCGGCTGATTTTGAGTCAGCTGCGTATACCATTCCGCCACACCGGCAGGCAGCGTGCGAGTGTAACCGAGGTCGGCAGGCGATGCATAGTAGGAGGGCCTATGAGGGCGGTTCCTGTCGGCATTGGCCCCTTGATAGCTATACTCCCAGCGTGCAATTGCCTCCAGGAGCGGTAGCCGATGACAGTGTTGCAGGACCTGAGGGTGCTGGTGGTCGAGAACGACGAAATGAGTGCGGCCCTGCTGCAGATGCAGCTGGTGCATGCCGGAGCGGTCGTGGTTGGCCTCGCAGCGAGTGTGTCCGAGGCCCTGCGGCTGCTGGAGCAGAGCACTCCTGATGTGGCCCTGCTGGATTACCGCCTGGCCCGCAACGAGACCAGTGAACCGGTGGCTGCAGCGCTTTCGGCACGTGGCATTCCGTTCGTGCTGGCCACCGGAATGCTGGCCGAGCAGCTGCCAGCACCGATGTTGGCCGGCCTGTTGCTGGTCAAGCCCTACCTGTCGGCCGATCTGTCACGCGCGCTGGCGCGTGCGGTGGGCCGCTCCGGCGTCAAGGCCTGAGCAGTCCGCCGCGCGCTGGCAGGGGTCTGCTGCCGAGGCCTGAATACTCAGGCCTGCGATGTGTGGCGGCAACCCCTGATCCAGGAACCCCGCCCAGGCGGGGTTTTTCAATTGCGTCCGGCGCTCAGACCGCTTCCTCGTACACGTAACGGATCTCCTCGCGGTCGTCGAGGATGCGGTACTGGCGCGCCAGGTCATCCGGTTCGGGGTTGAGCCAGGCGTCGAGGTGTTCCTTGCGGATCGGTACCACGCCGCGGTCATGCCCGGCAGCGGCGACGTCGCTGGGCGGTGCGTCGGTGATCGTGGCAAACGACAGCAGGCGGCCTTCCGGTCCTTCCCATTCTGCCCAGAGGCAGGCCAGCAGCAGGTCGCGGGGCGGATCGGGACGGAATTCGAGTACCACGTCCTGTTCCTTTTCGTCGGCGCCGAGGGTGCGGCCGGCGATGGCGTGGCGGGGCACGTGCTCGTAGAACGCCTGTACCACCACCACGCCATGGCGCAGTCCGAACGCACCCCGCCAGTAACCTTCCAGGCTGTCGCGCCGCGCATTGTAGGTGCCGGGGTAAAGCACGTCGTTGCGCGCCGGCTTGTCCGGCAGCCGGCACTGGTAGCGCATCGGCTTGATCACGCGCTGGCCGTTCTCGCTGACCATCACCGGTGCGTAGGTGCCGGGGAAAATGCGGTTGTCACGCGGCAGCAGCTGCACCCGATGCAGGTCTTCCAGCCGGGCCTGTGCGCGCTCGATGCGGTTGCCGACCACGCGCAGGTCGTTGCGCGCCTTCTGCGTGGGCCGGGTGGCCAGCGTGGCATGGGCAATATCGCGTCGTTCGCGTTGCCGGGCCAGTTCGGCCTCCAGTGCCTGTTGCTCCTGCGCATGCCATTGCTGGATCTTCGCCACGATGTCCCGCCCCTGTTCGGTACGCGCACCGGCGAATCCGTCATCCATCGCCTTCGGGGTCTTCGGCCGCTTCTTGCCCGGATCGTGTGCGTACAGCTCGGCGAAGTCCTCCAGCGACAGGATGGCGCCGAACTCGCGTACCAGCTTGGCGTAGTCAGCGCGGATCAGGGCGGAATAGCACATGGGACTCTTTGGGCCTGGGTCGCAGCGGCTGCGACGTGGATGCGGCAGGATAGCCCGACCCATCCGGAGATGCCGCATGAATGGTTCCATCACCTGCCAGTTCCGCGAAGCCGTACCCACGGTCGAGGACTACTGCCAGTTGCGCGTGCTCGCAGGCCTCAGCGCCAAGTCCCGCGAAGCAGCCGCCCGCGCGCTGCCCAATACGTTGTTCGGCGTGTGCGCTTACCAGGGTGCAGAACTTGTGGCGATGGGCCGTATCGTCGGCGATGGCGGCTGCCACCTGCAGGTCTGTGATATCGCGGTGCTGCCGCGTTTGCAGGGGCAGGGCCTGGGCAAGGAAGTGATGCGGCGGCTGGACGGCTGGATGCAGGCCAACCTGCCGCCGTCGGCGTACGTCAGCCTGCTGGCCGATGGCGAGGCGCATCGGCTGTATGCACAGTTTGGTTTCGCACCGACTGCACCGGCATCGATCGGGATGTATCGGCGGTTCTGAGCCGTGGGCGGGGTGAAGCCATCTACGCGCAGGGCGGTTTGATGGCAGATCGCGGGCAAAGAAAAACCCCGGCCGAAGCCGGGGTTTTCAAGAATTGGCGTCCCCACGGGGATTCGAACCCCGGTCGCCACCGTGAAAGGGTGATGTCCTAGGCCTCTAGACGATGGGGACGCACGAAAACTTCAAGTTGTAGATCCTTCGACGGCCTAATGTCGAAGTGGTGGAGCCAAGCGGGATCGAACCGCTGACCTCCTGCATGCCATGCAGGCGCTCTCCCAGCTGAGCTATGGCCCCATGAAACTCTGGATATCTGCCAGGAGCAGAGTCCGTTTTGAAACTGGCGTCCCCACGGGGATTCGAACCCCGGTCGCCACCGTGAAAGGGTGATGTCCTAGGCCTCTAGACGATGGGGACGCACGAAAAACTTCAAGTTGTAGAACTTTCGACGGCCTAATGTCGAAAGTGGTGGAGCCAAGCGGGATCGAACCGCTGACCTCCTGCATGCCATGCAGGCGCTCTCCCAGCTGAGCTATGGCCCCGTGTTACCGAGCCGCCTATCATACCTGCGTGTTCACGTTTGTGGAAGCTTTTTTCGAACTTTTTTCGTCCCGGTTCAACCTTCGCCACCAAGGGCAGGGGAACCGCAACGCCACAACCTGAATGCCGGTAGGCGGTGAACAAAAAAGACCCGGTTATCGGCCGGGTCCTCGTTGTTCGTGATGAGTGGCGTCCCCACGGGGATTCGAACCCCGGTCGCCACCGTGAAAGGGTGATGTCCTAGGCCTCTAGACGATGGGGACGCAATTCTCATCAATGTTCTTTAGCGACCTTTCGACGGCCTAATGCCGAAAGATTGGTGGAGCCAAGCGGGATCGAACCGCTGACCTCCTGCATGCCATGCAGGCGCTCTCCCAGCTGAGCTATGGCCCCACGTCGCTGAGGAGCGAAATAATAGCCTTGCCCCAGAGGGTTGGCAAGCATTTGTTGCACTTTTCTTCACGTGCGTTGCGAGGGGGGCGACGATCGCACGTACTCAGTCGGCGCCGTCGGTCAGCGCCGCCAGGATCGGGCACTGATCCAGGGTGCCGTGGCCGGGGCAGGCGTCGACCAGCTGCGAGAGCGCGCTGTGCATGCGTTGCAGTTCAGCCATGCGCTGCGCGATGTCCTGTAGGCGGGCCTGTGCCGCGTCGCGCACGCTGCCCATGTCCTGCGGGTGGCGATCACTGAGTGCCAGCAGTTCGGCGATTTGTTCCAGGCTGAAGCCCAGTGTCTTGGCGCGGCGGATGAAGCGCAGCCGGCGCAGGTCCTGCTCACCGAAGATGCGGTAGCCCCCGGCCGAGCGTGCCGCGGTGGGCAGCAACTGCTGGCGCTCGTAGTAGCGCACGGTATCGATCGGTACGCCGGCCTGGCGCGCCAGTTGACCAATGTTCATGGCGGATTCCTGCGGATGCTGCCGGTCATTCTGAAGCCTTGAGTGCGGTCCAGGGTCAAGCTCCCGCCGCTGACGGCGCATTCAGCGCACTTTGCAACTTTCTTCATAGCCCCGCCGTCGTGGCAGTTCCTACCCTGCGCCTGAACCGGCCGCTGGATGGCCCGCAACGAACCGAGGAGATGCTCTGTGGAAGGATTCAGGAACGAAGGATTCGTAGAGGTCGCGGTGGTCGAGTACCCGGGAGGCGACCCGTCGGCCGCCTCTGTGCTGACCGAAATGGCACATGTCGCCAACCGGCTTGCCCAGCAGCAGCGTCGCCCGTTCAAGCGTGTCCTGGTAACCCGCTGGGTCGTGCCAGCCAGCCAGACCGGCGTGCATCGCATTGCCGGCGCGGAGATGCTCGAGGCGGACATTCCCGCCGTGATCGCCGTGCCTGGCCAGATCAGTCAAGGCGTCTGCCTGCGCGCCGATGAGGTCCTGCTGGATTGGCTGCGCGCGCATTACGATGGCGGCAGTCTGCTGGCAGCTGCCAGCGATGGTGTCAGCATGCTGGCACGCGCGGGTCTGCTTGCCGGGCGCACCGTCAGTGGGCCGGACCTCGGGCGCCATCCGGGCCTGCAGGGGCAGTCGGCCAGCTGGGTGCCCAGTGAGCGCGCGCTGGTCGACGACGGTGATCTGCTGACAGTGGCCGGTTCCCAAGCCTGGCGCTTCCTCGCCCTGCGGCTGCTGTACCGGCTGCACGGCCAGGGCGTAGCGAGTTCCGTGGCGCAGCAGTTGGGGATCACGGTGCCCGCGGCGATCCAGCAGGATCTGGAGCGTTTCAGTGCCAACTTCGCCCACGGCGATCGCGACGTACTGAAGGCGCAACGCTGGCTGCATACCACCGCTGCGCGTGGGGCCACGCTCGGAGCGATCTGCGAGGTTTCCGGACTGGAGCCACGGACTCTGCAGCGGCGCTTCCTGAAGGCCACCGGCCTGCGTCCGATCGAGTATTGCCAGCGGTTGCGTATCGCCAAGGCACAGACATTGCTGCAGCAGGGGGCGGGTATCGATGAAGTGGCCTGGGGGGTGGGCTATGCAGACCAGAGCGCATTCCGCCGCCTGTTCCTGCGCATTGTTGGAATGACGCCGGCCAACTATCGGCGGCAGGTCAACAACAAACGGCGCGAACGGCCGCTGTTGTCGTCGGTGGCGGGCAGCCTGCGCGGGCTGCAACCGGCGCCTGGCATGCAGATGCCGCGCAGCGCGGCCTGAAGCCTGCGGTGGGCGTCGTACTTGCAACCTGGGCGCGACGCTTTGACCATGCAGGCAACGAGATGATGGGACGGGTGGGTTGATGTCGAGTGTTGGACCGGTGCCGATGCCGGTGGTGCTGATCCTGATGTGCGTGCTGCTGGCCATGGCGGTGGCCCACCTGTGGCCGCGGCCGAAGGACGGGATGGCAGTGCCTTCCGGGGCCAGCCTGGTCCTGGACATGTTGCTGATCGGCCTGCTGTGTGGACGCATCAGCTTCGTGGCCTTGAACTTCGCGCTCTACCGTGAGGCCCCCTGGAGCATCCTGCAGATCGCCGACGGTGGGTATCACCTTGCAGTCGTGCTGGTTGCGGGCCTGGCGTGGGGCACCTGGCGGCTGCGGTTGTGGCGCGCGTTACGTGCGCCGGTGTTGGCGGGGGCGCTGGTGGGTGTGGGGCTGTGGGCGGCGGGCAGCCACCTGCTGGCAACATGGCAGGAGCAGCGGATGCCGCTGCCGGCGGTACAGGTGGCGGATCTGCAGGGGCGCAGGATCGATCTGCAGCAGTTCCGTGGCAAACCGATGGTGCTGAATCTCTGGGCCAGCTGGTGTGGTCCCTGCCGTCGCGAGATGCCGGTACTGGCATCCGCACAGCAGACCCACACTGACGTGCAGTTCGTGTTCCTCAACCAGGGGGAAACCCTGGACGAAGTGAAGGGTTTCATCGCATCCGAACAGCTCTGGCTGGGCAACGTATTGCTGGACGATACCGCGTCGGCGTCAACCGTGCTGGGTGTACAGGCCTATCCGTCGACGCTGTTCTTCGACGCCGAAGGCCGCCTGCGTGAACTGCACCTTGGCGAACTGACGGCGGCGGGTCTTGAACACAAACTGCGCCGGCTGCGGTAGCCTGCGCGGGCATCTCACTACGGAGTTCCCATGTTGTCGACTTCCCTGCGCATCGCTCCGGCGGTGCTGTTGCTGCCGGTCATGCTGGCATTGGCCGCCTGCAGCCAGGCCCAGACCCCGCCGGGCAAGGCGGCCGCGCCGGCAGCGAGCGCTCAGGCCCCAGCGGCCAAGGCCGAGCGCCCCGCAGTGCTGAAAGGCATCGAGAAGCACGGTTTTGAAGTCGTTGCCGAGTTCGATGCACCGGGTGGCCTGCGTGGATTCGCTGGTGTGGTGGGCGGGCAGCAGCCGGCCGCAGCCTATGTCACCACCGACGGCAAGCATGTGCTGGTAGGCAGTCTGTTCGATGCCGAGGGCAACGACGTGGCCGCCGAGGCGGTGGAGAAGCTGGTCGCAGCACCGATGTCGGCCAAGATGTGGACCAAGCTGGAGGCCAGTGCCTGGGTGCGTGACGGCAAGGCCGATGCGCCGCGCGTGGTCTATACCTTCAGTGATGCCAACTGCCCGTACTGCCACAAGTTCTGGGAAGCGGCGCGTCCGTGGGTCGACGCCGGCAAGGTGCAGTTGCGCCACATCATGGTCGGCGTGATTCGCGAGGACAGCCCGGCCAAGGCTGCGGCCATCCTGTCTGCGCGTGACCCGAGTGCGGCCTTGCTGGAGAACGAACACCAGTTCGACCGTGGTGGCATCAAGGCCCTGCCGAGCATCAGCCGCGAGATCGCCGCCAAGCTCGACGCCAACCAGGTGCTGATGATTGAAATGGGCTTCCAGGGCACGCCGGGCATCCTGTTCCAGGATGCACAGGGCCAGGTGCAGCGTCGCGCCGGCCTGCCACAGGGCGCTGACCTGCAGACGGTGCTGGGCCCGCGCTGATCGGCACCCATGTCGTGATGCGACACCACAGGCCCGCATGGCAGCATGCGGGCCTGTTGCGTTTCGTCACTTGTGCGGGTGATGCAGGCTGCGCACCACCTGTTCGTCGTCACGTCTGAATCGTGACTGACATCAAGCATCGCGCCTTGATTCCAATCAAGGCCAAAAACGACAGGCGGACTAGCCTGTGACGCATGGAATACAGCGTCAACGCGCCAGGGATGCCGCGCCTGACACGCCCTGAACCGGGGCAGTCGGCACAGCCATTCACGACGTTCTCACTCCCTGGTTGTTACCCAGACTGCTGCGGTCGCCACCTCTCCGGCAGTGCGGCCCTGATGGCGTCGATATCGGTACGGGCAGGGCAGTGTCATCGTCCTGTTGCCTGCCACGCGCAGGCTGGCCGGTGTCGTCGACGCAGTACCCGCATTTCCAGCAACGGCAACGCAACGTCGGAGCTGCGCCTGCGCGCGCGCCGTCAGTGCGCTGCGAATGTTCGTCCAGGGAGGATGCAATGCGCTTTGCGGTACTGAGTCTGGCCTGCCTGACCGCGCTGGCGGTCACGCCCGCATATGCGCAGCAGAATGGCCAGGAGGATGCGCACGCATTGCGCCAGGAAATCGCTGCCATGCGGCAGGCACTGGAGGGCATGCAGAAGCGTCTGGATCAGCTCGAACAACGCGAGGGCGCTGTCGCGGCCGCTGCGCAGGTAGCAGCGCCGGTGACACCACCTGGCAGCAGCGCCAACCTGCTGCATCCCACCCAGGTGCCGGGTGTGGCGCAACCGGTGCTGCCGCAGCGCGAATCGGTGGCCGATCCCTCAACGGCGGCCTCGCGTCCCGACAGCGCTGCTGGGCCGACCGACCCGGATCTGAAGGGGTTCTTTGCCATTCCAGGTACTGACACGGTGATCCGCATTGGCGGATATGCCAAGCTCGATGCGATTGCCGATTCGCGCGCGGCCGGTGACGAGGATCAGTTCATCCCTTCGTCGATGCCGGTGGGCGGCAGCCATCGCGATGTTTCCAATTTCAACATCCACGCCAAGCAGACCCGCTTCAGCTTCGAGGCGCGGCGCCCGACCACGCACGGCAACCTGCGCTTCTACCTGGAGAACGACTTCTTCGGCAGCAGCGACGGCTACGCGTTCCGCCTGCGTCATGCCTATGGCCAGCTCGGCAATACCTATGCCGGTTATGGCTATTCCAGCTTCATGGACCCGGACAGCCTGCCCGACACGCTGGATTTCGCCGGGCCCGGCGGCGCGGGCTATCTGCTGGTGGCCGGCATCCACCACAGCTTCGCGATGGGCAAGGGCAACACCCTGACGCTGGCCGCCGAAGACCCCAAGACCGAACTGGCCGGTGCCAGTGATGAACGGGCCGCAGTGAACCGGCT
This sequence comes from Stenotrophomonas sp. YJH_SMC_53, assembly GCF_059369995.1. Classification (NCBI taxonomy): domain Bacteria; kingdom Pseudomonadati; phylum Pseudomonadota; class Gammaproteobacteria; order Lysobacterales; family Lysobacteraceae; genus Stenotrophomonas; species Stenotrophomonas sp. YJH_SMC_53. Next base: position 238,525 of record NZ_JCAFTF010000003.1, on the reverse strand, counting down.
GCCGGATGTGACCGTGACCGCACGCATGGAGCGTGACTGGGGCCATCTTCAGCTGGGCGCGGTGGCGCGCAGCCTGGCCTATGACGGCGAGGGCGAGCGCGACCGGCGCATGGCCGGCGGCCTGCAGTTCAGTGGCTCGGCATCGGTAGGCGAGCGCGATCTGTTGCTGTTCGGCGCGCTCGGCGGGCGCGGCCTCAGCCGCTACACCGCGGACCTGACCGGCTCCGGGCTGGACGCGGTGGTCGGTGCCGATGGCCATCTCGACGCGCTGGACCTGCACGGCGGCTTCGTCGGCTACACGCATTACTGGTCCGAGCTGTGGCGTTCGAACCTGATCTTCGGCCAGCTGACCCTGGAGCGGAACGCGGCACTCGCTGCTGACGCCTTCCGGCAGAGCCGATACGGCGTGTTCAACCTGATCTGGAGCCCGGCGCCGTCGTGGACGATGGGCATGGAGCTGCTGTACGGCCGCCTGGAACAGCAGGGCGGTGCGCGCGGCGACACGGTCCGGGTGCAGGGCAGCCTGCAATACAACTTCATCAAGTAAGCGCCAGCGGCGTTACGCCAGCGCAACCGTCCCCACGCCCGGCCGCACCGGGTTCATGCCAGTACAGGAGATTGTCATGGCAGAAGCAAAGAAAATCGGGGTGGTCGGAGCCACCTTCCTTGTCGCCGGCAACATGATGGGCTCAGGCGTGTTCCTGTTGCCGTCCAGCCTGGCCAAGATCGGTACCGCATCGATCTGGGGCTGGCTGATCACCACGGCCGGTGCGCTGTTGCTGGCCTTCGTATTCGCCAAGCTGGGCAAGCTGGCGCCGAAGGCGGGCGGTCCGTATGCCTATGCGCGTGACTGGTTCGGGCCTTACATGGGCTTCCAGACCAATACCATCTACTGGTTCGCCAACTGGATCGGCAACGTTGCCATCCCGATCGCCGCGGTGGGCTACTTCAGCTACTTCTTCCCGATCCTGTCCGAGCCGCTGGTGCGCTGCATCGCGGTGCTGATCCTGGTGTGGGCTCTGAGCTTTGCCAACGTGATCGGCCCGGCCTTCGTCAGCCGTGTGCAGACGGTCACCACCAGTTTCGCGCTGGTGCCGATCCTGGGCATCGCCATTTTCGGCTGGTTCTTCTTCGATGCCGACATTTTCAAGGGCGCCTACAACGTGTCCGGTGAGTCCAACTTCGGTGCGATCTCCAGTGCCGCGGCACTGACCCTGTGGGCTTTCATCGGTGTCGAATCGGCTTCGGTCACGGCTGGCGTGGTCGAGAACCCGGAGAAGAACGTGGCCCGTGCCACCCTGGCCGGTGTGTTCCTGGCTGCCATCGCCTACATCGCCAGTTCCTCAGTGATCATGGGCATGGTGCCCAATGGCGAGCTGCAGACCTCCGACGCACCGTTCGCTCTGGCGGCGGCCAAGGCGGTCGGTGGCTGGGGCGGCGCGCTGGTCAGCCTGTGCGCCTTCATCGGTGCCGCCGGCTCGCTGGGTGGCTGGATCCTGCTGACCGCGCAGAGTGCCAAGGCGGCCTCGGATGATGGCCTGTTCCCGAGCATCTTCAGCAAGACCAACAAGGACGACGTGCCAGTCAAGGGCGTGCTGATCGTGGCGGTGCTGATGACCCTGGCGGTGCTGGTGACGTCCACCTCGGAAACCGCGTCGGCCCAGTTCGACGTGATCACGTCGGCGGCCGTGGTGCTGACCCTGCTGCCCTACATCTACTCGTGCGTGGCCTGCTACTTCGTGGTCGAGCGTTCGCACACCCTGGTCCATACCGGTGCGTTCTGGACCCTCACCAGCCTGACCGTCGTGTACTGCCTGTGGGCGATCTACGGCTCGTCGGGAACCATCGTGCAGTACGCCTTCCTGTTCGTGCTGTTCATCACCGTGTTCTATCCATTCTTCAGCGAGGAGCGCCGCCAGCAGCGGCAGCGCGCCCGCGAGGCATCGGCCATCAGCGCCGGCGCCCAGCGTTCCTGAGTTCGACAAGGAGAATCAACGTGTACTTCAAGTCCCTGGACTACCCGGTCATTGTCATCGACAACGACTACGAGTCGCCGCGCATCGGCGGCATCCTGATCCGCGCCCTGGTGGAAGAGCTGCGCAGCAACGACCAGCGGGTGCTGTGCGGGCTGAACCTGGATGATGCGCGTGCCGGAGCCCGTACCTATGTGGCGGCCTCGGCGGTGCTGATCTCGATCGATGGCAGCGAAGAGGTGGATGGCGAGTTCCAGCGCCTCACCGCCTTCCTGCGCGAGCAGAGTGCGCGCCGCGCCAACCTGCCGGTGTTCCTGTACGGCGAGCGCCGCACCATCGAAAAGGTGCCGAGCAAGCTGCTCAAGTACATCCACGGCTTCATCTTCCTGTTTGAAGACACCAAGAGCTTCATCTCGCGGCAGGTGATGCGCGCGGCCGAAGACTACATGAAGAATCTCCTGCCGCCGTTCTTCAAGGCGCTGATCCATCATGCGGCAGAGTCGAACTACTCCTGGCATACGCCGGGCCATGCAGGCGGCGTGGCATTCACCAAGTCGCCGGTCGGCCGTGCGTTCCACCAGTTCTACGGTGAGAACACCCTGCGCAGCGATCTGTCGATCTCGGTACCGGAGCTGGGCTCACTGCTGGATCACACCGGCCCGATCAAGGATGCCGAGGAAGAGGCGGCGCGCAACTTCGGTGCCGACCATACCTTCTTCGTCACCAATGGCACCTCCACCGCCAACAAGATCGTCTGGCATGGCACGGTGGCCCGCGGCGACGTGGTGTTCGTCGACCGCAACTGCCACAAGTCGCTGCTGCACGCGCTGATCATGACCGGCGCGGTGCCGGTGTACTTCACCCCAAGCCGCAACGCACACGGCATCATCGGCCCGATCAGCCTGGATCAGTTCACACCGGAATCGCTGCAGCAGCGCATCGCCGCCAACCCGCTGGCCAGCCAGGCCTACAAGGCCGGTTCCAAGCCGCGCATTGCGGTGGTGACCAACTCGACCTACGACGGCCTGTGCTACAACGCCGAGAAGATCGCCGACGAAATCGGCAGCGCGGTCGACTTCCTGCACTTCGACGAAGCCTGGTACGCCTACGCCGCGTTCCATCCGTTCTATGAGAACCACTACGGCATGGCCAAGGGCAAGCCGCGCGAGCAGGATGCGATCATCTTCACCACGCATTCCACCCACAAGTTGCTGGCCGCGTTCTCGCAGGCGTCGATGATCCACGTACGCAACTCGGCGCAGCGCGACCTGGATGCCGAGCGCTTCAACGAGTCGTTCATGATGCACACCTCGACCAGCCCGCATTATGGGGTGATCGCGGCCTGTGACGTGGCCTCGAAAATGATGGAGGGCGAGGCCGGCCGTTCGCTGGTGCAGGAAATGCATGACGAGGCGATCGCCTTCCGCCGCGCGATGCTGCACGTGCGTGACGACCTCGGCCGCGACGACTGGTGGTTCAGTGTGTGGCAGCCGACCAAGGTCGAGCGCAGCCTGGACAAGGGCGATACGCCGGCTCCGCTGGTGGCCAAGCGCGAGGAGTGGTACCTGCAGCCGGACGCGCACTGGCACGGCTTCGAGAATCTGGTCGATGACTACGTGCTGATCGACCCGATCAAAGTGACCCTGCTGACCCCGGGCCTGGCGATGGACGGCAGCATGGGCAAGCTGGGCATTCCGGCGGCGGTGCTGAGCAAGTTCCTGTGGGGCCGCGGCATCACTGTGGAGAAGACCAACCTGTATTCGGTGCTGTTCCTGTTCTCGATGGGCATCACCAAGGGCAAGTGGAGCACGCTGGTCACCGAGCTGATGGCCTTCAAGGAGCTGTACGACTGCAACGCGCCGTTGAGCCAGGCATTGCCGACGCTGGCGGCGGACTATCCGATTGCCTACGCCGGCTGGGGACTGCGTGACCTGTGCGATGCATTGCACGCGTTCAACCAGGAATTCGAGGTCGCCAAGGTGATGCGCGAGATGTACGTGGATCTGCCGACGCCGGTGATGACCCCGGCCGATGCCTACAACCACCTGGTGAAGGGCGAGATCGAGCGGGTCGACATCGAGCAGCTCAGTGGTCGCGTCGCGGCGACCATGCTGGTGCCGTATCCGCCGGGCATTCCGACCATCATGCCGGGCGAGCGATTCGGCGACAGCGACGAGCCGATCATCCAGTCACTGCGTATTGCCCGTGAACAGAATGCGCGTTTCCCGGGCTTCGAGTCGGATGTGCACGGGCTCATCATCGAGCACGATGGCGATGTGACCTCGTACAGGGTGGAGGTGCTGAAGGCCTGACCGGGGACGGTCGGCCCTTCGGCGAGCGATGGATACCGCGCGCGAGCAACGCATCCTGAAGTTCTCCATCGGGGTGACCATCGCGGTGAGCGCGGTCGGCTTCATCGGTGGCCTGCTGGTGGGATCGCAGGCCATCCTGTTCGACGGCGTGTACAGCCTGGTCGACGTTGCCTTGACCCTGGTTTCGTTGTCGGTACTGCGGCTGGTGGCGCGGGAGCAGAGCCCGCGCTTCCAGTATGGCTATTGGCACCTGGAGCCGATGGTCGAAGCACTCGGTGGGGTGATCCTGTCGCTGGCCTGCGTGTACGCGCTGGCCAACGCGGTCATCGGCTTGACCACGGGCGGGCACGAAGTGAAATTCGGGCCCGCGCTGTGGTGGGCGGCGCTGCTGAGTGCCAGCAACCTGGCAATGGCGACGTTCGTCGCGCAGCGTGCGCGGCGCCTGCGCTCGGCGTTGTTGTGGCTGGATGTAAGAGGCTGGCTGCTGGGTGGATTGATGAGCCTGGCGGTGGTGCTGGCCTTCGTGCTGGCCCTTGTCCTGCATGGCGGCGAGTGGCACCACTGGGTCCCGTACCTGGATTCGATCGTGCTGGCGTTGATCAGCCTGGCGGTACTGCCAGTGCCGGCGCGCAGTGCATGGAAGGCCATGCGCGAAGTGCTGCAGGTGGCGCCGGATGACCTGGACCGGCGCGTGCAGCAGGTAATGCAGGCATTCGTGTCCGAGCGTGGCTATGCCGGTTTCACCAGCCACGTGGCGAAGATGGGGCGGATGCGCTTCATCGAGATCCATGTGCTGGCAGACCCCGGTACGCCATTGGGCTCGGTGGGCGAGGTCGATGCGATGCGCGATGAGATCGCCGTGCGGCTGGATGCGCGGGGCAGCACGTTCTGGTTGACCATCGATTTCACTGCGGATCCGGCGTGGACGTAGCCCTGCCTCTTTCGCGCCGGGGCCTTGCCCGGCCAGGTTCTGTTCGCCTGTAGAGCCGGGCCCATGCTCGGCTGCCGTTCGCATGGAACAGCCGAGCATGGGCCCGGCGATACAGCACGCTGCGATCGTTGCACACGGCGGACTGCTCTGTTGCGCCGGATGTGTTTGACCTGAACCTGGGTTGAGGTCGCAGACTGCGGCACAGTTCCACAACGCTTAGCGCAGGTAGTACTCCACCGGCACCACCAGTTCCTGTGGTGCCTTCAGTTCATCGGGAATGGGCGGCAGCGGCTGCGCGCGGCGGAAGGTCTGCAGTGCGGCGCCGTCAAGCATCGGCTGGCCACTGGACTGCTCCAACCGCAGGGCCAGCAGGCGTCCCTGGCGATCGATGCTGGCCCTGACCCAGGCAGTGCCCTGCTGGCGCCGTGAGCGGGCCGCAGCAGGGTAGTAGCGATAGCGCTCCAGCCGCGCCATCAGGCGGGCTTCCCACTGGTCGCTGGCGGCGCCGGCCTGGAAGTCCGCCGGTGGGGCGTCGGGAGCGGGCGGCGCGGCCGTGATCGATGCCGGTGCGGGACTTGCATCGGTCGCGGCCGCAGGCGGGGCGACCGGCAGGGCTTGCCGGCCAGCGCCACTGCGTTCGCTGGCGGCCACTTCGCCCTCGCGTGCGGCGGTGGGCTTCGGTGGAGGGGGCGACTTCGTGGGTTGGGATGCGCGCGCCTGCTGCGCCTGGCTGGGGGTGTCGGCCTGGCGTTCTTCCACTGGCTGCGGCGGCGTCGCCGGTGCCAGCAGGCGCAGGCTGATGCGCACGTCCTGCTCGGGCGGCGGCAGCAATGGCGGCGCGGCCACCCAGTGCACCAACAGCAGCAGTGGCAACAAGTGAAGCCCGATGCTGATGGCGATCGCCTGCCAGTGTTGGCTGCGTTCACTCATCGCCCAGCACCCACAGCAGATCGGCATCGACCGCATCGACGGTTTCATCGGGTGAAGCAAGTGCGATCACCAGTGCCGGTGCGTCCGGTGGCAGGTAGCCCGGCACGCCGGTGCCGCGCAGTACATGCCAGCGGCCTGCCAGCAGCAGCGCGGGTGCAGGGGCTGCAGTCAGTACCTGTGCCATGCGCGTGTCGCGGGCCTGTTGCACGGCCAGCATTCCTTCCAGCATCGGTGCTGCGTCTGCGTGCTGGGCCAGCACCACGGTCGACAGTCGTTGCCGGGCGGTGGGCATCGGGAACCGCACCGGCCCGTTGGAAGCGAGCAACGCATTGACCTCGGCACGCGACAGGTTGCCGCCGAGCAGGGGGATGCCGGCAGCGGTGGCGTCCTGTACCAGCCCGCCATAAGCCGCCCACGGCCAACGTGTATCCCAGCCCAGCAGCTCCTGCAGGCGCGTACCGTCGGCATGGTTGCCGTTGGCCAGCCAGCGCTGCACCCGCTGCAGGCGCGGCTGGCGTTCGCTGGCAATCATCTCCAGCACCAGCGCGCCTTGTGGACGCTGCTGCTGCAGCGTGTGCAGCAGCCAGCGCTGGGCGGCGTGGTCACCGGCCAGATCGTGGCGTTCGCCCAGCAGCAGTCGCGGGGCATTCGCTGCGCGCTTCACGAATGCGGCTTCGTCCAGGTGCTGGCCCGTGGCCAGGTCGATCACCGTGCCGGGCATCGGCTGCGCGCTGGCCATTGCGGCCAGCGCAAGCAGGCACAGCAGCCACCAGCGACGGCTAGAACGCCACATTGACGCCCATCGAGACGGTGCGGCCACGGCCGTTGCCGCGGTCCAGGATCGGGCTGAAGATGCTGTCGATCGAGGCATTGTTGTCATAGGCTTTGTTCTGCAGGTTTTCGATGTTCAGCCACAGGGTGGTGTTGGGCTGGGGCTTGAAGCTGGCGTAGAAGTCGAGGAGTACACCGGTACCACCGGTCTTGCGGGTCTGGAAGAAGTCGTAGCCTTCTTCGGTGGGCCCGGAGTATTCGGCGCGCAGGCCGGCCTGCACGCGCTGTTGCCACCAGCGGCCGCCTACGTCCAGCGTCCAGTAGCGGTCGGGCAGGGCGGTAATGTCTTCCAGGTTGACGAATTCGATGGCGGGCGCGCTGGTGTGCGAGCGGGTCCAGCTCAGCGTCGCGTGGTAGTGCGCGCTGGCGTAGTGCGCTTCCAGCTCGATACCGCGCATGCGCACCACGCCCGGGTGGTTCATCCAGCGCGTGGTGGTGCTGAAGTCGTCCACGTCCAGTGCGTCGGTCCAGGCAGTGAGCTGCGGATCGTTGTCGATCGGTACCACGGCTGGCTCCACTGCCGGCGGATGCACGATCAGCAGGTATTGTGGCTTGATGTAGTCGCGGATGCGGTTGTCGAAGCGGGTGACGCGCAGCTGCGCCAGGTCGCCGTCAACCAGCAGCGAGTCGGTGCTGAGGTTGGCGCCGAACTGCAGGTTGCGCGAGCGCTCACGGCGCAGGAACGGGTTGGCGCCGACGCCATCGGCATCGCTCATGCCTTCCAGCGGGATCTTCTCGAAGAACATCTCCTGCACGCGTGGCGGCCGCGAGGTGCGCGAGACTTCAGCGAAAAGTTGCAGCCAGTCGGTGGCCTGCCACGAAACCGCCAGGCTGGGGCTGAGCGCGTGCTGGGTGCGGCGCACGTCGATGCCGCCGCCATTGATCTCCGCGCACTGGCCGGGGACATCCGAGCACACCGGAACGTGGCCACGGATGCCATAGCGATCCTGGCGCAGGCCTGCAGTCAGCGCGTAGACGTCGTACTGCAGTTCCAGCGTGCTGAACACGCTGTCCAGCTGGCTGCGGCCCTGCGGGTTGGCGCCGCGCAGGGTGGGGGTGTCGGCTACATAGATGTCAGACTGGTGCTTGATGCCGGTGTTCCAGCGCGCCTGCAGCGCGCCGATATCGAAGCGGCTGGTGTTGTCGAGGGTCCAGCTGCTCAGGCTGCTGTGGGTGCGGCGACCAATGTAGCTGGAATCCTCCACGGGCGGATAGAACAGCCGGGTCTTGTTGCTGGCAAAGGTCGCGCGCAGGTCGATCCACGGCGAATAGGGCGTGTAGTGGTAGCTGGCGCGCTGGTTGCGTGCGGAAATCTGCCACGGGTAGTTGTGGTAGAAGTCGTTTTCGTAACGCATGTGGCTCAGGTCCAGCCGATGCTGGTCGCTCGGCTGCAGGCGTGCTTTCAGCAGCCAGCTGCTGGGCTGCTGGCTGCCCGGGTCGGCGGGGTTCTTCTGCCCCCGCGCGGTGGCGTATTCGCTGCTGCGGCTGCTGCTGGCAGCGGCGAGCAGGCCGAACTGGCGATCACCGCCGTCCTCGCTGTGGCGCCAGGCGCCGGCGAACGTGCGGCCATTGCCGTAGCCGTTGTTGCCGTGGCGGTAGCCTGCACGCAGGCCCCAGTCACGGTCTTCACCGAGCAGGTCACCGATATCCAGCGTGCGGAAATTGGCACTGCCGGCCAGCGTGCCTGCGCCATCACCACCGGAGACCGCGCCGCGTTGCACGTCCACGCCGGCCAGCAGGAACGGGTCGACGTAGGCGAACGGACCGCCGGAGCCATGGCCCGCGTTGTTGCGGAAGGTCTGGGTGACACCATCGATCATGGTGTTGACCCGCCCGGCGCCGGTCATGCCGCGGATGTTGACCTGCAGGCCGGGCTGGCTGCGCGAATGGAAGCTGTGGGTGCCGGGCATCGAGCGCAGCAGGCTGTTGCCATCCTGGCGCTCGGCCATTGCCACGCGTTCGCTGCCGACGGAGGGCGCGAAGCCATCGCCGGTGGCCGGTACATATTGGCTGGCGCCGGTACCCGGTGCCTGGCCGTGCGTGGTAGTGCCCTGTACGCGCAGCGGGCCGGTTCGACGGCTGCCGTCGGTGGGTTCGGCCGGCGCCGGTTCCAGCGTGGCACGGCGTGTGTCGATGAAGCGGGGGCGCAGGCCGCTGCCGACCAGCAGGCGCGACAGCGCCTGCGCATCATCGAACTGTCCGCGCAGCGCCGGTGCCGTCTGGCCACTCGGCAATGCGGCCCCGATCACCAGATCGACACCGGTCAGCCGGCTGTACGCATCCAGCGCGCTGGCCAGCGGTTGTGCAGGGAGATCGAAGTGGCGCGTGACGGTCTGCGCGTGCGCGCTGGCCGACACCAGTGGAAGCGGAATGGTGCAGGCCAGTGACAGGGCGAGGACAAGGGGGTGGTGAAACGGCATCGGGGGCTCCAGGGGCTGACGCGGCGCGTCGTCATCCTGGGTAGACGCAGCGGCAGGGCCGATGTCAGGGTGCATCGCGATGTCCCCTGCGTGGCGGCAGCCACACCTGCACGCCCGCACCCAGGCGCAGCACGCGCACACGCAGCTGTGTGGCCAGCTGGTCGCGGCTGCGCGCCGCGCCGTCGGCGCTGCCCAGCAGGGTGACCGGCTGCTGGCGCAGCTGTGCGCCGATGATCCAGGTGTGGCTGCCATGCCAGCGATCCAGGCCCTGGGTGACCTCGGCCAAGGGGGCGGAGACCCAGTGCAGGCGCCGCTCGCGCCAGGCCAGCGCACCGCGGCTGTCAGCCAGGCCGATGATCGGTGCCTGTCCATCGAAGCGCAGCTGCTGTCCTTCGATGGCCTGCTCACTGCGGGCGCCGCTGTCGACGCGGACGCGATGCTCGGTGACGGTGACCACGCTGTCGTTGTCCTGTACGGCAAGGTCGAAGGCCGTGCCGAGCGCGGTGACCGTGCCGTGCGTCGTATGCACCTGGAACGGGTGCTGCGCATCGGCGGCTACCTTGAACCAGGCCTGGCCGCGCTCCAGCTGCAGCTGTCGGCGCTGTGCATCGATGCGGACATGGACCTCGCTGCCGGGCGAGAGCAGCACGTGCGAGCCATCCGGCAGTACTTCTTCGCGGATCTCGCCTGCCGCCGTGCGCATCACCTGCGCGGCCGGTGGCGCGGCCTGGCGGGTATACAGGCCCAAGGCACAGAGCAGCAGCACGGCGGTGCCTGCGTCGCGCAGGCGTCGGCGCTGCAGTTTGCGCTGGTGCCGCTGCAGGCTGGGCGTCGCATCACCGGCCTGCCAGAGCGCCTGCAGGTGCTGGTACTGCGCGGCGTGGCGCGCATCGGCGTGGTACCACTGGTTGAACGCACGCTCGTCGCGGCCGCCGTCGTGGCCATCCAGCCACCAACGTGCGGCCTCGCGCGCGATCGCCTCCTGGCTCATGCGTCGGGGACCTGCTGCAGCGCGACCAGCGCACGCAGCAGATGGCCGTGCGCGGTCTGCCTGCTGATACCCAGCTGGCGGCCGATCTCGGCCAGTGCCATCTGCTCCACCCGTGCCAGCAGGAACACCTGGCGCGACCGGGGTGGCAAGGCGGCAATGACCGCGTCGAGGTGGCGCAGCTGCTCGCTGTCGAGCAGGCGCTGCTCCGGCAGGGGTAAAGGATCAGCGATGGCGAGCAGCTGCGCGTCATCCAGAGCGTCTTCGCGCCGGCGTTGGCGTTGCCGGTAGTGATCAGCGATCAGGTTGTGGGCGACGCGGTACAGGTAAGCGCGGCCATTGCTCAGCAGGCCACTGGCGGCGATTCTGACGACGCGCAGCCAGGTCTCCTGGACGACATCATCGGCGTCGCTGCGTTGCGGGAGTTTACGGCGGACATGGGCGTGCAGCGGCCGGTAGTGGGCCGCGCACAGCTGCGCGACATCCGTCGGTTCGACAGGCGTGGACACGGGGCGGGCGACAACTGGGAAAGGGAACAGCCCGCGGCGGCAAGGGCAGCGGCTACACCTTACAGCAAAAGAGAATCATTTGCATAAATGGACGCGAGGCGCGGCATGCGTGGCCGACTGCGAGGTCAGCGCGGACGAAAGTCGCAGTGGATCTGCAGGGCTTCGGTGGGGTTGTGATGCAGCTCGAAACCGCAGTGCTGGAGGCTGCGCTTCACCCGGGCGATCGCTTCGGCATGGCGGGCGGTGCGACGCTGCTGCCAGCGCGGCGGGGTGAACACGCCCAGGGGCAGCAGCCGCAGCCGCTTGCCGTGCAGTACCAGCGAGACATCGATATGACGGCCATCGATGTCGTGGCCGTTGGCACCGAAGATGGCGTCGACCTCATCATGGCGTTGCGGATAGCAGGCGCGGAACACCGCGATGCCGAGCCAACGCACGCCACGACGGAAGCTGCCAAGGCGGCTGTTTCTGGGTTCGAAGCCGCGCGTGACCAGCAGGCGGAGCCCGGCAGGCAGCAGTGCTTGTGCGTCGCACAGGCGTTGCAGTACCTCTTCTTCCAGTTGGATGCGGGTGGAGGGCCAGCGCGGTGCGATGAGCAGTCCGTGGTGGCTGCCGCGTTGCAGGGTCAGCATGGGTGAAGCTTCGCACGCGGGCGAACAGCCGGGGTAGTGCCGGCCGCTGGCCGGCAAATCTGTTGCCCGTCGGGTGCCGGCCAGCGGCCGGCACTACCGTGACGATCGTCAGAGGTCGCGGTACTGGATCTGCGAAGCCAGTACGCGCAGGCCATCGGCATTGCTGGACAGGATGCGCTCTTCGCCGATGCCTTTCTGCCGTTTCAGCTGGAAGCCCTGGTCTGCAGGCAGCTGTGCGGCGATGGCGTCCATGCGTTGCATGGCATCGGGGCCGCTGCAGTCGAAGTGGCCCCAGTAGGCGCCATCGCGGTGGATCTGCAATCGGTAGTTCATTGCGGTAGCTCCGGCAGGTCCTGCAGCCAATGGTCGAACATCGCGGTGGCGGCCGCGGCCAGTGGCGCGCCATAGCGACGCGCCTGCGTGCGCAGGTCGTTCGGATCGATGCCGGCCTGCGCCAGTTCCAGGGTGTGACCGATCAGCCAGCGCTCGAACTGGCGCGCGTCCAGCTCCGGATGGCATTGCAGTGCCAACGCATGGTTACCGATGGCAAAGGCCTGGTGGCGGCAGGCCGGCGTGCTGGCCAGGCGGCGTGCACCCGCTGGGAGTTCGAACGCCTCGCCATGCCAATGCAGTACCGGAATGCCCTGCAGGGCCTGCAGTGGCGAGCGCTGACCGTCATCGGTGAGCAGCAGTGGCGCAAAGCCGATCTCCTTGCCACCACTGGCGGCGACGTCGGCACCGAGTGCACGCGCCATCAGCTGCGCGCCCAGGCAGATGCCCAGCGTGGGCCGCTGCTGCTGCAAACGCCCTTGCAACAGCGCGATGCTATCGTTGAGGAACGGGTAAACATCAACATCGTTGACGCTGATCGGGCCACCCAGCACCACCAGCAGGTCAGCCGCTTCGGCCGGATCGAGTGCATCTACACCCGCCTGCAGCACCTGCAGCTGCCAGCTCTGGGCCAGCAGCAACGGTTGCAGGGTGCCAAGGTCCTCGAAGGCAACGTGTTGCAGGACAACCGCGTGCTTCATGCCGGGGCTCCATTGCTGGGCCAGTAGAAACTGTCCGGGGTGGCGCGTGCGCCGAAGATGGCCTGGCCGACACGGACCACGGTGGCGCCTTCCTCGATGGCCACTTCGAAGTCGCCGGACATGCCCATCGACAGCTGCGACAGGTCAATGCCGGGTGGGGCGGTACGCTGCAGCTGGTCGCGCAGTTCGCGCAGGCGCACGAAGCACGCGCGCACACGTTCGACTTCGGGAGTGAAGATGGCCAGAGTCATCAGGCCACGCACGCGTAGCCGGTCGAAGACTGGCAGCTGCTGCACGAATGCCTCGACGGCAGCGGGTTCCAGTCCGTACTTGCTGGGTTCGGCGGAGGTGTTGACCTGCACGAAAACATCCAGCGTGCGGTCTTCCAGCTGCAGGCGCTGCTGCAGCGCTTCGGCCACGCGCAGGCTGTCAAGCGCCTGGAACTCGCTGGCGAAGCGCGCCACGTAGCGCGCCTTGTTGGTCTGCAGATGCCCGATCACCGACCAGTGCACGCCCAGATCGGCCATCGTCTCGGCCTTGCGTTGCGCCTCCTGCACCTTGTTCTCGCCCAGCTCGCGGCAACCGGCGGCCACCGCCATGCGGATGCGGGCGTCATCGACGGTCTTGCTGACCGGCAGCAGGCGCACGCTGGCCGGGTCCCGGCCGACGCGGGCACACGCATCGGCGATGCGTTGGCGCACCGTGCCCAGGTTGGCGGCGATCTGTTCAACAGACTGGGCGACGGGCCAGTCGGCGGCGGCAAGGGGCATGCGGGCACCTCCAATGCAGGGCGGCCAGGGTGGGATACACTGGCACAGGACAAGACTTATTTTGGCATAGGACAAAATGAAAATCACCGGGCATAGCGCCGAGTCGATCTTCGACAGCATCCGCGATGGCATCGGCAAAGGCCGTCTGCCGGCCGGCAGCGTGCTGCCGCCGGTTCGCGATCTGGCCGATCAGCTGGGGGTCAATCGCAACACCGTGGCCGCCGCCTACAAGCGATTGGACGCGGCCGGCCTGGCCAGCACCGCAGGCCGGCGCGGCACGGTGGTGCGTGGCCTGCCGCCGATGCTGGCGCGCGAGGGCAGTACGCCGGGGTTGGCGCTTCAGGACCTGGCCGGTGGCAACCCGGATCCGCGCCTGTTGCCCAGCCTGCGCCTGACCGCGGCGGCACCGCGGTTGTATGGCGTGGGCACGGTCGACCCGAGGTTGCAGGCGTTGGCACGCGCCTCGCTGGATGCGGATTGCCCCGAGGGGTACGCGCTGGAGCTGACCCATGGCGCGGTCGATGGCATCGAGCGCCTGTTGGCGGCATGGCTGCTGCCGGGCGATCGCATCGCGGTGGAGGATCCATGCTTCCTCGGTAGCCTCAATGTGCTCAATGCCGTCGGCCATGCGCCGTTGCCGGTGACGATGGATGCGCATGGCATGCAGGTCGAATCGCTGCGACAGGCGCTGGAGGCTGGTGCACGCGCGGTGCTGTTGACACCACGGGCGCACAATCCGACCGGGGCCAGCCTGGATGCGAAGCGGGCACGGGCGTTGCGCCAGCTGCTGGCGGCCTATCCGCAGGTGGCGGTGCTGATCGATGACCACTACGCACTGCTCTCGCAGCAGGCCTACCACTCGGTACTGCCGCTGGATGGCCGGCGCTGGGCGCTGCTGCGTTCGCTGTCCAAGCCGCTCGGCCCCGACCTGCGCCTGGCCTGGCTGGCCTGTGATGACGAGACCGCGATGCGGTTGCGGTTGCGGTTGGCGTCCGGCATCGGTTGGGTCAGTCATCTGCTGCAGGATGCCGCCACTTCGGTGCTGGCATCGGCGCCGCAGCGGGCAAAGATCGCCTCGGCAGGCGAGCGGTACCAGCAGCGCCTGCAGTCGCTACAGGAACTGCTGCGCGTGCGTGGCGTGCCGACGCCGTTGCCGATGGAGGGATTGAACCTGTGGCTGCCGTTGCCGGCCGACAGCCATCCACAGGTGCTGGCGCTGGCTGCGCGCGGATGGCATGTGCGTGCTGGCGAAGTGTTTGCGGTGGCTGCACCAGCGCATGGCCTGCGCATCACCTGCGCGGCGCTGGGGGCGGCGCAGCTGCGGCAGCTGGCCGATGACCTGGCAGCGGTGTGTGGGGTATAGCGCCCAGCCATGCTCGACGCTGGAAGCAGATCAGGGCGCGGCGTTGGCGTTGGGGCGCACGTAGTAGGACTGGCCACTGTCATCGACGAACATCAGCTCCGGCTTGCCCTGCCAGGACGTGAGCATGGCGCCGGTATTGTTCTGGTGCTTGACCATCAGGCTGGCGCCACGGTCCGGATTGGCGACGACCTTGAAGACTTCGGTGGTGCCGGTGGCATCGTCCAGAGTGAGCAGGGCTTCGCCCCCGCGGTCGCTGGTGCCATAACCGCCGCGCTCGGAACCGTCGGGGCCAAGCAGGATCAGGCCGGACAGCGCGGTTGCACGCGGTCCCTGGGTGCGGCCCCTGCTGAGGGGGTCCGGCACCGGCGCACCGAGGATCAGCCGTGGTTGGCCAGTGCCATCGTGGATGACCAGGCCGCGCGCTTCGATGATCCGCTCAGGCGATTGGCTGCGATGCAGGCTCCAGGCGGTCCAGCCGGAAACGAGCAGGGCAAGGGTCGATATCACCAGGGTGGTCAGCAGCAGCACACGGGGCATCGGGTCGTCCTTCCTTGGATAGGCCGACGATAGCGGATGCCGGCGGGCAAAGGCCAGTTCGTTGTGTGACGATCTGTATCGTCAGTGGAAATCGCGGCTGTGGCTGCGCAGTCCCTGCAGCAGCTCATCCAGGCAGTGCATGCGCTGCACGATGACATGCTGCACGCCATCAACGCGCTCCAGGCGGCCATCGATCTGCATCAGCTGGGTGTCGACCAGCACCCGGTGCTGGCGGTCGGCCAGGTGGCGCCAGACCACGGCGTTGACCATCCCGGTCTCGTCTTCAAGGGTGAGGAAGGTAACGCCACTGGCGGTCTGCGGGCGCTGGCGCATGCGCACCAGTCCGGCGATGCGCACGCGGCGGCCATGGCCGTGCCCGGCCAGCTGCGCGGCATCCAGGCAGCCGCGGCTGCGCAGCTGCGCGCGCAGGAACGAGATCGGGTGGCGGCCGAGGGTGGTGCCGGTGCTGCGGTAGTCGGCCTGCATGTCCTCCCAGGCGCTGGGCAGTGGCAGGGGCACGCGGGCTTCGGCAGTGGCACGGGCCTGATCGAACAGCGGCAGCCGGTTCTCTACGCCCGAGATATCCCAGCGTGCACGATGGCGATGGCCACTGAGCCCGCGCAGTGCGCCAGCATCGGCCAGCAGGCCCTGCTGGCGGCGGTCCAGCGCGGTGCGCTGGCACAGGTCGCCGACGTCGTCGAACGGGCGCCGCGCGCGCTCGCGCATGATGGCCTGTACGGCATCTTCGTTGCAGCCGTCGATCAGACGCAGGCCCAGACGGATCGCCGCCGGCCCCCTGCTGAAGTCCAGCGTGCAGTCCCAGTCGCTGTGGCGTACGTCCACGGGAAGAACGGTAATGCCATGCCGCCGCGCGTCCTGCAGCAGCTGGTCAGGGCTGTAGAAACCCAGCGGCTGGCTGTTGATCAGGCTGGCAGTGAACGCGGCGGGATGATGGCACTTCAGCCAGCAGCTGGCATAGGTCAGCAGGGCGAAGCTGGCGGCATGACTTTCCGGGAAACCGTAATCGCCGAATCCCTTGATCTGCTCGAACAGGTGCTCGCCGTATTCGCGGCTGAAGTTGTTTCTCAGCATGCCGGCCAGCAGTTTCTCGCGATGTGGTTCCAGCCCGCCGCGGCGCTTCCAGGCCGCCATCGAACGGCGCAGGGCATCGGCCTCGCCCGGGGTGTAGCCGGCCGCATCCACCGCCAGCTGCATCACCTGCTCCTGGAACAGCGGCACGCCCAGGGTACGTGCGAACACGCGTTCCAGCTGCGGTGGGTAGAGCGGGTTGTCCGGGTCGTTCAACGCGTCCGGGCCTTGTTCGCGCAGGATCCGGCGCCGCTCCAGGTAGGGATGCACCATGTCGCCCTGGATCGGGCCGGGACGCACGATCGCCACTTCGATCACCAGATCGTAGAAGTTGCGTGGCTGCATGCGCGGCAGCATCGCCATCTGTGCGCGCGACTCGATCTGGAACACGCCGATGGTGTCGGCGGCGCTGATCATGTCGTAGGTGGGGGTGTCTTCGTCGGGGATCGCATCCATGCGCCCGCTGTGCAGGCCATGCTGTTTCAGCATCGCCAGGCATTTGCGGATGGCCGTGAGCATGCCCAATGCCAGGCAGTCGACCTTCATCAGGCCGGTGGCATCCAGGTCATCCTTGTCCCACTGGATGACGGTGCGGTCGGCCATCGCCGCGTTCTCCACCGGTACCAGGGTCGACAGTGGATGCTCGGAAATCACGAAACCGCCCGGGTGCTGCGACAGGTGGCGCGGAAAATCGATCAGCTCTGCGGTGAGTGCCAGCAGGCGCCGCATCAACGGCGTGTCCGGATCGAAGCCACGCTCGCGCAGGGTTTCCGGCAGCGGGATGTTGCCGCCCCAGTGGTCCATCGCCGCGCCCAGTTCGTTGACCTGGTCCATCGGCAGGCCCAGCGCGCGGGCCACGTCGCGGATCGCGCTGCGGCCACGGTAGCTGATCGCCACCGCGGTCAGTGCGGCGCGCTCGCGGCCGTAGCGCTTGAACACGTACTGCAGCACCTCCTCGCGCCGCTCGTGCTCGAAGTCGATGTCGATATCCGGTGGTTCGTCGCGCTCGGCGGAGATGAAGCGCTCGAACAGCAGGTTGCTGCGTGCCGGGTCGATCTCGGTCACGCCCAGCACGAAGCACACCGCTGAGTTGGCCGCTGAGCCACGGCCCTGGCAGAGGATGTCCTGGCTGCGCGCAAAGCGCACGATGTCCTGCACGGTGAGGAAGTAGGAGGCGTAGTTCTTCTGCTTGATCAGCGCCAGTTCGTGCTCGATCTGCGTGCGTTGCTTCGCTTCGATGCCGCCTTTCCAGCGCCACTGGATGCCGCGCTCGACCAGCACGCGCAGCCAGCTGTCCGGATCGTGTCCTTCGGGCACCAGCTCGCGCGGATAGGTGTACTGCAGCTGTTCCAGGGTGAAGTGGCAGCGCTCGGCGATGCGCAGGGTTTCAGCCAGCAGTTCGGGCGGATACAGCTGGGCCAGCGCGGTACGCGGGCGCAGGTGGCGCTCGCCATTGGGAAACAGGCGCCAGCCGGCCTCGGCCACGCTGCAGCGGTGGCGGATCGCGGTCAGCGTGTCCTGCAGGGCGCGGCGGCGTCGCACGTGCATGTGCACGTCGCCACTGGCGACCAGGGGCAGGCGGTGGCGTTCGCCGAAGGCCTGCAGCTGCTGCAGGCGGCGTGCGTCATCGTGTTCGCGGTGCAGTTCCACCGCCAGCCACAGCCGATCATTGAAGCCGGTGCGCAGCAGTTCCAGGTCGGTAGCGGCCGGTTGCCGGTCCAGCCATAGACAGAGCAGGCCGTTGGGCAGGCCGAGCAGGTCCTCGCGCAGGCAGAGGTACTCGCCCTTGGCAGCCCGCCGCCGGCAGGTCGTGATCAACTGGCAGAGCCCGGCATAGGCGGCCTGGTCGGTGCACAGCAGGGCCAGCTTCGGCCCGTCCTCGACCTGGAATTCGGCACCGACGATCAGCGCCACGCCATGCGCCTTCGCCGCTTGCCAGGCACGCACGATGCCGGCCAGCGAGCATTCGTCGGTGATCGCCAACGCGCGGTAGCCCTGGCCAGCGGCGCGCGCGAACAACTCTTCGGCGATCGAAGCACCGCGCTGGAAACTGAAGGCCGACAGGCAGTGCAGTTCGGCGTAGCCGGGCAGTTCGCTGCGCATGGCGGCTCAGCCGAACCAGCCGTGCAGCATCCACGGCGCATGCGGATCGTTGCGCGCGCGGAAGGCCCAGCCGCGCTGGCCATGCGCGGTTTCCACCACGTAGTAGTCGCGGCGCGCGTCAGCCTGGTCCCACCAGCCCGATTCGATCCGCTCCGGCCCGGCGATGATGCGCAGGCGCGGGTCACGCAGCGGCTGTGGGGTGTCCAGCAGCCAACCGGGGCGCAGTGGCCAGTATGCCGGCGGCCTGGCCGCTGGCTGGATGCCGCTGGCGCGTTCGGGGCGATGGTCGGCCTGCACCGCCAGCGGCTGCACGGCGTCATCGCCCAGCCGCGCGCGCAGGCGCTCGCGCAGCTGGTTCCAGGGCATCGCCTGTGCCGGCCGGGTGTCGAACAGGTCGCGTGCGGCCGGCACGAACGGTGGCAGCTGTTCGGCCTGCAGGCGCAGTGCGCGGCTGCCGGCCGGCAGGGCGAACGCTTCCATGCGGTTGCGCGCGATCTCGAACAGCAACGCGGGATCGCGTTCGGGCGCCAACAGGCCGATGGTCAGCACGCTGGCCGGCAACAGGTCATGCTCGAAATGCAGGTCGAAGCGCTGCACGCCGCCATCGCGCGAACACAGGAACGCGGCCAGGTCGAGCAGCAGGCGGCGCAGCGGGAACAGCAGGGCCTGGCTGGATTCGATCTCGTATTCGAATTCGATGCGCGCATCGAAACGGTCCGGTGGCTGGTAGTAGCGCAATGGCGCGGTGGGCAGCCCGCGCAATGCATCCAGCTGCTGCAGGACCTCGGGGGCGAAGCGCCGGGCCAGGCTGTCGCGCGGCAGCTTGAGCACCGCGCCCAACGTGCGCAGGCCGGAACGGCCAAGCACCGTCACCGCCTCGCTGGGCAGGCCGCAGCGCGCCAGGGGCAGCTGCGCCAGCGCCGCCGGCAGCTGCTGCGCATCAAGGCCGAGGCCATCGTGGACGTTGGCCAGCACGCGCGCGGCATGTGGGGTAGGCGCGGCCACCAGGCGGTGGCGGAAGCCGAGTTCGTGCAGTTCGTTGCGCAGGCGCTGCTGGATCGTCAGCCAGTCACCGAACAGGGCACGGCTGGCACCGATTTCCAGCACCAGTGCATGCGGAAAATCGAGGCTGACCTGCGAGCTGTAGGCATAGGCCCAGCTGGCCAGCAGCTGGCGGGTGTGCTGTTCGGCATTGGGGTCGTAATCGTGCAGGTGCAGGTCCTGCACCAATACCTGCGCAGCCGACAGCAGCATGCCCGGGCGCAACCCCGCGGCGCGTGCCGGCGGGCTGACTGCACGCACTACGCGTCGCTGCGCCGGCCCCTGCAGCAGCACCAAGGGCCGCTGCGGGTCGGGTTGCAGGCGCAGCACGCTGTCCAGCGCCAACTGCGGCAACAACAGGCAGGCCCAGTGCATGGCGCGTCCTCAGTGGGCGATGGCCAGCGGCAACGGTTGTGCCGGCGGCAGGCCGCCACGGCACTTCAGCACCCGCACCTGGCCGTGGTCGAGCTGCAGGCGCAGGCTGGCCGGGGAGGGATTGCGCGCGGCCTGCGCCTCGCGGAACACGAAGCCCAGGCACTGGCCGCTGTCGGCGGCCACCTGCAGGCGGCGCAGGGCGCGGTCGTCGGCTTGATGCGGCCAGCACAGTACCGCCGCGCAGGCCGCAGAGCGCAGGCACTGTTCGGCGGCCCACAGTGCCTGCTTCGGCGTGGCCTGGATGACCTGCAGCTGGGCCAGTTCCAGCCCGGCCGCTGCCCAGGCCGGAGCGTGCGGGCGATAGGGCGGAGCGACCAGCACGATCGGGCGGTCGCGCTGGCTCAGCCTGGCCAGTGCCGGCCAGACCAGCGCCAGTTCGCCAACGCCGGGCGCCGCCTGCAGTACCTCGCACAGCCCGCTGGCCGGCCAGCCGCCGCCGGGCAGGCGTGCATCCAGTGCCGGATGGCCGCTGGCCAGATGGTCGCTGGCGGGGCCCTGGCGGGCCGGGCCACGCCACAGCTGGCGCCCGTCCAGCAGCCGGTCGAGGGCGACGACGGCACCCATCAGTCAGCCCTCCAGGGGAGGCGCCGGGCGGGCTGGAAGCGGCAGGAACGGGCGGAAACGGCGGGCATGGCGCGAGTATCGACGGGCCGGTATCAGGGGCTGAGACCAGACATGCTACTCGCGTTGTGAGTAGAATTACTAATGAAATCGGAAGGCCGGGTTTCAGGTTGCTGAAGGGGGAAAGCATCCACGCATGGCGTGGATCTACTGGAGAGAGCCCCGGCAAATCCATGCCGCAGCCTGGTAGATCCACGCCATGCGTGGATAGCGGTAAAGCGCGGTGCCGACCAAGGTCGGCACCCACCCGGCATGGCCCGGCGCTACCCGGGGATGCCCCTGGTTACGGGCGGACCGGCAGCGCCACCGGGCGCAGCGGCGCGGCATCGCCGCCACGGATCTTCAGCGGGCCGCCGATGAAGGCGAATTCGTAGACCTTGTCGCGCGCCAGTTCGTCCAGCGCCACCAGCTCGATGATCGGCGCACCCTGCTGAGCCAGCAGGTAGGTGTGCAGCGGTACGTAATCGTCGGGCACCTCCGAGGGGAAGGTCTCGAAGCTGAGGTTGTCGGCACCGACGATCATCGCGCCGCCGTCCTCGACCAGGAAGCGTGCCGCGTCCAGGCCCATGCCCGGCGGGTTGGCCATGTAGGCCCTGGGCTGCTCGAACAGGCGCATGCGGCCGGTGCGGATCAGCACCACGTCACCCTGCTGCAGTTTCACCTTCTGGCGTGCCAGCGCATCCTTCAGGTCCTGGCGGGTGACGCGGTAGCTGTCCGGCAGCATGTCCACGCCCTTGGCGCCGGCCACGTCGATCAGCACGCCACGCGCGATCAGCGGCGGGAATTTCTCGATGCCGGTGACATTCCAGCCGCGGTCGCCGAGGTGCTTGTCGGCCTCGAAGCCGTTCCAGATCTTCCCGTGGATGCCGAAGTGGTTCAGCGCATCGATGTGGGTGCCGGTGTGGCTGTACATCGAGAACGCGGTGCCGGTGTAACTGCGGGTGAGGTTCATGGCCTCGCCCACGCCCATCGGATCGTCCATCACTGTGCCGCGCGGGGTGTGGGTCATCCAGAACTGGTAGTGCGGGTCGCCGGCATCCTGCCAGCTGGGCATGCCGACGTAGTATTCGGTGGCCAGGTCATAGGCCTTGCCGCCGCTGACCCGCGACAGGATCGCCGCACGCGAGGCTTCGGTGATCAGGTTGAGGCGGCCAATCTCGTCCTTCGGCCCCCACGGGCTGGTGCCGACCTGCTGGCCGGAGGGAACGCGTTCGTGCGCGGACACGGTGGACGCGGCGGTGGTGGCCAGCAGCAGGGCCAGCGCGGTGGACAGGGTACGTGGGGTCATGGGGAAATCTCCTTGCAGGGTGGGGGAGGGGGCGGCTCAGGCCGCGACCAGGGGCGCCAGGGCCTGGCGCAGGTGTGGGAGCGGCAGGGTCTGCAGGCGCAGGCCGTTGCCACCGATCACGGTGGGGATGGAGCGGATGCCGAGCGCGGCAGCTTCGGCGCGATCGGCCTGCACGCGCTGGCGCACCGCGTCGCTGCGCATGTGGTCAGCGAAGGCGCCACGTGGATGGCCCAGCGATTCGGCAATATCCAGCAGCACTTCGGCATCGCCGATGTTGCGGTGCTGATGCAGGTGCGCCCATTGCACCGCGTCGAACATCGCGCCATGGGCATCATTGCCACCGATCAGCCCTGCGGTCTGGCAGGCCAGTGCGCCGAGCCAGCCGGACGGATACTCGAAGTCCTGTGCGCGCATGCCTTCGATATCGATGCGCGCGATGTCTTCATGCGCGGCGCAGTCGGTCCAGTGGCGCAGGATGATCGCCTTGGCGCGCGCCATCGAGCCGAACACCTCGACCATCTGCGCGCGCGAGTCCTGCAGCACGAAGCTGCGGTGGCGCACCTGGATGCCGAGTTCGGCGGAGACCTGCTGCAGGCGCGGGGCCAGCACGAAGCACCAGCCGCAGACCACGTCGTGGAAGAAATCGACCACCGGCGCTGCGGTGGCGGGGGAAGGAACGGGAGACATCTGCCTGCCATCGGTGAGAGGAGAGGCGGCAGAGTAGGCAGCGCGGCGTGGCCGAAACAGCACGCTGCGGGCAGCTCAGTTTTCGCTGGCGGTTACGAATCCAGGCCGGCGCAGCCGGGCAGCTCGGCGTGCAGGAAGTCGATGAAGGCACGCACCTTGGGCTGCAGGTGGCGCGAGGTGGGGTAGACCGCATGCACGAAGCGCGGCGGATAGCGGTGGTCGGGCAGCACCTGCTGCAGTTCGCCCCGCGCCAATGCCGGCGCGGCCAGGAACGAAGGCAGGGCGCCGATGCCCATGCCCGCCACCAGCAGGTCACGCAGCAGCAGGCTGTTGTTGACGGTCACGCGTGCCGGAAGGGTGATCGTCACCTGGCCATCCGGGCCGAGCAGCGGCCAACTGCCCGGTGAGTCGGACAGGCTGTAGGCCAGCACGCTATGGGCCTGCAGATCCCCTACTGCCTGCGGTGCCGGATGCTGCCGCAGGTAGGACGGCGCCGCGCACAGCACCTGCTGCAGCGAGGCCAGCCGGCGTGCCACCAAGCGTGAATCATCCAGCTCGGCACGCAGTCGTAGCGACACATCGAAACCTTCGCCGACCGCGTCGAGCAGGCGATCTTCCATCACCAGATCCAGCGACAGCTGCGGATGCTGCTGCAGGAAGCGGGGCAGCAGCGGCGACAGCGTGCTCAGCGCGAACGACTGCGGCACATTGATGCGCAGGCGCCCGGTCACCTCGCCACGCTGCTCGGCGATGCCACGTTCCAATGCGTCCAGTTCGTCGAGCAGGCGGCAGCATTCACGGTAATAGGCGTGGCCGGTCTCGGTCAGGCTCATGCGCCGCGTGGTCCGCTGCAGCAGTACCACACCCAGATGCGCTTCCAGCGTGCGCAGCTGTTTGCTGAGCCCAGCGGGCGACATGCCCAGGTCTTCGGCAGCGCGGGCCAGCCCGCCGCGTTCGACGATGCGGCGGAAGGCGCGCATCAGGTTGAAGGAATCCATGCCGGTCCCGGGCGCGATGAGGGCGCCATTGTAGATCCACGCCATGCGTGGATGCAGGAAACGCGGTGCCGACCAGGGCGACCTCTCTGCGGGGGCGCGGGTTGCGCCGTTTGTTCAAGCCGGCAACCCGCACGTGGCGCCAGCATGCAGGCCCCTCATTTCCCGGGTTGCCCATGAAGCACTGGATCCTGCGCCTGTATGCCCCGTTGTTCCTGCTGGGGTTCGTTGCCCCTGCCGTCGTCTGGGTCGGCCACTGCCATGGCGATCCGTTGTGGCTGCTGGCCCTGCTGGCGATCGCCATTGCGGTTTCGTTCGTCGCCGAGCGCGCCTGGCCGTATGACCCTGCGTTCAACCGCGACCACGGCGACCGTGTGCGTGATGCCCTGCACGCGCTGGTCAACGAAGGCCTGAACCTGTTGTCGATCGCGGCGGTGCCGCTGCTGGCGGCGATCATTCCGTGGCAGGTCTGGCCGCTGCAGTGGCCGTTCGCGCTGCAGGTACTGGTGGCGATCATCGCTGCCGATCTCGGCGTCACCCTGGTGCACTACGCAAGCCATCGCATCGGCTGGTTGTGGCGCCTGCATGCGGTGCATCACAGCGTGGCCCGCATGTACGGTTTCAACGGGCTGATGAAACACCCGCTGCACCAGGCGGCCGAAGCGGTGGGCGGCGTGCTGCCATTGTTGGTGCTGGGCCTGCCGATGCCGGTAGCTGCGGTGCTGGCGTTTGCCATCGCCATCCAGCTGCTGCTGCAGCACTCCAACGTGGACATGCGCCCGGGTGTGCTGGGCCGGGTGATGGCGTGGGCACCGCTGCATCGCTTCCATCACATACGTTACGGCACCGCCGGCGACGTCAACTTCGGCCTGTTCCTGACCGTCTGGGATCACCTGCTGGGGACCGCCTTCGATGCGCCGGGCTATCGACTGCAGCAACGCGACCTCGGCATCGGCAGCCAACCGGACTATCCACGCGATTACGCGGGGCAGCTGCTGGCGCCGTTTCGTGAACTGCCGCATGGCGAGGTGCCGGAGCTGCCTGCAGGCCTGCGCAGGCGCGAATGATCGAAGATGTCAGGCCGCGTGCAGCTGCAGGCCCTGCAGTTGCGCGGCACCGATGCCGAACATGCGGCGCAGGCTGCGTGACAGATGGGCCAGGTCGGCGAAGCCGGCGGCATGCGCACTGTCGGTCAGGTTGTGCCCGCGCAGATGATGCATGAGCGCGCGGCGCAGCCGCTGCCACAGCACCCAGCCGCGCAGGGTCACTGCCAGGTCGGACTGGAAACGCCGGTGCAGCTGGCTGGTTGACAGGTGCGCGGCTTCGGCGATGTCGGCAGCCGGCACCGGGCCGGGCAGGTACTGGGCGATACGGGCCAACGCCGCCTGCACGCGGCGGTCCAGCGGTTGCGGGCGGCTCAGCCGTGGCAACCAATCGCGCAGCTCCAGCGCGTTGCCCGGCAGCGCGTGCAGATGCTGCTGGATCTGGGTGGGATCGGCGTGGGCCGGCTCAAGGAACACCGTGCAGCCTGCTTCCGGTGCCGACAGGATCGCGTGCGGCTGGAACGAAGGCAGCCATAGCCGCTGGCCCTGCTGCTGTACGCCATCGATCTCGACGTGCCAGGGCGTACCGTCGCTCAGCAGCAATTGATGGGCGTAGTGCGCATGCAAAGCGCTGTCACCAGCATGGCCGTGCAGCACGGCGGCGTGCGCATCCAGCAGCAACGTGCCGTTCCAGGGCAGGGCGGGGGAGGACATGGAGGGATTGTAGATCCACGCCATGCGTGGATGAATCTCCATCGAAATCGAATATTTCGAGAGTTGAACGAAGAGCAGCCGAGCATGGGCTCGGCTCTACAGCAGGCCGTGCGGGGAATTGTCGAAGGCGGGGTGGGTCCGTTTGCGGGGGTGTCCGCGGCAGGGATGCCGCGGCCAAGGCCCCATGGATGGGTTTACGGCGTCCCCCGCCAACGGGCCCACCCCGCCACCCCACAGGAGCCCAGCTTTTGCTTCTGCTGTTGCTTCTGAGGTTGCCGGCCAGCGGCCGGCACTACCGCGGGGGCCGGGCGCAGCCTGGCCGTGCGTCACCTCACCGCCCCTGCGGATCCGGCCGGTGATGCACGTACTCGACCACCGTGCCATCGGGATGTACCGCATTGAACGCCGCCCCGGTCGGGACCACCTGCAACGGGAAGATGATCTCGGCGCCGGCGGCAACCAGTTTGTCGTGATAAGGCCGAACGTCATCGACCAGCAGTGTCCCCGTGGTCGAGGTGAACGGCGCCAGCGCCGCCTCGCTGCCCTCGATCAACAGGAACGCACCGACCATGGCCAGGCGCAGACCGGCCTCCGGAAACGGAAAGCCCGCATCGGCCACCACGCCCTGCAGCTGCTCGTAGAAGGACACGCTGCGTTCCAGCTCACCGGGGGCCACGAACACCCGGATCAGCACGCGCGGTGCGCGCTGGCTGGACGTATCGCAGCGGTCGCGCCAGAGATGGTCGAAGTCGCGGTGGACGGTCATGGGCTCGGTTCGTGGCCAGGGATCTCCATTATCGGCAGCCCCGCGCGGCGCGCTGATGACCGCCGGTGATGGCCTGATAACTACAGGCTGGATCGCCCCTGTGACTTAGGTCCTGTTGACAGGTGTGAACGCCCTCGCACAATCTTCACAGGATTGGGTCGCCCTGCGCGGCCCGGGCAGGCAGGTTGTCACGGCGGGAGGAGGGTCCCGCGCGCAGACCGGCCCGTCCTTCGGCCTGCGGGAGGTTGCCTGGCAACCCCTGCGCGGCATGAACGCTGCACCCTTCGGCGGCACTTTCCCTGGACCGATTGCCTTGGCAACGGAATTACGCCTGTCGATGAAAACGTTTACAAAGCAGCTTGTACTGCCCCTGGCCCTGTCCGCTGCACTGGCCGCTCCGGCCTGGGCCGACCCTGCCGCGTTCACCGTGCTGACCCTGGAACAGGCCCCGACCGCCGAGGCGATGCCGGCCCTGGCCGCCCAGCTGAAGACCCTGCAGGTGGACGCGGTGAGCGTGCGCCAGGTGCAGCGCGGCATCGGCCAGGTCGATCCGCTGCAGGTGCTGGCCGACGGACTGGGTTACAAATACCGCTTCATTGCTGCGGGCAGGGATGATGGCCAGACCCAGCGCGGCCAGGCCGTACTGACCCGGCTGCCGATCGCCGCTGAATCCGGCCCGGACCAGCCGGGCCTGAACTACCTGCGCCTGGACGATGGCCGCCACACGGTGGCGGTCTATACCGATGCCGGTGCAGGTGCCGCGCAGCTGCCAGCGCTGGTCACCCGTTCGCGGCTGGGTGCACCGGCGGTGCTGCTCGGCGCGGTGGCCGGTGAATCGGCCAAGGCCGCCGGCTTCGATCCGGCGCGTGTGGCGCTGGAAGCCGATGCCAGCTATTTCAGCGATGGTTTCCAGGCCGCCAGCAGCGCGCCGTTCAAGGTGGAAGGCAGCGCCTTGCGCGCCACCCTGCTGACACTGGCCTATGCCGCCGACACGCATGGCGACAGGCCGTGGATGGACACCACCCTCAACGCCGATGCGCGCGCCGAGCTGCTGCTGAAGGCGATGACCGAGGATGAGAAGTTCCAGATGCTGCACAGCTACTTCGGGCTGGGCAAGGATGGTGGCCCACTGCCGGAAGGCGCGGTCGGTTCGGCCGGTTTCGTGCCGGGCGTGGCGCGGCTGGGCATTCCGTCGCAGCAGTCGGCCGATGCCGGCGTCGGCGTGACCAATCCGGGCGGCATCCGCCCGGGTGATTTCGCCACGGCGATGCCATCGGGCCCATCCACCGCGTCCAGCTGGAACCGCGAAGTGGCTTTCGCCGGTGGCGCGACCATGGGCCGCGAGGCGTGGCAGCAGCGCTTCAACATCCTGCTGTCGGGCAGCGTCAACCTGCAGCGCGATCCACGCAACGGCCGCAACTTCGAATATGCCGGTGAGGACCCGCTGCTGGCCGGTTCGATGGTCGGCGCGCTGATCCAGGGCGTGCAGAGCCAGCACGTGATCTCCTCGATGAAGCACTTCGCGCTGAACGACATGGAGACCCGGCGCAACTTCCACGACGTGCGCATCGGCGAACAGGCCATGCACGAGTCGGACCTGCTGGCGTTCGAGATTGCGCTGGAGGCTGGCCGCCCGGGCGTGGCGATGTGCTCGTACAACAAGATCAACGGCACCTACGGCTGCGAGAACGGCTACCTGATGAACCAGGTGCTGAAGCAGGAATGGAAGTTCCCCGGTTTCGTGATGTCCGACTGGGGCGGCGTGCACAGCGGTTCGAAGGCGGCGCTGGCCGGCCTGGACCAGCAGTCGGCCGGTGAAGTGTTCGATGCGGCGGTGTTCTTCGACGAACCGCTGCGTCTGGCCGTGCATGGCGGCGTGGTGCCGCAGGCGCGCCTGAATGACATGGTCACGCGCATCCTGCGCACGATGTTCCTGCACGGCAACTTCGACAACCCGCCGCAGCACCAGAAGGTGGATGCCGAGGCCGGCTTTGCCGTGGCCCAGCGCACGGTGGAAGAGGGTAGCGTGCTGCTGCGCAATGAAGGCAACCTGCTGCCGCTGGCCGACAGCGTGAAGCGCATTGTCATCATCGGTGGCCACGCCGACAAGGGCGTGATCGGTGGCGGTGGTTCCTCGATGGTGGGCGTGACCGCCAAGGGCACCAACGCGGTGCCGGGCGTGCTGCCGACCACCTGGCCGGGCCCGGTGATCTTCCACCCGTCCTCGCCGCTGGAATCGCTGCGTGCGGCGCGCCCTGACGCAACCATCGAGTATGTGGACGGGACCAATGCCGCCGCTGCGGCCAGGGCCGCCGCGCAGGCCGATGTGGCCATTGTGTTTGCCACGCAGTGGGCCGCCGAATCGGTGGACCTGCCGGACATGCAGCTGCCGGACAACCAGGACGCACTGATCTCGGCGGTGGCCGCGGCAAACCCGAAGACCGTGCTGGTGCTGGAAACCAACGGCCCGGTGCGCACCCCTTGGCTGGCGCAGGTGCCAGCGATGCTGCAGGCCTGGTACCCGGGCATCCGCGGCGGCGAAGGCATCGCCGCGCTGCTGACCGGTCAGGTCAATCCGTCGGGCCGCCTGCCGGTGACCTGGGTGACGGACGAATCGCAGCTGCCGCGCCCGCATATCGATGGCCTCGGCTTCAAGCCGGCCAAGCCGTTCGGTGATGTGTTCGATTTCGATATCGAAGGCGCCAACGTCGGCTACAAGTGGATGGCGGTCAAGGGCCTGACCCCGACCTTCGCCTTTGGTCATGGCCTGTCCTACACCTCGTTCGCCTATGACAACCTGAAGGTGAGCGTGGAAGGCTCGCGCCTGGTCGCCAGCGTCGATATCCGCAATACCGGCAAGCGCGCCGGCGCCGATGTGGCCCAGCTGTACCTGAAGCTGCCGGCAGGCAGCACCACGCCGATCCGCCTGATCGGCTACGACAAGGTGAACCTGCAGCCGGGCGAACAGCGCCGCATCCGCATCGAAGCCGAGCCGAAGACCCTGGCCCACTACGATGCACTGGCGCGCCAGTGGAAGATCGACGGTGGCACCTACCAGGTGCAGCTGGCGCGCAATGCCGCCGAGCCGCTGCAGACCGTGGACGTGCAGCTGGTGGAGCAGGTGCTGCGCTGATGCCTGACGACACGGCCCGCACAGGGCCGTGTCTGAAAAAGGGGACGGAGGGGATTAAGTCGTTTATGCATAAACGACTTAATCCCCTCCGTCCCCTTTTTATGTGGCGAACCGGTCGCGCAGGAAATCAATCAGCTGCCGTACCTTCGGTGAGGGCTGCGTGCTGTGCGGATAGACCGCGTAGACACTCTGCTGCGGGAAGCGGTGCTGGCGCAGCACCGGGCGCAGCCGGTCCTGGGCCAGGTCGTCCTCGATCAGCCAGCGTGGCAGCACGGTGACCCCGGCGCCGGCCAGGGCGAACGCGCGCAGGCTGCTGGCACCATCCACGCGTACCACCGCGTTGCCCGGGTTGGTGGCAAACAGGGCGCCGCTGCCATCAGGCGCGATCACCGGCACATCGGCCAGGCGCGGATAGCCCAGGCGGGGCAGGGTGCCCAGCTGTGCCGGCTCATCGGCAGCCTCGGCAGAGGGCAGGCGCGCCAGCAGCGAGGGAGCGGCCACCGCGCACAGAGGGTGGCGCTCCAGTTCACTGGCGTGAAGGCCCGAATCCGGCAGGCGGCCGAGGCGGATCGCCAGGTCGAAGCGTTCGGGAATGAGGTCCGCTGGCGCTGGAGAAGTTGAAAGGTGCAGCTGCAGGGCCGGGTGCTGCGCGCGGAACGCCTCCAACGCGGGAATCAGGCGTAGCTGGGCGTACTCCGGTGTGGTGGTCAGGCGCAGCACGCCCTGCAGCTGGTGCTGGTCGCGGCGCGCGGCATCGATCGCCGCCTGCGCAGCATCCAGTGCCTGCACGCAATGTTGCAGGAACTGCTCGCCGGCCTCGGTCAGGGACAGGTGGCGGGTACTGCGCAACAGCAGGGTCACGCCCAGCTCCTGCTCCAGCCGCTTCAGGTTGAAGCTGACCACCGCGCGGCTGAGGCCGAGCCGATCGGCCGCAGCGGTCAGGCTGCCGGCTTCGACCACGGCACGGAAGATATCGAAGCGATCAAGGCTGACCATGGCGATCCATTGTCAAAACAGATTTGACAGTGTTGCAGCTGCCGTCGTGTTTTTCCAATGGGGTCCGGACGGCATGCTGGCTGCTTCCTCGCTGGAACGCCGCCGATGCCGTCCCCCCGCCTGCGCCATGAGGCGATCTTCCTGCTGGTATTCGCCCTGGATCTGGTCAACATGTTCATCGCGACGGTGGCCTATCCGGCATTGGCAGTGGAGCTGCACGCCGACGTCAGCACCCTGGCCTGGGTCGGCACAGCGTACATGCTGGGCCTGAGCGTGGTGATTCCGCTGGCGCCGTGGCTGGCCGCGCGCTGTGGCGAGCGTCGCTTGCTGCTGGTGGCGTTGCTGTTGTTCGCGGTTGCCGCTGCGCTGGCAGGTTCCGCATCGGGGATCGGCTGGCTGCTGGGATGGCGCCTGCTGCAGGGGTTGGCCGGCGGTCTACTGATTCCCGTGGCGCAAGCCGCGGCGTACCGGCAATGCACGGCCGGGCAACGTGGCGCGCTGACCCGTCGCATCCTGCTGGTGGCGCTTCTGGTGCCGGCCCTGGCACCGGCACTGGGCGGGCTGCTGGTGCAGTGGCTGTCCTGGCGCGGCGTGCTCTGGGCCAGCCTGCCATTGGCGGTGGTGGCCATCGGTCTGGTGCTGGCCTGGACGCCGGCCGACTGCGCGCGCAGTGCGCCGCGCCTGCAGGCCTATGCCCTGTCCACCGCGATGCTGGCGCTGGGCGCGCTGCTGCTGGCGCTGACCTGGCTGGGCGAATCGGGACATCGCGGTGCAGGTGCCGTGTTGCTGCTGGCCGCGCTGTTGCTGGCGGCGACGCACCTGCGGCATGCACGTCGGCAGGCGCAGCCACTGCTGCGCTGGTCGTTGCTGTCCCATCGCGGGCTGCGGCTGGCGATGCTGGTGTATCTCGCCGTACCCGGTGTGTTCATCGGCAGCCAACTGGTCAGTACCCTGCAATTGCACCACGCCGGTTACAGCGCGGCACGCATCGGCGCGCTGATGCTGCCCTGGGCGCTGGCTGCGGCCATCGCGATCATGGCCAGCAAGCGCCTGCTGGCTCGCTTCGGTCCGGCCGCGGTACTGCGCGCCGGCATGCTCCTGCAGGCCAGCGGCCTGTTGTTGATGGCGCTGCTGCCGCAGCCGGCCTTCGTGCTGGCCGGATTGTTGTTCGCGCTGATGGGCGCCGGCGGCAGCCTGTGCAGCAGCACCGCGCAGACGCTGGCCTTCCATGGCGTGGAAGGTGAGGCGTTGGGCGATGCCAGTGCACTCTGGAACCTCAACCGCCAGCTCAGCTTCTGCCTCGGCACCGCCGCCATCGCACTGCTGCTGGCATTGGCCATGCAATGGCTGCCGGCACGCGCCACCAGCGTGGCGCTGGGCTTGGCCGCTGCAATGACGCTGCTGCCGATGGCGCTGCTGCGCCGTTCGCAATCGATCTCTCTTTCCCAACCCGAGACAATGCAATGACGATGACCGCAGAGAACGAGTTCCATGATCTGATCGCCAAGCTGCAGGCCTGGTTCCGTGCGGAAGCAGCCGCCAGTACGCTGGATGCGCTGATGGATCATTTCTGCACCGACTTCAGCATGGTCGGTATTGCTGGGCAGCGCCTGGACCGCGAAGCACTGGCCGGCATGTTCGCTGGCGGCCACGGTGCCCGCCCGGGCCTGTGTATCGAAATCGATGCCCTGCAGTTCATTGCGGTGCCGGCACCGTTGGCAATGCTGCGCTACCGTGAAGGGCAGGGCGTTGCTGAAGGTGGGATGGCCTGGCGTGAAGCACTGGCCGTGCTGCGGCAGGAAGACGGCCGTTGGCGTTGGCTGGCGTTGCATGAAGTAACGGCAGCCTGATCGGGTAGTGCCGGCCGCTGGCCGGCAACTTCATGATCCTGGGGCGCGTTACGCGGTTGCCGGCCAGCGGCCGGCACTACCTTTCGCCGACGAGCGCAGCGGCACCGCAGGCACATGTGCCATCAGTCCTGCCTGCATCGACCGCAGAATGCAAAGCCTGCACACACTTCACGGCGCCAGGCAGGAGTAGGCTTGGGGCTTTCCTGCCGGGAGGGGTTGTCCATGCGTGTGCGTGCCGTCGCTGTAGCCATTGCCCTTTGCCTGTCCAGCACCGTGCTGGCCGCCGATACCCCGCCGATGACCCCGGATATCAGCGGCAAGCCGTTCGTTGCCCCCGATGTCGGTCGCGACTACGACAAGCGCGTGGTGATGGTGCCGATGCGTGATGGCACCAGGCTGTATACGGTGATCGTGGTGCCCAAGGGCGCCCACAATGCGCCGATCCTGCTGACCCGGACTCCCTATGATGCTGCCGGTCGCGCCAGCCGCAGTGATTCGCCGCGCATGCGCGACCTGTTGCCGCAGGGTGACGAGGTGTTTGTCGACGGCGGCTACATCCGCGTGTTCCAGGATATCCGCGGCAAGTATGGTTCCGAGGGTGATTACGTGATGACCCGGCCGCTGCGCGGGCCGTTGAACAACACCAAAGTCGACCATTCCACCGACGCCTGGGACACCATCGACTGGCTGGTGAAGAACGTACCGGAGAGCAATGGCAAGGTCGGCATGCTCGGCTCGTCGTACGAGGGCTTCACCGTGGTGATGGCGCTGACCGACCCGCACCCGGCACTGAAGGTGGCCGCACCACAGAGCCCGATGGTCGATGGCTGGATGGGCGACGACTGGCTCAACTACGGTGCGTTCCGCCAGGTCAACTTCAACTACTTCGCCATGCAGACCGAGAAGCGCGGCAAGGGTACGCCGCTGCCCAGCCTCGGCTACGACGACTACAGCACCTTCCTGCGCATCGGTTCGGCCGGTGACTATGCGCGCTTCACCGGCGTGGACCAGCTGACCTGGTGGAAGAAGCTGGTCGAGCATCCGGCCTATGACGGCTTCTGGCAGGGCCAGGCGCTGGACGCGGTGATGGCAAAGACACCGCTGAAGGTGCCGACCATGTGGCTGCAGGGCCTGTGGGACCAGGAGGACATGTGGGGTGCCAACCACGCCTATCAGGCGATGGAAGGACGCGATAGCGGCAACAACCGCAATTACCTGGTGATGGGCCCGTGGCGACACAGCCAAGTGAACTACAGCGGCAGCGAACTGGGTGCGCTGAAGTTCGACGGCGATACCGCGCTGCAGTTCCGCCGCGACGTGCTCAAGCCCTTCTTCGACCAGTACCTGGTGGATGGCGCGCCGAAGGCCGATACGCCACCGGTGCTGATCTACAACACCGGCGAAAACCACTGGGACCGCTTGAAGGGTTGGCCGCGCAGCTGCGACAAGGGGTGTGCCGCCAGCAGCAAGCCGCTGTATCTGCGCGCCGGCGGCAAGCTGGCGTTCCAGGCACCGGCGGCGGGCGAGGGCGACTTCGAGGAATACGTGTCCGACCCGGCCAAGCCGGTGCCGTTCGTGCCGCGCCCGGTCCGCTTCGGTGACCGCGACATGTGGACCACCTGGCTGGTCAAGGACCAGCGCTTTGTCGATGGTCGTCCGGATGTGCTGACCTTCATCACCGAACCGCTGACCGCGCCGTTGCGCATCGGCGGCGCGCCGGTGGTGCACCTGCAGGCCTCGACCAGCGGCACCGACAGCGACTGGGTGGTGAAGCTGATCGACGTGTATCCGGACCAGGAAGCGTCGACGCCGGAAATGGGGGGCTATGAGTTGCCGGTGTCGCTGGCGATCTTCCGTGGCCGCTACCGCGAGAGCTTCAGCGATCCGAAGCCGCTGGCCGCCAACCAGGTGCTGCCGTACCGTTTCGACCTGCCCAACGCCAACCACACGTTCCAGAAGGGCCACCGGGTGATGGTGCAGGTGCAGTCCAGCCTGTTCCCGTTGTACGACCGCAACCCGCAGACCTACGTGCCGAACATCTACCTGGCCAAGCCGGGCGATTACCAGAAGGCCACGCAGCGCGTGTGGCACAGCGCGGCGCAGGCCAGCTACATCGATCTGCCGGTGTATTGAGGCCCGCAGGGTGACGCCGGGCCGTGCCTGGTAGCACGTGGTAGTGCCGGCCGCTGGCCGGCATCGGCGATGGCGCAGGAGCGTGTCGACCAAGGTCGACACCTACCAAAGCTGGGCCATGGCATGCCGATCGACCAAGGTCGACACCTACCGGGCAGAGGCTTTCAGCCGACCTTCGAGGGACCCGTACGCCAGCGGCTGGGGACCAGGCCGAAGCGCTTGCGGAACGCGGCGGCGAAGTTGCTGGGGTGGCGGTAGCCGCTGGCGGCGGCAGCCTGCTCGACGGTCCATCCGTTTTCGCGCAGGCCCTGTTCGGCATGGCGCATGCGCTGCTCATGCAGGTAGTCGAACACCGAGCTTCCATATTGCTGGGCAAAATGGCGGCGCAAGGAGCTGGGGCTCATGCAGGCCAGCTGGGCCAGTTCGATCAGGCTGTGGGCATGGCTGGGGTCGTCATGCAGATAGCTGCGCACTCGCTCCAGCCGCTCGCGCTGGCCGGCGCGCAGCGTGCGTATATGCTCGGTCTGCATATCCTCGGCCTGCAGGCCGACGGCCAACACCTGCAGGGCCACGCCTTCGCGCCACAGCGCATCGATGTCGTCCTGCCAGGGGCTGTCGAACAATTGGGCGAGCGTCGGCAGCAAGGCATGCGGAATGGCCCAGTGGCGGCACTGCAGAGGGGAATGAAGGACCCGTTGCAGTGCCGGCAGGCGCAGCATGTCCACGTCCAGATCGGCCGGTACGCTCAAGCTGACCCCACGCAGGTGGCTGCCACCGGGATGCAGCCCGGCCATCGACACAGGTTCATGGTGGCTGGTGGTCATGCCTGTGCCGGCGCGCAGGGTGAACCCCTTGCGACGAGGAAACTGGACATCCACTTCGCCCTGAAGCATCAGGCGGATGGTCAGGCCGGCACCGTGCACAGCGGTGGCCGTGTAGGTGAACCGGTTGTGCACGTCCGAGGCGATCAGGCCCAGGCCACCGCGCAGTGACTGTTCGTGGACGTCGCCACGCCCTGCCCATTGGTCGTCGCGCAGTTCACTCCCTTCGATCCGGTAGTCGTAGCCATGGCGTTCGCCGAACTGGCGGTAATCAGCAAAAGTGAAATATCGGGACATCGCTCTGCGCAAACACAGGTTGAATTGAATGTGTCGAAGAATCTGGAAGCGTTTCCCATTGTCGCCGCGATTCGCGCGCTTTTGACTTCGATAAGGTCAAAACGATTGGCGATTACGGCCAAAGTGAAAATGCCGAAGAACATACGCCGGCGTTTTGCACGCATATCCGTACGTAGTTCCATACATAAACTTCAGTTGAGGTTTCATGGCTGGAACGATCTGGAGATGCGATGTCAGCCCGACCATCACGGGCGTGCGCGTAGGGTGGGTGGGTTGGCTGTTGCAGGCCACTTTGATACCCCCACCGATGGAGAATGGAGATGATTGATTACCAGTTGACCGGCAAGACCGCGATCGTGACCGGCGGCGTGTCGGGCATCGGCCTGGCCGTGGCCCAGACACTGGCCACATCCGGTGCCCGTATCTCGGTCTGGGACCTGAAGCAGGATGCGGTGGATGCCACCGTGGCGCAGTTGCGCGATTCGGGTGCACAGGCCATCGGCATCGCGCTGGACGTCACCGACGAGGCGGCGGTGGAGGCAGCGGTGCAGCGCACGATCAAGGAACTCGACGGCCTGCACGTTGCGGTCAACAACGCCGGCATCAGCGGGCCGGCGGCCAGCAGCGGCGACTATCCGATTGATGGCTGGCAGCGCGTGATCGATGTCAACCTCACCAGCGTGTTCCTGTGCCAGCGTGCGCAGATCCAGGCCATGCGCGCTGCAGGCACGGGCGGCAGCATCATCAACATGGCCTCGATCCTGGGCCAGGTGGGCTATGCCGGCTCCACCGCGTATGTGGCGGCCAAGCACGGCGTGGTCGGGCTGACCCAGACCGCAGCGTGGGAACATGCGGCTGACGGCATCCGTGTCAACGCGGTGGGTCCGGGCTTCATCAGCACGCCACTGCTGGAGAAGATGGACCCGAAGGTGCGCGCCACGCTGGAAGGGCGGCACGCGTTGAAGCGGCTGGGTACGCCGCAGGAAGTGGCCGCGTTGGTAGCCTGGCTGGCCAGCGACGATGCCTCGTTCGCGACCGGCACGTACTACGCCATCGATGGTGGCTACCTCGCGCAGTGATGCGCTGAACGCGGGTTGCGGCGTCGCCGGGCATCGCCCGGCGCTACTGGGTGAACGCACTGTGGGGGGGTCTTCACCTCTGTGCCACGCATGCCACGCGACGCTCGGGGAAATACCCGGAGCCTGCCCATGGAACTCACCCAGGATGTCTCGATCCTGCTGCGCGTAGCCGCAGCGATGCTGTTCGGCGGTGTGCTCGGTGTCGAGCGGGAAATGGGCAAGCACGCCGCCGGCCTGCGTACGCACATGCTCATTGCCGGAGCGGCGGCATTGATCGTCGGTCTTGGCGACTCGGTGGCCGAGCATTTCCAGCAGGAGCGTTACCGCGATCTGCTGCAGGTTGATCCGGTGCGCCTGATCGAAGCGGTGGTGGCCTGTGTCGGCTTCGTGGCCGCTGGCACCATTCTGCGCGGCTCACGCGAGGACCAGGTCAGCGGCTTGACCACGGCCAGTTCGCTGATCATGGCGGCGGCGATCGGGATTGCGGTGGGGATCAGCAAGTACGTGATCGCGATCGGGGTCAGCGTGCTGTGCGTGCTGGTGCTGGCGGTGATGCGGCGGTTGGAGAAACGGATCTCGTAGGGAAGGTCGAGTTGTCGGCCAGCGGCCGGCACCATAATGGCTCTAATGGTCGGACCAATATGAAGGCTAGCCCTATGGTCTAATAGGCTCTTCGTCGGAGTAGCGGTTAAATCCGCTGCAAGTGGTCTGATCGCGATCATTAATGGTAATACCAATGATCGACGGCCACGGCGACCCACCGCCTGCGGTGGGCCCCTTCCGTTTCCAGTCGAGAGTCTTCATGCAGCCCTGGCAACACCTGTACGACCCCGCCGGCAACCTGTGGTTGTCGAGCCTGATCGCGCTGCTGCCGATCGCGTTCTTCTTCGTTGCCCTGGCAGTGCTGCGCATGAAGGGCTGGCTGGCCGGCACGATCACCGTGGCCATCGCACTCAGCGTGGCCCTGTTGTTCTACCGCATGCCGGTGCCCCAGGCGCTGGGCGCGGCCGGCTTCGGTTTCGTCTACGGCCTGTGGCCCATCGCATGGATCATCATCGGTGCGGTGTTCCTCTACAAAGTTTCGGTCAAGACCGGGCAGTTCGACATCATCCGGGCCTCGATCCTCTCGGTGACCGAAGATCAGCGCCTGCAGATGCTGATGGTCGGCTTCGCTTTTGGCGCCTTCCTGGAAGGGGCGGCCGGTTTCGGTGCGCCGGTGGCGATCACCGCAGCGTTGCTGGTCGGGCTGGGCTTCAAGCCGCTGTATGCCGCCGGCCTGTGCCTGATCGTCAACACCGCGCCGGTAGCGTTCGGCGCGATGGGCATTCCGATCATCGTGGCCGGGCAGGTCACCGGCCTGGACGCATTCGAGATCGGCCAGATGGCCGGCCGCCAGTTGCCGTTCCTGACCATCATCGTGCTGTTCTGGATCATGGCGATCATGGATGGTTGGCGCGGTATCAAGGAGACCTGGCCGGCGGTGCTGGTTGCGGGTGGTTCGTTCGCCATCGCGCAGTACCTGACCTCCAATTTCATCGGCCCGGAACTACCGGACATCACCGCGTCGCTGGCGTCGCTGGTGTGCCTGACCCTGTTCCTGCGCCGCTGGAAGCCGGTGCGGATCTTCCGTTTCGACACCGAAACCAGCGCCGAGGCGGCCGCACAGCCACTGGAGGCACCGCGCCACAGCGTCGGCCAGATCGCCAGGGCATGGTCGCCGTTCCTGATCCTCACCGCGATGGTCACGCTGTGGAGCATCAAGCCGTTCAAGTCGCTGTTCGCGGCGGGCGGTCCGCTGGAAGGCTGGGTGCTGAAGATCCCGGTGCCGGGCCTGGACCAGCTGGTGCAGAAGATGCCACCGATCGTGGATGCGCCGCTGAGCTATGACGCCATCTACAAGTTCGACTGGTTCTCGGCCACCGGTACCTCGATCATCCTGGCTGGGGTGATTGCCATCATCGTGCTGCGCATGCCTGCACGTTCGGCGCTGCAGACCTTCGGCGAGACCGTGCGTGAGCTGCGCATGCCGATCTACTCGATTGGCATGGTGCTGGCGTTCGCCTTCATCGCCAACTACTCGGGACTGTCTGCCACGTTGGCCCTGGCACTGGCGCATACCGGCGACGCGTTCCCGTTCTTCTCACCGTTCCTGGGCTGGCTGGGCGTGTTCCTGACCGGTTCGGACACCTCGTCCAATGCCTTGTTCTCGGCACTGCAGGCCACCACCGCACAGCAGATCGGCGTGTCCGACGTGCTGCTGGTAGCGGCCAACACCACCGGCGGTGTCACCGGCAAGATGATCTCACCGCAGTCGATCGCCATTGCCTGCGCGGCGGTCGGCCTGGCCGGCAAGGAGTCGGATCTGTTCCGCTTCACGGTCAAGCACAGCCTGATCTTCACCACGATGGTCGGCCTGATCACCCTGGCCCAGGCTTACTGGCTGACCTGGATGATTCCCTGAGCCATGCGCGGCTGGCCGACCACCCGCTGCGCGCTTCGGGCCACAATGGCGCCATGAGCACGCAACGTATTTCGGACAAGGTGGCTGCGCAGCTGCGCGGCCTGGTGCAGGAACAACAGCTGCGGCCGGGCGACCGGCTGCCGGCCGAGCGCACCCTGGCGGTGCAGCTGGGGGTCTCGCGCACCGCGCTGCGCGAGGCCATCGCGCAGCTGGCCAGCCAGGGCCTGTTGACCGCACGGATCGGTGGCGGCACCTACGTGGCCGAGCCTGCGGCACGCGCGCGGCAGGCGCTGGATGAACCGCTGGCGCCGTACCTGCCGCTGTTCCAGGGCGACCCGGAATACCGCTTCGACGTGCTGGAGATCCGCCACGCGCTGGAAGGTGCCACCGCCTGGCATGCGGCGCTGCGTGCCACCGACGAGGACCGCGCGCGCATCGCACAGGCCTTCCAGACCATGATGGACGCGCACGGCAAGGACGACCCCACCGGCGAGGCGGAGGCCGACGCGGCCTTCCACCTGTCCATCGCAGAGGCCTCGCACAACCTGGTGCTGCTGCAGGTGATGCGCGGGCTGTTCGAACTGCTGCAGACCAACATCTCGCAGAGCCGCGAAAAGCTCTACACCTCGGCGAGGACCTTCTCGCCGCTGTCCGACCAGCACCGCGAGATGATGGATGCGGTGCTGGCCGGCGACCCCGAACGCGCGCGCGCCGCCGCGCATGCCCACCTCGAGTTCGTGCACACCACGCTGCGCACCCTCGATGACAACGAAGCCCGGCGTGCGCGGGCCTCGCGCCTGCCTTCCCCCCACGGTTGACCCCATGATCATCTCCGCCTCCACCGATTACCGTGCTGCTGCCGAACGCCGGCTGCCGCCGTTCCTGTTCCACTACATCGATGGCGGCGCGTATGCCGAGCACACGCTGAAGCGCAACGTTTCCGACCTGTCCGACATCGCGCTGCGCCAGCGCATCCTGCGCAACATGTCCGACCTGAGCCTGGAAACCGAGCTGTTCGGCGAAAAACTGGCGATGCCGGTGGCGCTGGCGCCGGTCGGCCTGACCGGAATGTATGCGCGGCGCGGCGAGGTACAGGCGGCGCGCGCGGCCGACAGCCGCGGCATCCCGTTCACCCTGTCCACGGTGTCGGTGTGCCCGATCGAGGAAGTGGCACCGGCCATCCAGCGGCCGATGTGGTTCCAGCTGTACGTGCTGCGCGACCGTGGCTTCATGCGCAACGCGCTGGAGCGGGCGCAGGCCGCCGGCGTGACCACGCTGGTGTTCACCGTGGACATGCCGGTGCCAGGCGCGCGCTACCGCGATGCACACTCGGGCATGAGCGGCCCGAATGCCTCGCTGCGCCGTATCGGCCAGGCCATCACCCATCCGCACTGGGCGTGGGACGTGGGCCTGTTCGGCCGCCCGCATGACCTCGGCAACATCTCCACCTACCGCGGCAACCCGACCGGGCTGGAGGACTACATCGGTTGGCTGGGCAGCAACTTCGATCCCTCCATTTCGTGGAAGGACCTGGAGTGGATCCGCGAATTCTGGAAGGGCCCGATGGTGATCAAGGGCATCCTCGACCCGGATGACGCGCGTGATGCGGTGAAGTTCGGTGCCGATGGCATCGTGGTCTCCAATCACGGTGGCCGCCAGCTGGACGGCGTGCTATCCACCGCACGTGCGTTGCCGGCCATCGCCGATGCGGTGCAGGGCGACCTGAAGATCCTCGCCGATTCCGGCATCCGCACTGGCCTGGACGTGGTGCGCATGCTGGCGCTGGGGGCCGATACCGTGCTGCTGGGCCGCGCCTTCATCTATGCGCTGGCCGCGCAGGGCGAGGCCGGCGTGGCCAACCTGCTGGACCTGATCGCCAAGGAAATGCGCGTGGCGATGACCCTGACCGGTGCGCGCCGCATCGCCGACATCGGCCGCGACTCGCTGGTCAGCCTGCCATGAGCGGCCACGACGCCGTGCTGGCACAGTTGCGCGATGCGGTCGGCAATCGCCATGTAATGACCGGCGACAAGGCTACGCGCCGCTTCCGCCGCGGCTACCGTTTTGGCGATGGCCCAGTGCTGGCGGTGGTGCGCCCGGGGACGCTGCTGGAACTGTGGCGCGTGCTGCAGGCAGCGGTGCAGGGCGGTGCGGCGATCATCCTGCAGGCGGCCAACACCGGCCTGACCGGCGGCTCGACCCCGGACGGCGATGACTATGGCCGGCCGATCGTGCTGGTCAACACGCTGCGCCTGACCGGCATCCAGTTGTTGAACGAAGGCCGCCAGGTGCTGTGCCTGCCCGGTGCCACGCTGGACCGCCTGGAGCAGACGCTGGCCCCGCTGGGTCGCGAACCGCATTCGGTGATCGGCTCGTCCTGCATCGGCGCCTCGGTGCTGGGCGGCATCTGCAACAACTCCGGTGGCGCGCTGGTGCGACGTGGCCCGGCCTACACCGAGCTGGCGCTGTATGCGCAGGTCGATGCACAGGGCCAGTTGCAGCTGGTCAACCATCTGGGCATCGCGCTGGGTGATACGCCCGAGCAGATCCTGCAGCGCCTGCAGGCCGGTGACTACACGGCCGCCGACGTGGGCGATGGCGACGGCCGTGCGGCTTCCGATCCACGCTATGCCGAGGAAGTACGCAAAGTCGATGCCGATACTCCCGCACGCTTCAATGCGGATCCCAGCCGCCACTTCGAGGCAGCGGGATCTGCCGGCAAGCTGGCAGTGTTCGCGGTGCGCCTGGACACCTTCGAGAAGGAGGCTGCCGAGGTCTTCTATATCGGCAGCAATCGCACCGACAGCCTCACCGCGATCCGTCGCCAGCTGCTGACCGGCTTCGAGCGCCTGCCGATCGCGGGCGAGTACATTCACCGCGATGCCTATGACATCGGCGAGCGCTACGGCAAGGACAGCTTCCTGCTGATCGATCGCCTCGGTACCTCCCGTGTGCCCGCGGCGTTCGCATTGAAGAGCCGCGTCGATGGCTGGTTCGAACGGCTGGGCCTGCGCGGGGTGACCGACCGGGTGATGCAGGTGCTGACCGGCCTGCTGCCCTCGCACCTGCCAAAGCGCATGGGCGAGTTCCGGCAACGCTACGAGCATCACCTGTTGCTGAAGGTCTCTGCCCAGGACGCTGCGGAAACCGAGGCCTGGTTGCGCGGGTTCTTCGCCGGGCACGAAGGCGGCTATTTCCACTGCACGGCCGAGGAGGGACGCAAGGCGTTCCTGCATCGCTTCGCGGTGGCCGGTGCGGCAGTCCGCTATCGTGAAGTGCATCGTGAGCAGGTGCAGGACATCGTCGCGCTGGATATCGCATTGCGCCGCGACGATACGGATTGGTTCGAGCAGTTGCCGGCCGATATCGACGGCCGCCTGCTGCACAAGCTGTACTACGGCCACTTCCTGTGCCACGTGTTCCACCAGGACTACATCGCGCGCAAGGGCGAAGACCCGGTGGCGATCGAGCATGCGATGTGGGCGCTGCTGGACCAGCGTGGCGCCGAGTATCCGGCCGAGCACAACGTCGGCCACCTGTACCCGGCCAAGCCGGCGCTGGCAGGTTTCTACCGGCAGCTGGACCCGAGCAATACCTTCAACCCGGGTATTGGCCAGACCTCGAAGGAAAAAGGGTGGGGTGGCTGCGACTGCGGATGATGTAGAGCCGAGCCTATGCTCGGCTGCTCTTCCCGACAGACAGCAGTCGAGCATGGCTCGACGCTACAAGGGCGATGCCGGGCAGGTCCGCCGCCGTCCGGGTAACGGTTACCATCGGAATCCCAG
The DNA here is from genome assembly GCF_059369995.1 of Stenotrophomonas sp. YJH_SMC_53. Classification (NCBI taxonomy): domain Bacteria; kingdom Pseudomonadati; phylum Pseudomonadota; class Gammaproteobacteria; order Lysobacterales; family Lysobacteraceae; genus Stenotrophomonas; species Stenotrophomonas sp. YJH_SMC_53. Next base: position 195,961 of record NZ_JCAFTF010000003.1, on the reverse strand, counting down.
CCACAGGAGCCGCCCATGCCTTCCATTCCCGTCCGCGCCGCCCTGTGCGCTGCATTGCTGGCGACCCCGCTGCTGGTGCTGGCGCAGTCTTCTATCCTGCCGCAGCAGCGCGATGCCGCCGGCAACGTGATGGAACCGCTGGGGCAGGTGCTGGAACAGGGCGGGCAGGGCGAAGTACGCACGCAGTACTGCACGCTTGATCGTGTCTGGTGCGTGCGTGTGCAACCGGTGGCCGAGGACGGTGATCGGCCAACGACGCTGGAAGTCTCTGAACGGGTGGCCGGCGAAAGCGAAGCGCATACCTACCACGTCAGCATCGACGTGCCGCAGGAAAGCGAGCTGTCGCTGTGGCCGTGGATCGTGCGCCTGGCTCCGGGTATCGGCAGCGATGAGCCGGTGACCGACCCGCAGCAGCGCGCCCACCAGAATGTGCTGGTAGGCGGCATCGTCAAGTTCAGCACCATGTACTCCGGTGGAGGTGCCGACGCGTCCACGCTGCAGTTGGCACGCGTGCGCCACCTGCAGGACGACATCCAGGTGGACGACGACGTGCTGACGGTGCCATGGCTGGGCAATGCGATGATCCGTGCGTGTTTCAGCGAGCAGGACATGAAGCAGCGCGCAGGCGCCTGCCACGACGAATACGGGTTCTCGGCCAGGCTCGGGCTGGATCCGGTGGCCGAGGGCATGCCGGTGCTGCGCTACCAGACGGTGGCAACCCGCTTTCCGGCGGGCGTTTCGCGTTTCGAGGATTCGCTGGCCAAGGGCCCGCTGAAGAAGAAGGACCTGCGCACCGAGCAGGACCCAGCATGCAGCTACACGCGGCTGTTCCGCTTCAATGATGGGGTGTTCCACCCCGACCAGGCGCTGCCGGACTGCGCGGGGTATACCGAACCCTGAGCTGTAGAGCCGAGCCTGCGCTCGGCTGTCACGGAAGCGCAGCCGAGCATGGGCTCGGCTCTACAGCGCCTACTCGCAGCGGGTAGCGGTGATGATGTTGTCCTTGTCCACGTACACGCGCAGGCGATCCTGGCGGATGTCCTTCGTGGTGATGGTGCTGGGGCCGATCGGGTTGACCAGGCCGGCGCCGCTCTCGCTGGACAGGCGGCGGATGTTGGGTTCGTTGGCCGGCTGGCCGATTGCCCAGCCCAGCTGGCTGGCATCGCAGTGGCCGGTACCCTTGACCTGCGGGCCAGGGGTGCTGACGCAGGCCGACAGCAGCAGGGCCGACGCAGGCAGTAACAGGGACAGACGGAAGGCGGACATGCGAGCGCTCCTGCGCAGGGAAGATGGCGGAACGATAGCACCCGTCGCGCGAAAGGCGTCAGCACTCCGGTCATTGCCGGCACAGCGTGGTCATTGCATAGTGGGAGGGATGGCTGGCAGCACGCCAGCGGGCAGGCCGGGCCATTCCGGTGCAGGTGTTGGATACGCTATGACGGCAGGCAGTTTGCGCGACAAGCGCAGGGCGAGAAGAGTACTGGCAGTGTCGGTGCTGGGCGTGGCGTTTGCCGCCTCTGCCATCGAGCCGACGCCGGACGCCGCTGCGGAAGCGCCGGTGTTCGGTGCCTGGCGCAACCTGCAGACCGAGGCAGGCTACGCACCCGCCCAGCGCAACCTGGCGTTCGCGATGCTGCCGCAGGCCGCCACCCGCGGCGATCGATTCGCCATTGTCGATCGTGAGGGCAAGCGCGCGGTGTGCTGCCTGCAGGTGGCCAGCCCGTCGCTGGGCGTGGCCGCACTGCGCGAGCAATACCACCTGCCACAGGCCTGGGTGACCGACCTCAGCAATGGCCGCAGCCCGGCACGCCCCTACCTGCCGCACGTCTATGCGATGCAGCGCGTGGATGAACTGGCTGACTATGGTTTCACCGATGTGCCGGGGGCCTACAGCGACCTGGGGGGGCTGCTGATTCCCGAAGGTGCCGCGCTGGAGGCCGATGGCAGCGCCGTGCGCCTGGGTGATGACCGTTATCCCCTGCATTTCCAGCGCCAGCCGCACGCCGAAGATGATGGCGCACTGGACCGCTACACCCTGCAGGCGGGCGAGGGCGTGGCTCCGATCGTGGTTGAAGTGCCGTTCGGCACCTACTGATTGCAGCACCGCGCTGGCTAGAATGCAGTGCGGCGCCGCCTGCCGTGCCTGTTCCGTGAGTCGCCGCCGTGTCCCTGCGCTCGTTGCTGCTGTCGCCCCTGCTGCTGTTGTCCGCCTGTGCGAGCGCGCCGCCTCCGCCGCCCGTCCATTCCGATGCGCTGTGGCGCCTGATCGAGCGTGACTGCCAGGCAGCTGACGGCCCGCGCGGCAGCTGCCTGCGGGTGGAGACGGCGGCCGGCCGCCGTGACGTGCTGGTCAAGGATGCACACGGTGACTACCAGTTCCTGCTGATGCCGCTGGACAAGGTAAGTGGCATCGAGAACCGCGGTCTTTACCAGCGTGGGGCGCCCAACTATTTCGCGGCCGCCTGGCAGGCGCGCGCGCACACCGAACAGGCCCTGGGCCAGCCATTACCGCGCAACGTAGCCAGCCTGGCGCTGAACTCACCGCACGGACGGTCGCAGCACCAGTTGCATATCCATGTCGATTGCCTGCGCACGGACGTGCTGCAGGCCCTGGATGCACACGCCGGCGCCCTGGGGCCACGCTGGTCACCGTTGCCGGTGCTTCTGCGCGGGCATCAGTACCAGGCCTATCTGTTGCCCGGTGCGGAAATGACCGCCAATCCGCTCAACCTGCTGGCCTATGGCCTGAGCGGCGTGGGCGATGTGGGCCAGTGGAGCCTGGTGGTGGCCGGACGCGATGACGTGCAGGGTGGCCCCGGCTTCATCCTGCTGGCCACCCGCGTGGATGCCGCCAGCGGCAACGATGCCAGCGGCGAAGAACTGCAGGATCACGCCTGCACGGTGCTGACCGGCGCGGGTGCGGCACTGGAGCGGGTGCGCTAGCCGATCCGCTGCAGGTGGCTGCGCCACGCTGGCGCGGTAAGCGCCAGCAACTGGCGGTCATGCCATCCCTCGGCGTCCAGGTGGTAGTCGCGCAGGATGCCTTCACGCATGAAGCCCAGGGCCTGCAGTGCCTGGGCGAAAGGGGTGGTGCAACCCGGTGGCAGCAGTACGAAGATGCGATGCAGGCCGACATTGTCGAACAGGAACGGGCACAGCGCGCGCAGTGCGGCCTGTGGATGGGCGTTGCGGTGCTGCAGCGACTGCAGTTCTGCGCAGCGCGAATGCAGTGACTGCAGGCGGACATGCAGTTGGTCGTGCAGGATGCCCTGCGCGTCGTCGAACACGCCCAGTACCAGCAGATCGTTGTCTTCCTGTAGGCGTGAACGATGGACGCTGGCGAGGAAGCGGGCCTCTTCATCAATGCCGTAGGAAGGCCGTTGGCCGCGCTGGCGACGGTCGTCGAAGGTGCGCCAGCGCGGCAGATCGGTGCGCTGGAAGGAACGCAGGGTGATGGGCGTTGCCTGGAGGTGCAGCAGGTGGCGGCGCAGGACGGGGCGCAGCGGGGCGAGGTGAGTGTAGGTGGCGCGGTTGGTCATCCATGCACGATGCGTATCGGAAACGCGCCAGACCATGCAATTCATTGCAAAAGTGTGGCGGTGCCGTGGGTCCGTCTGATTCGGTTCAGGCATAAGCCCATCAGGGCTGGTCATTTCCGTTGAAACCACCCATTCAGGACACTTTCGTTACGGGATCGTTATGTGCCGCACAGGCCACGGCTCCCCCGTACCACCCGCCCACTCCCCCAGGAAGCCCATGTCCGCCTCCCACAAGGCGTTGCGCCCGCGTCCGCTGGTGCTCGCGCTGTCGTCCCTGATGCTGGTCTCGCTGCCGGCCTTCGCGCAGGAAAGCGCACCCACCACATTGCAGGAAGTGAAGGTCACCGGCTCGCGCATTCCCCGTGCCAGTGTCGAGGGGCCCTCGCCAGTGACGGTGATCAGCCGCGAGCAGATCGATGCGCAGGGCTACCGCAATGCCTTCGACGCGCTGAGCGCGCTGACCGAGAACACCGGCAACGTGCAGGGCGAGGACTTCGGCAATACGTTCACGCCGGCCGCCAACACCATCAACCTGCGTGGACTGGGTCCGAACCGCACGCTGGTGCTGGTCAACGGCCGCCGCCAGGCCGACTACCCGCTGGCCTACGAGGGCTCGGTGAACGTGGTCAACCTCGCCAACATTCCCAGCGCCCTGATCGAGCGCATCGAGGTGCTCGCCGCGGGTGCGTCGGCGGTGTATGGCTCCGATGCCATCGCCGGCGTGGTCAACATCATCCTCAAGGACCGCTTTGAAGGCGTGGACGTGAACGTGCGCGCCGGCGGCACCCAGCAGGGCGGGGGTGACAACCAGCGTGCGCAGGTGGTCGGTGGCAGTTCCGGCGAGCGTTGGGATGCGCTGTTCGGCTTCGAGTTCGACGTGCGCAAGGCGATCCACGCGCGCCAACGCGACTTCATGGATTCACTGGACGATGATCCGGCCGGCAAGGCGCCGCAGGCGACCGCGATCGCCTATCGCCGCAATGCTGCCACCGGCCGCAACATCGATCCGGGCGTGAGCGGCTGCGACGCAGCGTCGGGCATTTATGGCGGCAGCGTGTTCCGTGCCAACAACCCGCGCCAGGGCTGGTACTGCGGCAGCAACGAGGCCGCCGCCAGCTACTGGACCGTGCAGACCCAGAAGCGCAACCTCAATGGCTATGGCCTGTTGACCTTCCACGTCAACGACACCACCGACCTGTTCGCCGATGTCGCCGTGGGCAGCGCGCGCATCTACAACAACACGCGCGCGCCGACCTGGACGTCCTCACGCAACTACTTCTACAACCAGAACAGCGGGAACCTGGAGAGCTGGTACCGCCGCTTCGCGCCGGAAGAAATCGGTGGCCTGCCGCGCAATGCCAATCGGTTCCTGGAGAACTCGTGGTCGTTCAACGTGGGCGCACGCGGCCAGATCGGCGACAGCGGCTGGGACTACGAGGCGGTCTACAGCCGGTCGCGCTACGAGAACCGGACCCGTCGCCCGGTGCTGCTGGCCGGCATCAACGAGTACCTGCTGGGCCCGAAGCTGGGCGTGCGCAATGGCGTGGAGGTCTATGCGCCGGACCCGGTGCGCCTGTTCAAGCCTTTGACTCCGAACGAGTATGCGGGCCTGTCCGACTATCAGGAAAGTCGCAACGCGGCGTGGCTGCAGACCTTCAGTGCCAGTGTCAATGGCCGCCTGTTCGCACTGCCGGGCGGCGATGCTGCGCTGGCCGCAGTGGTCGAGGCCGGCAGCCAGGGCTACCGCAACCGCCCGGACCCGCGGCTGGGCACCGGCGAGTTCTGGAACACCAGCGCCGGTATCGGTGCCGGGGGTGATCGCGATCGCTATGCGGCCGGCGTTGAACTGCAGTTGCCGTTGCTGCAATCGCTGACCACTACGCTGGCCGGCCGCTACGACCAGTACCGCGCAGGCGGCGAGCACATCGGCAAGGCGACCTGGAGCTTCGGCGTCGAGTTCCGCCCGATCGAGAGCCTGTTGATCCGCGGCTCTGCTGCGACCAGCTTCCGTGCGCCGGACATGAACTACGTGTTCGCCACCGAGACCCGCGGCTACAACCCGGGCATGACCGATTACTGGCGCTGCCGTACTGCAGGCCAGTCGTACGACAACTGCGACTACAACGGCCTGTCGATCGACTACAGCAACCGCGCCAACGCACAGTTGCAGCCGGAAACCGCAAAGTCGTACGGCTTCGGCGTGGTCTGGTCGCCGCTGTCCGGGCTGGATTTCAGCGCCGACTACTACGACATCCGCATCGACAACGAGGTGACCAGCCTCGATACCAGCCGTATCCTGCGTGACGAGGCCGATTGCCGCCTGGGCCGCACGCTGGGCGGCGAAGCGCGCGATATCGGTTCACCGCTGTGCCAGGACGCACTGTCGCGGGTGATCCGCAATCCGTCCAATGCCACCGTGCAGCCGGACCAGGTGACCCGCGTGCTGATCAATCCGATCAACGCGGCCTCCGAATCGGTGCGTGGCCTGGACCTGAAGGGCAACTGGCGTTTCGATGCCGGCCGCTATGGCCGCTTCACCACGCGCCTGGCCTACACCGTGGTGCTGGAGCACAAGTACCGGCAGTTCTCCGATGATCCGGAGCGTGACATCCGCAATTCGCTGGATGATTACCAGTGGCGCAGCAAGGCCAACGGCAGCATCACCTGGAACCAGGGTGACTGGACCACCACGCTGTACGGCAATCGTTTCGGTTCACTGCCGAAGACCGATGGCAGTGGCCGCATCGCGCCGTACATGACCTACAACGCCAGCGTGTTCCGCCAGTTCGGCGAGAACCTGTCGGTGGGCGTGATCGTCAACAACGTGCGTGACAGCCGCCCGCCGGCAGACAGGAACGGGGGCGGCTGGCCGTTCTACCCGGTCGGCAACTACGACCCGTATGGCCGCCAATACTGGCTGCAGCTGGACTACCGGTTCCGCTGACCGGGCGGGAAGACAGAAGGCCCGGCAATGCCGGGCCTTCTGCTGTCTAGACACCGCGGTGATGGCGCGCGCGGTCGCCTAGGGCAGCGCCTGTTGCAGGTACGACTCGATGACATAGCTGAAGGGCTGCTGCTGGCGATCGCGCAGCAGCGCGCGCACTTCCAGGACCACACCGTCGTCGCCTTCGCCACGCGGTGGCCAGAACGTCTGGTCGGCCAGGGTCTGGCGCTGGAAGCCGAGCGGGCCGACCACGCGGCCAAAGGGTTCGTCGGTGCTGTCCAGCACCTGGTTCATGGCCGGGCTGAGATGGTCCGGCAGGTACCAGTTGTCGGCCTCGGAGAGGACGCGGCTGCCACAGACCAGCTGTACGCGGCGGTAGCGCAGGGCGGTGCCCGGTGGCGTTGCGCCCAGCGCCTGCAGCACGTCGGCGGGGGCAGGTTTGTCCTGGCCGTGCACACGCACCGCGCGCACCCGCGCCTGTTCGGCCAGGCCGTGTTCGGCGCACCAGTGTTCCAGGGTGGCGGTGGCGCTTTGCCCGGACAGCACGCGCTGGTGCAACCGCTCGACCAGGGCAGCCGATGCGATGCGCTGTTGGCCAGGCGGCGCCTGCAGCGGCGCGGTGGCGGCCGCATCGGTGGCGGACAGGCTGGCGATCGGGGCCGCAGCGAGCAGGGACGCGGCCTGCCAGCGGCGGAGGCGATCGTGGCGGTCGGACGGGCCCATGCGGCATCACAGCGGAAACAGGTGCCTATGGTACCCGTTCAGGCGTGTGCACGGCGTGGCTGCGAGCCCCGTCGCAACCGCGTTCATCGGATTGGTGAATATGTGGCATCCAGATATTTCGTTGGCCGATGGCAGCGCGGGCGCGCAGGATGGCGTCATGACTTGGCTTTCCGGGAGTTTCCGATGACGCTTCAGTTCGTCCATGGCGGTGTAGACCGCTACGGCGCGCCACTGCATTTCCATATCCGTGACGGCCGCATCAGTGGCCTCAATGGCGAGGCCTCGCCGGCCGACGGGGCGGAATGCATCGACCTGCAGGGCTTCGCGGTCCTGCCCGGGCTGGTCGACGGCCACATCCATCTGGACAAGAGTTTTGTCGGCGACCGCTGGCACCCGCATCAGCCGGTGAACAGCCTGCGTGAGCGGCTGGCGGTGGAGAAGGCCGCGGTAGCGGGTGCCGCGCCGATGGTGGACCGTGCCGAGGCATTGATCCGCCAGTGCAGCAGCTTCGGCACGGTGGCCATGCGCTGCCACGTCGACATCGACGGCAGCACGGGCCTGCGTCATCTCGAGGCGGTACGCGAGGCCTCGCTCCGCTGTGCCGGCCTCATGCGCATCCAGCTGGTAGCGTTCCCGCAGGCCGGGGTGATGTCCTGTCCGGGTACCGCCGCCGTGCTTGAGCAGGCCCTTGCAGCGGGCGTGGAGGTGCTGGGAGGCATCGACCCGACCACGCTGGATGGCGATGCTGAAGGCCAGCTGGCACTGCTGTTCGGCCTGGCCGAGCGCTATGGCGTGCGCCTGGACATCCACCTGCACGAGCCCGGCGAAACCGGACTGGCCCAGTTGCTGCGCATTGCCGCGCGGACCCGGGCCGCTGGCCTGCAGGGGCGGGTGGCGGTCAGTCATGCCTACTCGCTGGGCGAAGTGCCGCTGGCGCGCGCGTTGCAGGTGGGCGAGGCGCTGGCGACGGCGGGCGTAGCGATCATGAGCAACGCGCCGGGGGATCATCCGTTTCCGCCGCTGCGTGCACTGCATGATGTGGGCGTGCGCGTGTTCGGCGGCAACGACAATATCCGCGACTGCTGGTGGCCTTACGGCAACGGCGATCTGCTGCAGCGGGCGATGCTGCTGGGCTACCGCTCGGGCTTCTACACCGATGCCGACCTGATGCTGGCGCTGGACATGGTCACAACCCATGCTGCACAGGCGATCGGGCTGCCGCAGCACGGCATTGCCGAAGGCCTGCCGGCCACCTTCGTGGCGGTGCGCGCCGATCACGGTCCGGCGGCCGTGGCCGCAGTGCCGGTGGAGCGACGCGTGGTGGTGGACGGCCGCTGGCTGTAGATCCAGGCCGCGCCAACCTCTGTAGCGCCGAGCCATGCCCGGCGGCTTTCAGGCGTAATCGTCGGCGCGGGTAGCGACGAATTCTTCCAGCCACGCCAGCAGATGGGCGATGTCGATGACCTCGCCCTGCTCCACGCGCTTGAGCAGCAGGGTGCTGGCGCCGATCTGCAGGCTGCTGTCGGCATAGCGCAGCACCGCATCGATGCCCCAGGCATCGGTGACCTGCATCCAGGCCAGGCCCGGCACGCGCTGGGCCAGAGTGTCACCGAACGCCACGCCCAGCGCTTCCCAGCCGCCGCAGTCGTCACGATCGATCAGTTCGGCATCGACCACGCGCTGCAATGTGCTGGTGGCCAGCGGCCATTGCACCGGCAACGTCGGGAAGCTGGCGGCCACGCGTGAGGCGATCCGTGCACGCTGGTGCTGCAGGTGCGTCTGCAGGGCTGCAGGCAGGGGATCGAATCGCGTCGGGGGTTGGTCGGACATGGCGAGGCGCCGTGGAGCACGGAAGCAGGGGGCACTGTACGAGGCGATGATGCCCGCCGTGCGGCAAGATTGATCAGATATCGATGATCAATGCGCGAAAGGCATCCACGCGTGGCGTGGATCCACTGTGGTCAGTCCGGTTCGCGCTGTACCTGCCGCCACAGCTCGCTGGCCAGTGCCCGCACCGCATCATCGGCATCGGCACGATGCAGCAGACCGATTTCGTAGTTGTCGATCACCGGCAGCCCGCGCTCGCCATCGATGATGCGGTGCTCGCGCGTGACCGCGCGGCGCGGCAGCAGGCTGACGCCGATGCCATCAGCCACCGCGCCCTGGATGCCACTCAGCGACGAACTGGTGAAGGCAATGCGCCAGCGCAGGCCCAGCGCTTCCACGGCGTGGATCATCTCGTCGCGGTACAGCCCTCGCGGCGGGAAGGTGACCAGCGGCAGCGGGTCCTGCTGCAGGCAACTGCTGCGCAGGCTGTCGATCCAGTGCATCGGCTCGCGCCGGCAATGCACCGCCTGGCGGCTGTTGCGGCGCTGCTTGACCAGCACCAGGTCCAGCTCGCCGTGGTCGAAGCCCTGCGCCAGGTCACGGCTCAGGCCGCTGCTGATCTCCAGTTTCACCTGCGGGTGGCGGCGGCTGAAGGCGGCCAGCATGCGCGTGGTCTGCGGGTTGACGAAGTCCTCCGGCACGCCGATGCGGACGGCGGTCTCCACCGTCGCGCCGGCCAGCGCCTGTGCCATTTCCTCGTTCAGGTCGAGCATGCGCCGCGCGTAGCCGAGCAGGGTGTGGCCGGCGTCGGTGGGGTGAACGTCGCGGTGGCCGCGTTCGAGCAGGCGATGCCCGGCCAGTTCCTCCAGCCGGCGTACCTTCTGGCTGACCGTGGACTGCGTCGAATGCAGGCGCGTGGCCGCCGTGGTGAAGCTGCCGCAGTCGGCCACCATCACCAGCGCCCGCAGCAGGTCCAGTTCGAACAGGGTTCTATTCGATTTGGCACTGTCTTGCATTTGAACATTTCACTTCTGGATACCCAGGCCGACTTCTACCATGCGGGGCAGGGGCCGGCAATGCGCGGCCCCTGCGACCATCGCCCTGCGGCGATGGAGAAAAGGAGACACCGTGATGCGCTTCCATTGCCCTGCTGGCTGGCCTGCACCGTTCACGCGCGTGCTGTTGTTGTGTCTGCTGGCCATGGTCACCCCTGCCTGCACTGCCACCTCCAGAGCCGACGCAGACGCGCGCCTGCGTGATGCCGCCAGCCGCGGCGATGCCGAGGCGGTGCGCGGCGCGCTGGCCGAAGGTGCTGATCTGGAGGCGCACGATGGCCAGGGCCGCACGGCGCTGCTGCTGGCCACGCAGGGCAACAACGTGGATGCCGCGCGCGAACTGATCGAGGCCGGGGCGGACGTCAATGCCAAGGATGCGCTGCAGGACAGTGCCTACCTGTATGCCGGCGCGCGCGGCCTGGATGAGATCCTGGCGATGACCCTGGCGCACGGCGCCGATCTGCGCAGCACCAACCGCTATGGGGGCACTGCGTTGATTCCGGCCGCCGAGCGCGGCCACGTCAGCACCGTGCGCATGCTGCTGCGTGCAGGTGTGGTGGTGGACCACGTCAACCGCCTGCACTGGACCGCGCTGCTGGAAGCGATCCTGCTTGGCGACGGTGGTGAACGCCATGTGCAGATCGTGCAGCTGCTGCTGGAGGCCGGTGCCGACCCGGAGCTGGCCGATGGCGATGGCGTAACGCCGCTGGCGCACGCGCGCCAGCGTGGCTATGCCGGCATTGAAACCCTGCTGCGCCAGCACGGCGCGGCGCGCTGAACCGCTACTCCTTCCACCCGCACGCTGGCCGTGCCTACCAGGATGCTGTCCATCATGTTCCGTTCCCGCCCGTTGTCCCTTGCCATCCTTCTTGCGGTGGCGCCGCTGTCGGTATCTGCTGCCGAGCGCGCCGACCTGCTGATCCGCAATGCCATCGTGGTCGACGTCGAGCACGCCAGCACGCGGGCCGGGCAGAGCGTGGTGATCCGCGGCGAGGACATCGTCGCGGTGGGCCCGGACGCGCAGCTGCGCGGCCAGTGGAGCGCGGCCCGCCAGATCGATGCCAAGGGCAAATACCTGATCCCGGGCCTGTGGGACATGCATGTGCACTTCGGTGGCGGCCCGGCGCTGATCGAAGAGAACAAGGCGCTGCTGCCGCTGTACATCGCGCACGGCATCACCACCGTGCGTGACTGCTCGGGCGATCTGCCCGAGCAGGTGCTGCAGTGGCGTGGCGAGATCGCCAGGGGCACGCTGTTCGGCCCGCGCCTGCTCAGCTCGGGCGCGAAGATCGAAGGCATCAAGCCGGTCTGGAAGGGCACGATCGAAGTGGGCAGCGAGGCCGACGTCGACAACGCGATCACCCGACTGCAGCACGACAGGGTCGACTTCGTGAAGATCACCGACAGCACGCTGAAGCCGGATCTGTTCCTGTATTCGGCCAGCGCAGCGCGCAAGGCCGGCTTCAAGGCCTCGGGCCACATTCCGATGGCGCTGACGGTGGAGCAGGCGGTCGATGCCGGCCTGGCCTCGATCGAGCACCTGGACTACGCATTCAAGGCCGGCAGCAAGGACGAAGCGAAGATCGCCGCCGACTTCGGCGCCGGCCGCATCGACCGCGCGGAAGCCAATCGCCGCCTCGACGCCAGCTTCGACCGTGACACCGCGATGCACGCCTACCGTGATTTCGCCAAGCGCGGCGTATTCGTGACCCCGACCCTCAACGGTGGCCGTATCCTCGATTTCCTGGACCAGGATGACCACGCCAACGATCCGTACCTGGCCTACATCGGCCCGGGCCTGCGCGCGACCTACCAGTGGCGCGTGGACCGCGCGGCGAAGGCGACGCCGGCACAGATCGAGGCGCGCCACGCGCAGTACCACCAGGTGGCTGCCGTGCTGCCGTTGCTGCAGGAGGCGGGCGTGACGATCATTGCCGGCACCGATGCGGGCTTCCTCAACTCGTTCAACTTCCCGGGCATCGCCCTGCACCAGGAACTGCAGCTGTTCGTGAAGGAGGGCCTGAGCGCGCCGCAGGCGCTGTCGGCCGCAACCCGTTCCGGCCCGGCCTGGTTTGGCCAGATGGACCGTTACGGTGATGTCGCGCGGGGCAAGGCCGCCGACCTGGTGCTGCTGACCGCCAACCCACTGCAGGACATCGCCGCCACCGAGAAGATCGACAGCGTGATCCTGCGCGGCAACGTGTATGACCGCGCCGCGCTGGACAAGATGCTGGCCGACACCAAGGCCAAGGTCGCGGCGTGGAATGCCGAGGCTGCGAAGGCGCAATGATCGACAGGGTCGGATCCCTTCTCAACGGGAAGGGCTCTGACCCTGTGGTCTTGAACGAAATCCACGCCATGCGTGGATGATGGGGCCGGTGACCTAGCGCGGTGCCGGCCGCATGCCGTGCAACTGCGGCAGTGCGGCCTTCATCGCATCGATGAAGGCGCGCAGCCGTGGCGGCTGCTGGCGCGCGGCAGGAAACACGACGTGTACCGGCAGTGCCGGTGCCTGCCAGTCCGGCAGCAGCTGCACCAGCCGCCCTTGTGCGAGGTCGTCGGCCACCAGCCAGGCCGAGACCACCGCTGCGCCCAGCCCGGCGCGTGCAGCCTGCTGTACCACGAACAGGTTATCGCTGAGCAGGCGCGGGCTGATTGACAGCGTATGCGCCCGGCCCTGCGCATCATGCAGCAGCAGGCGTTCGCGGTAGTAGGTGACCAGCGAGATCCACGGCAGTGACTGTGCCTGTTCCGGCGTACTGACCGCCGTGGCGTCCACCAGCGAGGGCGCTGCCACGACGATGCGCGGCACTTCTGCGAGCGGCAGTGCAACCATGCGCGGTTCGTCGACAGGGCCCACCCGCACCGCGCAGTCGATGCCTTCTGCGATGAAATCCGGGCGACGATCTTCAAGGATCCACTCCAGGCTCAGCTGCGGGTGCTGGGCGAGGAATGCGAGCATGGTAGGCAGCAGCTGCGCCTGGCCAAAGGCGTGCGGCACCATCACCCGCAGGCGTCCGCGCAGCGTTTCCGGTTCGCCGTTCAGCTCGGCCTGCAGCGACTCCCATTCGTCGACCACGCGCTGCGCATGACGCTGGCAGCGCAGGCCGTCCTCGGTCAGTTGCAGGCCATGGGTGGAGCGCTGCAGCAGGCGCAGGCCGAGCTGCCGCTCCAGTGCCTGCAGGCGTCGGCTGACCGTCGGCTGGGTGGTGCCCAGCTGCAGGGCCGCAGCAGACAGGCTGCCGGCATCGACGATGCGCAGGAAGGTGCGCAGCAGATCCAGGCGATCAGCGCCGGTGGCGAGGTCATTCATGCGTGTGGCGTATGAAATATATGTGCCAGAGCCTACTACAGACGTATGGCGAATACAGGCAGGATACGCCCACTTCCTCTACGGGGCTCCCCCATGTCTACCCCCTCGCTGTCTGTTGCGGCCGCACCGGCGACCGTGCCTTCCGCCCCATTGGTGCTGGCAATGGCGGCCGGTGCCGGCTTCTCGGTCGCGTCGCTGTATTACAGCCAGCCCATGCTGGGCCTGATCGCCCAGGACCTGGGCGCCGGTGAGCGCGCCGCCGGCCTGGTGCCAACCTTGACCCAGCTCGGCTACGCACTGGGCATCCTGCTGCTGGCACCGCTGGGCGATCGCTTCGACCGCCGCCATCTGATCCTGTTGAAGTCCGCGCTGCTGGCGCTGGCACTGGGCGCCGCCGCGATGGCCGGGCACCTGCCGGGCCTGCTGATGGCCAGCCTGCTGGTCGGGCTGATGGCAACGCTGGCGCAGGACATCGTTCCCGCCGCTGCGGTGCTGGCACCGGATGCGCAGCGCGGCCAGATCGTCGGCCGGGTGATGACCGGCCTGCTGCTCGGCATCCTGTTGTCGAGGGTGGTCAGTGGCGTGGTGGCTGAAGCGTGGGGCTGGCGCACGCAGTTCGTGCTGGCGGCGGTATCCGTGGCGGCGATGGGCGCGGTGATGGCGCGTGCACTGCCGCGTTTCGCGCCGACCAGCACGCTGCGCTATCCGGCGTTGCTGGGTTCGTTGCTGGCGTTGTGGCGCGAGCAGCCGCAGCTGCGCCGTGCGGTGGCCAGCCAGTCGCTGCTGGCCGTGGGATTCAGCGCGTTCTGGTCGACCCTGGCGCTGATGCTGCATGCACGTCTGGGCCTCGGCAGTGCGGCGGCGGGTGCGTTCGGTATCGCCGGTGCGGCCGGTGCATTGGCCGCGCCGTTTGCCGGCCGTTTCGCTGATCGACTGGGGTGCCATGCGGTGGCACGGCTGGCGATTGCGGTGGCGCTGCTGGGCTTCGGCCTGCTGCTGGCCGAAGCCTGGTTGCCGGCCGCCGCGCTGTTGCCGTTGCTGGTGGTGAGTGCGCTGCTGTTCGACTTCGGCTTCCAGTCGGCGCTGGTGGCGCACCAGACCCTGGTCTACGGGCTGGTGCCGCCGGCACGCAGCCGGCTCAATGCGCTGTTGTTCACCGGCATGTTCATCGGCATGGCCGCCGGTGGTGCGCTGGGCAGCCTGGCGCTGGCGCAGTGGGGGTGGCACGGCGTGGCCTGGCTGGCGGTGGTGTGTGCGGGCGGCAGCCTGCTGCTGCGTTTGAAGTAGGGGGGGTGTTCGGCAGGGCTTGCAGCCCTGCACCTGCTGGAGGCAACAGCAACAGCAACAGCAACAGCGGGGTTCCTGTAGGGAGGCGGGGTGGGTCCGGTTGCGGGGGACGCCGTGAATCCATCCCTGAAGGCTCGGTCGCGCCATCCATGGCGCTCACGCCCCCGCAACCGGACCCACCCCGCCTTCGACAGGTTCCTGCGGTCTGTTGGAATGGCTCTTGGGGTCAGATCCGTTTTCCGAAGGAAAACGGATCTGACCCCTGATTGATTTCGATATCTGACAGAAGTGTCGACCAAGATCGACACCTACCAACCGCTATCGGAATCTGTCAGGGGTGGGGCGGTGTCGGAGTGCGGGGTGTCAGCCGCATGGATGCGGCTGCCAAGCTTACAGGGACGTACTTGCAGCGTCCCCGCACTCCGACACCGCCCCGCCATCCCACGGAAAGCCCGCTTTTGCTGTTGAGGTTGCCGGCCAGCGGCCGGCACTACCGTGGGTGCAGGGCGCAGCCCTGCCGGACAACCCTCTAATCGTGCCCGCTGTCGTCCAGGCTGATGATGCCGCGCCGCAGCGCCTGGGTTACCGCATGCGTGCGATCACCCACGCCGAGCTTGTCCATCAGGCTCTTCATGTGCGCCTTCACCGTCTGCTCGGAAATCTGCATGCGCTCGCCGATGCGCTTGTTCGACAGCCCTCCGGCCACGTGCCGCAGTACCTCGGTCTCGCGCGGCGACAAGCGATCTTCCACTACATGCGCGGCGATGCTGGCCGCCACGGCCGGGGGAATCGGTGCGCGCCGGCCGCCGGCGACCATGCGGATGGTGTCGACCAGTTCATGGCGCAGCATGTCCTTCAGCAGGTACGCGCTGGCGCCGGCCTGCAGCGCCCGCACCGCACGTACGTCACCACGGTAGGTGGTCAGCACGATGATGCGCGCGCGCGGATCCATCGCGCGGATCCGCACGATGGCTTCCACACCATCCAGGCGTGGCATCTGCAGGTCCATCAGTACCACGTCTGGCTGCAGCTGCTGATAGCGCGCGATGGCTTCCTCGCCATCGGCGGCCTCGCCGAGCAGGCGCAGGTCGGAATGGGCGCCCAGCAGCGCAGCCAGGCCGTCACGCAGCAACGGGTGATCATCGACCACCAGTACGCCGATCGGGGTAGGGGATTCAGTCATGGCTCGTTCTACTCCAGGGCCAGCGCCAACGCGATGGGCGGCGGTGATACAGGCGACGGGCGGGAACCGCCAGCGCGACCTCGGTACCCAGCCCGGGGCGGGTCCACAGCTGCAGTTCCGCGCCGAGGCGCTGGGCGCGCTCACGCATGCCCTGCAGGCCCCAATGGCCATGGCCGGCGTTCTCGTCGGCAATGCCGGCGCCGTCGTCGCGCACGTGCAGCAGGAAACAACGCGTGCCATAGGACAGTTCCACTTCAATGGCACTGGCATTGGCATGGCGCAACGCATTGCGGATGGCCTCGCGCCCGATCAGGAACACCTCTTCGGCCGCGTCGGCCTGCAGCGGTGGCGTCGCGCCTTCCACGGTCAGGCGCAGGGGATTGATGCCATGCCCGGCGTATTCGGCGTGCACGTCGGCCAGCGCCGAAGCGAGGTCGCGGCCCGCGAACGGCGCCTCGCGCAGCGCATTGACCCGCTCGCGACCCTCGGCCAGGTTGCGCTCGGCCAGCTGCATCGCTGACTCAAGCTGACTGCGCACAGGCTCCGGTGTCTGCGCTGACTGGCTGATCGCGTGCAGGCGCAGGATCAGGCCCTGGCTACCCTGCAGCAGGGTGTCGTGCAGGTCGCGCGCGATGCGTTCGCGCTCGCCGTTGCGTTCCTGCAGTCGGGCGCGGAACAGTGCGGCCAGCTGCCCGCTGCGGATGCGTACCGCCAGCACCAGCAGTGCAAGCACGGCGGCGGTGCACAGCAGCTTGAACCACACGGTCTGCATGAAGGTGGGAGCGATGCGGAAGCTGCGGCTGGCCGGTGCGGTGCTCCAGATGCCGTCCTCGTTGGCGGCTTCCACCTCGAACCGGTAGCTGCCGGGCGCGAGGTTGGTGTAGTACGCACGTGTGCTGCTGCCAGCGTCCTGCCAGCCGTCATCCACGCCCGACAGGCGGTAGCGGTAGCGGTTGCGCTCCGGACGTGCCAACGACAGCGCCACGTAGTCAATCTGCAGCTGGCTGGTGCCGGCCGGGAGGCGCAGGCCATCGCGTAGCGGCGCGTGCTCGCTGCCATACAGCACCTCGCCGATGCGCACGCTGGGAGCCATCGTATTGACGTGCGAGCGGGTGGTGTCCAGCCAGGCCAGGCCCTGGTTGGTGGCCAGCCACAGCAGGCCGTCGTCGGCCAGGGCGGCGGTAGCGATCGGTCCGCTCTGCAGGGCGATGCCGGGCATGCCGTCGATGGCATCGAACAGGCGTGGCGTCACTGGCAGACCGGTGCGCAGGGCACGGCGCAGCAACCCGCTTTCCATCCGTACCAGGCCACGGCTGCCGTTTAGCCACAGGTGTCCATTGGCATCGGCGACCATGCCGGTGATGCCCTCCAGGACACCGGCCATGTCGGTGCGCACCGGAACGAACCGGCCGTTGCCCAGCCGTGCCGCCAGCCCCGCTTCGCCGGCGACCAGCAGAAGGTCCCGGTGGTGCAGCATCGCGGTGATCGGTCCTACCGACAGGCCGTTCCCGGCGTCGAAGGTCTCGGTGCCATTCGCACCCAGGCGGCGCAGGCGGCCATCGGCATAGCCGAGCAGCAGCTGGCCATCGGCATCCAGCGCCAGCGATGAGCAGGCCTGCTCGGGCAGGCGGATTTCACGCTGCCACTGGTCATGCTGGTAGTGCAGCACCCCGCGTTCGCCGGTGCAGACCCAGGCCTGTCCGTCATCGGGGAACAACAGGGCATGCAGCGGCTGCCCGGTGAACGGCGCCGGCAGCGGGATCAGTGTGGTGTGGCCGGCGACCGTGCGCGCGAGGTTGACCCAGTCGAACTGCCAGATCGGCGTGGGTGCCTGGCGCGCGGCGGCCTGCAGCTGTGTGGCGCTGCCATCGAGCAGGGTGCGCCGCAGGTCGTAGGGCTTGAGGTCTTCGCCATAGCCATACACGCGGCCATCACTGGCCCGCACCAGCGAGCGGTACGGATCGCTTGGGCCCACCGCCAGGGTGTGGACGCTGCGTGCGCGGAAGCGGTTGAGGCCGAGATTGGTGCCAATCCAGAGATTGCCTTCGCGATCGACGATGATCGGCACTGCCGATGTGGCGGTCAGTCCTTGCGGCGAATCGAAGCGTTCCATGCGCACGGCCCGGGTGCCGTCGAAGGTGATGCGGGCGACGCCGCCGTGCGGGCTCATCGTGGCCCACAGCGCGCCATCGGCAGTGAACTGCAGGCGCGCAGCAACCAGTTCCGGCAACCGCCGCGCCTCACGTTCGCTGTCTGCCAGCAGACCCTGCGCGTTGGCCAGCGGCGAGGTGCCTCTCACCCGGTCGGCCAGCCACACTTCACCCTGCGGGCTTTCGGCCAGCGTCGCCATCTGCGAGACCGCGATGCCGGTGTCCTCGAACGCGGTCTGGCCCGCCGCACGCATCCAGATCTTCAGGTCGGCCAGCACCCAGAACCTGCCCCGGCTGTCGTGCAGCACCCACTGCACACGGCGCTCTGGCAGGCCGGCAGCGGCCGGCAGTGGCTGCCAGCGATGTCCGTCAAAGCGGCGCAGCCCGCCATTGATCGCCGCCCAGAGCTGGCCCTGGCGATCCTGGCTGAAGCGTGGGACCACGCCGACCGGCACCCCCTGCTCGCGGCCGTAGCTGCGCAGCTGCCCATGCGTGAACTGGCTGATGCCGGCCTGGAAGTAGCCGATCCACAGCGCACCGCCGTCGGCATGCGCCAGCGTGACCATGTTGGTGGACGGGAACTGGCTGCCGGCGGGCGCCGCCTGCCGTTCGAAGCGACGGCCATCGAAGCGGTACAGGCCCGAGCCGGTAGCCAGCCACAACAGGCCCTCACGGTCCTGGGCAATGTCCCAGATATCGCCCGGCGCGCCCTGGCCGACACGCCAGGCGGTGTGTTCGTAATCGGGCAGCCCGCCGCTCACCGGCGGGCGCTGCACGGCAAAGGCGGGCAGGGAGGTCAACAGCAGCAGGCACGTCAGCAGCGTCGGCAGGCGACGCACGGACGGGAAGGGGCGGCCACGCATGGCGCGCATTCTGGCAGGTGTGGGGCAGTCCGGGGTGACCCGAACGGGGTAGGCGGCGTGCGCCGGCGTCGGCTATCACGCCGGCATGCCCTCCGGAGCCCCGCCATGCAGCGCTTGTTCGTGATGTTCCCCGACCGCGGTCCGGGCATCGGCCTGCTGTGGTTGCGGTTGTGCCTGTCCGCTGCGCTGTTCACGCCCGGCATGCAGGCAGGCGGGTGGTCGGCGTTGTGCCTGCTGGCAGTGCTGATGCTCGTGCTGGGTGCATTGACGCCGTTGGCGGCGCTGATGGCGGCCGTGGGCATGTTCGCGCAGCAGGCGCCGTGGCCGCAGGCGGTGCTGCCATTGGCGCTGTTGATGCTGGGCCCTGGCGCCTATTCATTGGATGCGCGGTTGTTCGGGCGCCGCCTGCTCGGCCGTCGGCCTCCCCCATTCGGGTAGGTGCTGGCCTCGACCGACGGGGGTAGGGCATCACGCAGGGGTCACGCACCATGGGGCACCCCTTCGCGGCGTCCCGCATGGCCACCCTCTTCCCGCCTGATCCGCCCGCCGCTTCACTGGCACCGCAACAGGCCGCCGCGTTGCAGCGCGCCCTGCGCTATGTCGATGAGCATCTGTCGCAGCCGCTGCGGGTGACCGAGCTGGCGGCGGCCGCCTGCGTCAGCCGCTTCCATCTGGTACGCCTGTTCCGCGCCGGTACCGGCGCCAGCCCGCTGCGCTATGTCCGCCGCCGTCGCATCGAGCGCGCGCGCCAGCTGCTGCCGGGCGCGCAGCTGCCGATGGCCTGCCTGGCCCAGCAGCTGGGCTTCTTCGACCAGAGCCATTTCGTCCGCAGCTTCCGCGCGGAGACCGGCTGCAGCCCCGGCCAGTACGTTGCCGGCGATGCCGCCCTGTTGCATCCCCTTGATCGTGTTTCCAACGGAGTCCACCCATGAGCCTTGCCACCGCCACTCCCGCCCCGGCGCTGCTGTCGCCGACCGACCACGCCCTGGTGCTGATCGACTTCCAGTCGCAGATGGCGTTCGCCACCCACACCATCGACATCTCCGCGCTGCGCAACAACGTGTCGCTGATCGGCAAGGGCGCCAAGGGCTTCAATGTACCGGTCGTGCTGACCACAGTCGCCGAAGCATCGTTCTCCGGGCCGATGTTCCCGGAACTGCCGCAGATCTTTCCGGGCCAGACGGTGTTTGATCGCACCTCGATGAACACCTGGGAAGACCAGCCTGTGATCGATGAGATCAACCGCATCGGCAAGCGCCGTCTGGTCATCGCCGGCCTGTGGACCAGCGTCTGCATCGTCGGCCCGGCACTGTCGGCGCTGGCGCAGGGCTTTGAGGTGTATGTGATCACCGATGCCTGTGGCGATGTCAGCGAGGAAGCGCACGAGCGTGCGATCACCCGCATGGTGCAGGCCGGCGGGGTGCCGATGACCAGCGTGCAGTACCTGCTCGAACTGCAGCGCGACTGGGCACGGGGTGAAACCTACGACCTGACCACCGGCATTGCGCGCGATCACGCTGGCGGCTACGGCATCGGCATCCAGTACGCCAAGCGGATGTTCGGTGCGCAGGAAGGCGGGCACTGAGCATGGTTGCCGGCCATGGCCTCGACCTGGCCCTGCTGATGCTGCGCGTGGCGGCAGGAGGCTTCCTGCTGCCGCACGCGCTGGGCAAGCTGTTCGGCTGGTTCGGGGGACCGGGGCTTTCCGGCTTCGCCACCGAGCTGCGCGGTTTCGGGCTGCCGGCAGTGGCACCGTTGCCATTGCTGTTGGCCTTGCTGCAGGTGTTGTCCGGGCTGGCCGTGCTGCTGGGGTGGCAGACCCGCATCGCTGCGCTTGCGGCGGCTGCCTTCATCGGCTTCACCGTGCTGTTGGCCCTGCCCAAGGGCTGGTTCTGGATGCGCGGCGGCAGTGAGTACCCGTTGATGTGGACCACGGTGCTGCTGGCCCTCGCGCTGGCCGGCCCCGGCGCCTGGGCGCTGGACGGCCAACGCTTTCCGGGAGAATTCGCATGAGTCACGATCCCCTCGATCACGGCCGCCGCAACGTGGTGCTGGCCAGCGGCGCCGCTGTTGCGCTCGGCCTGGCAGGTCGCGCCGGTGCCGCACTCGATTCCACTTCCAAGGAGCGTCGCATGAGCACGCTGGTCATCCGCAATGCCCGCATTACCACCCTCGACCCGCAGCAGCCGCATGCGCAGGCGCTGGCTGTACAGGAAGGCCGCATCGTCGCCGTCGGCAGCGACGAGGAGATCATGCGCGGCTGGGGCAATGAAGCGACGCTGATCGACGCGCAGGGCCGGCGCCTGCTGCCCGGCCTCAACGACAGCCATACCCACCTCATCCGTGGTGGCTTGAACTACAACCTGGAACTGCGCTGGGACGGCCTGCGTTCGCTGGGCGATGCCCTGGACATGCTGAAGGCCCAGGTAGACCGTACTCCCGCGCCGCAGTGGGTCCGTGTGGTCGGTGGCTTTACCGCCGCGCAGTTCAACGAGAAGCGCCTGCCGACGCTGCAGGAGCTCAACGACATCGCACCGGATACGCCGGTGTTCCTGCTGCACCTGTATGACCGCGCACTGCTCAACCGCGCCGCGCTGCGCGCCTGCGGCTACAGCAAGGACACACCGGATCCGCCGGGTGGCCAGATCGTGCGCGATTCGCTGGGCAACCCGACCGGGCTGCTGCTGGCCAAGCCGAATGCGCTGATCCTCTACGCGACGCTGGCCAAGGGCCCGCGCCTGCCGATCGAGTACCAGGCCAACTCGACGCGCCACTTCATGCGCGAACTGAACCGGCTTGGCATCACCTCGGTGATCGACGCCGGCGGTGGCTTCCAGAACTACCCCGAGGACTACCA
Source organism: Stenotrophomonas sp. YJH_SMC_53 (assembly GCF_059369995.1). NCBI lineage: Bacteria > Pseudomonadati > Pseudomonadota > Gammaproteobacteria > Lysobacterales > Lysobacteraceae > Stenotrophomonas > Stenotrophomonas sp. YJH_SMC_53. The sequence continues at coordinate 174,220 of NZ_JCAFTF010000003.1, read as the reverse complement.
GGTCATCGAGCAGCTGCATCGCGATGACCAGCTGACGGTGCGCATCGCCTACAACCTGTTCACCCAGAACAAGGGCAGGGAAGTGGATGACTTCCGTGGCTGGAGCGAGATCCTGCAGCCGCGCCAGGGCGATGACCTGCTGCGCCACAACGGCGCGGGCGAGATGCTGGTGTTCTCCGCCGCCGACTTCGAACTGTTCAACGAGCCGCGCCCGGAACTGCCGCCGGAGCTGGAGCCCGAACTGCACGACGTGGTGAAGCTGCTGGTCGAGAAGCGCTGGCCGTTCCGCATCCACGCCACCTACGACGAGAGCATCACCCGCATCCTGGATGTATACGAACAGGTCAACCGCGAGGTGCCATTCGATGGCCTGCACTGGTTCATCGACCACGCCGAGACCATCACTCCGCGCAATATCGAGCGCATCCGCGCGCTGGGTGGGGGTATCGCCGTGCAGCACCGCATGGCCTACCAGGGCGAAGCCTTCGTCGAGCGCTACGGCGTGCAGGCGGCACGGCACACGCCGCCGGTCAAGCGCATGTTGGCCGAGGGCGTGCCGGTGGGCGCAGGCACCGACGCCACCCGCGTGGCCAGCTACAACCCGTGGGTGGCGTTGTCCTGGCTGGTGACCGGGCGCACCGTGGGCGGGTTGGCCCTGTATGGCGAGGAAAACCTGCTCGAACGCGAGCAGGCGCTGCGCCTGTGGACCCAGGGCAGCGCCTGGTTCTCCGGCGACGAAGCAGTGAAGGGGACATTGAAGGTTGGTCAGCTGGCCGACTTCATCCTGCTCTCGGCCGATTTCTTCCGCGTCGACGACGCGCAGATCGCCGACATCACCAGCATGCTGACCGTGGTCGGCGGGCGCATCGTGCACGCCGACGGCGATTATGCTGGGCTGGCGCCGCAGCTGCCGCCGGCGATGCCGGACTGGTCGCCGGTCAACCGGTTCGGTGGTTACCACGTTGGTGGTGCCGCCACCGGATTGGCCGCTGCCCATCGCCACCATCACGGTGTGGCCTGCAGTACGCATGGTGCTCACGGTCATGCCGCGCATCACGCGGCGCCGACCGATGACCTGGCCGGGTTCTGGGGCGCGATGGGATGCTCGTGCTTCGCGTTCTGAGCCTGGCGCTGCTGTCCGTGCCCTCGCTGGCGCTGGCCTGCGAGGGCGGCCGCTGCAGCGACGCGGGCAACGGCGAGCTGCAGCTGGACGCATCGCTGCGCCTGCGTGGCCTGTACTACGACCCGACCCGGTTTGGTATCGGCGGCAGCGAAGATGGCTATGGCCTGCTGCGCGCACTGGCTTCGGCCACCTATGTGGAGGACACCTGGCAGGTAAAACTGCAGCTGGGCGTGCATGCCGAGAATGGCAAGGCAGGCGGCCCGGGCCGCACCGACCGTGGTGCCTTGGACGTGCAGCAGGCGTACTGGCGCTGGCAGCGCGGTGGCTTCCATGTGCAGCTCGGCCGGCAGGAAGCCGGCTATGGCAGCTCGCGGCTGTTGTCGGTACGCGATGGGCCGAACATCCGCCTGGCCTTCGATGGTGCGCGCCTGGGCTGGAAGGGGCGGCTCGGCACGCTTGACCTGATGGCCCTGCGGCCGGTCGAGAACCGGCCGGGTGCCTTTGATGATCGCAGCGAACACGGTGCGCACCTGTGGGGTGCCTATGCCACCGCGGCACGCGGGCAGGGCGTGGGACAGTGGGATCTGTACCTGCTGGACTATCGTCGCGACGGTGCGCGCTTTGCGGCGGGCTCGGGAACCGAGCGCCGGCAGACACTCGGTGCGCGCTGGTTCGGCCAGTCAGGTCTGCTGGACTGGAACAGTGAGCTGGTGGCGCAGGGCGGTGAACTGCGTGCCGCCACCGGCCCACTCGACGTCCGTGCCTGGACGCTGGCGACCGACACGGGTTGGCGCTGGAGGGAGCGGCCACTGCAACCGCGGCTGGGGCTGAAGGCCGACATCGCCAGTGGCGATGGCAACCTGCACGACCGGCGACTGGGCACCTTCAATGCACTGTTCCCGAAATCGGCCTACTTCAGCGAGGCCAGCCTGCTGGCTCCGGCCAATCTGATGGACCTGCAGCCGACCCTGTCCCTGCGCCTGCACGACGCGGTGACGACGGAACTGGGCGTACAGATGGCCTGGAAGCATCGTCGTGCCGATGCGGTCTACACCACGCCGGCGCCGCTGGTGGCGTTGCCGGGCAGCGCCGGTGGCGCGCGCCGCATCGGCACCCAGTACAAATCCGAAACCCGCTGGCAGGCCAGCGAACACTGGCAATGGCAGCTGCAGCTGGCCTGGGTCGACGCCGGTCCTGCACTGAAGCAGGCTGGAGGCCAGGACACGCTGTTCGCCTCGATCGTTGGAGCATGGCAATGGTGAACGCAACCGCGTCGCAACCCCCCGTACAGGACGCAGGTGCCTGGTCCCCGCTGAAGATCCAGATGTTCCGTTCGATCTGGCTGGCAATCCTGGCCAGCAACATCGGCACCTGGGTCAATGATGTGGCCGCCGCCTGGGTGATGGCCGAGCGCACCGGTTCGCCGCTGATGGTGGCCCTGGTGCAGTCGGCCACCACGGTGCCGATCGTGCTGCTGGCGCTCGCTGCCGGCACCCTGGCCGACATTGTCGATCGTCGGAAGTACCTGTTGGCGACCCAGGGCTGGATGCTGCTGGTGGCCGCAGCGATGGCTGCGTTGACCGCGATGGACCTGCTGACCCCGCAGTTGCTGGTGCTGCTGACCTTCTGCATGGGCTGCGGTGCGGCGATGGCAATGCCCGCGCAGGCCGCCATCGTCTCCGAACTGGTGCCACAGCCGATGCTGGCCTCGGCGGTGGCGCTGAACTCGATCGGCATCAATATCGCCCGTTCGATCGGCCCGGCCATCGGCGGCGTGATCGTCGCCCAGCTGGGTGCGGTCTGGGCGTTCGGCTTCAATGCCATCACCTTCGCCGCGATGCTGTTCGTGGTGTGGGGCTGGAAGCGCGACCCAAAGCAGTCGAGCTTGCCGCCGGAAGGCTTCGGTGCCGGATTGAAAGCGGGCCTGCGCTACGCGAGCCGTGCCGGACGGCTGCAGGCGGTGCTGATCAAGTCGGTCGGCTTCTTCTTCTTCGCCGCGGCAATGAACGCGCTGTTGCCGGTGGTAGTGCGTGGGCAGATGCAGGGTGGGGCGGGGCAGTACGGCATGCTGCTGGGCTGCATCGGCATCGGCGCAGTGGGTGGTGCGTTGCTGCTGCCGAAGCTGCGCGCACGGATGGATCGCGACCTGCTGGTGCTGCTGGCGACGTTGTCGCTGGCCCTGAGCCTGGTCGGGCTGGCGCTGACCCGCAGCTGGTACGTGCTTCCGGCGGTGATGCTGGTCAATGGTTTTGCGTGGATCACCGTGCTGTCGTCGCTGCAGATCGCTGCGCAGACTGCGGTTCCGGCATGGGTACGTGCGCGTGCGCTTGCGCTGTACATCATGGTGTTCTCTGCCGGCATGGCCGCCGGCGGCCTGAGCTGGGGCGCGCTCGCTCAGCGCACCTCGCCCGAACTTGCATTGCTGGTGGCAGCGGCCGGTGCGGTGATCGGTGGGTTGCTGGTGTGGCGCGTGCGCATCGCCGGCACCGAAGACCTGAACCTGCGCCCGGCCGGGCACTGGCCGGCACCCGAGCTGTCGGTGCCGGTGTCGAACGATCGAGGCCCGGTGCTGGTCACCATCGAGTACCGCATCGATGATGCTGATCGTGCCACGTTCCAGGCGCAGATGCGCGCGCTGGGCACGATCCGCCGCCGCGATGGCGCCGTGGTCTGGGGCGTGGTCGAGGACGTGGCCAGCCCGGGCATCCACCTGGAGTATTTCGTGACCCCGTCGTGGCTGGAGCACCTGCGCCAGCATGAGCGCATCACCGCCGACGACAAGGCGATCCAGGAAGTGCTGCGGGAACTGCATCGCGGTGAGCGCGCACCGGTGGTACGCCACTTCGTGGGTGGCCATGATCGGCTGCCGAAGACCGGGGTACCACACCATCACAGCGATATCTGAGCTGCCCTTGGTAGAGCCGGCCGCTGGCCGGCTGTGCAGATTGCGATGGATTGATCGGGTTGCCGGCCAGCGGCCGGCACTACCGAAGGAGCGGCGGCGCTGTGGGGCGCCGCCGCGATACCTCACTTGCGTGCGAACGCCAGCAGGTCGGCGTTGAACTGGTCGGCGTGGGTGATGGTCAGGCCATGCGGCGCACCGGCGTACACCTTCAGTTCGGCATCCTTGATGATCTGCGAGGACAGCTTGGCCGAGGCGTCGAACGGCACGATCTGGTCGTCATCGCCGTGCACGACCAGCGCCGGCACGTCGATCTTCTTCAGGTCCTCGGTGTAGTCCACTTCCGAGAATTCGTGCACGCAGTCGTACTGGCCCTTGACGCCACCGAGCATGCCCTGCAGCCAGAACGCATCGCGCATGCCCTGGGTGACGTTGTTGCCATCCCGGTTGGCGCCGAAGAACGGGGTGGTCAGGTCCTTGAAGAACTGCGAACGGTCGCCGCCGGTACCCTTGCGGATGCCGTCGAAGACCTCCAGCGGGGTGCCGGCGGGGTTGCCAGCGGTCTTCAGCATCAGTGGCGGCACGGCGCCGACCAGCACCACCTTGGCCACGCGCGCGCTGCCGTGGCGGCCGATGTAATGGGCCACTTCACCGCCGCCGGTGGAATGGCCGACCAGGATCGCGTCCTTCAGGTCCAGCGCTTCGATCACCGCGGCCAGGTCATCGGCATAGGTGTCCATGTTGTTGCCGTTCCAGGTCTGGCTGGAGCGTCCGTGGCTGCGGCGATCGTGGGCGACCACGCGGAAGCCGTTCTGGCCCATGAACAGCATCTGCGGATCCCAGGCATCGGAAGACAGCGGCCAACCGTGGGCGAACACGATCGGCTGGCCGGTGCCCCAATCCTTGTAGAAGATGCGGGCGCCATCGGCGACGGTGACGAAGTTGCTCATTGCAGGTTCCTTGGCGGAAGGGAGGGAAGGCTTCGGCAGGATGCCGGTGCCTTCGGCAGTACAGCGCAGGCGCAGGCGACCGACTTGCACGGCTGTGCTGGATTGCATCGGATGTGACGCGTATCGCTCTGGCAGGACGGGAGCCGTATGCCGAGGATGAGCGCAGCCCGCCACAGGAACGCACGGACGCCCGCCATGCGATGGTCGCTGATGCTGTGCCTGCTGCTGCCCATGGCAGCGCCGGCACAGACCCATGTCTACAAGTGCGTGGATGGACCGCACCCGGTCTACCAGCAGACACCCTGCCAGGGGCGTGCCGCATGGCGCTGGGACGTGCCCGCGGAGCAGTCATTGTCCCGCGGCGCTGTGGCGCCAGCGGCCTCGACACCGAAGCCAACGCCACGGCCACGGCGTGCGGCGCGGGCGCACGGTGCGCTGATCACGATCAGCACGGATGCGGCAGCCTGCGAGCGTGCCCGGCGTGATCGTGAGAAGGCGTTGCTCAAGCGTCGGCGCCTGGATTTCGTGCAGCGCCGGCAGCTGGATGACGCGGTCTACGACGCCTGCCAGTGATGCGGGACGCTGAAGTGCCGAAAACGACAACGGCGCCATAGGGCGCCGTCGCGTGAGTACCGTGAGTGCAGCTCTCAGCGACCGTCGCTTGCGGCGGCCGGTACGGGCACACTGTCCGGCTTGGGCAGGCTCAACTCCGGGTTGCCCTGTTCGGCCTGCAGGATCTGGATGCGGCGCTGCAGGGCGTCCAGCTGGCTGTTGGTGCTCTGCACGTCGGTGCTGAGGCTCACGGCCTGCTGCTGGGCCTGCTGCAGGGCCGCGCTGACCTGTGCCGACTGCGCCTGCTGCTGTTCCATTTCCTGCTGCAGGGTGCGCAGGCGTTCTTCGTTGTAGGCCACCAGGCGCTCGGTGTAGCGCTTGCCGGCTTCAAGACGGGTGGTGTCGATGTAGACCTGGGCGAGCTGTTCGGACTGCTGCGCGAAGGTGCGGTAGACGCGCTCGGCGTTGTCCACCGCATCGGTCTTGATCACCCGCCAGAAGTTCTTCTCCTGGAACAGGGCGACGTAGTAGGTCAGGGTGTTGGCATTGAACAGCAGGCTGGCGCCATAGTTGCCGTTGTAGGTGGTGCGCAGCTCGGTCAGCTGGCGCGAGTCCATCAACTGCTTGAGTTCGTCCACGGTATTGCGCACCACAGGCGCGCTGCGCGCCGGTTCGGCTGCCGCCTCGCGGTCGGCACGTGCAGCCATCGCTGCCGGTGCCACCAGCATCATGACCACGGCCAGCACTGCCGCGCTGCGCGCGTGCCGGGCAAAGACCGCGCCCCCTGAAGTTTCTCGCATGTCTAGACCATCCACGGATGAGTGTGGGTTGAGATGAAGGTGGTTCCCCGCCGGGAGTCTAGCATGGGTGTGGGCGCCGCCAAGGGCGCCCGTCACCGGTCAGTAGACCAGTTGTGCGGCGCTGCACTGGATCGACTGCACATTGACGTCGGTCCGGCCCAGTTCAACGCCCAGCACGCTGGCCAGCAGGTTGGTCAGCAGGGTGCCAATACTGTTGAGCACCGGCCGCAGTGCGGCCAGGATCGGCTTCAGCAGGGTGCACAGCAGTCCGCTGCAGCTGACGCTGCCATCGGGGTTGGTGACACCCGTTCCCCCGGCACCATCGAGAAAGCCGGCCGGTGCGGTCTGGATGTAGGACGCCAGATTGTTGCGCACGCAGCCGTTGTAATCGATCAGGTTGCCGAGCAGGCTGTCGCAGCGGTTGATCAGCAGGCCGCCGACCAGCGAGCCGAGCAGACCGTCGAGCACGCCCAGTCCCTGGCCGGTGACCGTAACCTTCAGCGCATCCCAGACCGGCCCGTCCTTGTGGCAGGTGGTCAGGTTGAGCAGCCCGCACGCATATGGCAGCCCACCCGGCACGGTCCAGCTGTTCAGCGGAGCCAGCTGCTTGCCGGGATCGCCGTCGCGCAGCAGTGGAATGAGCTTGTCGATGTCGTAGCGCCCACCCGTGGGAAACGCCGCCTGCAGATAGCGATCGGCCAGCGCCTTGGCGGTGTCGTTGGCGTTCATGCCCTGCTTGGGCGAATTGAGCATGCCCGACAGCACCCGTAGCAGTTCGTTGACCAGGCTCGACACTGCGTCACCAATTGCGAGCGGATTGAACCGGGTCGAGCCGGTCTCGCCGGCGGCCAGGGTCAGGGTCTGCGTGCTGGTCAGGGCGGGCAGGGCAATCCTGTCGTTGATCAATGGTTGGCCCAGCAGCTTCAGCAGCTGTTCGTCCTGCAGCGTGGCATCGCAGACATTGGCCTTGGAGAAGCGCTGTGCGGGGTCGACATTGCCGACGCAGGCGCGCAGCACCGACGAGTCCACCTGGATCGTGGCCTTGGGTGGACTGCCGCCGCACTGGATGCCGGTCAAGGTGCCCATGCCGTTGGCCACGTCGACGTGCAACGGCAGGTGCAGGCGCGTGCCAAGCAGGTTCAGCAGCGGCCCCAGCGCGAACAGGTTGTTGCTGTCCACGTCCGCCATCAGCCGCACCTGCGCGTTGTAGGCACGGCTGCCGACGCCGCCGATGGCGATCGATGGCGGCTCGACCACGCCGGCCTGGATCCTGATGCCCAGCAGGTCCAGTCCCTTGACCGCCACGCCGTTGCCATCGTTGGCGATGGAGATCGCGGTGTTGATCAGGTTGAGCACGTTGATCTGTGACTCCAGTGCGCTGCCGACCGTGCCGTCGGGCGAGACAACTTCGGCAAACAGGCCGCCGCCGCCGGACTGGCTGCCAAGCACGATGTTGAGCTTGTTGATGTCCAGCTGGGTGGCAACCAGATCGGACAGGGCGCGCAGCTGCACCCCCACTGCGGAGTCACGGCCGACCACGGTGGCGGTAGCATCGACCAGCTGTGCCAGCGAAATCTTGTTGACCGACAGCAGGCGATTGAAGTCGGCCACGCTGAGGTTGGCGCTTACCGGTATGTTGAGCGCTTTCAGCAGGCCGGACGGAGTCACGTTGGCCTGCGCCAGGCCGTCATAGGACAGCACCGTGGCATTGGTGACGTCCAGGCCAACCAGGCGCAGGGTGGACAGCAGCACTGAATCGCCATTGGTCCGCAGCAGCTGCGAGCCGACCGCAAACACCGCGGTGGGTTCGGCACGGCGCGCCACGGCCTGCACGCTCACGGCGGGCAGGCTGGAAGTCTGACCGAAGAAGGGCAGCACGCTGCGCTCGGCGATCACCTGAACCGCATTGCGGGGATTGCTGGCATCGACGCTGGTGACGAAGCGGGTGCCGGTGCCACGGCTGGCGCTCCAGTTGCCGCAGCGGATCTGCAGGGTGCCTGCGAACCCATTCTGGACCACCGCATTCTGCCGGGCAGCGCTGTTGTCGCTGTTGTCCGGGCTGCACAGCTCCAGCCGCTGTGCGCCGGCCAGTGCGGCAAGGTCGGCCACCTTCTGCGCATCACGCTTGGCCCAGAACAGATAGCCGATCTCGATCAGGCCCAGCATGGCCACCAGCGCCAGCATGACCAGCATCATCGTGACCGACATGCCGCCGCGTGCGCGGCTGAAACTGAACTGTCGTGGGCGTTTCATGGCCGACCTCAGCGTCCGGAGGAGGAGGCGTCCCTGGACCGGGAGACATCGGTCTCAAAGAAGTCCGGGATCTCGTGTTCAAAGCTCTTCAGGTAACGCGCATAGCTCAGCGTGGCCTGGTCACCCAGGATCGGCAGGCGCTGGCCGGCCTGCTGCCCGGAGGCCTGCAGGCGGAACAGATTGCGGGTGGCCTCGCCGCTGGGCAGGCGCGCGCGCGGTGCTGCGGGCGATGCTGGTGCGATGTCGTTTGCGATGGTCGTCGCTTGCGCCGTGGCCCCCCCGGCGGATGCGGAGGGAGCGGCGATGTCCAGGCTGGGAAGCGGCTCGGCCTGCATCGGCGCTGCAGCCGGTGCCGACAGCGAGGGGCCACCGAGCATCTGTCCGGTCAATGGCTGTTGCTGTGCCTGCACGGCACCGGCCACAAGCAGGCAGCACAGCACGGGCAACAGGCGTCGGGTCTGGCGCATCGCGGTCATGGTGTGCTTCCGGTCGGGTGGTCGGTGGCGCTGAAGCGTTCCAGCATCGAGGGTGGCAGGCGCTGCGGATCGCGTTGGACGCGCGGGTCGCGGCGGGGTTCGCCCGCCAGCCGTGCGCCGCCCGATGCACGAGCGCCACTCTCGACGCTGGCCGTGTGTGCAGGTGTGGCTGCGTTGGCGGCGGCAGCGGCCTGTCGTTGCTGCAGGCGCGTGCGGATCTGCTGGGCCTGCTGCTGGATGCTTCGGCGCGTTTCCTCGTTGAGGCTGGCCTGTGCCGATAGCCGCTCCGCCGTGGCCTGGTCGCCGCGCAGTACCGCCCAGAGTGCAAGGTTGGCCGTTGCCTTGGCGTTGCCCGGTGAAAGTTCCAGGGCCTTGGCCAGCGGCTCGCGGGCTTGATCGAACTGGCCGGCACGCAGCCGTGCATAGCCCAGGTCGCCCAGATAGTCGGTGTTCAAGGGCTGCAGCTGCGTGGCGCGCGCCAGCGCCTGTTCGCTTCCGGCGTCGTCGTCGCGGCGTGCAGCGATCAGGCCCAGGCCGTGGGCGGCCGCCGCGGCCTGCGGCCCGCTGGACAGCTCGCGATACAGCGTGACCGCCGCGTCGGCCTGGCCGGTCTCGCGCAGTGCGTCGGCCTGCAGCAGGCGCAGGGCAGGGCGATCACCATAGCGCTGGCGGAAGGCCTCCACGTGGGCCAGCGAGGCATACCAGGCGCCCTGCTGCTGCATGCGTTCGATCAGCTCCAGATAGGCGTTGCGGCTGTCCTGCGGATCGGGTTCCGGCGGCGCAAGGCTGGGCGCCCGCACATATTTCGGTGTGGTCGAGGCGCAGCCACTGGCCAGGGCGGCGAGGGCGACGGCAAGCAGCAGGCAGGAGGTGCGCAGGGCAGGCATCAGGGAGATCCCATCTTGGACAGGGTGGTGGCCAGCGCGACCAGCGCCGGGCCGGCAAGCACCAGCATCAGTGCCGGCAACAGGGTCAGCATCATCACCACGGTCATCTTCACCGAGAGCTTGCCGACCTTTTCCTTCAACGCGTTGCGGCGCTGTTCGCGCAGGCGGATGCTGAACTGGCGCAACGGCTCCTGCACTGCGCCGCCGTGCGCATGCACCTGCAGGATCAACTGCATCAGGCTGGCCAGGTCATCATCGGCGTAGACCTCGCTCAGACGCCGCAACGACTGCGCGCGCGTGCGGCCATGGGTATAGGCCACATTGGCTTCCTGCAGTTCGCCGCCGAGTACCGGCAATGCATCGCGCAGCTTGTCACCCAGGGTCTGCAGGCTCTGGTCCATGCTGAAGCCCACGCCCTGCAGCAGGCGCAGCAGGTCGATCAGCAGGGGCAGCTCGTTCTCGACCGCGCGGCGGCGGCGCCTGACCCACGACGACAGCACGAACTTGGGCAGCAGCAGCCCGGCCGCCAGCGCACCGATCACCACCATCACCTTGGCAAGCCCGTGCGCGCTGCTGAACGCCAGCGCCAGCGCCAGCACCAACAGGGCAAGCAGCAGGCGCAGGCCGAGATAGATCGCGGTGCCACGGCGCGTGTTCCAGCCAGCCAGGTCCAACAGCAGCTTGTCTTCGTTGGCAAGCAGCGCAGCCTCCAGGCGGCCGCCACTGAGCGAGCGCCCGAAGCGCTCGATCCAGCCCAGCGAGTCGCGGCGCGTGGCCTCGGTGTCGCGGCCTTCCTCACGCGGCTGCAGCGCGGTTTTCAGTGTGGCTGAGGTGCGGTGCTCGCGATGGCTGCGCACCCAGCCGGCGATACCGAGCAGGGCGACGCCGGCCGCCAGCACCAGCAGCGAAAGGGCGAACCAGGCGCTGGCGCTCATCGGGCACCTCCGGGGCGGCTGTGGGCGGTCATAGCGATTTGGCCAGGCGGTACAGCAGGAACGCCCCTAGCAGTTCCAGGCCCAGCGCGATCAACAGGATCCTGTGACCGAGCGGGTCGTGCAGCACCGGCTGGAAAAACGCCGGGCTGGAGATTGCCATCAGCACCGCACTGGCGGGCGGCAGCAGCCCCAGTACCCAGGCCGACATCCGTGTTTCCGAGGTGGTGGCCGCCAGTTCCTGCTGGGCCTGTTCCAGGTCGCGCATGAAATCGCCCATGCGTTGCAGGATCTGGTCGGCGCGGCCACCGATGCGCACGCTCACGCCGATCACCACTGCCAGCACCTTCAGTACGTCCATCCGGTACGGCTGCGCGGCCAGGCTCAATGCACGATCCAGGTCCATGCCGCTGCGCGCATAGCGCACCGTGGTGTCGAGCAGGCCGCGCAGTGGCGCGCTGGTCTGCATCGAAGACACCTGGAACGCGGCCTGCAGGCTGTTGCCCAGCGCGGTGAGGCGGACCAGGTTGTCGAGAAAGTCCGGCATCTGGTGCAGCAGCTGCGCGCGCAGCTTCGTGATCCGGCGCATCACCCACAGCCAGCAGCCCAGCAGGTACAGCAGCAGGGTCAGCGGAAACATCCAGGCCGTGCCCAGCCGCATCGCCGCCACGACCGCAAGCATCAGTCCCGGCACCAGCAGCATCAGTGGCAGCTTCCAGCCCGGCGGAAGGCCGGCGCGCTGCAGGACACCGTCCCATGGCAGTACACGGGCTCCGGTGCTGGCCGGGCGGGTCGAATCGTTGGCCGCCGCAACGGCAGGCCCGGCCGGTACCGCGCTGGCCGCGCTACCGCGCGCCAGCTGTTGCTCGGCATGCTGCAGCGAGGCCTGGCGCTGCTCACGGCTGGCGGCGGTGCCCCATAGCCAGACGGCCAGCGCCAGCAGCACCGAGATGATGCTCAACACGCCCAGCAGCAGGCCGGTGCCCATGCTCAGAAGTCCCCGTAGAGCGATTCACGCAGTTGCTGGCGGAACGGCTCCAGCTTGTGCGAGTGCGGATGGAAGCCCAGGCCGATCCAGCGGTCGGTCTCGCGGCCGGTGGCGTCGATCTGCACCTCGTGGCGGAACATTTCCTGGGTGGTGATCAGGTTGTCGCTGACCCCGGTGATCTCGGTGATCGAGACCAGCACCCGGCGCCCGCTGCCCAGCCGCGAGATCTGCACGATGAAGTCGATGGCGCTGGCAATCTGCCGGCGCAGGCTGTCCTCGCTGCCCTGGAAGCCGGCAAAGCCTGCCAGCATCTCGATGCGGTACAGGCAGTCGCGTGGCGTGTTGGCGTGGATGGTGGCCATCGATCCGTCATGGCCGGTATTCATCGCCTGCAGCATTTCCAGCACTTCAGCGCCGCGCACTTCGCCGACCACGATGCGGTCCGGGCGCATGCGCAGACTGTTGCGCACCAGGTCGCGGATGCTGACCGCGCCCTGGCCCTCGGCGCCGCCGATGCGGCTTTCCAGGCGCACCACGTGCGGATGGTTCAGCGACAGCTCGGCGGTGTCCTCCACGGTGATGACGCGCTCGCTGGGTGGCACGTAGCTGGCCAGTGCATTCAGCAGCGAGGTCTTGCCGGAACTGGTGCCGCCGGAGACCAGGATGTTGCAGCGGCCCAGCACCATCGCCTTCAGCAGGGCCTGCATCGGTGCGTCGAAGGTGCCCTTGGCAAGCAGCTCGTCGGGGGTGAACGGGTCCTTGCGGAACTTGCGGATGGACACCATCGGCCCGTCCACCGCCAGTGGCGAGATGATCGCGTTGAGGCGGCCGCCGTTGGGCAGGCGCGCATCGACCATCGGATTGGAATCATCCAGCCGGCGGCCAAGTGGCGCGAGGATGCGGCGCAGGATGCGCAGCAGGTGGGTGTCATCGGTGAAGCGCTGGGTGGCACGCCGGAGCTGGCCACCCTGCGAAACGTGCACGTCCTTGAAACCGTTGATCAGGATGTCTTCGATGGAGGGGTCGTGGAGCAGGTCGTCCAGCGGGCCGAAACCGGTCAGCTCCTTGACCAGGCCCTCGGCAACCACCTGCATCTCTTCTTCGTTGATCGGGATGCGCCATTCCTGGATGAAGCCCACGGTCTGTGCCTGCACCCAGCGGGCGATGGTATCCGGGGCCCAGGAATCGATGTCGATGCGCTCGTCCTCGATGCTGTTGAGCAGGTGCTCATGCGCGGCCGACAGCACCTTCTGGTACTGCTCGGTCTGTGCGAACGGCAGGTGGCCCGGGCTTTCGTGCAGCAGCGGGCGGGCAACGGCATGCGGGAACGGGGTTACCTTGTCTTCCATTGCGATCCACCCAGGGCAAGGGAGAGTCTTTCCCGCAGGCCATGCGGCTGGACCGGGCAGGCAGCCGGGTCCAGCCGTGACACGAGCGGGGCGAGGGCACGCAGGTAGGGATCGCGCGGCGCATCCTGCAGCAGCAGGCGGCCCTGGCTGGCGGCAAGGCGCACACGCGGTCGTTCAGGCAATGTCGCCAGCAACGGCAGTTCGAAGCGGCGTGCGATCTGTTCCGGGCTCATGCCGCTGCTGTCGTCGTGGCGGTTGATCACCAGTTGCAGGCGTTTCTCGCGCTCGCGCTGGCCTGCAAGATGCTTCAGTGCCTGGTCCAGCGAGACCAGCGTGGCGATCGACGCATCGGTGACCAGCCAGATCTCGTCTGCCTGGTCCAGCAACAGCGGCGGCAGCTGCCGCAGCGGGCAGCCGCCGGCATCACACAGCACGCTGGCGAACACCCCGCGCAGGCGCTGCAGCAGCGCGCCAGGGTCGGACGGGGGCACGGCATCACTGCCGCCGGCACGGTCCAGCAGCACCAGCCCGGAGTCATGGCGCGCCATCGCGGTGCGTGCAAGGGTGGCGTCGATGCGGCTGGCGTTGCGCAGCGCATCCTCGTAGTGGAAGCGGCTGTCGAGATTGAGGTACAGCGCAAGGTCACCGGCGGGCTGCGCCAGTTCCATCAGCAGGCCGTCCTGCTGCACTGCATCGCCCTGGGCGAGGGCCCGCGTCTGTTGCGCCAGCACCGAAAGATGTGCGGCCAGGGTACTGGTGCCGACGCCTGCGCGCACGCCCAGCAGCACGATCAGGCGCGCCTTGTGCGCATGCTGCGCCACCGCGGCCGGGCGCGGTGACAGTGCGCGCCGCAGGGCCGCCTCGATGCCGGCGTTGTCACTGTCCAGGTCCAGCACATCGCGCAGGCCGGCGCGCAGCGCGATCACCACGCCTTCGACCTGGCCGGCGCTGGTGGCGCCGACCGCGACCAGCGCCAGGTCCGGTTGGGTCTGCTGCAGCTGCTGTGCCAGTACGCTCGAGGCAGCCGCGCGCTCGGGCCGGAAGTCAAGCAGCACCAGGCTCTGCGGGCCGCGTTGCAGGTCCTGCGCCGACGTCGGCGCACTGCTGTCCTGCCAGTGCAGGGTGGTGGTCGGCGGCAGCTTGGCGGCCAGCCGGGGCAGCAGTTCGCGGTCGATGCCGTACAGGACCAGGTTCATCGGCGGTCCTTGCGGATGCAGCGGCTGGGCGGTGGCGTAGGGCATGGGCGTGGTTCTACAGGCGTCATGGAAGTCAGCGCGAGAAGCCGGGCACCGGGTCCTGGCTGACCGGCCCCAGCAACCACGATCCCCATTCGGGAAGATGCGGCTTGGCTTCGCGCTCGCCAGGCAGCGGCAGTTCGGTATTGCGTGCCAGCGGCTGCACCAGACGCGGGGTGACGATGATCACCAGCTCCTTGTCCTGGCGCTTGTAGTCGAAGTTGCGGAAGAACGAACCAATGATCGGCAGGTCGCCCAGCAGTGGAATCTTGTTGACGTTGGAGACGATGTTGGAGCTGACCAGGCCACCGATGACGAAGCTCTCGCCATCGCCCAGCTCGACCGTGGTATCGGCGCGACGGGTGGTGATCGAGGGAATCTGCACGTTGTTGAGCACGATCGCGTTGCTGTAGTCCAGGTCGCTCGCCTCCGGCGCCACCTTCAGCGCGATCCGGTTCGGCGCCAGTACCGTTGGGGTCACGGTCAGGCCGATGCCGAAGGGCTTGTAGGTGATGGTGGTGGTGCCAAGCCCCTGCGGCTCCAGGATCGGCAGCTCGCCACCGGCCAGGAAGCTGGCGCTCTGGCCGGACAGTGCCACCAGCGTCGGCTCGGCCAGCACGCGCGCCATGCCATTGCTCTGCAGCAGTTCGACATCGGCGTTCCACAGTCCCTTGGTCGAGCCGAACACCAGCCGGAACGCCGATGAAATCGGCGACACGGCCTCGTTGCTGCTGTTGCCTTCCTTCATGCCGGGCAGCAGGCCGGTATTGCCGGGCAGGCCAGTGCCGGGTCGCGCGAAGCCATAGGCGAAGCCGCCGTTGCGGTTCTGGAAGTTGATGCCGATCTGCTTCATCGCGGTCTTGTTGAACTCGACCACCTTGACCTCGACCTGGACCACACCCCCACTGTTGATGGTGGACGCATCGGCAAGCATGCCGTCCTTGCCCAGCGCCATCGCCGCAGTGCGCTGTTCCTGCATGTGCGTGAGCATGCTGTCGGTGCTTCCCTGCAGGAGGCCCTGCTGGTCCTGCTGGGTGAACACCAGCCCGGTACCGCCGGTGCTGGCAGCGCCCTGTACGGCGCTCTGCACCCGTACCGTCAACCGCTGTGGCTCGGCCTGTCTGCGGTGCCACAGCAGCAGGGTGGTGGTACCGGGCATCTTGCCGACCAGCAGCGCCTGGCGCTGCCCGCGCAGCATCACGATGTCGGCCACACCCGGGTCGGCAATGGCCACGCGCTCCAGGTCGGCCGGCAGGTTCCAGGGACGCTGCTCGCGCGCCTGCAGCACCAGGTCATCGGCGGCCACGCTCGTTGCCGGCGCCAGCAGCACCAGCAGCAGGGCCAGCCAGCGCTGGCGGAGGGAGAGGCGTGGACGGCGGCGACGTTCGGTCATGGATGCACTCGATGCAGGTCAAAGGGAGGCACGGGATGCGGAACTGTCGCCGCGGATGATCTCGATCCCCGACGCGCGCGGTGCACTGCGACGTGGCGCCGGCGCGCGCGACGGTGAATCCGGGGTGCCGCGTTGCGGTGCACTGCCACGTCCGGCCAGCGCGTCGCTGTCGATACCGGCAAAAGCGTGGTTCTCCGGCCGCTGCAGGGCGAGCTGCTGTTCGGCGTCGAGCCCACGCAGCGGGTCGATCACTCCGCGCGATTGCGGGAACAACGCCAGGTCGGGCAGGCCGGTATCGGCGGGATTGCGCAGGGCCAGGAAAAGCTTGCCCTGCTGCGCACCCAGCAGCAGCCGGTTGGCGTCGGCCACCGGTACCGCAAGCACCGCGCTGCGCGCGGGTTGCGGCGCTTCATTGCTGCTGCTGTGCGTGCTGCCACTTCCGGTGATGTCGGCAGCGCGCGGGTCGTTGCGGGTGTCGGCCTCGCTGTCGGAAGTAGTCTCTGTGGCTACCGGCACGATGTCCTGCTGGCCGTAGCTCAGGACGCGCAGGCGCGACAGCAGCAGGCGCGTCTGCGCGGCTTCGCCAGGGCTGTTGATGTTGGGTTGGGCGTTGCGGAGGTTGAGGAAGACGTCGACGAAATCACCGGGAAGGATGCGGTTGCCGGCACCGACCAGTTCGTCCACGGGCACGGCCAGTGCACGCTCGCCCGGCCGCAGCTGCAGCGAGAAGCCCTGAGCCAACGCGCTGCCGTTGATCACACTGCCTTCGGCAATGTCCTGCACCGGCACCTTGCCGGTCACGGCGGCAATGCTGGTAGCGGCGCCGGGGACGGGTGAGGTGCGCTGGGCCAGGCGCAGGCCGTTGGCGCTGATCGGCTCGCCCGCAGGCAGGCGTGCCACGGCTTCGACCACGGTGATCGCCTGGGCCTCGTTGTGAGCGACTGGCGCGACCGTTGCAGGTGCGGCGGGTTTGCGCCCGATCATGAAGGCGATCAGCGCCAGCAGCACGGCCAGGCCGATCAGGGCGACGGCAGCGATGCGGGTTAACTTGAGCATGGAACCGTCTCCAAAGTACCGATCATCAATTGCCGCTGCCGAGATCGAGCTGCGCGACCGCGACGCTGCGGATGGGGGCCTGCATCACCCACTTGTAGAGCGTGGCGGTGCCGGGCAGGAAGGGATGGTTGGCGTAGTCGTAGCTGACCGTCACGGTCATGCACTGGGCCGTGGCCAGACCGGCGCAGGGCGCCTGTGCCGACACCACGATGGCGTTGCTGCCCCCCGCGCTGCAGTCCACGTTCTGCTTGGAAAACTGCAGCAACCATTGCATCGAGGTGCGTGCGGCGACGCAGGCGGCTGTGCGTCGTTCGCTGGCGGTGCCGTAGCGCAGCGAGGCGCGCGCGCCTTCGGCCGAGGCGGTGGCCAGGGTCTGTTGCGCCGCCATGATCATCACCCCGGAGAAGGTGAACAGCAGCAGCGGCAACAGGCCGAGCATCAGCATCAGGGCGAACTCGATGCTGGCGACACCGCGTTGCAGGCGTGGGCTGCGGATGTTCATGGTGCACCTCCGTAGATGCTGGCCAGCACCCAGCCGATGGCGGCCAGTGCCAGGTAGGCTGCATAGGGAATGCCACGTCGTCCCTGGCGGGCGGCCTGCATGTCACGCAGCACCGGATGCGCTTGCCACTGCGTGCTGGTGCGATTGACCTGCATCTGCAGGTGACCGGGCAGCAGCACGCCCAGGCGGCGACCGGCCAGCACCAGCACGGCATGCAACCCAGCCGCGAGGCTCGCTACCAGCCAGACCGGCAGCAGCGCCTGCCAGCCCAGCATCAGGCCCACCACGGCGAAGAACTTCACGTCCCCGGCGCCCATCCAGCGCAGGGCATGGAACGGCAGCAGCGCCAACAGGCCGATCGCCGCGCCGGCCAGGTGGGGCAGCCACGGCTGGCGCGGCGCACTGAACTGGCCGACCACGATCACCGCAGTGGCGATCACGCATGCGGCGACCAGCCAGGTGTTGGGCACCCGACGGGCATACAGATCACTGATCGCGATCCGCAGGCAGACGCCGATGGCCAACAATCCCAGCACTGTCATCGCACACTCCATCGTCCGTCACTGGACGGTCTTCGCCTGGTTCCATGCGCCCCGCCGTCGCGGCCCTGCCGGCCGCGCGCGGTCGCCGCTCAGGTCGTCGAGCCCGACGCCTTGGTGGCCAGTGCGGAGAGGTTCTTGAACAGCGTTTCGAAGAACCCCTTGATCTGGTCGTTGCCGACCGCAATCAGGACGCCAGCGATGACGGCAGCCAGCAGCCCGTACTCGAGCGCGGTGACGCCGTCTTCTTCCTTCAGGAATTTGCGGATCGATGCGTTCATGACCAATGTCTCCCTCTACCTGTCTGCGGATGCAGTACACCTGCGTTGGGCGGTGGCCCGGCTCCGCCGGGATCGTCCGTGGGCCTCCGCGCGTCCTGGCGGAGGAGGCACGGCGGGACTGGCCCGCTGTGCTCAAGCAGGGTGATCGTTTCCAGGCGGGACATCGGCCGCACGGTCGCGACCGGACGGCCCGGGGCCGGTGGTCGAGGCATCCAGTGATGCGTGCGTGGTCATGCTGTCCCCCTGGGTGCGGCCAGATCAGATGGCCGGATCACCGTAATGTCGACTTTGCCTGAATGGCGGTTGGCTGCAACCGGAACCTATATGCAAATTCGGCAGAAACCCCGGAAGCCTGAAAATTTCAGATGGTTTCTGTGACGAAAATCCGTTCGCACGCAAAACGATTCATTGTCGTGCAGATAATGTGATTCGCTTTGTGGGCCATGCGAAAACCGTGCCAGCCGCTCCGACATTTTCTTCACTTGTGTATCCATTTTCATCATGCCGGGCCGCGGGTTTACCTTTGCCGATTATTGGGCATACTCGCATTCAAGCTCTTGCATTGATTTGTACGATCGCATCGACGCCGGCGCCGCCGGCGTAGCAACGGAAATGGATTCTGGATCGTTGCGCGCCCTGTCAGGCAGTGGGGGCCGCAGCGGATGGCGGATCAACGGGGGGACAACACTGTCATGGTCGATGGTGGGGTAGAGGACAGCGACGACAGCGGCCTTCGGTCCATAGACCTGGCCACGCTGAGCGGCGTGCTTCGCGTCTGTGATGTCGAACTGCTGCTGCTGGATGGCAACGGGCCACGGGCGGCGTTCGCTTCGCGCGTGCACGAGGAAGCCCTGTTCTGCAGCATCAGCTGCGGCTTCCATTGCCGTGGCCGTTTCATGCTGCCGCCGGACTGGGCGATGCTGGGGTACCTGCACGCCACCGATGAAACGATGAGCTGGTGCCACGGCGTGCCGCTCACGCCGGGCATGGCGCTGACGATCATGCCGGAGGGCATCAGTGAGTTCACCCTGAGCCCGGGCACGCACATGACCCTGATGCTGGTGCCGGTGGCCCGCGTCCAGCGCAAGCTGACCGAACTGAGCCTGCGCAGCACGCCACCTGCTGGCCAGGCACTTTCGCTGTTCAACCTGGCCAGCGACGCCACGCCGCTGGCGCGCCATTACCAGCAGCTGCACCTGCAGCTGGGACAGGGGGCAGGGCTGCAGCCGGATGAAACCGAGAACCTGCTGCATGAGCATGTGCAGGCCCTGCTGGGCGCCGGTGCGGCGGATCGCCCGGGCTGCACCCGTGCGCGGCGCACGCATTATCTGATCGCGCAGCGTGCAGAGAACTTCATGCGGCTCAACCTGCGTCGCAACATCTACATGAACGAGATCTGCGATGCCGCCGGCGTCAGCGAGCGCGGCCTGCGCTATGCGTTCGAGGACCTGTTTGGAACCTCGCCGAACCGCTACCTCTCCATGCTGCGCCTGTGCGCGGCCTGCCGCAGCCTGTCGATGGCAGACTCCAGCCGTCGCTCGGTGAAGGCGATCGCCCTGAGCTGCGGGCTGTGGGACCTGTCGCGCTTCGCTGACAACTACCGCAAGGTATTCGGCGAACTGCCGCGCGACACCCTGATGCGCGCACCCGCGCAGATCGGCCAACCGGCCTGATCCAGGCCCGGGAAGGGTTTTTGCGGTGTTTATGCCGGAATTGCGTATCCGCTTGCCGATCGTGTTGCCGCTTATGCATAGCCGGCTGCCGATTCCGGCCGTGGATTTGCCGGAATGCGCGATTGCCGTGCCGGATTGAAGTGCACCGCCCTCGTTGCAACCGCTGAAATGTCAGTCACCTGCCTAGCGGCAAGTCCACTGACATTCCAGTTGTTCGCCTACGGGGGAAATGCTCATGAACCGCATCTACCGGCGTGTATGGAACCGCCAGCTCAATGCTCTGGTTGTGGCCTCGGAACTGGCCACCGGCGACAGCGGCGGCAGCGCCGCACGCGATCCGCGCGCCTTCCTGCTGATGCCCACGGCCCTGGCGCTGGCACTGCTGTGTGCGCTGGCCAGCGGTCACGCTGGGGCCTCGGAAACCAATCAATCGCTGCGTGACCTGCAAGCACTCGCGGCAAAGTATGCGCAGCCGATGCCGGTCAAGGTTGACGCGGAAGTGGCCCTGGCTGCCGCCGCGCGGCAGGCGCAGAACAGCCCCGCAATCAGTGCGGATGCTCGTCTGGGCCTGCAGTTGAATACCACGTCGCTGCCGCTGGTACCTGACGTGTTGCCGGCCACCGTGCAGGTGAAGCTGGCGGCGAACACCGTGCCGAAGCAAGTGGCCGTGCCGGCGCTGGCGGCTGATGTCCGCGCCAATGTTGGCGTGGGCAACGCTGCGGCCAGGGCGGCACAGGTGGATGCATCGCTGGCTGCGCACGTTGCGCCCGGCGCCCAGGCGCCGCTGGGCGTCGCTGCCGATACGCGCGCCAGGGCCAAGGTCGGCATCGCTGGCCGCCAGGTCGCTTCGATCGATACGGGTGCCCGGGCGGCCGCCGGCCTCAGCGGTGCAGCCGCCGGATCACTGCCTGGGCTGAAAGCCACCGTCGACGGCAAGGCCGACACGCATCTGGCGGTCGCTGGCCATCACATCGAAGGGCAGGGCCAGGCCCGGGCGACGGCGGCAGTCACGCTGCCGGCCAAGGAGGAGCTGCCGGGTGAAACCCATGATCGTGCCATCAACGCCGCCTTCGATGCCGGCGTCGCCGGCAAGGTGCGCGTGCAGGCGCCGGACGGCCAGGAGGTAGTGGCCGATCGCAACCTGAAGCTGGCCGGACAGGCGACCGTCGCGGCGCAGCACAGCGCACTGGGCGTCGGCAATCTGGTGGGTGGTGCGGTGGGTGCTGTCGGTGGGACGCTTCACAGTGCCGCGGGTGCAGTTGGTAGCGCGGTGGGGGGCGCGCTGAACGGCACAGTCAGCACGGTTGGCAGCGCAGTGGGTGGCACGCTCAACAACACGGTGGGCGCAGTCGGTGACGCAGTTGGCGGTGCTCTGAACGGCACCGTCGGCCAGGTCGGCAGCGCCGTGGGCGGCACGCTCAACAACACGGTAGGCGCAGTCGGCGGCGCAGTGGACGGTGCTCTGAACGGCACTGTCGGTACCGTTGGAAGTGCAGTGGGCGGCGCACTGAACGGCACCGTCGGCCAGGTCGGCAGCGCCGTGGGCGGCACGCTCAACAACACGGTTGGCGCAGTCGGTGGCGCAGTTGGCGGTGCTCTGAACGGCACTGTCGGTACCGTTGGAAGTGCAGTGGGCGGCGCACTGAACGGCACCGTCGGCCAGGTTGGCGGCGCCGTGGGTGGCACGCTCAACAACACCGTCGGTGCAGTCGGTGGCGCTCTGAACGGTACTGTCGGTACCGTCGGCAGTGCAGTGGGTGGTGCTCTGAACGGCACCGTCGGCCAGGTCGGCGGCGCAGTGGACGGTGCTCTGAACGGCACTGTCGGTACCGTTGGAAGTGCAGTTGGCGGCGCACTGAACGGCACCGTCGGCCAGGTCGGCAGCGCCGTGGGCGGCATTCTCAACGGCACCACCGGCAGCCCCACCGGCGACCTGGGCGGCGTGCTGGGCAGCACGCTGGGCAGTGTCGGAAGCGCGGTGGGCAACCTGCTCAACGGCAATCTCAATGGCACCGTCGGCAACCTGGGCACCGCCGTGGGTGGCCTGGTGGGAGGCACGCTGGGCAGCCTCGGCCTGACCCAACCCTCGGCGATTCCGCCAACCAGTCCGAAGGCGCCCGCGCCGGCCGACCCGAATGCTGGCCTGATCATCGGCACCGGTGGCCTGGTCGGCAATGTCGGCCAGCTGATCGGGCCGACCACCACCAGCCTGTTCGGCGGCAACGGCTACCTGAGCAACGGCAATCTCAAGCTCAGCAACGCCAACGTCATGCAGACCTATTCGACGGTCAATGTGCTGGGCCTGCCGGTGGTCAACCTGTCGCCGGTCGGCAGCACGCTCAATGGCCTGGGCGGCGCAGCCACGGGCGGCAGCTCGCACCTGACCCTGATCGGTGGCGTGACTTCCGACAGTTACATCTACAACATCAACAACGGCAATCCCGGTGGCCTGCTGGGCCTGCTTCTGCCAACCGACTCGCCGGCGTGGGCGGCCAAGTGCCTGGACATCGCGCTGGCCGATATTTCCTGCTGGGCGGTCAACGCGGCACAGGACTACCAGGTGTTGATGGGCGATGGCGCCTTCGCCAACGGGTCCAAGGAAGTGGTGATCGGTGCCAATGCACGCCATGAACTGCCGAAGGTCGATGCCAATGTCGCCTTCCCCGGCGATGGCGTCAACGATCCCAGCAATCCGACCGGCGTGCCGACGGCCGACTATGCCGCCCGCATGGGCCACTCGGTCGTCGTTGGTGACAGTGCCGTCGGCACCGCCAACGGACAGACCCTGCTGGGTGCCGAAGCCACTTCGAACCAGGCCAACTCGGTCGCGCTGGGTTACCGCTCCGCTGCACTGCGCGGCGCTCAGGCCAGCTACAGCGCGTACGGCCTCACCGCACCCCAGGTCTCGGCCGGCGAAGTGTCGGTGGGCACGGCCGGTGGCGGCGAGCGCCAGATCACCAACCTTGCCGCGGGCAGCGCCAATACCGATGCTGTCAACGTGGCCCAGCTGAAGGGCGCCATCAGTCTGATCGACGATGTGGCCTCCGCAGCGGTCACCTATGACCTGGACGGCTCGGGCAACCCGAACTATCGCCGGGTCACGCTCGGCGCAGGCACCGGCACCACCACCATCGGCAATCTTGCCGCCGGCGCGGTCACCGCCGGTAGCCTGGAGGCGGTCAACGGCGGCCAGCTGGCGGCTACCAACAGTGCCATCGCCAGTTTCTTCGGTGGTCGTGCGGCTTTCGATCCGGCCAGCGGCATCTTTACTGCACCGTTGTTCGAGATCAGCACGATCTCCACTGGCGGTGCCATCGCCAAGGGCCTGTATGAGAATGCCACCGATGCCTTCGCCGCAGTCGATGGCTCGCTGGTCAACCTCAATACGCAGATCACCGACATCCGCAACGGTGGCACCAAGTACCTGCGGGTGAACTCGACCGGTACCGAGGCGCTGGCCACCGGCGCCGACTCGATCGCGGTCGGTACCAACGCCCGCGCCACTGCCCCCAACAGTATCGCGGTGGGTGCCGGCAGCCTGGCCGACCGTGCCAACAGCGTGTCCATCGGTGCGGCCGGTGCCGAGCGCCAGGTCACCAACATGGCGGCCGGTACTGCTGCGACCGACGCGGTCAATGTTGGCCAGCTGCAGGCATCGGAACAGGGCGCGCTGCGCTATGACCTCAACGCCGATGGCAGTGTCAACTACGCCAGCGCCACGCTGGGCCAGACCGGCACGGCAACCACGCTGCGCAACCTTGGCCCGGGCCAGGTCAGTGCCACCAGCAGTGAGGCCATCAATGGTGCCCAGCTGTTTGCCGCCAACCAGGCGGTAGCCACCCATCTGGGCGGTGGTGCCGCGGTCGATGCCAACGGCGTACTGACCGCACCGACCTACTCGATCAACAACGTCGCCGCCAACGGCACCGTGACCAAGGGCAGCTACAACGATGTTGGCACCGCGTTCGATGCAGTCAGCAACTCGCTGGCCAACGTTGCCGACCAGACCGGCGAGATCGACAAGCTGGCCGTGAAGTACGACGTCGATGGCAGTGGCAACGTGCTCAACAGCGTGACGCTGACGGGTACCGGCACCGGCGCGGTGAAGATCACCAACGTCGCCGCCGGCAGCATCCTGGCCGGCAGCAGTGATGCCATCACCGGCGACCAGCTGTTCAGCACGAACAGCACCATCGCCACCTACTTCGGCGGCACCACCGCCTACAACGGCACCACCAACGTGTGGACCGCGCCGACGTTCAGCATCTCCAGCATCGCCACCGATGGCACCTTCACCAGCGGCGACTACAACAACGTCACCGCCGCCTTCACCGCTGTCGACGGCTCGCTGAAGGTCCTCAACCAGCGCATCACCAATGGCGGTGGTGGCAGTGCGTACCTGGCGGTCAACTCAACGGCGGCCGCAGCCACCGCGGCGGGTGCGGAAGCGGTGGCGGTCGGCCCGCAGGCCAGCGCAGCCGGTGCGAACAGCGTGGCGGTCGGCAACGGTGCCAGCAGCAGTGCCGGCAACAGCGTGGCGCTGGGTGCCGGTTCGGTCGCCAGCGTCGGTGCACAGAGCGGCTACACCGGCGCCTACGGGCAGACTGGTGCCAGCAATTCGGCCGGTGAGGTCTCGGTCGGCAGCAGTGGCAGCGAACGCAAGATCACCCACGTGGCCGATGGCTCGGACACCTACGACGCGACCAATGTCGGCCAACTGAAGAACGGCGTGAACTACGCCATCGACGAGTCGAAGAAGTACACCGACCAGAAGATCCAGAACATCACCAACGTGGCCGGCAGCTTCCGCGCCAACAACACCAACAACCTGGCCGACCCGTCCGCCAGCGGCGCCAATTCGGCCGCCGGTGGTGCAGGCTCCACTGCCGCCGGTGCCAACTCGACCGCGCTGGGCAATGGTTCGCAGGCGCAGGCCGACAACTCGGTGGCCTTGGGTGCGGGCTCGGTGGCGAACCGGGCCAACACGGTCTCGGTCGGTGCCGCCGGTGCCGAACGCCAGGTGGTCAACGTGGCAGACGGCTCGCAGGCCACCGATGCGGTCAACGTGCGCCAGCTGCAGGCTTCGCAGCAGGGCACGATCCGCTACGACACCACGGTGAACGGCGCGACCAACTACAACAGTGTCACCCTGGGCAGCACCAGCAGCGGCCCGACCACGGTCCGCAACGTTGCCGCCGGCACCGCCGGTACCGACGCGGTCAATGTGGACCAGTTGAAGTCGGGCATGGCGCAGACCCTGGACTGGTCCAAGGCCTACACCGACGAGCGCATGGGCGGCTTCGAGCGCGACCTGCGCAAGACCGACAATCGCGCTTCGGCCGGTATCGCTTCGGCGATGGCCACCGCAGCGCTGCCGCAGCCGAGCGAGGCGGGCCGCAGCATGGCCTCGATCGCCGCCGGCAGCTACAACGGCGAATCGGGCGTGGCGGTCGGTATCTCCGGTGTCTCCGAAGGCGGCCGCTGGATCTACAAGTTCAGCGGTTCGACCAACAGCCGTGGCGAGGCCGGTGTGGCCGTCGGTGCCGGCATCCAGTGGTGATCCCCGCCGCCGGGCCGCACCCGCGGCCCGGCATCGCGGAAACGTCTACAGGGGGAACGACATGAAACAGCATCGCATCGCCCGCGCCGGCCAATGTGCCGCCACGCTGGGCCTGATCCTGGGGATGGGCCTGCTGGCCGCCTGCCGCAGCCATGCGCCGGCCGCCGACGGTCCTGCCGAAGCCACCGCCGTGCACTTCCCGGAGGCCTCCAAGGCCTCGCTGAAGGAAGGTATCTATCCCGACGTCGCCGACCTGCGCCGCTTCGCGCCGGGCATGAGCAAGCGGCAGCTGTACACGCTGCTGGGCACGCCGCACTTCAATGAAGGCATGTGGGGCGTGCGCGAGTGGAACTACCTGTTCAACTTCCGCACCGCGCAGGGCGCGGAGTACTTCACCTGCCAGTTCCAGGTGCGCTTCGACAGCAAGGGCATCGCGCAGGGCGGTTATTGGAAGCCGGAGTCGTGCGCGGCCGTGCTCGAACCGCCGCGGCCACCAGCGCCGCTGGCACCGGCACCGCTGCCGGAGCAGCCCCTGCGGCTGTCGGCCGACGCGCTGTTCGGATTCGACAGCGCGGTACTCAGCGCCGAAGGCCAGCAGGCGGTGCAGGGCATCCTGGCGCAGGTACGCGAGGCCGCGCAGGTGCAGTCGATCAAGGTAACCGGCTACACCGACCGTATTGGCAGCGCCAGCTACAACCAGGCACTGTCGCAGCGCCGCGCCGATGCCGTGCGCAACGCGCTGGTGCAGGGGGGCGTGCCTGCAGCCAGCATCAGTGCCGAAGGACGCGGTGCGGCCGAGCCGATCGTGCAGTGCGAGCAGCGCAACCGGCGCGAACTGATTGCCTGCCTGGCGCCGAACCGGCGCGTGCAGATCGCCGGGATGGCACAGCCACATTGACCTTCCTGCGCCGGGGCGATGCCCCGGCATCCCGAGTCCCCCCTGACCGCCGGCAGGCGTGGCAACGTCTCCCCCGTCGTCCACGCCTGCCGGCGGCTCAGGTTTCCAAACGGTGCACGCGATGAATGCCCAATTCCTGCCCCTCTCCATGAAGACGGAAGCTACGCTCAGCGTGTATGGCCAGCTCGGCAACCATGCCGTGGTGCGCATCCCCGGGCGGCGCCTGCCGGGCCTGATCCTGCAGGCCGATACCGTGGCCGGGTTCCTGGCCCAGCTGCAGGAAGCCCAAGCCTGCCTGCGCAGTGGCCGCGCACAGCGCACCGATGCCGAGCTGGACATGCTGATCGACGTGCTGCAGCAGTGGTATGCACTGATCGAATCGCGCCTGGCCGACGCCGGCGAGGCCCTCTAGCAAAAAAAGGGACGGAGGGGATTAAGTCGTTTCCGGCACAACCCGGGCATATGCGACTTAATCCCCTCCGTCCCCTTTTTTCAAGCGTGGGCGCGGATCAACCAACAGGCGGCATCGACACGAACGCGGTCACCTTCGATGAACGGCGCGAATGCGGCCAGTGCTTTTTCGCGAAGCACTGCGGCGCGGGCTTCCGGCATCGATCGCAGGGCCAGTCCCAACGGTCCCAGGTGACCGACATAGGTCGGCAGGTCTTCGCGGGCGAGCGAACAGGGCAGGTCCACCGCAACCACTTCCACGCCATTCCAGCCGGCGGCCTGCAACAGGCGCTGCACGCGCTCGCCATCGGCAAAAGCGAACTGTCCCGGTGCGCCGGGTACGCGGGGCGGAAGATCCAGTTCATCGCCAATGGCGCGCTCGGCGGTGGTCATGAACGGATTCTCCCCGGCACTGCGCCACGCGATGAAGCGCAGCCCAGCGCCCGGTGTCGTGGCACGATGCAGGTTGGCGAACGCGGCCTGGCTGTCCTCGAAGAACATGACGCCCAGCCGCGACTGGATCCAGTCGAAGTGCGCGGGCGGCAGCGGATGGCGCTGCGCGTCTGCCACGATGAAGTCCGCGTCCAGTCCTGCCGCCTTGGCGCGCTGATGGGCCAGCGCCAGCATCGGCGCGGAGATGTCCAGGCCGGTGCAATGTGCCGCGGGGCGCGCTGCGGCCGCGGCCAGCAGGCTGGCGCCGGTGCCGCAGCCGATGTCGAGCAGTTCGGTAACGGTCTCAGGAAGTTCGGTGACCAGCAAGTCAGCCATCGGCTGGAACAGGCCGTCAAGAACAGCCTGTTGCGCAACCCACGCCTGGCCGCCAGGGCCGTTCCACAGGGCGTTCTGATCAATGGGAGATGTGCTTGCCATGGCCTTGCCTCGCCGGGTAGTTGCCCATAGCTTGGTGCTTGAAGGTCACTTGAGGTCAAGCCCGTGCGCGAACTGGATATCGGCGAGGTGGTCAAGCGCAGTGGCGTGCCGGCCTCGACCCTGCGCTACTACGAACAGCTGGGGTTGCTGCAGGCGCTGGGGCGCCGCGGCCTGCGCCGGCAGTATGACGCGCGGGTGCTGGAACGGCTGGCGCTGATCGGCCTGGGCCAGGCGGCCGGGCTGTCGCTGCAGCAGATCGGTGCATCGCTGCCGTCACAGCAGGGGTGCATCTCACTCGACCGCGAGGCACTGCTGGCACAAGCCGAGGTGCTGCAGCGGCAGATCACCCGGTTGCAGCGGGTGCGGCGGCACCTGCAGCGCGCAGCGGCCTGCCCGCAGGCGGAGGATGCCCGCAAGTGCGGTTCGTTCCGGAAACTGTTGCGCGCGCAGCAGCGGATGGGCGGTTGAATCAATCGCGGGTACTGACTTCCCACGTGGCATGCAGCACGCCCGGCACCTGCTCCATCCGTGCCAGCACCACGTCCAGTTCATCAGCACTCACGGCCGTACTGACCAGCACCGCGATCACATCGGTAGGCGCGTCGGCATGCTCGACCACCTGCACATCGCCCACCGGATACTGCGCCGCTTCCAGCGCATCGACCAGGCGCTCGCGCACCCGCGGCACGGCGTCGGCATCCACGCTCAGGCGCACCTCGTAGGTGGCTTCGGTCGCTGCCTCGTTGATCGGAATGCGGTTGATGGCATTCACCAACGGCCGCAGCAGGGTGTTGCCGGCGATGATCAACACGGTCAGCAGGACGCCCTCGGCCAGCATGTCCGCGCCGGTGCAGCTGCCGACCGCTGCAGAGCACCACAGGGTGGCGGCGGTGTTCAGGCCACGCACGTTCATGCCTTCCTTCATGATCACGCCGGCACCGAGGAAGCCGACACCGGAGACCACGTAGGAGATCACCCGTACTGCCTCGGCGCTGCCGGCGATGCGCATGCCGAGGTCGACGAAGGCGGCGGCGCCGACCGCCACCAGCACATTGGTGCGCAGGCCGGCGGTGCGTTGCCGGTACTGGCGCTCGGCACCGATCAACGTACCCAGCACGAAGGCGGCCAGCAGGCTGACCACGGTGTCGGCGAAGGGACCTGCCTGGAAGGTCTCAATGAAGCGCATGGCCGGAGTCTACCCGGTCGAGGTGACAGTAGATCCACGCCATGCGTGGATTTCGAAAGTGCCAGAAGCGGCTTAATCCCCTCCGTCCCCTTTTTGCGGGGTCAGTCGGTGTCGTCGACGCGCTCGCCCATCAGTTCGCGCTGGCGCTTGTCCAGCTCCTCGGCGTAGCGCTTGCGTACGAAGGCTTCGGACACTACGCCCAGCACCTGGCCGTCGGCGCCGACCACGGCCAGTTCATCGGCCTGGGTCTGGTCGAAGCGCTGCATCACGCTGACCACGTCCGCGGACGGCGACAGCGACACGTCACGGTTCTCGGCCAGCTCGCCAATCGCCGTCTCCGGTTTCACGCCGTCGCTGTAGACGCGCGGAATCTGCACGATGCCGGCGTAGTGGCCCTCGCTGTCGATCAGGATCACCCGGCTGCCCGAGCCCAGCGGGAAGCGCTGGCGGAACGTGGCGGCGCCAAGGTCGGACGGGGCGGTCGCCACGCCCTTGCGCATCAGTCGGCCGGCGTTGAGGTTCTGTACCCAGCCCACGTCGCGGGCACTCTTGATGGTCTCCCCGCGCAGGTGCATGCGCCAGGTCGAGAACGAATAACCAAACCACTGCCGTACCAGCGTGCTGGACACCAGCACCGCACTCATCACCACGCTGGTCAGCAGGAAGTCGTGGGTGCCTTCCAGTACCAGCATGGCCATGGTCATCGGCGCGCCGACCACGGCTGCGGCCAGCGCCGCCATGCCGGCCAGCGCGGCGGAGGTGGCGTCGATCACCGGCACGCCGGTGGCCATGGCCAGCAGTCCGGCGAACAGCGCGCCGACCAGGGTGCCCATGAACAGCGAGGCAAAGAACAGGCCGCCACGGAAGCCGAAGCCCAGCGAGATGCCCGAGGCCAGGCACTTCAGGGTCAACAGGCCGCCGATCCAGATCAGCGGCAGGTGCGTGGTCAGGTCCAGGTGCAGCGCGCCGTGGCCGGACGACAGCACCTGCGGGCTGGCCAGTGCCAGTGGAATCAGCAGCAGTCCACCCACCACCGGCCGACCCCAGGCAGGCAGCGGGCTGCGCTTGACCGTGCCCTCGATCGAGGCGATCAGCCGCATGATGGCAATGCCGACCATCGCGCAGCAGCAGCCGAGCAGGCCGTAGATGGCGTAGTCGGCGGCGCGAACGTCGATGGTCGAGGCCGCTGGCAGTAGATAGGCTTCGATGCCGGCCTGGTCGGCCACGAACGCGCCGGCCAGTGCAGCCACCGCCACCGGCGCCAGTGCGGCCGGGGTGTAGGCGCCGATGACGATCTCGAAGGCGTAGAAGGCACCCGCCAAGGGCGCACCGAAGGCGGCGGCGATGGCGCCGGCGGCACCGGCGCCGACCAGGATGCGCACGTCATTGCGGCGCAGGCGCATCACCCGGCCCAGCTGCGAACCACTGCCGGCGCCCATCTGCGTATACGAAGCCTCCAGACCCACCGAGGCGCCGCAGCCATTGGACAGCAGGGTCTGGGTCAGCACGATCAGGTTGTCGCGCATCGACATGCGGCCGCCATGCAGGGCATTGGCTTCCACCGCATCGAGCAGGGGCCGCTTGAGCCGGGTCGCGGCCAGGCTGACCAGGCCCACCAGCAGGCCACCCAGCGGCAGCACCAGCAGCGCGGTCCATGTCAGCGAGGGCAGGGAGCTCAGGCGCATACCGTCGTCCAGCCCATACAGCGTGCCCTGCAGCCAGCGCGCGATGCCCGACTGCAGCAGGGTCAGGTAGCCGGCGATCAAGCCGACCAGCAACGCCAGCGCGATGAACCACAGGTCGCTGCCACGCAGGCGCAGGCGCAGGCCCTGGAAGGCCAGATGCAGGCGCGATGGCGAAACAGGCAGTGACATGGTGGCGGCATGATACGCCGCCACCGTGATCGCCACCGTCACTGCATCGGGCGGTTATGGCCTCAGAAGCGGTAGCGGCCCTGCACGTAGAACGTGCGCGGCGCGGCCACCATGCGGCCGGCGTTGCCATCAACGTTGCGGGTGTACCAGCGCGTGTCGGCCAGGTTGTTCACGCCCAGCGCAATCTCGCTGTCGCCCAGGCCCGGCACCTGCCAGGCCACCTGCGCGTTCCACAGGCGCACGCCCGGCACGCGGCCCACGCGCGCATCGGCGGTTTCTTCCCAGGTGTTGGCGGCATCGGAGAACTGGCCGCTCTGGTGGGTGCTGGAGACATTGAAGGTCCAGCCGGCCAGCGCGTAGCGGGCGCCGACGCTGTCGGTGTCGCGCGAGTAGAACGGCACGTCCAGGCCACGGTTGTCACCCGACTGCTGGATCGCCTTGGTCCAGGTGTAGTTGGCGTACAGCTCCAACCCGGCCAGCGCACTGTCCTCGGCGAAGTGGTACTCCAGTGCACTCTCCACGCCCTTGTGGTCGGTGGCGCCGATGTTCTGGAAGGTCGGCGGGGTGATTCCCGGCACCTGCAGGATCTGGTTGTCGAAGCGCATCTTGAACACGGTCACTTCCGCGCGCAGTGCGCCGTCCTGCCAGCGTGCACCCAGTTCGGTGGTCCTGGCGATTTCCGGGTTCAGCGGGTTGCTGGCGGTCTGCGAATTGAGCTGGATGTTCTGCACCGGCCCGAACGAGGTGGTGTAGTTGCCGAACACGGTCAGCTGCGGGGTCAGCAGATAGGCGATGTTGAGCGAGGGCAGGGCCTTGTCGTTGCGGCTGCTGAAGGTCGCCGCGCCACCGGCCTGGCGGCGGTCCATGTCGATCCATTCCATGCGCACGCCCGGAGTGATCCGCCATTGGCCGATCGCGATGCGGTCGTCGATGTAGAACGCATGCGCATCGGTGGCGTTGTCGAAGCGGGTGGTGGCGCTGGCCACGCCGGTGCGGCGGGTGACGGTGTAGCTGCGGTCGTTGCCGCGCTCGCGCAGGAAGCGATAGCCCGCGGTGATGTCATGCACGCTGCTGCCCCAGTGCAGGCGCTGGGTGTAGCGCGGCTCGATGCCGAGCACGCGGTAGTCGCGCGGCTGCACGGTCAGCTGGGTATTGGCGGCGTTGATCAGCGAGCTGGCTCGGCTGCTTTCGTTGTAATAGGCCAGTACCTCGAACTCGCTGTTGGCCGACAGCGTGTTGGTGTAGCCCAGGTCGACGCCGGTGCGGTGGCCCTTCCAGAAATCGGTGGGGCGGGTGTTCTGGAACGGATCGGCCTCGTACTGGGTGCGGGTCAGGCCGCCCGGGGTCAGCGAGCGCACATCGTAGTAGGACAGCTTGGCGCGCAGTTCCTGCTGCGCATCGATGGCGTAGGCGAACTTCAGCGCGAGATCATTGAAGCGGTCATCGCTGCCCCGGCGCCAGCCGCGACCATCCTGGCCGGAGTACAGCAGGGCCGCGCCCAGGCCATTGTCGCCGGTACCGCCGAGGAAGGCGTTGTACTGGGTGCTGTCACCGCCGCCATGGTCGTAGGCGGTGTAGCGCATGCCGGCTTCGCCGTGCAGGCCGGCCTCGGTGGGAATGGAGCGGGTGCTGAAGTTGATGATGCCGCCCACGTTCTGCGGCCCGTAGCGCACCGCGCCGCCGCCGCGCACCACGTCGATCGACTCGATGTTGGACAGGCTGGTCGGCGCGAACGACAGCTGTGGCTGGCCATACGGCGCCACCGCCAGCGGCACGCCGTCCAACAGTACGGTCGAGCGCGGCGAGTAGCGCCCGGTGAGGCCGCGCACGCCGATGTTCAGCGACACCGAACTGCCCGCGGTGCCGGAGTTGTCGGTGACCTGCACGCCGGGGATGCGGCGCATCGCATCGCCGAGGCTGGCCGCGCCGCTGGCCTCGATGCGCTGGCGGTCGACCACGGTGCGCGCGCCGGCGAAGCTCTTCACGCTGTCATGCAGGCCGGTGCCCAGCCAGCTGCCCGAGACCTGGATGCTGTCCAGCGTGGTGGCGCCGTCCTGGGCGAAGGCGGTGGCGGCCGGGAGCAGGCACAGGGTGAGGGCGGCGGCCAGCGGCAGGCGGGCCGGTTGCAGGGCAGGGATGGGCATCGGTGCGGGCTGTGGAAGGCGGTAAATGAGAATTATTGCTGATTCCATTCGCCAATGGAATGCGCCGCCGGTTCACGTTGTCCCCCCAGTGGTAGAGTGGGCGATTGCTTCCTGACTCGCTGAGATCTGCCATGTCCCAAGCCGCCTTCTACCCCGTCGGAACCCCTGGCCAGCCGTGGGGAGCGGCGGAACGGGAGACGTGGCGTGGCCGCCAGCAGCGCCTGCGTCGCTATGACGAGGACGTGCTGCCGCGCATCGAGGCGCTGGCCTCGCGCTTCGACAAGGTGGCCTATGGCCAGCTCGACTACGCTGGCGAGACCTACACCCTGTTCGCCCTGCGCAGCCGCGATTGGAACCCGGCGCTGCCGGCTGCCCTGGTTACCGGTGGCGTGCACGGTTATGAGACCAGCGGCGTGATGGGCGCGCTGGAATTCCTCGAAAAGCACGCCGCCGACTACGCCGGCAAGGCCAATCTGCTGGTGGCACCGTGCGTGAATCCGTGGGGCTTCGAGCGCATCAACCGCTGGAACTTCGATGCGATCGACCCGAACCGCAACTTCCGCGCCGACGGCCCGGCGCGTGAATCAACGGCGGTGATCGATCTGATCGCGCCGTACAAGGGCCAGTTCGCGCTGCACATCGACCTGCACGAGACCACCGACAGCGACGAGAGCGAGTTCCGCCCGGCGTTGGCCGCGCGTGACGGCAAGCCGTTCGAACCGGGCCTGATCCCCGATGGCTTCTACCTGGTGGATGACAGCGAGAACCCGCAGCCGGCCTTCCAGCAGGCGGTGATCGCCGCGGTGGAGAAGGTCACCCACATCGCGCCGGCTGACGACAAGGGCGAGATCATCGGTTCGCCGCTGGTGGCCCACGGCGTGATCGAATATCCGCTGGTGAAGCTGGGACTGTGCGCGGGCATCACCGGTGCGAAGTTCACTACCACCACCGAGGTCTACCCGGACAGCTCCCGGGCGACCCCGCAGCAGTGCAACGACGCGCAGGTGGCCGCGGTGTGCGCGGCACTGGATTACGCGCTCGCCCATCGTTGACCGGTAGTGCCGGCCGCTGGCCGGCAACTCGTATCACCCCAACGCGTCGGCCCACCACAGTGCGGCCGGTCCCGGCGGCGCGTCGCGGCGCCAGAGCAGGTCGCTGTGGATGCGCCGCGGCCAGCCGGGCAGCGTCAGTTCCACCAGTCGCCCGCGGTCATAACGCTGCACAAGTGCCCGCGGCAGCTCGGCCCAGCCGATGCCGTCCTCGGCCATCTCCATCACCATCAGATAGTCGGTGGCGGTCCAGGCCAGGCCGGTGACGATGTGGGATTGATCGACCTCCGCACTCAATCGCACCTGCCGGTGCCGCGCCAGCTGTGCGGCGCTGCGACGGCCGGCGCTGGCCAGTGGGTGCTCGCGCGCCACGTACACCGACAGTTCGCTGTGATGGGCCAACGGCCGGGCCATCAGGCCATCCGGATAGCTTTCCTGTTGCGGCAGCAGGCCCAACGCGGCGCGGCCGCTGCCGACCAGCTCCAGCACGTCATCGCCTTCGGCATCCAGCCATTCCAGTTCGATCTCCGGGAATGCTTCGGCAAAGCGCTGCAGCACGCGCTGCTCCGGATCGAGCTGGTACACGTCGGAGAACACCACGGTCAGCCGCGCTTCGACCGGCGCGGCCAGGCGCACACTCAACTGCTGCAGGCGGGCATCGGCGGCGAGGATTTCCTGGGCATGGCCGAGCACCTGGCGCCCGGCCTCGGTCAACCGGGGGTAGCGCCCGCTGCGGTCGAACAGGCTCACCCCCAGGTCGGCCTCCAGATGGGCAATGGCGGTACTGACCGTTGACTGGGTCTTGCGCAGGCGGCGCGCCGCCGCCGAGAACGAGCCCAGCGCGGCGGCTTCCACGAAGGCCTGCAGGGATTCAGGGGAATAGGGCATTGATCCATCGCTCCTGTCGATGGCATCTATTTTGATACCACCGTAAAAGGCGATGATACTGGCCGTCGTCGCCCCTGTCTGCGGGGCGTTCCGGACCCTCCACGCATGCCGTGGACCCATTGAGGAGGCGGCGCGGTCCCCGCCCTGCAAGGAGCTTCACATGTCCCGTACTGTTCCCGCCCGTGGCGCGCTGGCCGCCTGGGCCTGCCTGACCGTGGCGATCATCGCCGAGGTGGTCGGCACCTCGTTCATGGCCCATGCCGCCCGCGACGGCGGCTGGAGCGGCTACCTGATCATGGCCGGCGCGTTGGCGCTGTCCTACTTCTTCCTGGCGCAGTCGGTGCGCCGCATTGCTGTGGGCGTGGCCTACGCGGTGTGGGAAGGCCTTGGCCTGACCCTGCTGACCGTGGTCGGCCTCACTGTGTTCGGCGAGAGCCTGTCGCTGCAGCAGCTGGCCGGCCTGATGCTGGCCGTGGCCGGCATCGTCTGCGTCACCCTCGGGGAGGCGCACTGATGAATACCCTGGCCCTGTTTTTCGTGATCTGCTCGGCGCTGATCGACGTCGCCGCCAACATGATGGTGGCCAAGTCGGAAGGTTTCCGTCGTTGGCGCTGGGGCGTCGGTGCGATCGTCCTGGTCTGGATCGCCTTCGCCCTGCTGGGCCAGGCCGTACGCTACATGGATCTGGCCACGGCCTATGCGATGTGGGGGGCGATCGGCGTGATCGGCACCGCCACCTGCGGCCGCCTGTTGTTCGGTAACCGCCTGCGGCCGATCGGCTGGGTTGGCATCGCCCTGGTCACGGCGGCGGTACTGCTGCTCAGCACCGCCAAGTAGCAGCACGCCCGGTCGCGAGCGGGGCGGCGATGATGCAGCGATTTGCGAAGTCGCCCGCGCTCATCGACACTGCGGTTTTCCACATGGAGTGCCCGCATGTTCAGCCACATCACCGTAGGAACGAACGACATGGATGCCGCGCGTCGCTTCTACGACGCCCTGTTCGCTGCGATGGCCGCGCGTGCGGGCGTATTCGACGAGAAGGGACGGCTGCTGTACTTCAAGGATGGACGGATGTTCGGTGTAACCGCGCCGATCGATGGGCAGCCAGCGTGCCATGCCAACGGTGGCACCATCGGTTTCAGTCTGGGCAGTGCAGAGGCCGTGCGTGCCTGGCAGGAAGCTGGAGTGGCTCACGGTGGTACCGCCATCGAAGATCCGCCCGGCGTCCGCAACATGTCCGGTCGGCAGGTGTTCCTGGCCTATCTGCGTGACCCGGATGGCAACAAGCTGTGTGCGGTGCATGTAATGTCGTGATCGGACAGGATGCGCGTGGCCGCGCCGCAGGCGGTGCGCGCGGCCCGCGCAAGCAAGGGTGCGTCGCAGCGCGCGCGTGATACCACGGAATGAGCGGACGGGCCTGCGACCACAGGCCGCAACTTCATGCTCTGTCCACTGCGGTTCAGCCAGAATCGGTCGGCTAACCCTTTGATCTACCGGAGAACGCCGCCCCATGGAAGTACTGGAGCCGCAACAATCCCCGGTGCGCACCCTTCGGCCTGTGTTCGCCTTCGCGGCGATCGTTGTCGTGGCGTTCGCGCTGTTCGTCAGCCTGTTCCCGCTCGGCGCGGGCCGCCTTCTGCTCAGGGCACAGGACTGGGCCGCCCTCAACGTCGGCTGGTACTACCTGCTGGCCATGACCCTGTACCTGGTGTTCGTGGTGGGCGTGGCGCTGTCCAAGTACGGTGGCATCAAGCTGGGTGCCGACCATGACGAGCCGGAGTTCAGTTACCTCTCATGGGCCGGCATGCTGTTCGCCGCAGGCATCAGCATCACCCTGTTCTTCTTCTGCGTATCCGAACCGCTGACCCACTACCTGCAGCCGCCGCAGGGCGATCCGGCCGCAGGCGAGGCTGGCGCGCGCCAGGCCATGCAGCTGCTGTTCCTGCACTGGGGCCTGCACGGCTGGGGCGTGTTCGCGCTGGCGGCGATGGCGATGGCCTACTTCGCCTATCGCCACAACCTGCCACTGGCCCTGCGCTCGGCGCTGTACCCGCTGATCGGCAAGCGCATCAATGGCCCGATCGGCTACACCGTGGATGCGCTGGGCATCGTCGCCACCGTATTCGGCATCGGTGCCGACATGGGCTTCGGCGTGCTGCACCTCAATGCCGGCCTCTCGCACCTGTTCGACATTCCGCACTCCAACCTGGTGCAGATCATCCTGGTGGTCAGCATGATGGGCGCGGCCGTGGCCGTGGCCGTGTCCGGCGTCGAGAAGGGCGTGCGCTGGATGGCCAACATCAACATGCTGCTGGCGATCGCGCTGGTGCTGTTCATGCTGTTCGCCGGGCCGACGCAGTACCTGTTCAGCACGCTGATGCAGAACCTGGGCGACTACCTGGGCAGCGTGGTCGGCAAGAGTTTCGATGTGTACGCCTATGGCGGCCGACCGGAATGGCTGGGCGGCTGGACGGTGTTCTACTGGGCCTGGTGGATCGGCTGGGCACCGTTCGTCGGCCTGTTCATCGCGCGCATCTCACGTGGCCGCACCATCCGCGAATTCGTGTTCGGGGTGCTGCTGATCCCGCTCGGCTTCACCCTGGCCTGGCTGTCGATCTTCGGCAACAGCGCGCTGGACCAGGTGCTCCACCACGGCCAGCAGCAACTGGCGCAGCTGGCGGTGGATGACCCACCGACCGTGTTGTATGCACTGCTGGATGGCTACCCGTGGAGCCGCACGGTGATCGCGGTGACGGTGCTGGTGAGCTTCATCTTCTTCGTGACCTCCGCTGATTCGGGGGCGGTGGTGTTGTCCACGCTGTCGTCGCATGGTGGATCACCCGAAGACGATGGTCCGCGCTGGCTGCGCGTGTTCTGGGGCACAGTGATTGCGGTGCTGACCGCAGGGTTGTTGCTGGCCGGCAGCATCGATGCATTGAAATCGGCGGTGGTGCTGGCATCGCTGCCGTTCTCGGCGATCCTGCTGCTGATGATGTGGGGCCTGACCCGCGCGTTCAGTGACGAGTCGCACCGCAAGCGCGCGCTGCAGTACCGGCCGTCGCCGTTGATCGGAGACGATCGCCATCATCAGGGCTGGCGCCAGCGCCTGAGCCAGGCCATGCACTTCCCGGTGCGCGACCAGGTCTACCGCTTCATGGATGACACCGTGAAGCCGGCGATGGAGGCGGTGGCCGAGCAGCTGCGCGGGCAGGGTTGGGATGTGGCCACGCGCTTCGAAGCGGGCGACATGGAGCTGACGGTGAACCACGGCGAGC
Organism: Stenotrophomonas sp. YJH_SMC_53; assembly: GCF_059369995.1. Classification (NCBI taxonomy): domain Bacteria; kingdom Pseudomonadati; phylum Pseudomonadota; class Gammaproteobacteria; order Lysobacterales; family Lysobacteraceae; genus Stenotrophomonas; species Stenotrophomonas sp. YJH_SMC_53. The sequence continues at coordinate 136,135 of NZ_JCAFTF010000003.1, read as the reverse complement.
AGCAGGACTTCCTGTACCGCGTGATCCTCAGCGGCTACCTGACCCCGTCGTTTGCCGCGCAGCAGCTGCGCAACCAGCGTTACTACCGTGCTGAAGTGCATCTGTTCGAGGGCAGCCAGGACTACGACCTGGTGGGCTACAGCCGCAAGCAGATCATCAACGACATCATCAGCCAGTACGAACGGCACCTGCAGTTCCTGCACCTGAGCAGGTGATGCGGTGGGTGCGGACCGTTGGTCCGCACACCCCTGTAGAGCCGAGCCCATGCTCGGCTTCCTGTTGCCGAAGAGCAGCCGAGCATGGCCCCGGCTCTGCAGCTGGCCTATCAGAACCGGTAGCGCGCACCCAGCGAGACGAACTGTCCGCGCAGGTTGTACTGGCTGATGTCGAAGCCGTTGGAACCGCCAGCCGGATCGAACGGCGGATCCTTGTCGGTCAGGTTCAGCACCGACAGCGACAGCGTGGTATTCGGAATTCCCTCGTACGCCACGTAAAGGTCCAGCTGGTGATACGGCTTGACGCGGTTACGCAGCCCCGGATTGCTGGTCGCCGTCGCCACGCGCTGGTCGTAGCCGCTCACGTACTGCAGGCTCAGCGTGCTGCTCCAGTCGCCCACCGCCCAGTTCAATGAGGTGGTGCCGCGCGTACGCGGCAGTGCGCCGTGGCGGTTGTTGCCGGCGCCTTCGTACGGCGACTGGCCAGCCACCAGCGGCTGCTTGAAGCTCAGCAGGTGGGTCCAGCTGCCGGCCACGGTGAAGTTGCCCCAGCCGTCGGTACGGAAGGTGCGGCTGGCATCCAGGTCCAGGCCGGAGGTGGTCAGTTCGCCCTGGTTGGCGTACTGGTTGGTGATGAACTGGATGCGTCCCTGCGCGTCACGCTGCACGCGACCCGGGAACAGGGTCGGGTTGTCGACGATGAACTGCGCGCTGTCCGGCTTGACCAGGTTGTCCTGCTCGATGCGGTACCAGTCCAGGCCGATGCTGGTGTCGCCATCCGGCGACCACACTGCACCCACGTTGAAGTTGCGCGAGCGCTCGGCCTTCAGGTCCGGGTTGCCGGTGCGGATGTTGGTCACGCCACGGCTGCCGCCCGGTTGCAGGGGGTCCAGCGGATCGATCACCGAGCCGTAGCTGACGGTCTGGCCCGGCGCGATCTCCGGCAGCGACGGCGCACGGAAGCCGCGCGAGAACGAGCCGCGCAGCAGCAGGCTGTCCAGCGGCTGCCAGCGCAGCGCCACCTTGGGCGAGAACGCTTTGCCGAAGTCATCGTAGTGATCGCCGCGACCGGCTACCTGCAGTTCCAGGGTGCGATGCAGCGGCACGCTCAGTTCGGCGTAGGCGGCGCTGACCTGGCGCTCGCCGTTGACCACGTTGATGGCCGGGCGCAGTTCGGTGCCCGACAGCACCTGGGCACTGGTGCGCGCATCCAGCGATTCCTTGCGGAACTCCGCGCCCCAGGCGAAGCCGACCGCACCGGCGGGCAGCTCCCACAGCGAGGTCGAGGCTTTCAGGTTCAACGCGTGCAGCTTGTACCAGCCTGGCCGCTTGGTCTGCAGACGCAGTGCATCCAGCGCGCCCGGCGTGGCGGACGGGTTGAGGAAGTTGTAGCTTCCGTCGCGCAGGATCTGTTCGAACGCATAGCGGTTGACGAAATTGTCGACGTACTCGCGCTGCGCACTTTGCGAGGTCAGCGCCGCGACTTCCCAGTCCCAGCGTTCACCGCTGCCGCGCACGCCGGCCAGGGCACGGTAGAACACCTGCGTGTTGTCCTTCAGGCGCGGGCCGAGATCGAAGAAGGTGTACTCGAACGGCAGCGGCGTGCTGCCCGGGTTGTTCGGGTGGCCGACCGGCAGCACCGCCGGCACGTCAATCAGCGTGCCGGTGGCCGGGTTGTACGCGCGCAGGCCGGGGCCGACGGTCAGCGGCGCGCTGAAGATCTGGTCGGCCTTGTTGTGGCTGTACAGCACATCGGCGAAGGCCTCGACGCTGTCATTGAAGCGGTAGGTCGCGCTCAACGAGGCCTGCAGGCGCTCGGCGCCGGGTTGCAGGGTCTTGAACGGCTGCGCATTGAAGGCGCAGGCCTGGCCGGGCAGGGTACTGCCGAAGTCGCTGTACGGGCGCAGCTGGCTGCCCTCGGGGCAGTTGGCGAACGGCTGAGGTGCACGTGGGTTGGACAGCCAGTTGCCACCGGCGGTGGACCAGCCGGCCAGGCGTCCGCCGGGCTTGTCGCGGAAATCGCCGCTGCGGGTATAGGCGCGCTGGTCGGCGTCGAGACGATCGCGCTTGAGCAGGTCCAAGCCGAACAGCACGTTCCAGCCCTGCTGCTCCAGGTCGCCGAAGCCGGCCAACAGGTTGGCCTTGCGTTCGTTCAAGCCGCCCTGGGTGGCGGTACCGAAGCCGCCACCGACTTCCACGCCCTGGAAGTTCCTGCGCAGGATGATGTTGATGACCCCGGCGATGGCATCGGAACCGTACACCGCCGAGGCGCCGTCCTTGAGTACTTCGATGCGCTCGACGGCGCTGATCGGCAACGCGTTGAGGTCGACGAAAGTGTCCTGGGTATTGAGTGCGAAGCCGAAGTTGGACACGCGGTAGCCGTTGACCAGCACCAGCGTGTTCTTCGGTGACAGGCCACGCAGGCCGATCGAGGCAGAGCCGGCGGCGAAGCTGCCCGTGTACTGCTCGTCGAAGCTGTTGCCGGCATTGGCCGACAGGTTGCGCAGCACGTCGGTGAGTGTTGAACGACCGGTCTGTTCGATCTGTTCGCGGCTGACGATCTGCACCGGGTTGGGCCCGGCGGTATCGCTGCGCTTGATGTTGGAGCCGGTCACCAGCACGGCGCCGAGGGTGGTGCTGTCCTTGCCGGCATCAGTGGTTTCAGAGGCGCTGGCGGTGCCAGCAGTGAGGCCCAGCGCGATCGCGCCGGCAAGCAGGTTCAGGGTGGTGCGGTACATGGAAGCGGCAACGCCGAACGGGGGAGGAGCCGTCAGTACCGCATGCAGGTACCTGCGCCTTCCAATGACGAAAGCGCATTCAGTTATACATCACAGGTTCTTAACGAAAGTAAGCGCTCTCGGCGGCGCGGTCTATGCTTCGGTGGGTGCGGACCGATCTTTGGTGGGTGCGGACCGTTGGTCCGCACGCCCCTGTAGAGCCGAGCCAACGCTCGGCTCCACACACTGGCCGGAAAGCAGCCGAGCATGGCTCGGCTCTACAGAACGCAATGTCAGACGATCACGGCCGCAGCAGCACCTTGCCGTTACGGCCCGAACCGGCGCCCGCCTTCGCCGCTTGGGCGATATCGTCCAGCGCGAAGATCTGCTCCACCGGCAAGGTCAGTTCGCCGCTGGCCGCACGCTTCAGCAGCTCACCCACCAGCCGGCGCTTGTCTTCCACCGCCATCGCCTGGCTGACCTTGCTGCCCCAGAAACCCTTCACCGTGGCCTCCTTGTAGATCAGGCCGCCGGCTGGAATGTGCATCGGCTCGCCACTCATCACGCCGAACGACACCAGCGTGCCGTGGTGGCCGAGCAGGTCGACCAGGTCACCGCTGGCATCACCGCCGATGGAATCCACCGCGGCCGCGGCCTGTGCTTCGCCGGTCGCTTCACGCACGCGATCCTTCCAGCCGTCCACCGAGGTGTCGAATACATGATCGATGCCCAGCGCCTGCAACTGCGCTACGGCCGTGGCATTGCGCACCAGGTTGGCCACGTGCACGCCGCGCGCCTTTGCCAGCATCGCCAGCGACTTGCCGACCGCGCCGTTGGCGGTGTTCTGCACGATCCACTGGCCTGCTTGGACGTGCAGGAATTCCAGCAGCATCAGCGCGCTCAGCGGCATCGCGATCAACTGTGCGGCCATCTCGTCCGGGATCGCCTCCGGCATCGGAATCACCATGCGTGCCGGTGCGACGAAGGCCTCGGCCCAGGTGCCGTGCACCGAGGCGGCGGCTACCCGCTGGCCGATCTGCAGGCCGTCCACGCCATCGCCGAGTGCATCGACCACGCCCAGTGCTTCACTGCCACCGATCGCCGGCAAGGTCGGCTTGTACCCGTAGAGGCCACGCACGGTCAGCAGGTCGTGGTTGTGGATCGAGGCCAGCACGGTGCGGATGCGCACCTCGCCGGGGCCGGGCTCGGGCAGGGCGGCATCGGCAATGGCGAGGACGTCGGCCGGGTTGCCGAAGGAGGAGTACTGGGCAGCGCGCATGAGCGAGGTTCCGGAGAAAGTGATGTTGTACCGGACTGGGGATGTGCGCCGCGTCGACAAGGTGCTGCGGGTGCAACACGGCATCCTGCGACTGATCGTCGCGGCATGTCGTGATTACCGCATCTTGTGTTGACGGTGCGCGTCATCCCCACTATGTTGTGGCCGTCACTCCCGGTCAGCCGCCGCCGCCGGACATGCAGCAAACGTCCCGCGGCCCGCCCCTGAAGGCTTGCCGTGTCGACGCGGCCGCCATCGTGCGGACGCAGGTCGCCCCCACGGCCCGGATACCGGCCGCAGGCGCAGGCAGATGCCGACGACCTACGTTCCCGCACCCTGGCAATCCACCCGTTCGCCCCGTGCGCCGGTATCGCGTCCAGGGCCGCCATGGCATCGACCGCCAATGCGCGTGCGAGCCTGGAGTTTCACCACCATGACCGACAGTACCTTCCGCGTGGCCGATCCGGCCGGCGCTGGCGACGCCTTGCGCGCCGGTGGCGAGCGCGTACCGACCTGGATCACCAAGGAGGCCGGCAACCGCCGCCTGCCGTTCGACGCCGAGCGCCTGCAGCGCAGCATCGATGCCGTGCATGCCGAGTTCCCGCAGCTGGATGTGAGCGACTACCGCCGCGTGGTGCAGGCAATGGTCGAGCGCAAGCCCAGCATCAGCGCCGATGACCTGGTCGATCTGTTGATCCGCGAGGCCGAATCGCGGGTGGACCTGGTCGCGCCCGAGTGGGAACAGTTCGCCGCGCGCATCTACCTGCGCCGCCTGTACAAGCGTGCCAGCCGAAACCGCTTCTACGATGTCAGCCTGAAGTACGGCTCCTACGTGGGCCTGCAGGAAAGCCTCGCCGATCGTGGCATCTACAGCAACGACATCCTGCGCTGCTATTCGAAGGAAGAGCTGCAGCAGGCCGGTGAGATGATCGATCCGGAACGCGACCGCCTGTTCGCCTACAACGGCCTGTACCTGCTGGCCACGCGCTATCTGGCCAGCGACCGCAGCCGCGAGGTCTATGAACTGCCGCAGGAGCGCTGGCTGACCATTGCGCTGTACCTGATGCAGGAGGAAAAGCCGCGCGAACGCCGCATGCAGCTGGTTGGCGAGGCGTACTGGGCGCTGTCCAACCTGTACATGACCGTGGCCACGCCGACGCTGGCAAATGCCGGCAAGGTGGGCGGCCAGCTGTCCAGCTGCTTCATCGACACGGTGGACGACAGCCTGCAGGGCATCTATGACTCCAACACCGATATCGCGCGCGTGTCCAAGCACGGCGGCGGCGTCGGTGCCTACCTGGGCTACGTGCGCAGCAGCGGCGCACCGATCCGTGGCGTGGCCAACTCCTCCGGCGGCGTGGTGCCGTGGATCAAGCAGCTCAACAACACGGCGGTGTCGGTTGATCAGCTTGGCCAGCGCAAGGGCGCAGTGGCGGTGTACCTGGACATCTGGCATCGCGACATCGAAGCCTTCATGGACCTGCGCCTGAACAACGGCGACCAGCGCCTGCGCGCGCACGATGTGTTCACCTCGGTGTGCGTACCCGACCTGTTCATGGAAGCGGTGGAACGCCGCGCCGACTGGTACCTGTTCGACCCGCACGAGGTGAAGCAGGCCAAGGGCTGGTACCTGCAGGACTTCTACGACGAGACGCGCGGCGCGGGCAGCTTCCGCGACCGCTACGCCGAACTCGTGGCGGACGAGCGCATCAGCCGCCGCACGGTGAAGGCCATCGATCTGTTCAAGCGGATCATGCTCAGCCAGCTGGAAACCGGCAACCCGTTCCTGTTCTACCGCGACGAGGTCAATCGCAGGAACCCGAACAAGCACGCGGGCATGATCTATTCCAGCAACCTGTGCACCGAGATCCTGCAGAACATGAGCCCGACGCGGATGATCCAGGAGATCGTCAGCGGCGACCAGATCGTCACCACGCGCCGTGCCGGCGACTTCGTGGTCTGCAACCTGTCCTCGATCAACCTCGGCCGGGCGATCAGTGCGCCGGATGACCTGCTGGCCACCGATGTGCTGGAGCGCCTGATCCCGATCCAGGTGCGCATGCTCGACAACGTGATCGACCTCAATGCGTTGCCGGTGCCGCAGGCCACGATCACCAACCGCAAGTACCGCGCCATCGGCCTGGGCACGTTCGGTTGGCACCACCTGCTGGCGCAGCAGGCGATCCAGTGGGAATCTCCGGATGCCGAAGTATTGGCCGACCATCTCTACGAACGCATCAACTTCCTGACCATCCAGGCCAGCGCGCAACTGGCGCAGGAGAAGGGCAGCTACCCGATGTTCGCCGGCAGCGATTGGCACAACGGACGCTATTTCAGTGACCGCGGCTACAGCGGCGCGGCCTGGGACAGCCTGGCCCGCGAGGTCGCCACGCACGGCCTGCGCAACGGCTGGTTGCTGGCCGTCGCGCCGAACATGAGCACCGCGCAGATTGCCGGTTCCACCGCATCGATCGACCCGATCTACAGCGCGTTCTACTACGAGGAAAAGAAGGACTTCCGGCGGCCGGTGGCGGCGCCGGGCCTGTCGCTGGAGACCTGGCCGTACTACGAGAAGGGCGCCTACAAGGTCGACCAGTTCGCCAGCGTGCGCCAGAACGCGCGCCGCCAGCGCCATGTCGACCAGTCGATCAGTTTCAACCTGTATGTGCCCAGCACCATCCGTGCGAGCACGCTGCTGGAGCTGCACCTGAGCGCCTGGCGCGAAGGCCTGAAGACCACCTACTACGTGCGCTCCAACGACATCGACATCAGCGAATGCGAGTGGTGCGCCAGTTGACCATCCACGGTAGCGCCGGGCCACGCCCGGCGAGCGCATCGCGCGGCCGTCGCACATTCCGCCGGGCATGGCCCGGCGCTACCCCCTGCAGGTAACACCATGGCAACCCCCCTTGATCGCATCAAGATACTCGAACCACGCCACCCCAACCGCAGCACCGGCATCATCAACGGCCAGACCAGCGGCATCCTCAACTGGAACGATATCCCGTACCCGTCGTTCTATCGGGCCTACAAGGAGCTGTCGACCAACTTCTGGATTCCCGACGAAGTGGACATGAAGCTGGACGCGCGCCAGTACGGCGAGCTGTCAGGGCGCGAAAAGAACGCCTACGATTCAATCATCGGTCTGCTGGCCACGCTGGATTCACCGCAGACCCGCTTCATCTACAACGTGGCCGAGTACATCACCGACCCGGCCGCGCATGCCAACGCAGCCATCATCGGCCAGCAGGAAGTGATCCACAACGAGAGCTACAGCTACGTGCTGGCCTCGATCACCGACCTGCCGAACCAGAACCGGATCTTCGAGATCGCCCGCACCCACCCGACCATCATCAAGCGCAATGCCCCGATCATGGGCGCGTATGACGATTTCATGCGCGAGAAGACCGCCGAGACCCTGCTCAAGTCGTTGATCCAGTCGTCGATCCTGGAGGGCATCAATTTCTATTCCGGGTTCGCGTACTTCTACAACATGGTGCGGCAGAACCGCATGAACGGTACCGGCAAGATCATCAGCTTCATCAATCGCGACGAGCTCGCGCATACCAAGTTCATCAGTGAGCTGATCCGCGCCATCATCGGCGAGAACCCGGAGCTGCAGACCAACGAGCTGACCGCCTATGTGCACCAGTCATTCGAGCATGCCATCGAACTTGAGACGCAGTGGTCGTCAGAGGTGCTGGATGGCATCGATGGCATCGACGTGGACGAGATGGTGCGCTACGTGAAGTACCGCGCCAACAAGATGGCCGGCATGCTCGGCATCGAGCGCCTGTACAGCGACACCACCGACAACGTGATGCCTTGGATCAGGGCCTACGCCGACAACTTCACCGAGACCAAGACCGACTTCTTCGAGATGCGCAATGCAAGTTACAAGAAGACCAACGTCGACAACGGCTTCGACGACCTCTGAGCCCGGCACCGCGCTGAGCATCCTGATGGTGGTCGCCTCCTTGAGCGGCAACACCCGCGAGCTCGGCCGGCAGATCGCCGAGCGCTGCCGCGCCGCAGGTCATGCGGTGCACTGGCAGGAGGCCGACGACCTGCGGCAGGCGCCGCCGCTGGCTGCCGGCGAGGCTGACCTGGTGCTGCTGGGCTGCTGGACCGACAACGCCGGGCGCACGCCAGCGGAGATGAAGGCGTGGGTGGCTGGCATTGCCGAGCGCGGTCAGCAGCCACGCCAGCTGGCGGTGTTCGGCACCGGCGAAACGCAGTGGGGGCAGGAGTACTACTGTGGTGCCGTGCACCGGCTGATCCGCTATTTCCGCAGCGACTACCCGCCGCTGGAGATCGAACAGATGCCGCATGGCGAGCGTCATGCCGAAGCCATCGACGCCTGGACCGATGCGGTCCTGGCCCACTACTGGAGCAACCACGATGCAGATCATCGACGCCACCACGCCTGAGCAGTTCCAGCAGCTGCTGGCTGAGCACCCGCGGGTGCTGGTGGATTTCCACAAGGACCAGTGCCCCGGGTGCCGGATGCTGGAAGTGTCGCTGCACCGCGTGGCCAACAGCGTGGCGGGGCAGGGCACCACCTTGCTTCGCGTGCAGCTGGAAGTGCTGGGTGAGGCGTTCTTCAGGGAACTGGGGCTGCGGCAGACGCCGACGCTGTCCCTGTTCCGTGATGGTAACGAACGCACGCGCCTGGCCGGGTTCCAGTCGCCGCAGCAGATCGAGGCCGCGATCGCCCTGCATCTGTAGAGCCGAGCCATGCTCGGCTGCTTTCCGCGCGATGCGAGAAGCCATCCACGCATGGCGTGGATCTACCGGGGCAGGGTCCGTGGTTCGGCATCAGGCGCCGTTGAAGGTATCCACCAGCAGCTTCACGTTCAACACCACGATCACCAGCGCGATCACCCAGGCGATCGCGCCCAGCCAGCGCGGTGCCACCAGCGCCCCCATCGTCACCTTGTCGGTCACGATCCGCACCAGCGGGATGATCGCGAACGGCAGCTGCATTGACAACACCACCTGGCTCAGCACCAGCAGCTTCACCGCGCCCTGGTCGCCGAACAGCAGGATCACCACCACCACCGGAATGATCGCCAGTGCGCGGGTGATCAGCCGTCGCAGCCACGGCGGCATTCGCAGGTGCAGGAAACCTTCCATCACGATCTGGCCGGCCAGCGTCGCGGTCACCGTCGAGTTCAGGCCGGAGGCCAGCAACGCGATCGCAAACAACGTCGCCGCCGCGCCCACGCCCAGCATCGGCGCCAGCAGCTGGTGCGCCTGCTCGATGTCTTCCACGTCGAAACGACCATTGGCATGGAACACCGCCGCCGCCAGGATCAGGATGCTGGCGTTGATGAACAATGCGAGTGTCAACGCGAGAGTGCTATCGGTAACCGCCCAGCGCAGCGCACTGCGGCGGCCTTCATTGGTACGCGGGTAGGCGCGGGTCTGCACGATGGACGAATGCAGGTAGAGATTGTGCGGCATCACCGTGGCACCGATGATGCCGATCGCGATGTACAGCGCTTGCGGATCGGTCACCACCTGCGCGCGCGGAATGAAGCCGCCCAGCACCGCCATCACTGGCGGCGCAGCCATCGCGATCTGCACCACGAAGCAGGCGAAGATCACCATCAGCAGCGCGATCACGAAGGCTTCCAGCGCACGGAAGCCGCGGTTCATCAGCAGCAGAACCAACAGCGTATCCAGCGCAGTGATCACCGCGCCCCACAGCAGTGGCAGGTCGAACAGCAGCTTCAGCGCGATCGCGGTGCCGATCACCTCGGCCAGGTCGCAGGCGATGATCGCCGCCTCGCACAGCGCCCACAGCGCCAGGTTCACCGGCTTGGGGTAGCGGGCGCGGCAGGCCTGCGCCAGGTCCATGCCGGTGGCGATGCCGAGCCGCGCCGACAGCGCCTGCAGGATCACCGCCATCAGGTTGGAAATGAGGATGACCGACAGCAGCAGGTAGCCGAAGCGCGAACCGCCGGCGAGGTCGGTGGCCCAGTTGCCTGGATCCATGTATCCGACCGAGATCATGTAGCCCGGGCCAAGGAAGGCCAGCAGGCGGAACCACCAATGGCCTTTGTCGGGCACGGCGACCGAGGCGTTGAGCGCACCCAGGCTGGCCGGAGTGGAGGCCGAAGGGTCGCGGGGCGCCAGGGTGTTCATGGGTCCGAATATAGCTCCTGCTATAGTCAATAGCAACGTGAAACAATCGTCTTTATCGCGTTACTGGTCCAGAATTCAGGTTCAACACCGGATCACCCCGGAAGGACAGGCGCAGGCGTGGGCAAGACCGACGATTCGACATCGCTGAAAAGCACCCCCTTAATTGAGGCCGAGCGCCAGGTCGAGAGCTTCCGGCAAGTGCGCGAGGCGCACCGGATGGAACTGGTGGAGGACTATGTCGAGCTGATTTCGGACCTGCTGGCCGACGGCGGCGAGGCCCGCCAGGTCGACATTGCCACGCGCCTGGGTGTGGCCCAGCCCACCGTGGCGAAGATGCTGCGGCGCTTGGCCCGTGATGGTTGGGTGGTGCAGCGGCCGTACCGCGGCGTGTTCCTGACCCCGGAAGGCGAGGCGCTGGCCCATGCCAGCCGCCAGCGGCACCAGACCGTGGAGCGTTTCCTGCTGGCGCTGGGCGTGGACGCAGACACCGCGCGGCGCGATGCGGAGGGCATCGAGCACCATGTCAGCGAACAGACGCTGGCGTTGTTCGAGGCATTCGTGCGCAAGGCCGAGGGCGAGGCGCCGTAACGGTAGCGCCGGGCCATGCCCGGCGGGCGCGTCGCCACCTTCATGGCTTTCGCCGGGCATGGCCCGGCGCTACCGTGGTTGGATGGCGCCGTTGGGGCAACGGGCCTGCGCTTGCGCGCACGCGCGTTTCGTCCATTCCTTCAACACTGGCTGCAGGCCTTCATAGCGCCGGCCCTGCCATCCGTTGGCCAGCACCTTCCCATCCGCATCGATCAGCACCAGGTTGGGTGGTCCCAGCCCGGCCAGTGCCTGCAGTGCGGGCATGCGCGCGGCGCGGCGCGGGTCCAGTACCGGCCACGGCATGTCCTGCGCGTGCATGTAGCGCCGCAATGCAGCCTCGCTCTCATCCAGGCTGACGTACACCACTTCGGTATCGGCGCCGGCCTCGCGCAACGCGTCGCGCACACTGCGCAGCGTGGGTACGAAGGCATGGCACGGTGCACACCAGTCGGCGCCGAAGTACAGCGCCACCAGCTTCGGCGGCGGCGACCATTGCATGGGCCGCAGTGATCGCTGTTCTGGCCGCATCAACGAGGCGGCGACCTGCGCGTGCAAGTCTGCCGCCATCGCTGGTACGGCCAGCAGGAGCGCGCCGGTCAGCAACAGCGTCCGCAGTGCTTCAGAACGCATAGCGCAGGTTGACGTACCACGAACGTGCAAAGCGCGGCCCGTAGACATAGTCGCTGTCACGCAGCGCGCCCACTTCCAGATCTTTCTGGCGCTGGTCGAATACGTTCTTGACGCCCGCAGCTACCGACACTTCCTGCTGCGCCTGCGCGCCCAGATGTCGGTGCCAGCGAGCACCAAGATCGGTGACCAGGAACGAGCGTGTGCGGTGCAGCTCGCCCAACCGGTTGTTCAGCACCGACATCGGCCCGGTATGGCGCAGCGCGACGAAGGTTTCCCACGGTTCGGCCGGCATCCAGCTGAGCTGCGCCAGACCGGTCCAGCGGGGTGTCTTCAGGTAATCGCGGCTTTCGATCACGGTGTCGCCACCGTCGCCACTGTCGTCGAAGATGCGTTGCGGCTCGCGGAAGCGGGAGCGGTACCATGAGGCACCTGCGGTCAGGCGCCACTGCGGCGAGGGTTGCCAGCCGAGGTTGGTCTCCGCACCCAGCACGTTGGAGCCGGAGGCGTTGTAGCGCAGCTGACTCAGCTGGCCGTCATCGCCGCGCCGGAACTCGCCCAGCGCGAAGGTGTCGCGGATGCGTGCATAGGAGGCGGTGGCATCCCAGCTCCACACCGGATTGGCCGGGTCCGAACGCCAGTCGAAGCCGAACAGGGTGGTCAACGCGCGTTCCTCTTTCAGACCGTCCGTGTTGCGCACGCGCACCTGTTCGCCGCCCAGCGTATCGACGTGCACATCCTCGACGAAGATCTCCGGCGCACGGAAGCCGGTGGCGATACCGGCGCGCCACTTCAGGTTCGGCGTGGCCTGCCAGGCCAGCGCGATGCGTGGTGAGAACACCGCGTTGTCCAGCTCCGAGCTCTTGTCCACGCGTGCGCCCAGCACCAGGTCGACGTTGTCGCGCAGGCTCCACTCGTCCTGGATGAAGGCGCCCAGGTTGTGGAAGGTCGCATCCTCCAGTACCGCAAGACGCTGCCCGTCACCGGTACGGTTGTCGTCGCGCAGCGCCTCGTGCTTGTACTGCACACCGAAGGCCAGTGCATGCGCGCCCAGCCGCCAGTTCAACTGGCTGTCGATGTAGTACAGCGGGTTGTGGGTGTGGCCGTACTGGCGCCATGAACGCGAGGCCGCGCTGCCGGCCAGGTTGCGGTCAAGCTGCAACGGGTCATGGCCGGGCGCCGAGGGATCGGTGACCACGTCGCCCAGGCCGCCGTAGAAGCTGTCGCGGTCGATGTCGGCGAAGGCGTAGGCCAGGCGGAAATCGACGTCAGCGGTGATCTCCTGGTCCCACGACACACTGCCGCGGCGGTATTTCGTATCCAGCGATTCGGCGATGTTGGCCAGGTACTCTGGCTGGTCCAGGCGATTGCCGCCGCGGCGGGTTTCATCGGTCACCTGCAGGTCCAGGCGCAGCCGCGTGCCCGGCGTGGGCGCGTACCAGGCCTGCAGCCCGCCGACCTTGAGGTTCTTGCGGGTGATCTCGGTGTAGCCGTCACCGTTGTAGTCGATGCCACTGTTCCAGTTGCGCTGGGCAATCACCGACAGGCCGGCGTCTGCGTCCTTGGCGACCAGGTCCAGTCGAACGTCGGCGTTCTTCTGAGGTGTACCCTCCAGCACATCCACGCCGGCCTGCACATGGCCACCGCTGCGCGTCGGCAGCGGCGGAATCAGGTTGATCACACCGGCAACCGCGCCCGGTCCGTACAGCGCCGAGCCACCGCCCTTGACCACTTCGATGCGGTCGACGAACCCGGCCGGGATCTGTTCCAGGCCGTACACGCTGCCCAGCGTGGACAGCAGCGGGATGCCATCGAACAGCAGCTGGTTGTAGGCACCGGGCAGGCCCAGCAGCTGCACTTCGCTGGTGTTGCAGTTCTGGCAGTTGCTCTCCACGCGCAGGCCGTTGATCAGCTCGGCGGCGCGCGAGAAGTCGGTGGCGGCGCGCAGCGCGATGTCTTCCTTGCGCAGCACTTCCGTGCGGATCGGCACGTCCGACAGCAGGCGTTCACTGCGTGTGGCGGTGCTGACCTTGACCTGCACACGGTCCAGTTCGGTCGGTTTCGGAGTGTCAGCCAGTGCAGGCAGCGGCAGGGCCAGGGCAATGGCGGCGGCCAGGGGCAGCCGATGGAAGAGGGGCGTGGCAACGGGCATGAGGGCGTCGTCCTTGGGGGAAGAAAGGCGGCGAGGGCGACCTGGCTGATGCATATGAAAGCAGTGGCTTATCAATATAGCAAGTGCTATATAACGAAGCCGCAGCAATTCCGAGTGGAGCGCCGGCCCGGTCAGATCACAGGAGTGTTATAACATTACATAAAACAACCACAAACCTGCCGGTGGTCATGTCCGGAGGATGGAGTTGCCGTGTGGGCAGGGAGGTTGGGGTCAGAGCCCTTTCCTTTGGAAAGGGATCCGACCCCAGGGCGCGATCGTCAGCCGCGGCGGAATGCGGCGGGCGTGCGGGCGCCGACGATGATCATGCGGATCATCGTGGAGATCTGTTCGACCAGCTCCGGATCCTTCTCCGGGGGCAGGTCCATGGCGGTGGCGCCCATCGCGAACACCAGCCGGGTGATGGCCTTGGCTACCAGTTCCGGAGCGTGCAGCACCGCGCCGTCCAGTGCGGCCAGGCGCACCAGGTCGTGCTGCAGCTCTTCCTCGAAATAATGCAGCTCGCGTTCGACTGCGTGCTTGAAGTCGTCCGAGCCGACCGCGCCTTCGCGCAACAGCACGTGCAGCAGCTTGTCGTCGGCGCGCAGCTGTTCCATGAAGGTCTCCACCGAGACCCGCACCACGCTGGTGGCGGTGGAGGTGGCGCGCTGGCGGGCCTCGCCGATGATGGTGCGCAGCGAGCGGCCGGCTGCGTCGATCAGCGCTACGGCCAGTTCGTCCATGTCGCGGAACTGCCGGTAGAAGCTGTTCGGCGCGATGCCGGCCTCGCGTGCCACTTCGCGCAGGCTGAGCGTGGACAGGCTGCGGTGCGGCCCGATCAACTTCAGGGCGGCGGCCAGCAGATCTTCGCGGCTCACCGTACGGCGGGCCGGGCTGTTGGCATCTTCAGGCGTCGACAAGACGGTGGCGGCGGCCATGACGGTTCCGGTGGGGCGAGGCTGAATCATACCCAATCCGGTTCAATATACACATGTATACACAGGTGTATGTGCGCCCGTATAGTGCGCCCATGAGCGCTGTCGTCCGTCCATCCCTGTTCTCTCCGTACCGCTGGGTCTCGCCGTCGCTGTTCGATTTCTGGGCGGGCCAGCTCAATCCCCTGTGGACCCTGCGCGAGCCGGTGGCCCGCCTGGTCCGGCGCGAGCCGGCCGGCGAGGGCGCGGCGACCCTGGTCCTGCGCACCAACCGGCACTGGGCCGGCATGCGCGCGGGCCAGCACGTCACCCTCGGCGTGGAGATTGAAGGACGCCTGTGGCAGCGCAGCTACAGCCCCACCGCGCTGGGACCGCGCGAACTGGCGATCACCGTCAAGGCGGTCGAGGGCGGCCGGGTCAGCCAGCATCTGGTCAACCACGCACAACTGGGTGAGCTGTTCCGCCTGGAGGCTGCGTTCGGAGAATTCCAGTTGCCGGCCGCGGCTCCGGTATTGCTGCTGGCGGCCGGTAGTGGCATCACGCCGATGCGCAGCCTGCTGCGCGACGCCTGCCAGCGCCCGCTGGCCGCACCGGTGGACCTGTTCTACTGGGAGCGCAGTGCCGCCCAGCTGCAGTTCCGTGATGAGCTGCAGGCGCTGGCCGCGCGCCAGCCGAACCTGCGTGTGCACCTGCTGACCACCCGCGAAGGTGATGTGCCTGCCGCACGCATCGATACTCACGATCTGCAGGTCGCCGGCGATGACACCCCGTTGGCTCAGCGCCACGTGCTGGCCTGTGGCCCGGATGGATTCGTTGCCGCTGCGCGCGAACGCCTGGCGCACCAGGTCGCGGGTTTCCAGGCGGAAGCGTTCACTCCGCCGGCGCCGTTGCGTGACGCCAGCAGCGAAGGCGAAGTGTCGCTGACCCTTGCCCGCAGTGGCCGCCAGCTGAGCGTGCCGCGCGGCCGCTCGTTGCTGGAAAGCCTCGAAGCCCATGGCATCAAGCCCAAGCATGGCTGCCGCATGGGCATCTGCAATACCTGTAGCTGTGACCGCGTCAGTGGCGCCACCCGCCACCTGCGCACCGGCGACCTGCAGTCCGAATCGGCACAGCCGGTGCGGATCTGCGTGAGCGCACCGACCACCGACCTGACCCTGGATCTCTGAGGACGCCTGCCATGACCCGCGCCACCGACCGTGCCCTGAGTACTGCCGAGATGCATGCCTTCGGCGAGGAACTCGACGCGATCCGCGACCGTGTGATCGGCAGCCTCGGCGCCTCCGATACCCGCTACATCCGCCGCGTGGCCGCCGCCGTGCGCTGGTTCGGCGTGGGTGGCCGTGGCCTGCTGTTCCTGGCAGCGTTTTCGCCGCTGTTCTGGATGCCGCTGCTGTGGCCGGCCGCGATCACCGGCACGCTGCTGCTGGCGCTGTCGAAGATCCTGGAGAACATGGAGCTGGGCCACAACGTGATGCACGGCCAGTTCGACTGGACCGGTGATCCCAAGCTCAATGGCAACACCTACGAGTGGGACATCGTTGCCACCGCCGACAACTGGCGCAAGACCCACAATTTCCGCCACCACACCTACACCAATGTGCGTGGCATGGACGATGACATCGGCTATGGCCTGCTGCGCATCTTCCCCGAACAGCGCTGGAAGCCGTTCTACCTGCTGCAGCCGATCATCGCGCCGATCTTCGCACTGCTGTTCCAGTGGGGTGTGGCTGCGCAGGACCTTCGCCTTGGCCGCTGGCTGAAGGGCCGCATGAGTGCCCGTGCGATGTGGCTGCAGACCCGGCCGGTGGCGCGCAAGATGCTGCGCCAGGTGCTGAAGGACTACGTGTTCTTCCCGCTGCTGGCGGGTCCGTTCTTCCTCACCGTGATGCTGGGCAACCTGGTCGCCAACGGCCTGCGCAACATCTGGACCTACGTGATCATCTTCTGCGGGCACTTCACCGCCGAATCGGAAACCTTCCCCAAGGAGTGCCTGCGCAATGAGTCGCGCGGCCACTGGTACCTGCGCCAGCTGCGCGGTTCGTCCAACATCAGTGGTGGCTTCCTGATCAACGTGCTGTCGGGCAACCTCAGCCACCAGATCGAGCACCATTTCTACCCGGATCTGCCGGCCAACCGCTATGCGGCCATCGCCAAGGAAGTGAAGGACATCTGCCGCCGCTACGGCCAGCACTACAACAACGGCTCGCTGCCGCGCCAGTTCGGCCAGGTGGTCTGGCGCATCCTGCGCCACGCATTCCCGAGCAAGCCGCGCCGCCTGCCGATGCCGGACATCATGTCCGCACCGGCATCTGCCAACGCGGGCTGATCGACTCAGCCCGCCTTCGCCAGGGCCGCCTGCTCGCGGTCCAGGCGTCGTAGGAACACCTGCATTTCCTTGCGTGCCTGCTGGTCGCCCTTGCTGCCGGCCACGCTCAAGCCGCGCTGCCACGCCTCACGGGCCGCCTGTGGCTGGCCACTGGCCAGCCAGGCTTTGCCCAGCAGCTTCCAGGCCGCCGAGTACTGCGGATCAAGCACCACGCAACGGCCCAGGTGGGTTGCCGCGCGTACCGGGTTGCCGGCATCCAGCCAGCCCTTGCCCAGGCCGAAGCGCAGCAGCGCGCCGTCCTTGCCTGCGGCAAGCATGCATTCCAGAGCTTCGATGTTCATCCGCGTACCTCCGCCAGCAGCTCGGCCGGGCCGGGCTGGAAGCGGCCGCGATGAAACAGCAGTGGCGCGCCGCCGTTCTCGTGCACTTCGATGATGCGGCCGGCCAGCAGCAGGTGATCGCCCACCGGCCACTGCGCGTGGCGGGTGCAGGTGAGATGGGCGACCGCACCGGTGATGCGGGGTGGGGCGTCCTCGTCGTCATCCAGCAATGCCAGGCCGTCGAAGCGGTTGCGGACCTGCGGATCGGCGAAGCGCCGGGCCAGTGCTTCCTGGTCGGCCGCCAGCACGCTGAGCGCAAAGCGCGTGGCGCGCTGGAAGGTGGACAGGCTCTGTGCGTGCAACGCCAGGTTCCACAGCACCAACGGCGGCTGCAGTGAGACCGGTACGAACGAGTTGATGGTCAGGCCGACCGGCTTGCCCGGTGCATCGCGCGCGCAGACGATGGCCACGCCGGTCGGGAAATGGCCGAGCAGCCGCCGCAGGGCACGCGGCGGCATCTCGACCGATGGCACCGGGGCCGGGGCGGGGAACACCCCTGCCCACGGCCCGGCGTAGGGTAGTGTCTCGCCGCTCATGAGGCCCGGGCCTGGTGGTAGCGCCGGCCGACCTCGGCCCAGTTGATGATGTTGAAGAAGGCGCCGATGTAGTCCGGGCGGCGGTTCTGGTAGTGCAGGTAGTAGGCGTGTTCCCAGACATCCAGTGCGAGGATCGGGGTGTGGCCGGACAGGCCCACGGCTGCACCCATCAGCGGGCTGTCCTGGTTGGCGCTGCTTTCCACCTGCAGGCGACCATCGCGATCGCTGGTCAGCCAGGCCCAGCCACTGCCGAAGCGGGTCTGCGCGGCCTTGCTGAAGGCATCCTTGAAGGCATCGAAGCCGCCAAGGTCACGGTCGATGGCGGCGGCCAGTTCATCATCGGATGCACCACCGGTGGGGCTGAGCACGGTCCAGAACAGGCTGTGGTTGGCGTGGCCGCCGCCGTTGTTGCGCACCGCGCCACGCTGCGCCTCGGGCACGGCATCGAGGTTGGCGATCAGCGCCTCGACCGGTTGCTCGGCGATGCCGGCCTGCTCGATGGCGGCATTGAGGTTGTTGACGTAGGTCTGGTGGTGCTTGCTGTGGTGGATCTCCATCGTGCGCGCATCGAAGTGCGGCTCGAGGGCGTCGTAGGCGTAGGGGAGCGGGGGAAGCGAGTACGACATCGAAGCAATCTCCGTGGGGAAGGCCAGGGGCTGGCCGTGGGGAGATCGTTATCGCACCTCAACATTGGTTGAGGTCAAGGGGCGGGATTGAGGTGCGTGCGCGTTCATCGCTTTGATTCTTCCTGCAGGACAGCACGAGCGGAGTGGTAGTGCCGGCCGCTGGCCGGCATGCCGGCAAGGTCGGGTTGCCGGCCAGCGGCCGGCACTACCAGAACCCGCTTTTCGAACCTCACCGGCGCGCTGAAGTGCTGCCCGCGCTCGCAGGAAACCGTCCGGTGGTGGCCGGGACCGTTGGCGCCATGGATGGCGCCATCGAGCCCCCAAGGATGGGTTTACGGCGTGTCCCGGCCAGCCCCTCCCCCGGCCACAACCGGTATCAACAAAGGCGCCGGCAGGCGAACCAGCCGCCCGCGTTTTCATCAACTCAACTCAACTCAACCAGTCCTTGCACGCGCCATCCACCTGTTCACCGCACGCCTGCTGCATCCTCTGCTGCAACCGCGCCAGCGTCTCGGCACCCTGGTGCTTCCCGCTCCACGCCTTCAGCTGCCCGGCCAGGCGCTCGAAACGCTGGCGGGTGCGCTGGTGGTAACCCGACGGCTGCGCCTCCAGTTCGGCGATCAGCGAGGCGGTGGCCTGCTCGATGCGCGGCGCGTCGTTCGGCGCCAGCTTCAGCAACCCTTCCACGTACAGCACGCCCCATTGCACGCGGGTGGCCGGGCCCTGCGCACCGTCGTAGGCACGCTTCAACCACTCCAGCGCACCGGCAGTGTCGCCGCGCTGCTCGGCCAGTTCGGCCAGCTCGGGCATATAGTAGTAGGGCTGCTCGCTGCGCTTCAGCTCCGCCAGCAACAACGCCTCGGCAGCGGCGTCGTCACCGACCTGGCGCAGTGCGTAGACCGCGCTGCTGATCGTGGCCTGGCGTGCATGCGCATCAGTGGCGGTGGCATCGGCCGCGGCCACGCGCTGCTTGACCCGATCAACCAGCGGCGCGGGCAGTGCGCCCTTCGGCTGCTGCTGGCGGGCCAGCGATACTTCCGTCAGTGCGCGCGACAATGCGTCGTCGGCGCGGTCGCCGCGCTCGGCATCTGCGCGCTCCAGCGCGACCAGCAGCTGCTGCCCCAGCGTGTTGCGGGTGGCCGGGCCGGCGCTGGCCTGCTTGACCAACTGTGCGCCTGCATAGCCCAGCAACGCACGGTTGCGGCGGACTTCGGCCGGCTGCGCCAGCACGGCCTGCAGCAGCTCGCGTACTTCGGTAGGCGAGCTGGCGGGCGTGTCGGCGGTGGCCAAGGCCAGCAGGGCGAAGCGGCGTTGCAGGGCGGCATCCGGTGCCGACCTGGACAGCTGGCGCAACACGTCCTGACTCTTGCGCTCGCCGGCCAGACGGTTGGCGTCGACTTCCCAGCCGTAGTCGCCCAGTACCTGCCAGTCTTCTGCAGCCAACTTCTCCGGCGTGGCCAGGGCGGTGGCCAGAGTGGCAGCGATTGCACTGCGGCGCCCGGCGGCGACGGTCAATGCCCGGGTCAGTTCGGCGGCGTCGTTGCCACCGGCCACGCGTGTAAGTTCATTGCGCTGTGGGTCCAGCACGATCAGGGTCGGGTAGCCGCGCACCCCGAAGCGTTCGCCCCAGGCCTGCGCACCTTCCTCGTCGCCATCCAGGTAGACCGGCACGAACTTGCCGGTCAAGGCGATGAAGGCCGGGTCCTTGAACAGGCCGGCCTTGAGCTGGTTGCACGGCGGGCACCAGACCGCGCCCCAGTACAGCAGCACCGGCTTGCCGCTGTCTGCGGCTTCGGCGAAGGCATCATCGACGTCACCCTGGCGCCACGCGATTCCCTTGACCGGCGCAGGTGCCTCGGCGGAGTTGGCGGTGGAAACCGGGGCCGGGGCGCAGGCACTCAGCGCCGAAGCCAGCAGCAACACGGAAAGCGCGACGCGCATCGGCAGGATCTCGAAGGGCAGGGTGACAGGGCATTGTAGGAACGCGCAGGGAACCCGCTGATTCAGTTTGCTCATGACGGACATGCGCCGGGGCATGACGCCCCGGGCATTGGCCGGGGCCGTGCCTTCAGGCGGCTGCCCGCACCATCTGCTGGTAGACCAGTCCGTTGAACTCGCCGGCCTCACCGTCAATCACGAAGCCATAGCGCAGATAGGTCGGCACAGCGTTGAGCGATGCGCGTACGGTCAGGGCCGGCTCGCGTACCTGCGGCAGCACCGCCTCGAACAGTGCATGGCCGATGCCCTGTCCCTGGCAGCCGGGATCGACGAACAGCATCGCCAGGTGGCGACCTTCCTTCAGCTCGACCACGCCGACGATACGGCCGTCCTGCTCGGCCACCAGGATATGGTTGTCGCCGTGCAGGCGTTCACCAAACGCATCGGCGGCGGCGACATTGCCGAACGTGGCGATGCCGGTTGCGCTGAGCGAGGGCGCAACCGCCGCAGTGAACGCGGCCAGGCACACCGCGCTGATCGCGGGCAGGTCATCGACGCGGGCAGGGCGGATCGTCGGCATGCAGTGTTCTTCCCGTGGCGGGCTGCGCGTCATCGCTGCCCCGTGCCTGCACGCTAAGCTGCAGGCATGAGTGATTTCAATCCCGCGTACGCTGCGTTGTTTCCAGGGCAGGGCTTGAGCCTGGGCCTGATGACGCCGGTGGCGTCGCAGGGGCTGGCCGATCCGCATCAGGCGCGGCGCATCGCGCAGTTGGCCGACGATCTTGGTTTCGCCGCGTTGTGGGCGCGCGATGTGCCGCTGATGGTGCCCCAGGGTCCGGACGCGACAGCAAGTGCGCTGGACGATCCGTTCCTGTGGCTGGGCATGCTGGCGGCCGCGACGGGGCACATCGTGGTCGGCAGCGCGGCCATCGTGCTGCCATTGCGCCAGCCGCTGCAGGTGGCGAAGTCGGCGTTGAGCCTGGACCGGATCAGCGGCGGACGCTTCGTACTGGGCCTGGGTTCGGGTGACCGCCCGGAAGAGTTCGCCGCATTCGGCGAGGATCTGGAGGGCAGGGCGGCGACCTTCCGTGAGCGTTGGACGTTGTTGCGGGCGGCGCTGTCACCGGCCGCCGATGAGCGCACCGCCGTATTGCAGGCCACTGGTGGCTTCGACGTGCTGCCAGCGCCGGCAACCCGCATTCCGATGCTGGTGGTGGGTACCGCGCGGCAGAGCCTGCAGTGGATAGCGCGTGAGGCCGAAGGCTGGGCCACCTATCACCGCGAAGAGGCCGCACAGGAAGGGCGCATCGGCCTGTGGCAGCAGGCGCTGGCGCAGCGCGGCGGTCCAGGCAAGCCGTTCGTGCAGTCGATGCTGCTGGACCTGCAGGCAGATCCGCAGGCGCCGCCCGAGCCGCTGCCGCTGGGCCTGAAGGTCGGCCGCGATGGCCTGCGTGAGTATCTGCTGCGCGTGCATGCGCAGGGCGTGGCGCATGTGATGTTCAACCTGATCGATAACGGGCGGACGATGGATGACGTGCTGCGCGAGATCGGGGAGCAGGTTCTGCCGGATATGCCCGGGTAGGTGTCCACCTTGGTGGACACGCCGTGTTGCTGATGACGGTGCGCCCGCCGGGCATGGCCCGGCGCTACCTGCCGCGGCGTGCATCTGCGTATCATTCGCATTTGATACCCCGATGCCGGAGCCCCACGTGACCCAACGTTCCCCCATGCACCCGACCGGACGGCTGTTCGCTGCGGTCGCTTTCATCGAGGCCGTGACTTGGGCCGGCCTGCTCATCGGCATGTGGATGAAGTACGGCCCGATGGCCAACGTGGCCCTGGTGAAGGTGTTCGGGCCGCTGCACGGCGTGGCTTTCCTCGTGTATGTGGCGGTGACGCTGCTCGCGGCGGTGCGCCTGCGCTGGCCGTGGTGGGCCAGTGCCCTGGCCCTGCTGGCAGCGATCCCGCCGCTGGTGACGCTGCCGTTGGAGTGGTGGTTCAAGCGCCGTGGCCTGCTCGGCCTGCGTGCAATGCGCTGAACCCAGTGTTGCGCGCCCATTCATGAGAATGGGTATCAAATGCAAATACGAGCCGTTATCATTGGAGGGTGGCATCTGGCCCTGAGCAGGGTCGGTGCCGGGTGGGGCGCGCAGGCGCGCCCGGCCAATCCTCTCCTGTTACGGCTGGTGTTTCATGCACGCACGTCCCGTCGTTCCCGGCTTGCCAGCGCTGGTGTTGGCTGCCCTGATTGGCACCATGGCGATGATGTCCTTCGTCGCCGTGATCGGCCCGGTGGTCCGCATGCTCGGTTTGTACGAGTGGCATGCCGGGCTGTCAGTCACCGCCGCAGGCGTGTTGTGGATGCTGGCCGCGCGCCCTTGGGGCCAGCTCAGCGACCGCATCGGCCGCAAGCGCGTGCTGATGCTGGCGATGAGTGCCTACACCGTGGTCTACATCGCGCTGGCGGTGTTCATCGACGTGGCCCTGCAGGCGGTGCCGCCGGTGCTGGTGTCAGTGCTGGTGCTGGTCGCTGCGCGCGGCCTGATCGGCCTGTTCTACGCAGCGGTGCCTCCTACCGCAGCTGCGCTGATCGCCGACAAGGCGCCGACCGGGCAGCGTGCGAAGTTCCTCGCCCGCCTGGGCAGCGCCAACGCATTGGGCATGGTGCTGGGCCCGGCTGCCGCGGGTTGGCTGGCCTATACGAACCTGTCGCTGGCGCTGTACGTGGCCGCACTGTTGCCACTGCTGGCGTTGGCGCTGCTGGCCTGGCGACTGCCGGCCACACCGCCTGTAATGGGCGTTTCCGCCCAGCGCCGCGCGCCGATGAGCCGCCTCGACCCGCGCCTGCGCCTGCCGCAGCTGGCGGCGTTCATCGCCATGGTTTCCGTGACCATCGCGCAGGTCACGGTTGGCTTCTTCGCGATTGATCGCCTGGGCCTGGATGCGGCGGCCGGTGCGCGCATGGCCGGCATCGCGCTGACGGCGGTCGGCGTTGGCCTGATCCTGGCGCAGGCGCTGGTGATGAAGCTGGAGGTTCATCCGCGGCGCTGGATCGTCCTCGGCGCCGTGATCTCAGGCATCGGCTTTGCTTCGGTGGCGGGCGTGCAGCAGGCCTGGCAACTGCCTGCGGCCTACGCACTGGCTGCATTCGGCATGGGCTTCGTATTCCCTTCGTTCCAGGCGTTGGCCGCCGACGCGGTGGAGGCGCACGAGCAGGGCGCCGCCGCCGGTACTGTCGCTGCCGCGCAGGGACTGGGCATGGTGGCCGGGCCGATGCTCGGCACGCTGTTGTATCGCGGCGGGCCCAGCCTGCCATACCTCCTGGTCGGCGCGTTGCTGCTGTTGCTGTGCGCGCTGGCCGCAGTGCATCGGATGAAGGAGACCCCATGAACGATTCCCTGATGCAGGGCGCGTGGGCGGAGGCTGCGCCAGCGCCGCAGGAGAGCAGCGACGACGCGACGCTGTTCCTGCTGCAGCACGCTGGTCAGCACGTGCACGCACGCGGTTGCCGCGCCACGCTGCCGGCCGGTGCGCTGGCGACATTGGCCGAACGCGTTTCGGTGTTCTTTGCCCAGCAGCGCGGCGGCCCGGGCCTGCTGGTCGGCGCAGTCCCATTCGAACCCCGTGCCGACGGCGCGTTGTACCAGCCCGAGCGCCTGCTGCCAGCGCTGGCACTACAGCCACAGGCCGCGCCAGCGCTGGAGGGTGCCCTGCAGGCCGAGCCTTCGGCGCAGGCGTACGCGGCGTCGGTGGCTGCGGCGGTGCAGGCACTGCGCGCGCCCGAACTGGACCTCCAGAAGGTGGTGCTGGCGCGCAGCCTGGTGGCACGCACCCACCGGGCGCTGTCTCCGGACGTGCTGCTGGCACGGCTGGGCGCGGATCCTTCGGTGGCGACCTATGCGGTTCCGCTGCCGGTGGAAGTGGGTCAGGCGCCAGCGTGGCTGGTGGGCGCGACCCCGGAACTGCTCCTGCGCAAGCGTGGCGCCGAGCTGTTGTCGCACCCGCTGGCGGGGTCTGCGCGGCGCTGCGCCGATGCTGCCGAGGACGAGCGCGCCGCGCAGGACCTGCTGGCCTCGACCAAGGACCATGACGAGCACCGTCATGTGGTCGAGGCGATCGTCGAGGGTCTGGCACCGTATTGCAGCCACATCGATGCACAGCCGCGGCCGGCGCTGCATGCCACTGCCAGCATGTGGCATCTGGGCACACGCATCCATGCCACGCTGAAGGATCCGCACACGTCGGCCGCCGAGCTGCTGGCGCAGCTGCACCCTACGCCGGCGGTCTGCGGTACGCCGCGGATGGCGGCGCTGCAGCGCATCCGCGAGCTGGAAACGGTGCCGCGCGGCTTCTATGCCGGCGCCGTGGGCTGGTTGGATGCGCAGGGTGACGGCGACTGGTATGTGGCAATCCGCTGCGCACGCCTGCAGGGAATGCAGCTGCGCCTGTTCGCCGGCGCCGGCATCGTTGCCGACTCGCAGCCCGAGGCCGAGGTGGCCGAGACCGCTGCGAAGTTCGCCGCCCTGCTGAATGCGCTGGGTGTCCATGAATCCGCGCCTGCGATCGAGCCTGCCGCATGACTACCTCCACTGACGCTTCCCGCCTGCCACTGCAGCAGGTGTGGCCGGATGACCTGATGGCGCGCTATCGCGAGGCTGGGCATTGGCGTGGCGAGACCTTCCCGGGGTTCCTGCGCGAACGTGCAGAACGCCATGCCGATGACATTGCGGTGGTCGCCGGCGGCGTGCGCCTGAGCTATGCGCAGCTGTGGCACGAGGCCGGGCGGATCGGTGCCGGCCTGCTGACGCTCGGCCTGCAGCCAGGGGAGCGGGTGCTGGTGCAGCTGGGCAACACGGCAGGCTTCGTCACAACGGTCTGTGGCCTGTTCCGCGCCGGACTGGTGCCGGTGTACGCGTTGCCGGCACACCGCATCACCGAGCTGGTGCACTTCGCCAGCAAGGCCGAAGCCAGTGCCTACATCACCACCGGGCTGCATGATGGCTTCGACCATCGCGGACTGGCGCGGGCGCTGCAGGCCGACGTGCCGGCGGTTCGCCATGTAGTGATCGACGGCGATGCGGCGGAGTTCATTGGGCTGGAGGCACTACAGGGCGATCGCAGCCGGTTGCCGGCCGATCCGGACCCGCAGTCTGTGGCGTTCCTGCAGATTTCCGGCGGGAGCACCGGGCTGTCCAAGCTGATTCCACGCACGCACGACGACTACATCTATTCATTCCGTGCCAGCAATGAAATCTGCGGCATCGACCGCGACAGCGTCTACCTGGTCGCGCTGCCGGCCGCGCACAATTTCCCGATGAGCTCGCCGGGCTTCTTCGGCGCGTTGTACGCCGGCGCCCGCGTGGTGCTCAGCCCCGGCCCCGGGCCGGATGCCGCATTCCCGCTGATCGCCCGCGAAAAGGTGACCTGCTGCGGCCTGGTGCCGCCGCTGGCGCTGCTGTGGGCGCAGGCCGCCGCTACCGGCAAGCATGACCTGTCGAGCCTGCGGGTACTGCAGGTGGGCGGCGCCAAACTGGTGCCGGAAGCCGCACGGCGGGTGATCGACGGCCTTGGCTGCACGCTGCAGCAGGTGTTCGGCATGGCCGAAGGCCTGGTCAACTACACACGGCTGGATGATCCGGAGGACCTGATCGTGGCCTGCCAGGGCCGGCCGATCAGTCCGGACGACGAAGTGCGCGTGGTCGATGACCATGACCAGCCGGTGGCCGAAGGCGAGGTGGGGCATCTGCTCACCCGTGGCCCGTATACCATCCGTGGCTACCACAACGATGCGGTGGCCAATGCGCGCTCGTTCACCGACGACGGCTTCTATCGCACCGGCGACCGTGTGCAGCAGCTGCCCGGAGGCTACCTGGTGGTGCAGGGCCGCGCCGGTGACCACATCAACCGTGCCGGGGAGAAAATCTCCGCCGAAGAGATCGAAGATCATCTGCTGGCGCACCCCGGCGTGTTTGATGCCGCCGTGGTCTCCATTCCCGATGAGTATCTGGGCGAGCGCAGCTGCGCCTTTGTGATCGCGCAGGGCGAACCGTTCAAGGCGCCGGCGCTGAAGGCCTGGATGCGCGGGCGCGGCCTGGCGGCGTTCAAGGTGCCCGATCAGGTCGTGTTCGTCGACAGCTTCGATACCACTGCGGTCGGCAAGATCAGCC
The DNA here is from genome assembly GCF_059369995.1 of Stenotrophomonas sp. YJH_SMC_53. NCBI lineage: Bacteria > Pseudomonadati > Pseudomonadota > Gammaproteobacteria > Lysobacterales > Lysobacteraceae > Stenotrophomonas > Stenotrophomonas sp. YJH_SMC_53. The sequence continues at coordinate 109,505 of NZ_JCAFTF010000003.1, read as the reverse complement.
GCCGCGAACTGCGTGCGCAGCTGCGTGCGCGTCATCTGCAACAGACAGGAGGAACGCGCTGATGGCGCTGCCCCGTATCACCGATTACCCCTTGCCGACCGCCGCTGAGCTACCGCAGGCGCGCGGACCATGGCGTCCCCGGCGCGATCGTGTCGCGCTGCTGGTGCACGACATGCAGCGTTACTTCCTGGCCGCATTCGACGCCGGCAGTACGCCCTTGCGGCCTGCGGTGGACAACATCGTGCGCCTGCTGGCGCATTGCCGTGTGCAGGGCATTCCGGTGTTCTACACCGCCCAGCATGGTGACCAGGACCGTCGCGACCGTGGCCTGCAGGCCGACCTGTGGGGGCCGGGCATGCGTCGCAGCGCCGACCATGAGCCGATCATCGAGGCGCTGGCACCGCAACCGGGCGAGCACGTGCTGGTGAAGCACCGCTACAGCGCATTCCAGCGCAGCAACCTGGAGACGCTGATGCGGGTGCGTGGGCGCGACCAGTTGCTGGTGACCGGCGTGTACGCCCATATCGGCTGCACCGCGACCGTGGTCGATGCCTTCCAGCGTGATATCGAGGCCTTCATCGCCGCTGATGCGGTGGCGGACTTCTCGCGTGCCGATCACGATCAGGCGCTGCACTGGATCGCGCGCACCTGTGGTGTGCCGATGACCACCGATCAGCTGCTGGAGGTGCTGTGATGGCTGCCATGGGTGAGGCGCTGGATCTGGAGCGGATGCGTGCCGACGTGGCGCGTGTCCTGGAGTGCACGCCGGCCGAGATCGGTGACGACGACAACCTGATCGACCTGGACCTGGATTCAATGCGCATGCTCGGCCTGGTCCTGGCCTGGGGCAACACTGGCCTTCCGCTGGAGTTCTCGCAGTTGGCCGAGCACACCACGCTGCGCCAGTGGTGGGGTGTGGTGCAGCAACTGCAGGCAGCGCAGAACGCATGAACGCCGTAGCGCTGGCCACGCCGGTGGCGTTGACCGAGGCCCAGGCTGGGCTGTGGTTTGCACAGCGGCTGGCACCGGACAATCCGTCATTCAATACCGCGCACGCGGTATGGATCGACGGCCCGCTGGACGTGGCCGCGTTCGTCGCAGCGGCAGACCAGGCTGCGCGCGAGGCCGAGGCTTTCGCATTGCGCTTTGCCGAAGGTGCCGATGGCCAGCCACTACAGTGGCATGACCCGGTACACGTGCCGCTGATTTCGGTACGCGATGTGTCCGCCGAGGCGGATCCCGCCGCTGCGGCACGCAGCCTGATGCACGCTGACCGGCTGAGCCCGGTCGATCCCACCCGCGACCGGATCAGCCAGCAGGTGCTGCTTGAACTGGGTGGGCAGCGCTGGGTCTGGTACCTGCGGGTGCATCATCTGGCTGCCGATGGCTACGGCATGGCGCTGTTCACCGATCGCGTGTGCGCGTTGTACGCCGGCCGCAAGGGTGAGCCACTGCCAGGACTGTCCGCTGTGCTGGCCGATGATGCCGCCTACCGTGCCGATCCGCGCCGCGTGCAGGCCGGGCAGTGGTGGCGTGAGCACATGCAGGGCGCACCGGCAGGCGCAGGCCTGGCCGGCACGCTCGCGGCCAGTGTCGACGCGCTGCGCTGGGTACAGCCGCTCGATGCGGCATTCCGTGAGCAGTTGCTGCAGGCTTCGGTGCGTTGGCTGCAGCCCTGGCCGGATGTGCTGGCCGCGCTGGCGGCCGAGTACCTGCGGCGGATGAGTGCCGCCGATGAAGTGGTGCTGGGCGTGCCCTACATGGGGCGGCTGGGCAACGCGTCGGCGCGGGTGCCGGCGATGGTCATGAATGTGTTGCCGCTGCGCGTGGCGGCCGGTGAGGGCAGCGTCGAGGCCTTTGCCCGGGGCCTGGGTCGCCAGCTCAGCCAGGGCCGCAGGCACGGCCGCTACCGGGGCGAGCAGCTGCGCCGGGACCTGGGCCTGGTCGGCACGCAGCAGCGCCTGCACGGCCCGCTGGTGAATGTGCAGCCGTTCTACAGGCCGCCGGCCCTGCCCGGCGTGCAGGCGGCGCTGGAGGTGCTGTGCACCGGGCCGGTGGATGACCTGGCGCTGGGTTTCCGTGGCGATGGCCAGCACCTGCTGGATCTGGAGATCGAGGCCAATCCCGCGCTGTACAGTCGCGAGGATGTCGAGGCGCACGCGGCGCGGCTGCTGAATTTCGTGTCGGCGGCGCTGCAGGCTGACGATATCGAAGCCGTACCCTTGGCCACGCCCATGGAGGCGCAAGAGGTGCTGCAGGGTTTCAACGCCACCGCGCACGCGCTTCCTGAGACGACCCTGGTTGAATTGCTGCAGCAGGGCATGGATCGGGACCCGCACGCGCCTGCGCTGGTGTTCGGCGATGCTGCCATGGATTACGCAACGCTGGAAGCGCGCAGTTTCGCGCTGGCGGCCCAGCTGCGGGCGATGGGTGTCGGCCCGGGCAGCGTGGTGGCGGTGGCATTGCCGCGCTCGCTGGCGCTGGTGATCGCGCTGGTGGCGGTGCTGCGCGCAGGCGCGGCCTACCTGCCGCTGGACCTTGCCCATCCCGACGAGCGGCTGGCGCGCATCTTCGCCTCGGCGCAGCCGGTGTGCGTTCTGGCTGCGGCGGAGGTTTCGGCGCGCATGGCCGGCGTACCGGTGCTCGCGCCGGAGCAGTGGACCGCGCTGAGCTTCGCCGCGCCGTGGGCCGATCCGGCGCCCAGCGATGCGGCCTATGTGATCTATACCTCCGGTTCGACCGGGGAACCGAAGGGCGTGGTCGTCGAACACCGTGCCATCGTCAACCGCCTGCTGTGGATGCGCGAGCACTACGGCATCCGCGCCGATGACCGCGTGCTGCAGAAAACCCCGGCCACCTTCGATGTCTCGGTCTGGGAGTTCTTCCTGCCGTTGCTGTGCGGGGCCACGCTGGTGGTTGCCGGGCCCGATGCGCATCGCGACCCCACCGAACTGGCGCGGCTGATCCGCAGGCATGGCATCACCACGGCGCATTTCGTGCCGTCGATGCTCGATGCCTTCCTCGCTGCACCGGCCTCCGAAGGCCTGCAGCTGCGACGGGTATTCACCAGTGGCGAGGCGCTGGACGCCGCGTTGCGCGACCGCTTCCACGCGCGCATGCACGCCGAGCTGCACAACCTGTACGGCCCGACCGAAGCCGCGGTGGACGTCAGCTACTGGCCGGCGTCGGCGCAGGATCGATCGCGGCCGGTGCCGATCGGCTTCCCGGTCTGGAATACCCGCCTTTACGTGCTGGACGCGCGGATGCAGCCGGTGCCGGTCGGTGTGGCCGGTGACCTTTATCTGGGCGGTGTGCAGCTGGCGCGTGGCTATCTCGGTCGCGAGGACCTGACTGCCGAACGCTTCCTTGCCGATCCTTTCCTGGCGGGCGAGCGCATCTACCGCACCGGCGACATAGCGCGCTGGCGCAGCGATGGCGCGGTGGAGTACCTGGGCCGCAGCGACCATCAGGTGAAACTGCGCGGCCTGCGCATCGAGTTGGGCGAGATCGAGGCGGCTTTGCGCGAACTGCCGGGCATGGAGCGGGTGGAAGTGCTCCTGCGCCACGACGCACCCGGCGATGCCCGGCTGGTAGCCTATGTGCCGTCGGCACTGGCCGACGCCAGCATGCTGCGCAGTCATCTGGCCACACGCGTGCCGGATTACATGGTGCCGTCCGCCTTCGTTGGCGTGGATCACTGGCCGGTGACCGCCAACGGCAAGTTGGATCGCAACGCGCTGCCCGTACCACCGCGGCAGGAGATCGCCGGGCTGGCGCCGCGCACGCCGTTGGAACAGGAGCTGGCGTCGCTGTTTGCCCAGGCACTCGGGCGAGAAGCGCCGGTGGCGGTGGATGCGGATTTCTTCAGTCTCGGCGGTGACTCACTGTCGGCGGTGCACCTGCTGCTGGCGATCGAACAGCGCTGGCGCTGCGATCTCGGTCTGGGGGCCTTGTTTGCCCAGCCCACCGTGGCCGCGCTGGCGGTTCGTATTGCCGAGCCGCCGGCGCTGGCCGATCACGCACTGGGGCCGGTGATCGCGCTGGCCGCGACCGACGCTGCCGGGCCTACGCCGCTGTTCGTGCTGCACCCGGCCGGCGGCATCGCCTGGAACTACCGCGCCCTGGCCCGGGCACTGCAGCCGGCGCGCCCGGTATATGGCCTGCAGTCGCCGGCACTGGACGCGCGGCAGCGGCTGCCGAGCAGTATCGAGGCGATGGCCAACGACTACGTACAGCGTGTGGTCGCATTGCAGCCGACGGGGGCGGTGCATCTGCTGGGCTGGTCGGTGGGTGGCATCCTCGCCCAGGCTATGGCGGTGCGACTGCATGAGATCGGGCGCGAGGTCGGCGAACTTGTACTGCTGGACGCCTATCCCAGCGAGTGCTGGCGGGCCGAGCCGGAGCCCGATGCCATCGCCGCATTGCGGGCACTGCTGGCGATTGCCGGTCATGACCCGGATGCGCATCCGGAACTGGACAGCCGGGAACGCATTCTCGCGTTCCTGCGTCGTGGCGGAAGTGCGCTGGGTAGCCTGCCGGATGTCGTGCTGGATGGCGTGGTGCGCGCCGTGACCGGCACCAATCGACTGATCCGTGAACATATCCACCGGCCGTTCGATGGCACGCTGGTGCATGTGCGTGCCGGTCGAGATCACCAGGCGCGGCCACAGTTGCAGTCGGCGTTGTGGCGGGCACACGCGCGCAGGGTGCAGTCGTTGGAACTGCCATTCCTGCACGCAGAGCTGACCGGACGCGATGCGGTGGCGCAGCTGGCGCCGTGGTTGTCGGCACGCTTGCGCCAATGGGACGAACAACAGGAGATCGCAACATGCAGTTGACCGGTTTCAAAGGCCGCGTGGCGTTGGTGACCGGCGCTGCCGGTGGCATCGGCGAGACACTGGTGCGGTTGCTGGCCGAGGCCGGTTGCACCGTAGTGGCGACCGATCGCGAGGCGCCTGTTACGGCAGATGTGCGTGTGCACACCTTTGCGCTCGACGTGACCGCCAGTGCCGCCGTGGATGGCCTGGTGGATCAGGTCGAGTCCAGCATCGGGCCGATCATGCTGGCCGCCAGCGTAGCCGGTGTGCTGCATGTGGGCGGCGTGACCGAGACCGGCGATGACGACTGGCGCCGGGTGTTCGCGGTGAACACCGACGGGGTGTTCCATGTCGGGCGTGCCCTGGCGCGGGTGATGTCGCCGCGCGGGCAGGGCGCGATGGTTACCGTCAGCTCGAATGCGGCCGGTGTGCCAAGGCATGGCATGGCCGCCTATGCGGCATCCAAGGCCGCCGCCACGATGTTCACCCGCTGCCTCGGGCTGGAGCTGGCGCCGTTGGGCATCCGCTGCAACATCGTCGCCCCGGGGTCCACGCTGACCCCGATGCAGACCGGCATGTGGCAGGACGAGCACGGCGCCGAACGGGTGATCGCCGGCAACCTTGAGACCTACAAGGCCGGCATCCCACTGCGCAAGCTGGCCACCCCGGAAGACATCGCGCACTCGGCGATGTTCCTGCTCTCCGAGCAGGCCGGGCACGTGGCCATGACCGATCTGTATGTCGACGGCGGCGCCACCCTGCGCGGCTGAGGTCCTCAGAGCCGAACCCATGACTCGGCTGATTCAGAAGGCAACCGGTGTAGCTGTGAATGCCAACCCGGCGTGGCATGGGCATTCTTGAATCTGTTTGTTCAGCAATGCTGTTCGATCAGACCGATGATGTGACCGAGTAGGCCATCCAATGAAGTGAATTCTTCGTAGACATTATCGAACGCTACTTTGTCACGGACCTGGTACCGCCCTGTTGCGAATTCAAAGACGTAGCAATCCATATCGCTCTCTCCGAGTTCTACATAGCTGCCCAGGGATCCCTGGCCGCGAGCGATAAGGTTCATTTCCACCAGGGCAAGGGCTGACCCACCATCGCAGTATGAGCGTGAAGTACTCGAGTAGAGGAAGACTCCCGCTGCTGCCAGGCCATCGTGGCGTGAAAGAAAGCCCAGATAGGACTCTGGCAGGACGATGCCTAGGGTAGAAAGCGCCGAGCTCTGGAGTGCGTCGATGTCAGGACGTTCAATTGGAGGGCCAAGGTACATCTCGGCTTCGTTGAGATTCGCGCGAAGCTTGAGAAGTCTGGCTTCTACTGAAAGCTGCATTTGCTGGGATTGAATTCAAGTGCAATGGGGGCAGTCAAACACTGGGGAATTCTTCCTTCCACGTCAATTACAGTCGCCTCAGTCTGTTCAAGTTGGTCAACCATTGACGTGGTTGGCTCGCGGTAGCGATTGGACAGCAGCGCTGCTGGGAGTCGATAAGCGCCAAGCAATGTTGGCGTAACCAGCAGCGTGGATCAGGATTGTCGTGTCCAAGGGGCGCCGAACGAGGTCGGCGTAACGTGTTCAACCCGCGCTGCGCGGCTTGCGTGTCCGTTTCGGCTTTGCGGTATCACCGCCGCTGGCGGCGCTGTCCTGCAGCGCCTGCAGCCAGGACAACGTGTCCACATAGTCGATGAAGTGGCGCAGGTAGCCGGGACTGGTGGCCTGCATCGTGTCGAGCATGCGTTGCACCAGCACTGCCGAGTTCAGTGGGCCGCCATCGGCCGGGGCCTCGGCGCGCAGCGAGCGGCGCACCTGCAGTTCGCTGCGCAGCTCCGACCATTCGCGCTGCACCTGCTGCAGCATCGGCACCTGTGGGTAATGCGGCAGCGAGCGCGACCCCGCATCGAGGTCACGCACCAATGCGCGCAGGCCTTCCAGCGCGGGCGGCTTACTTGCCATCCGCCGCCTTGGGCTTGGGGATCGGCGCGATTTCCACACGGCGATTGCGCGCGCGTCCTTCCTCATTGGCGTTGGAACTGACCGGCTGCTCGCTGCCGAACGCGGCGGCGAACACGGCGTCAGCCGGTACGCCATCGGCGATCAGGGTGCGGGTCACGGTCAGCGAACGCTGCGCGGACAGCTCCCAGTTGTCGGCGAAGCGGCGGTTGCCTTCGCGCACCGGCGCATCATCGGTAAAGCCGCTGACCATCAGGATCTCTTCGCGGCTGCCCAGATAGGCGGCCAGCGGTGCGGCCAGGCTGCGCAGCAGCTCCTGGCCTTCCGGCTGCAGCTGGTCCGAGTTCAGTGCGAACAGCACGCTGCCGCTGATGCCGATGCGGCCATCGACCAGGGTTACGCGACCAGCGGCCAGTGGGCCGGCCAGCGCCTGTTCCAGGGTCTGCAGGCGCTTGGCTTCGGCCTGGCGCTGCTTCATTTCCTGGTCCAGCCGCTGCGACAGCTCCAGCTGCACCGCGACCACACCCACCAGGATCAGCACGAACGCACCCAGCAGCACCGACATCAGGTCGCCGAAGGCGGCCCAGATCGGTGCGTGCGAGCCGCCATCGACCTCCAGCTCGTCGCTCATGCGCTACCGGCCTTGCCGCGGCGCGTGGCCAGCTGCTGCAGTTCTTCCATCACCTGCTTCTGCGACAGCAGGCTGAGGTCGACCACCTCGCGCGCCTGCGCCACGTAATAAGCCAGCTGCTCATCGCTACGGGCCAGCGAGGCATCCAGTGCGCCACCGATCTGTTCCAGGCGGCCGGAAAGCGCGGTGGCGGCACTGCCGAACTGCGCGACCGCTTCACCGAAGGCGCCGGCCAGCTGGCCGACGTCACCCGCGCTGCCGGTGAGTGCTGCCGCAATGCCATCCAGCTTGTCGGTCTCGGCGGCGATATGGTCGGTGAAGCGGTTGCCGACGCGTTCCAGCAGCTCGGCCGAACCGCCAACCAGTGCGTCCACCGCGGTGCGCTGTTCGTGCGATGCGTGGTTGATCGCATCGAGCAGGGTCTGCACGGTGGCCAGCAGGCGACCGCGTTCTTCCAGCATCGCGTTGTCACGCACCAGGCTTTCAGAGAGCGTGCTGCGCAGCTCGTTGATGACGTCGGCCGCAGCTTTCGGTGCCGCTGCCGCGGTCTGCAGCAGGGTGGACACTTCGGCCAGCGTGGCGCTGGCCTGCGCGCGACCGTTCTCGCCGATCTGCTGTGCGGTCGCCGCCAGCGTGTCGCAGACCTGTTGCTGCTGTGCAGCCAGGCGTTCGCCATTGGCCTGCAGGCGCTCGGCCAGCTCGGTGGAAACGTGCTGCAGGGCATCACTCCAGCGCTGCAGGCGCTGTTCGTCGCCAGCCTGCAGTTGCGCATGCAGGGTGGCGTGGGCCTGCTGGAGTTCGGCGCTGACCGCGTCCCAGCGCGCTTGACGCTGCTGTTCGCGGCTGTCCAGGCTGGCCTGCAGTTCGGCGTGCGCAGTCGCGGCGGCAGCCTGGGCGGCTTGCCACTGCTGCGAGCGCTGCTGTTCGTGGTCCTGCAGCAGCGACTGGCTGGCGTCGTGGCGCTGCTCCAGTGCCTGCAGCAATGCCTGCGCACGCTCGTCCAGCTGCTGGCCGGCCGCCAGCAGCGCCTGCTGCTGGCGCTCGACCAGCGCGCTGTTCAGTGCCTGCTGCTGCTCGATGGCGGCGCGCCAGGCCTCGGCGTTGCCGTTGGCATCGGCCTGCAGGCGCTCGCCGATACGCGCGACGAGTGCTTCGGCGTGCGTGCCCTGGCTATCGCTGAAGGCCTGCAGGTGCTGGCGCAGATCACTCACCAGCGCCTGCTGTGCCTGGGTCTGTTCACTCACCACCTTGGCCCAGCTGGCTTCGGTGGCGACCCGGCTGCGTTCGAAACCGTCGCTCAGGCCCGCCAGCTGCTGTTGCACGGCGCGCTCGACACGGGCATGCAACGCTTCGCCATGGTGAGCCAGACCGGCCAGGGTGGTTTCAGCCATCGGCTGCAGCGCGCCACCGATGGCCGCGGCACTGGCTTCGGCACCTTCGCGCAGCGACTGCTGCAGCGACAGGGCCAGGCGTTCCTGCAGCGCTTGGCTCTGGGTCAGGAACTCGGCCTGGCCAGCCAGCAGGCGCTCATTGGCGGCCGCACTGTGCTGTTCAAAGGTGCTGGTCATCGCCTGCAGGCGGTCGACCAGCGCCGGCAGCGCGGCGGACTGTGCCTGCAGCAGGCGCAGCGATTCGGCGCGCTGCCAGGCCTGCGAATACGGGTGCAGGTCGCCGGCAATGGCGCGGTCAAGCTGCTGCACGGCCTGCAGGCGGTCGCGGCGCAGCAGCGCAGCCAACAGGCCGAGCATCGCCGAGCTGGCCACGCCGGCGATCGAGGTACCGAAGGCCACCGCCAGGCCCTGCACCGGCGAGGCCAGCGAGCCGCGGATCGCGGCCATGTCGGTCGCGCTCTGCAGGGCCAGGCCGGTGCCACGCAGCGTGTCCATCATGCCCAGCAGGGTACCGAGCATGCCCAGCAGCACCAGCAGGCCGACCAGGTACGGGGTCAGCACCGGTGCGGGCAGGGCGGTGCGCTCGCCTTCCACGCGCAGGCGCACGGCGTTGCGCAGGCCTACCGGCACGCGCTCCAGCCATGGGGCGAGGCTTTCCTTCGCGCTGGACAGGTCATTCAGTGCGGCGCGCAGGCCGTTGCTGGCCTGGCGGTAGCGGTACAGCTCCACGCCGCCGGCGATGTAGCAGGCCGCAATGATCGCCGCCACCGCTGCACCCAGCGGATGCACCGAAACGTAGCCAATGCCGATCCAGCACACGGCCAGCAGGCCGACAAGGAAAACAACGACATGGAGAGCAGTTCTGGACATTGTGTTCCGGTCAGTGGGAGCGCAGGGCGTCTTGCAGCCCTTCGATCGGGTGGAAGCGCAGCTGCAGCTCGGCGAGCAGCAGCGTGCGCATGTCATGGCGGAAGGCCGCGCGCCAGCCGGGCTGGCCATGCACGCGTTCAAAACGGGCGCCGAGCACCGCCGGCGCGGTGGCCAGCAAGCTGTGCTCGCGCGGGGTGAGTGTCTGTTCCATCACCGCATCAACCTCGGCCAGTCGCGCCAGCTCCGGCGAGACCTGTACCAGCTGGTCGCGCAGGCGGCCGCGCAGGCGCCCGGTGGCGGTCTGGATGGCCTGCTGCAGCACCCGGTAGCGCTGGCGCAGCGAAGCGAAGTTGGGTGCGGCAGCGGCCTCGGCCAGGTCCAGCAGGCGCTCGGCCTCGGCGTCCTCGCGGATCGAGGCCAGCAGGCTGGCATGGGCCTGGGCGCAGTCGGCCAGTACATCCTCGGCCCGCTCGGCAGCTTCGCCGGGCTCGGGCAGGCGTCCGCCCAACGCGCCGGACAGGGCCACGGCACGGCTCCAGTCCACCCACTGGCCGAGGCGATCGGTCAGGGCGGGACTGCTGGCCGGCATCGCGCCGTCGCTGAGACGGGCGAGCAGGCGGAGGAACTCCGGTCCACCCAGGACCGGCTGCGCTGCGTTCGCCATCAAGGGGTGAGGGGCCAAAAACCGTTGATTTTACAACCAGATGACCCCGGCTGGATGAAGGCGGGGCCTGGGTGGCGGTACCCACAGGCGCGACAAGGCTTAGAATGTCCGGCTGCATCCCCCCGTTCGACCCCTGGAGTACCCCCATGACTGTTGCGCAGTTCTACCCGATCGGCACCCCCGGACAGCCCTGGGGCGACGCGGAACGCGCACAGTGGCGGGCCCGCCAGCAGCGCCAGCGCAGCTACCACGATGACGTGGTGGCCGCCCTTGAGCGCCTGGACGACAGCGTTTTCGACGTGATCCAGTACGGCCAGCTGGACTATGCACCGGACCATTACCCGCTGTTCGCCGTGGTCAACCACGACTGGAACCCGGCGCTGCCGACCGCGCTGATCACCGGCGGCGTGCATGGCTACGAAACCAGCGGCGTGCACGGCGCCCTGCAGTTCCTGGAACAGCAGGCCGAGCGTTACCTGGGCCGGCTGAACCTGATCGTCGCGCCATGCGTCAGCCCGTGGGGCTACGAGCGCATCCAGCGCTGGAACCCGGATGCGATCGATCCGAACCGTAGCTTCCGTGACGGCGGCCAGATCAAGGAAGCCGCCGCACTGATGGCCTGGGTGGGCGAGCGCAAGGCGAACCTGCTGGTGCACCTGGACCTGCACGAGACCACCGACAGCGACCTGAACGAGTTCGATCCGGCGCGCTGCGCGCGCGACGGCAAGCCGTTCGAGCGCGACACGATTCCCGATGGCTTCTATGTGATCGGCAACAGCGAAGATCCGCAGGCCGAGTTCCAGAAGGCCCTGATTGCCGCAGTGGCGCCCATCACCCACATCGCCCCGGCCGATGCCGACGGCAACCTGGTCGGCCTGCCGCTGCAGTCGCCGGGCGTGGTCTGGGGCGAGTCGCGTTCGATCGGCGCCTGCGCCGGCTTCACCGACGCACGCTTTGCCACCACCACCGAGGTCTACCCGGACAGCCCGCGCACCAACCCGCAGGAATGCAACGACGCCCAGGTGGCGGCGGTGTGTGCGGGCCTGGATTTCGCCCTGGCGGCGCAGTAGCGCGCCACGTTGCGGGCGGTGACCGGCATCAGCCGGTGCCGCTTCTTCGCCGGCGTGGCGGCCACAGCCGGCGAACCCGACGGGCGGCATCCGGCAAACACATCCAGATTACGCTGGTACACCGTGCTGCTGACCCCGAACAGGCCCAGCAGCGAGTGGAAGATGTTGTCGTGGCTGTGCGCCCGGTGCAGCGCATTCCCACGCAGGCAGGCCATGTCCAGGCCCGCGTTGCGGCTGAACTCCGTTGAGAGCCACATCACCATCGGCACCTGGGTCTGTTCGCGCGGGGCGATGAAGTAGGGCGTGCCATGCAGGTACATGCCGCGTTCGCCGAGCGACTCGCCGTGGTCGGACACATAGATCAGCGCAACGTCGCGCCGGTCCGAGTAGCCTTGCAGCAGGTCGATGGTCTCCGCCAGTACCCGGTCGATATGCACCAGGGTGTTGTCATAGGTGTTGACCAGCGCCTCGTTGCTGCAATGCTGGATCTGGTTGCTGTCGCAGGTCGGGCTGAAGGCCCGCGAGGCAGCCGGATAGCGCTCGAAGTAGGTCGGGCCGTGGCTGCCCAGCTGATGCAGTACGACCAGGCCGTCGCCGTTGATCGCGTCGATGCGTGTGCCAAGCTGGTGCAGCAGCACGTCGTCGTAGCAGGTGCTGTCGGTGTTGACGCACTGGCCCGCCACCTTCAGCGCAGGCATGTCCTCGGTCGGCACGCGCTCGCACACGCCCTTGCAGCCGCCATTGTTGTTGTTGCGCCAGAGCACGCTGACGCCGGTACGCTGCAGGATGTCGAGCACGTTCTCCTCGGTCGCCGCGCGAACGTCGTCGTATTGCTGGCGGGTCATCTGCGAGAACATGCACGGCACCGAGATGGCCGTTGCGGTTCCGCACGAGGAGACATCACTGAAGCTGATGACGCCTTCCGTGCGTGAGAGCCGGGGATTGGTTGCGCGTGGGTAGCCGTTGAGCTGGAAGTTCTGTGCCCGCGCGGTCTCGCCGACGACCATGACCACCAGCTTCGGGCGCGGGCCGGGTGTGCGCCGCGCGTCCGTGCCGATCGGGCGCAGCGGTTGCTGGCGGGTGCTATGGAGGCTTTTCAGGTAACCGTGGGTATGGCGCATCACGTTCAACGGCAGTACCTGGTCGCGGATGTAGCGGTTATTTCGCAGCAGTGAGGAGTAGTCCTTGTAGAACGCAAAGCCGATCACCAGCAGCATTACCAGTGACGCCAGAACGTTGGCCGGCCACACCAGCAGCGACCGTATCGACCCCGCTCCGCTGGCGGTGCGCACCAGGGCAAGCGCTGCAGCGGGCATCGCGCCCAGCGCCAGCAGGGTCAACAGCAGCGGCAGCGAGAGATAGGCGTTCAGTTCGGCCTGATTGGTCTCGAACACGTTCTGCACCATGCTGCGATCGATCAGCACGTTGTAGTGCAGCATGAAATAGCTGCAGGCGGCGCTGGTGACGATGAGTACGGCCAGCAGCGGCTTGCGCACGAAGGGTAGTGCCAGCAATGGCGTCAGCAGCAGATTGAACAGGCAGAACAACACCAGCGGCAGGCTGGCCAGGAACAGGTTGCTGCGCACACCGTTGAGATCGATCAGTTCCCACAGCGACTTCCAGAGGGCGATGTTTCCAATCGTGGTGAAGAAAAACGCTGCGGCCCAGACCAGGATGATCGGATGGGGCCGTGGAAAACGGAGGCATTGACGCACGAGCAGGGTCCGCGGAACAGGAGTGCGCGCAGTATCGAAACGGCCTTATCAGGAAGTTGTCAGGATTGCCGGCCTAGCCCAGCAGGATCACACCCCACACCGCGCCGACCATCAACAACGCGGTGGTCTGTGCGGCGCTGCCCATGTCCTTGGCGTTCTTCGACAGCGGGTGCTGCTCCAGCGAGATGCGATCAACCACGACCTCGATTGCCGAGTTGAGCAGTTCCACCAGCAGGCTGATGAAGCAGACCGCCAGCACCAACGCGCGCTCGGTTGTACTGATGTCCAGCACGAACGCCGCAGTGATCAACAGCGCGTGCAGCAGCAGCAGCTGGCGAAAGGCGGCCTCGCCGCGGAAGGTCGCGATGAAGCCATCGCGCGAATGGACCAGGGTGTGCAAGATGCGGCTCAGGCCGGTCTTGCCGTGCGGATACTTGCCGCTGTGCTTGGGGTGCTGCATGCCGTTCTCGAGGTTGGGACAACCCCGAGCATGTGCACGCCACTGTCAGGAATACGTCAGATGCGGGCCGCAGGCCAGTGCAGGGCGAACCGGCAGCCGCGCTCCGAGGACTGTACCGTCATTGTCCAGCCAAGGTGTTCGACGATGCGCTGCACGATGGACAGTCCCAATCCTTCGCCGCTGTGCGGTACCCCGGGCACGAATCGTTGGAACTGCTGCGGGTCGATGCTGGAGGGCAGGCCGGGGCCGGTGTCTGCGATGATCAGTGCGGTGGTGTCCAGGGTGATCCGGACCTTGCCCTGTTCGGTGTATTGGCAGGCGTTGCGCGTCAGGTTCCAGATCACGCTGTGTACCAGGTCCGGACTGGTGTGCATCGTTACCTCGCGACCGGGATCAACGGTGATGCCGACCGGCTTGCCGGCCAGCCAGGGCTGGCAGCGCTCCACGCAGGACTCGATCAACGGACGCAAAGCCACCTCGCTGCGCGGGACTGAGCCGGGGGAACGTGAGAGCAACAGCAGGCAGGACAACTGGCGCTGCATCTCCTGGGTGGTACGCAGGATGCGCTCCGCGCTGGGAACCAGATGGCTGTCAGGAGGAAGCTGGCAGGCAAGGGTTTCCGCAGCGCCGCCGATGATGGCCAGCGGCGTACGCAGCTCATGGCTGGCATCGCCGCTGAAGCATTGCTCGCGGTGAAGGAAACGCTCCAGTTCATCACTGTGCCGGGCAAAGGCGCGGGCCAGAACACCGATCTCGTCGCGTGCGTCCTGGCGGGGAAAGGGCTTCCGCCCGCTCTGCACGGCATCGGCCAACTGCGTGATGGGCGCGATGACGTGCGACGCCACCTTGCGACCGATCAGGAAGGCGCCGAGCACGCAGATCGAAATGACCAGCGCTGCAAAGGCGTTGATCAGGTATTCCAGATAGCCATAAGGCGCCGCGTCCTGCAGCAGGTAGTAGCGCTGTCCGCCACTGTCGAACACGCGCAGGTGCCACTCGTTGGGTGCTGCTTCGCCGTGGTAGCCCAGGCCATACTGGCGCAGCACCACAGGTACGTTCCGGGCATCGTACAGTGCGCTGCCGGAGGGCAGGGCGGGGCGTTGGCCACGAGCCAGCTCGTCCTGCAGGCGGCGTACTTGGCTGTCCTGGGTGCGTCCAACGACGGCGGCCCGTACCTGGTCGTAGTCCACCTGTTCGGCCAGAACGATGAAGCCCATGGCGCCGGCCATCAGCAGCACGAACGAAATCGTGATGCGGGTGCGCAGGGTCAGGCGCCGGTAGAGAGCGGCGGGGGTCACGCCGGCATGCGCCAGCCGACGCTGTGCACCGTGGCGATCAGCGTGGTGTCGAAACTGCGGTCCACCTGCAGGCGCAGCTCATGGATGTGGGTACGCAGCGCGCCGCCGTCCGGTGGCTCGTCGCCCCAGACCAGGTATTCCATCTCCTGCTTGCGGACCACGGCGGGTGCCGCGCGTACCAGGCACAACAGGAGCTTGTGCGAGGTGGGCGTCAGCGCGATGCAGCGTCCCTGCCGCCAGGCCTGCGGCGACCGCGTATCGACCTGCAGGTCCTTCCACGCCAGTACGCTGTCGACCTGGCGGCCCTGGGCGCGTCGCACCAGGGCCTTGATCCGCGCATCCAGCTCCTTCAGCGAGAAGGGCTTGACCAGATAGTCATCCGCGCCCAGCGCCAGGCCCTGCACGCGGTCTTCGACCGGATCGCGCGCCGTCAGCATCAGGATCGGCACCGGATTCTGGAACTCCTGGCGCAGCTTCCGGCACAGCGCCATCCCGTCCAGGCGTGGCAGCATCAGGTCCAGCAGGATGGCATCGTAGTCGTTCTGCGTGGCCCGACGCAGGCCACTGGCGCCGTCACGGGCGTCGTCCAGCACATAGCCGAGCGGCTCAAAGAAGGCGTACAGGTTGGCAACCAGTTCGGGGTTGTCTTCGATGATCAGCAGGCGGGTCATTGCGAGCGTCCTTGCACGTGGCCGAACTCTGCCCGATCCCTTGCCGGATGCCAATGCCCTGGCTGAATGGATCGCAATCCGCGCTCGGCGTCCTCAAGACGTTCAGTTGGCCGGGCTGCGTGAATCGCGGATCGAATAGATCACCGAGAAGATCTTCCAGCCCTGTTCGGTGCGGACCAGCTGCCACATTTCCTTGCCCCAGTTGGTCTTCACCCCATCGTCGTGAAAGCTGTAGTCAAACGCTACCGAGGCCACATCGCCGTCCGTCTCGATCTTCGTGTTGGAGAATGTCTCTTCTTTCAGCTTCGGCGAGGCCACCGCCCCGTCAATCAGCGCGATGAAGTTGTTGGCGGGAATCTGCCGCGCCTTGATCGCATCGGGCTTGGCCTTGCGGATGTCCTGCAGGCGCGCGTCCTCGGAAACGAACTGCCAGCCGATATCTTCCGGCTTGTCAGAAAAGAACAGGCTCATGTAGGTCGGCTTGTCCTTGTTGATCAGCGAGGTGCGGAACGATTCGACCACCTGTTCGATGGCCTTGACGTCGGCAGGGGCGTTCTGCGCGGCTAAAACTGGCAGCCACGCCGGGAGCAGAAGGGCGAGGGCGGCGGAGCGTGCACGTGCGTTGGGCATCATGGGGGTCCTGGGGAGGAATAGGTGGCGCTGGCGCATCAGCGCGCGTAGGTTCGCCAGAAGAGCACGTGGTCTTCGGCCCTGTTGATGGCGACGAAGACGGATTTTCCGGATTCGGGCGCGCAGCGAAAAACGCGGTACGACGCACTGAGCGTCCCGTTGCCAGGCCACCAGTATCGATTGAATGCAACAGGATCACTGTTGTTGAATGTGGTCGCCTGGCAATCCGCAGGCAGCTGCAGTGGTATCGCAGCGGGCTTGGTGAAGGCCAGCGCGCTGGTGTTGGAGTCGAGGTCATGGACCTCGCGCAGATCGGTCGCCGCTTGCGGCACCCAGCCGGGAATCCACCCCTTGTTCACCCTGTCGGAGTCAAGCGCCTCCTGCAGGGTGTCGAACGAACTGTCCATCACCATACCGCAGGCGCATAGCGCGCTACAGAACGTCACGACAATGGCGCGCCTGGCCCATGCAACGGGGCTGCTCATCCTCGTCATGCTCTGCGGAAAGCAGCCTACCCACTTCCTAGGGCGGCAAGCGCTTGAGCCGCGCTTCCAGCCCCGGTCGTACAGCCGGTCGCAGGGTTCTGCATGGCGCTGCGCCTTGCGCGCGTACTGCTGCATGAACAGGCCGATCTCCTGCGCGATCCTGTCCTTCCGGCCCTTGCCTGCCATCGACGGGCGTCCCTGTGTTCATCCTGAATCATCGGTCGGCGCACGCTAGCACGGATGACGGGCGCCGCAACAGGCCGGTTTGACGTTGAGGAAGGTCTGCGCGGATGATGCGCGGGCGCGCGGCGCAGGAGGGGATCTGTCAATGAGGACATTGATGTGGGGGCTTGCCGGCCTGTTCCTGGCGTACGTTGCCGGTTGCTCGGCAATCTCGGCGTGGCATTCCCGCGCGCTTGCCTCGGTTCGGCCGGGGCGGGCAAGGCCGAAGTACTCCAGGCGCTGGGGCAACCTGACGTGGTGGAGCACGCCGGTGCTCCCTTTACCCGCTATGCCAGCCGTGGATGCAGTGGTCGCTGTGCGCAGCGATGGTGGTATGAGAACCGGCTGGGCCTGGATACCGAAGCCTGGTCGGTGGAGCTGGATGCTTCCGATCGCGTGCTCACAACGTCGCGCTTGACGTCACCCTAGAAGACCGCGACGAACGCATGCGCATCCATCGACCTTTCATCTTCATCGCAAGCCTGGCCCTGATGGCGTTGTGCGGGCTGATGGGCGTGCTGGTGCTCATCCATGGCTTCAACGAGCAGGGCCTGCGCTGTGGCAGGCTGTGCTCACTGGAGGTCTCCCTCCGCCTGCTCTTCGGTGATCGGGGATACGAACTGCTGGTGGCGATGGGACTGTTTGCCACAGCGCTGATGTGCGCGTATATCGCACTGCGGGAGGGCATGCATGCCGGGCGGCCGCGAAGGCAGGTACAGCGTCGGGGGCATAAGCGCCGCCGATCGTCACAGCCCAGGTCGTGAAGTATCCCTCCGCGCGGCGTTCTGCCGCGCGGAGGGACACCGCACGAGGTGTCAGCGATGCAGCGCGTCGATGATCAGCCCGGTGGCGATCTCCACCAACAGGTACTCGTTATCGGACTGCCGGACCCAGCGCCGGTCGCGGCCCGGCTCGCGCAGGTCATAGCGCGCGTAGTCGTCCACCCAGTAGCGGCGGTCCACTTCGGCCCAAGGCAGGCGGTCGCCACGACGCCAGGCCTTCTTCTGCCAGCCCGGCGGCGGCGCATCGCGGTTGTGCGGGCCACCTGCATGCGGCGGCGGGCCGTTGCCGCGGGCGTGGTGCGGCGGATCGGCGAAGGCGGGGGCCGCAGCCAACGCGGTGGCGGTGGTCAAAGCGATGGCAAGCAAACGTGTGGTCTTCATGGATGTGCCTCCGTCATGGCCGCAGCATGCGGCGCTGTGGCGGGAATATAGGGCAGACAGCGTGAATGAATACGGGTGTGCGCGGCACTTTCCTGAACACACAGCGTGACGTGCAGTCGCCGCCCCGGAACGGATCAACCGGCCCCGTCCGGGGCCGGACCCAATGCGCCCCAGCCGCCGCCCAGTGACAGGAACAGATCCATCTGGCGATCGATCCGGTCCGCGCGCGATGCGGCCAATGCGGACTCCGCATCTGCCAGCGCGGCCTGGGCCGAAAGCACATCGAGAAAATCGATCCTGCCGAAACGGTAGAGCTGCTGCGCCTGTCCCGCGGCCCGCGCTGCGTCCCCACGCGCCTGTGCCAGGCTGCGCTCGCGTTCAAGCGCCTGCGTGCAGGCAGAAAGCGCAGTCTCGGTCTGGCGAAGTGCCTGCAGCACCGCGCCGTCAAAGGAAGCAAGAGCCGTATCTGCATTGGCACCGGCCGCTGCGATCCGGGCCTTGGCCACGCGGCGGTTGGGCCAGTGCCATGACAGCAGCGGCCCGACGCTCGCCCCGAAACTGTCGGCGGAAAGCAGCTGCCGTCGCATGCCCGCCGTGCCCAGGGACGCGCCCAGGGTGACCCGCGGATAAAGTTCCGCAGTCTCTACGCCGATCATCGCTGTGGCCGCGGCAAGGCTACGCTCCGCGGCACGTATGTCGGGGCGCCGCTGGAGCAGCTGCCAGCCGTCACCGACCGGCAGCGCCTGCTCCAGCTCAGGGGGCTGGGGGCAGGCTTCGGCCTCCCTGGGATAGTCTGCCGGGACCCTGCCCATCAGTGCGGCCAGTTCGAACAGTGCGGCCTGGTGTTCTGCCAGCAGGTGCGGTACCGCCGCCGCGCTGCGGTTGACCGCGGCTCCGGCACGGCTGACATCGAAGTCCGTTCCACGCCCGCCTGCAGCCAGGCGACGGGTTGCCTCCAGCGTGGCGCGCTGTATCGCCAGCACATGCCGGGTCGCAGCGAGCGTGTGATTGCTTGTGCAGATCTGGAGATAGGCACGGGTGACAGCCGCAGCGACGACCACGCGGACCTGGTCCCGTGCCGCAGCGATGGCCTCCGCGTCGGCGTTGGCGGCTTCGATGCCGCGGCGGATGCCGCCTGCAAGATCCAGTGGATAGGAGAGGTGAAGGCCCAGCGCATAGGACTGCGGCGCGGCCGACGCCAGGGTGTAACCACCGGCATGGGTGAGCGTGCCCGATGCATCCACGTCGGCCTGCACGGCACCGCGCGCGCGGTACTCCAGCACGGTCGCGCTGGCGCGCCGAAGGTTGGCATCGGCGGCGCGCAGGTCGGTATTGGCCGCCAGTGCATCGCGTACGTAGGCGTCAAGCTGGGGGTCGCCATACAGTTCCCACCACCGATCCGGTGGTGGGTCGTGGCTGAACGATGCCTCTTTGCCCGAGACGAACGCCTGCGCCGCGCGTGTGGAGGCAGCGACGGCATTCGCAGGCAGGTGATAGTCGGGGCCGGAGACACAGGCCGTCATCGGCAGCAGCAGGGCAAGCAGCCCACCGCGTAGTGTTCGCAGGCTCACTTGCAGGTTCCCAGTGCCGAGGGCGTGATGGTCACACTCGCAGTGCGACCGACGATCAGGCGGGTATCCGGCCGCGCATCATCAATGCGGATGCGTACCGGGATCCGCTGTGCCAGCCTCACCCAGGTGTAGGTCGGCGCCACCGCCGGCAGCAGGTTGTGGGTGCTTGAGCGCTGATCGTCGGCAATGCCGGCGGCGATGGTATCCACGTGCCCGCGCACGTCGTGGTCGTCGCCCATCAGCCGGGCCACGGCGGCATCGCCCTCGGTGATGCAGGCCAGCTTGGTTTCCTCGAAATAGCCCTCGATGCGCAGGCTGCGGGTGTCGATCAGCGCCAGCGCCTGTGCCCCCGGCTGCAGGTAGTCGCCCGCGTGCAGGTCCAGGTTGGTGACGATGCCATCGGTGGTCGCACGCACCTCGGTGCGTTGCACGTTGAGCTGGGCAACGCGCTGTTCGGCCCGTGCCTGCGCCAGCGCTGCCAGCTCGGTATCGACCTTGGCGGCATTGCGTTCGCGGGTTTCCGAAGCGACCAGGTTGCCCAGTGCGTTGTCCCGCGTCGATTCGCGGCGGGCCAGCGCCAGCGTGGCGCGTGCGCTGCTGGCCGCTGCGTCGGCCTTCTCAAGTGCGGCAGCGAAGCGCGGCTGGTCCAGCACCAGCAGCAGCTGTCCGGCGCTCACCCGCTGGTTGTCGTGCACCAGCACCTGGGTGACCAGCCCGCCCATGTCTGATGCAACGCGCACCACGTCGGCGCGCACCCGTCCATCCCGCGTCCACGGGCGTGTTTCGTAACGCTTCCAGATGGACAGTGCGGCAACGACAGCAATCGCGAATACAACCAGGGTTGCGCTCCAGCGCCCGATGACAGCAAGCGTGTGTTTCATCTCATTTCTCGAACAGGGGCGCGAGCCGGATCATCAGCTCCGCCAGGATCACGAACAGGGACAGGCCCACCAGTGGTCGCGCGGCGAACAAGCGGTACAGGCCGAGACTGGCGAGCAGGCGCGAGGTCAGCATCGACAGCGCCAGCGCGGCGGCGGCCACGGCGAGAAGGCCGGGGATCAGCACGCCATCAATCGAAAGATCAGGAAGCATGAGGTCAGCGCCGGTGGGTGAACAAAGGTACGAGAAGGTCGCGGCGCAACCCGCAGAGCAGGTGCGACAGATGCTCCCGATCAGCCCCGCTGCTGGTCACCACTGCTTCGCGCATTCGGTCCAGCAGTTCCAGAAGATGGGTGTCGATAGGGCGCGGCGGGTGAGCACGAACCCTGAAATGCTCGGCGAGGCGTTCGATCAGCAGTGCTTGAAGCGCCCGGACCTGCGGATTGTCCAGGCAGCTTTCCAGTGCGCGGAGTTGGCTGGATGCACGTGCCGCACGAACATCCGCAAACAATGCCCGCACGTCGTGCGCGGCGCTGGAAAGGCCCTGCAGCCTGGGAGCGAGCAGCCCGATTCGATCCAGCATGCGGCTGAGCCAAGCGCGGGTCACGCCACCTTGTCCGGCGGCGTGTCGTGCGATATCCCGACGGATCGAACGCTCCAGCCGTGCGCGGTTGCGGCCCGCATCGGCGGTCTGGAACAGCTGCATGCTGCACAGTGCCACCGTCGTACCGACGAACAACGCAACGCTGTTGTTGAGTGCGCCGACGATGTTGATCGCATTGGTCGCACCCAGGCCGGCGATGAGCGGGAAGGTCAGCACCACGCCCAGCGCGGCCATGATGAAGGGCGGCCGGGCCAGGAACGATCCGCACAGCAGCAGTACCGGCGCGAGCGCGGCAATCAGGCCGGTGATATCGGACAACGCGGGGAAGATCAGCAGACCGTAGAGCAGGCCGACGGCAACGCCAATCAACGACCCCACCAGATAGCGCATGACATGCGGCGCAGGCGCTTCGATCGTGCCGAACAGCACGCACGCCGTGCCGATGATGGACACCGCCGTGGCGCCGTCCGACCAGCCGGTAACGATCCACAGAACGCAGCTCATCAGGATGCCGACGAACGCGCCCAGCGCGCTGCGCAGGGCAAGCCGATGATCCCGGTGAAGTACCGCACCCTGCGCATATCGCGCAAGGCGAGCAGGTACATGCCGGCGCCAGTCGGGCCGGGCAGCGCATAGTTGTGCCTGCAGCACGCGGCAGTCGGCGTGGGCGAGGTCGAGCTCGGTCTGTTGCGCGGCGAGGCCGGCCTGCAGCAGATCGCGCCAGCCCGTTGCATCCATCGCGCCGGCCTGTGGTGAACGCAGCCGGTCGATGGAATCTTCCACCGCGCTGGAGAGCATCAG
Organism: Stenotrophomonas sp. YJH_SMC_53; assembly: GCF_059369995.1. NCBI lineage: Bacteria > Pseudomonadati > Pseudomonadota > Gammaproteobacteria > Lysobacterales > Lysobacteraceae > Stenotrophomonas > Stenotrophomonas sp. YJH_SMC_53. Next base: position 87,609 of record NZ_JCAFTF010000003.1, on the reverse strand, counting down.
TACGTCCAGCATCCGGTCATGCACGGCACGCAGGATCCGTACCTGGGCCACGCCGTGGGCGCTGTCGAAGGGCAGGTGGATCGACAGCACATGCAACTCGAGCAGGTCGGCTGCCACTTTCGAGCGGTCCGTCGCCAGCACCGTGTCCGATGCGCCGGCGCGCATGTCCCTCGTCCATCGTTCCGCGTCATCCAGCACGGCAGCGACCCGTGCGTGCACGCGCGACGAAACCCGGCGCGGCAGCACCAGCCCATGGACCAGCGTTGCGGCCAGGATGCCGATGGCGATTTCCTGCACCCGCGTGATGGCAATGGTGAACACGTCTGCCGGCACCATCACCGCAGGAAACCCGATCAGGCTGGTGGTATAGCCGGCCAGCAGAAACGCATAGGCACGTGGCGTGCGGTCGAGCATTGCCAGATACAGGCAAAGCGACATCCAGGTGGCGAGCGCGGCGCTCAGCACCAGGGGTTCATTGGCGAAGCGTGGCACCAGCATGACGGTGGCGACGGCCCCGCCCACGGTACCGAGCAGGCGGAACAGGCCGCGGCTCAGTGTTGCCCCGGAAAGGGGCTGCGACACCAGATAGACCGTCCCGATCACCCAGAATGGGCGATTCAGGCCGATCCGCAGAGAGACATACAGCCCCAGCGACGCGGCGAGCAGGCATTTGAGCGAGAACAGCACTGCTTCCTGGTCGGTCCTGAGGGCAGGGCTTTTCAATCGGGCAAATGCCTGGAGCACGTGGGGGCGGAGCGGGGTGGGGGAGTGCATGCGGCCCATGCTAGTGAGCGACCGCAACGGCGAATTTCGCTACAATGACAATCAATCGCTAAAACCGGTCAATGTGAGAATGGCTCGCATTTCGCTCCCCGGCTTTGACCTGGACCCGGACGAGACCGATCGCCCGGCGGTTGCCAGCCGCCTGCAGGTGGCCGAGCACGACGCAGAGATTCCCGTGCATGAGCACCGCAAGGGTCAACTGATTCTTGCGCTGCATGGCGCGGTGACCTGCGAAGTGGCCAATGCGCTGTGGATCGTGCCGCCCCAGTGTGGCGTCTGGATTCCGGGTGGCATGCCGCACAGCAATCGCGCCACCGCCAACGCGCGCCTGTGCTACCTGTTCGTCGAGCCCGGCGTCGTCGACCTGCCGGCGCAGTGCGTGACGCTGGCGATCTCGCCGATGCTGCGCGAGATGATCCTGCACCTGGCCGACGCGCCGCTGGACTACCCGCATGGCAGCCACACCGACCGGTTGGCGCGGGTGCTGCTGGACGAACTGGTGCAGATGCCGGCCGAGCATCTGTCGCTGCCGGTCAGCCATCACCCGAAGGTGCGTGCGCTGGCGGCGGCGCTGTCGGCGGATCCGGCAGACCGCAGCACCATCGGCCAGTGGGCAGTGCGCCTGGCCCTGGGCGCGCGCACGTTGACCCGGCTCATCGAACGGGAAACGGGCTTGTCCTTCGGGCGCTGGCGACAGCAGCTGCACCTGCTCATCGCCATTCGGGAACTTGCCACGGGCGCACCGGTACAACGCGTTTCCGAGACGCTGGGCTATGAGTCGGTGACGGCCTTCATCACGATGTTCAAGAAGGCGCTTGGCCTTTCCCCGGCGCGCTATTTTGCGGTGCGCCTGCGGGGGCAGTAGCCGGGACAACCCGGAAGGCCGTTGCCTGGAACGGCTACTTCAAGGTGCCGGAGACGGATTGAATCGCGGCCACCACCGCAGCAGGATCCTCGCGCTGGAGGGTGTGCCCGGTCGCCAGGTAGCGATGCGTGCCGCGCGTGAACCCCGAGAAGAGCAGGGCGTGCTGTGCCTTCCAGAGCGCCTTGCCCCCTGCGGTTTCCTCGAAGAACAGCGGCTCGGCAGCCAGCCGCGTTGCAGTCAGCAGCGCCACCGGCACGTCCGGCATCGTGCGCGGGGTTTCCGCACCGGGTGCATCCAGTTGTTCGGTCAGCACGGCGTAGTCGGCGGCCATGGCTGGCGGCAGCATCGCCCGCAGCCGGGCATCATCTGCCTGCACGCGGGCACTGTCGGCCTGCTTGAACGCATGGCGCTGCCCCATCGTGGCCGGGTCCACCAGCACCAGGCCCTGCAGCCGCTCCGGATGGCGGCGTGCAAACTCCGTGGCCAGCAGGCCGCCATAGGAATGACCCACCAGCACAACGCGGCGACCGGGGGCGAGCGTATCGATCACGGCCGTGAGGTCGGCCAGATGCGCATCGATGCGCTTGGGGTGACCGTCGCTGCCGGACTTGCCGAGTCCTGCACGGGCGTAGGTGATGCTGTGATAGTTGCGCCCCAGACCCGCAACCACCTCCTTCCAGGCGCCCGCGCCCTGGCCGAAACCGGATTCAAAGACCACGGTGATCGGGCCTGACCCCGTTTCTTCGGCCTGCAGTGCGTAAGCGCCTCGATCTACCTGGATTTCCCCTGCGTGCGCGGTGCCCACTGCGGCCATCATCGCGGCCAGCGCCCACGACGTCACTCGGCTGCTCTTCATTGCCGTTCCCCTGGGCCGTGCGCGTGCCAGCCCTTCCGATGGGTCAGGTCTGCAGCGGAGTGCCACAGCCTGCCGACCTCGCGACGGGTCGTGCTGGTAATGTAGTGAGGTATAACACCTACTCCCTGTGCAGGAAGTCATGGTGCATGAGGTCGCTGCGCCTGCGCTGCTGGTTCTTCCGCCCCCCCCCTATCAACGCGGCTGACCTTGCCGGCATCTGGTGCGTCGGATCTGACGCTGCTTTTGCCCTTTGTCGCCGGCGTTGCAGCAGTTGGAGGAAGGGATGCCGGCAATCTATTAGGTTGCATTGGGTATCGTCTGCGCTATGGTTGGAATTCAAACTGTGTATTGAGCCCTATGAAGCTGACGCGCGGATGGTTTCTTGCACTATCTGTAATGTGGCTGGCCATTTTCACTTTGATGCTGTGGCTTGACCGAATCTGGGATGCGTGTGGCGCGTTGCTAGCTGCGACAGCCTTCTTTCTCGTTGCCTTGAGGAGAAAGCAGCATTTGGCTGGTGGATCACAAGAGTAGCGTGCCTTCTCAGCCCCCTCTTCGAAGAGGGGGCTTGAGAATTTTGACTCCACCGGTAATCGCACCCCGCTGACCACTTCGGCAGGCACCGCCAGCTACACCTATCCCCCAACCAGCCATCGCCTGGCTGCGGTGGATGGCGAGGTGCGCAACCATGACGCAGCGGGGAATACCACCAGCATCGGCAGCAAGACGTTCATCTACAACGATGCGAACCGCATGAACGCGGTGAGGCAGGGTGATGCCGTGCTGGAAAGCTACGGTTACAACCATCGCGGTGAGCGCGTGCTGCGCACCCCGGCCGGTGGCGCGGCGCAGATCACGCTGTACGACGAGGCAGGACAGTGGCTGGGCAACTACTCGGCCACGGGCCAGGCGCAGCAGCAGGCCATCTGGCTGGATAACTACCCGGTGGCGCTGGTCAATGTGCCGGCTACCGGCGTGCCGGAGTTGGCCTACGTCCAACCAGATCATCTGGGCACGCCGCGCGTGGTGATCGATCCGGTACGGAATGTCTCGATCTGGGAGTGGAGCAACAAGAGCGAAGTGTTCGGCAACCAGATCCCAAGTGCCGATCCAGATGGCGATGGTGTGGCATTCGAGCTGGCACTGCGCTTCCCAGGCCAGCAGGCGACGGATGCGAGTGGGTTGTTCTACAACTATCAGCGCGAGTACGACCCATCCGTGGGGCGCTACTCTCAGAGTGATCCCATCGGGCTGAATGGCGGCATCTCCACATTCTCTTACGCTGAAAGCAATCCTCTGTCCTATGTTGATCCTCTAGGGGAAATGTCGCGACGCAAAGGCGAGCGCAATTTGACTCGCTCGCCAGATGGCACAGGCAACCCAGATAAGCATTGGAAGGATGATCCCAAGCGGCCAGGATGGGGTTGGCAGCTGGATAGCCATTCAGGTAAGCCGAAGTACAAAAAGAAACCGCACTACCTGCTTCCCCCAAAGGCAATCGGGCCGGGTCTGGCCCTCCGGGTTGCCCTTCAGGTAGCCTGTGAGAATGGCGACCTTGCCTCCTGCAAGACGCTCTGTACTCTGTTCCCTGAGGTCTGTGGCAATGTTGACTTCGCCGAACCCAACGTAGCGATGTGTCCAACTGAGGGGCCGTCGTTAAATGTGCAGTGATAGGCAGTGATCCGTCGATCTTCATGGTTCCAGGCACAATGCGGCCTGGATTCCGTGATGGTTCGTAGCATGCCTGTAGATGACAGGACGTGGAGTTGATAGTGAAGTCATTGCATTCGCGAGCGAAGATTGACTTGGCACCCTTGACCGCAAGGGCTCTAAGAAAAATAGTAGGGAGTCTGTTCCATCGCCGGCACGACTATGGTGATTTCGAGCCCGAAGAACTGCTGGATGAGCTTGCGCGGCTCGGTGTTACAACGGCCAAGCAATTCAGACTGCTTATGAAAAAACATCGTCGCGCAATTCTTCGGGACGAGAGGGCGAGGATGTCTAGAAGAAAGATGCTCTACCTCTTGGACGAGTTCGGCCCTGAAGGTCTTGACATGCATACCAATACCTCTTGGTTCGCGACTTCGGGATTGGTGCGGCAAGCCATTGAGAAGGAATTCGGCTGGGAGGCATTTATCGCTTTGTACGATCGTCAGCCAGGCGCCGCCTCTGGTTCTTCTGAAAAGTCGGCGCCCTAGCATGAAATCCATTGCGCTTTGGAGAATGAAGCGCGAGGCCAAGAGGAGCGGTCTGCGAGTCGTTGGCAATTTTTTGATTGCGTTACATACGCGCGATGTTATCTCAGGTTTCACGTTGGATCCTGCGCCATCCTCTACCTATGTATGGACCTTCGTAATTCCGACATATGATGATTTGCCCTACCTGCACATGTCTCTAGGTCAGAGGATTGCAAGCGCGGAAGTGGATAAAGGTTTTTTCTGTGGAATGCATGAGGCGCATGCCAAAAAGCTTGAGACAGTGAGAACGGCGGCAGACTTGTTGCTCTATGTCGACAGTCTTGACTTCACAAGCGACTATTCGGAATGGGTAAAATACATATCCGCCATCCGGCTTGGCGATTTCGTGGCGGCGGACGCGACGCTGAAGACGCTTTTGAAGTTGCCAATGTCCAATGCTATTAAAAGTAGATTAGATGCGATTCTTTCTGTACTGAAGAATGGTGGTGAATCCGGCGCGCAGCATCTTTTGGAGGCGTGGTCTGTTCAGACGGATCGATTAGTGGGCGGCAGCTCCTGGGGCAGCGGACGGTAGCGAATCGTCGCGCTGCACGCAGCCCTAATGCAGCAGGGAATACCACGCTCTGACAGCAGATCGTTTACCTGCAGCGATACCAACCGCATGAACGCGGTGAAGCAGGGTAATGCCGTGCAGGAAAGCAACGCCTACAACCATCGCGGCGAGCGCGTGCTGCGTACCCCTGCCGGTAGACTGCCCAGATCACGCTGTATGACGAAGCAGGGCAGTGGCTGGGCAACTACTCGGCCACGGGCCAGGCGCAACAGCAGGCCATCTGGCTGGACAACTACCCGGTGGCGCTGATCAATGTGCCGGCTACCGGCGTGCCGGAGCTGGCCTACGTGCAGCCGGATCATCTGGGCACGCCTCGCGTGGTAATCGATCCGGTACGGAATGTCGCTATCTGGGAGTGGAGCAACAAGAGCGAAGTGTTCGGTAACCAGATTCCGAGTGCTGATCCGGATGGCGATGGTGTGGCGTTCGAGCTGGCACTGCGTTTCCCGGGCCAGCAGGCGACGGATGTGAGTGGGTTGTTCTACAACTACCAGCGTGAATACGACGCTGCGACCGGACGCTATACGCAAGCGGATCCCATAGGCTTGTCCGGCGGCATTTCCGCGTACGGGTATTCGAATGCCTCTCCGCTTCTTGCGGCTGACCCACTTGGGCTTGAGCCCGTGTTCGATACAAGTACGTGCGGCGGACAGCTGGGAATGGTGACTTGTGATGGCAATGGAGGATTTCTGGTCAGTGTCTGCAATTCAGGCTGCGACAAGATATGCACCGTTATGCATGAGCGAAACCATAAGGCGTTATTGGAAAAGAGGGTTCCTAATGCCTGCGTGGGTAGGCCTAAAGGTGCAAGCCCATTCCCAAAGGACTGGGAATATGGTGGGATCGAGCATCGGCAGCTGGCCAATGAGCTTGAGTGTCGTGCATATCAAGAGCAGATGATCTGTGCAACTCGGCTGCGCGATGGAGGACTCGGAGGCGCCGCAGTAGACAAGGCCTACAGCAGGGCAGTAAAGGAAAGGAGCAACAGGCAATGCGATGCATTCGGATACTAGCCATCCTCTCGCTCGTTCTGGGCCAGCTGGGGTGCCGGGATGAGGTTGAGAGTTCAACGTACCCCATGGGTCAGACGGGAAAGAGTTGCACTGCCTACAAAGGCTTTGATCGCCAGCCTCCCGAAGTGGTTGTTACGGAACTGGCCAGACGGGGGTTGGACAGTCGCAGGTTGATCCATAAAACAGTTTGCGGCTCGATCACCAGCTGGGAGATCCTTCCCGCAGGGGCGTCAATCAATCGGATACCTCCCCCAGATACCTACGTGAACGTCTGGCTGAGGGAAGACGGCTCTGTTTCCGTCAGTACGGACCTCCCTTGATGTCGGCGCTGCCTCCGATGCTCACGCATCGGGCCAGCGCGTCTGCGCAATAGGTCAGCTAAGCCGAAGTTGCGCTCACTCGATGTCATCCGGGTTGGCCGCGCGTGGCAATCGCTCGGTAGCCCGATGTCCCGGCTTGGAGCAGAAAGAGCGAAGTGTTCGGCAACCAGATTCCGAGTGCCGACCCGGACGGGGATGGTGTGGTAGTCGACTTCGCGCTGCGCTTCCCGGGCCAGCAGGCCACGGATGCGAGTGGGTTGTTCTACAACTACCAGCGCGAGTACGACCCGGCGGTGGGCCGGTACTCGCAGAGTGATCCAATCGGGCTGGAAGGTGGAGTAAACACCTATGCCTATGTTGGATCGATGCCGATTTCCCTAGATGATCCGCATAGGCTTCAGGCAACCTTCGCCGACTGCGTTTCGGAGAGGCGGTGGGACTGGGTCAGGCTTGGCGCTAGCGGGCCGGAAAGTACGTCGACAACTGGTGAAGTCGCATCCGGCGCACGGGTGGCAAATGCTGCTGCCAATTCTGCAGTTGGAAGCACTGGCTCGGGCATCAGCGCCGCTCCCCATGCCACGACGTGGCAGCATGCTGCGGGTTCCCAGGCCGGGCAGGCGATGCAGCAGGCGGCAAACGGACGCTGATTCGGTCCAGTCCAAGCGTCGTGGAGTTCGGCAGGAAGACTTTTGGGGCGGGTGGCCGTGGTGACGACTGTATGGGAGGGGTTCTGTGATATCGGCTCCATGCTCTATTGTGGCTGCAGCGCAGGTGGTGGATGGAGGCGAATGGAAATGAAAGACAAACTGAGAGAAAGAGAGACGCTGTCGCCAACTGGCTTCTATGACCAATACTATGCGGACAGTGGTCTGGATCAGGAAACCGTAGTGGAGCTGCTGGAGCATGTTGCAGACGAGCTTCGTTTGCCCTCCGGGAAGCTCCGTCCTGGAGATCGATTTTCGAAGGAACTGTCGCCTGGTGAAGCTGATGGCTGGGACTCGGGATATGGAGTTTTAGTATTCGAGCTTCAATCGCTCGCGAAAGAACGGGGTATTGCAGTCAATCGGCGGGTGGATTCGCTCGACGACTACCTTCGTATCATGGCGGGTATCTATTGATGAGGTTGATGCGTACCTGAATGGTTGTATGCGTGAGACGTCGCAGTGCGTACTGAGGATCCGAGGATGCCAAAGGTGAGGTGTGCCGCAGCTGTCATGGCCGGTCTGGTTCTGGCCGGCTGTGCAACATTGGGTGGCGATATGATCGTGCGCGTCTCGGGAAGCGTGCCGCCAGGTCAGGGTGACGTTCGCGCTCTGGATTGTGAGCTGAGCATGCTCGGGGAGGGCGAAGGTGTAGCTTCGTCGAAACCGGTTGGAAGCACATTCTCGGTCCCCATGATGGTCGTTGCAGGGCCGGAACCCCAGAGCTACCAATTCGCCGTTGAATGCACGGACGGCCGGAGGTTCGCATCCAAGCCGGTGCTGATCAGTAGTCGGCGCTCCTATGCTCGGGATCTCAACCTTGGGGAGCTTCGGGAGTGGTGAGAGAGAGGAAGGGGCCACCGGGGTCGCACCTCCGTCGTATGCATCTGACGGATTCCAGTGGATGAACGAAGATTTCAACTTGCTCGAATGGTGTGACGCCACGTTGCTGGCCATCAACATTGACAGGAGCAAACCTGGCGTATGCGACGAGGTAAAGGTCCACGTGCGCTGGCCGGACGGCCGGCAGGCAACCGTCTGCTTCTCGGAAGCCTACGGGTGCTCGGCGCTCATGAACTTCGGCGTACTGGGGGAGGAGGGAATAGAGTTCGCCAGGGTCGAGGACGACGAGCCGGGGCTTGCTCATCTTCTTGATCGTTGGAAGGCGGTCGGCTATCCGTTGTCCGGCCTGAAGTGTTTCCGTATCGAGACCACCTCGACCGGAAGCGTAATTCTCATCTACGCCAGGACATGGCGGATCGAGCATCTGCCGATGGCGGGTGCAGTGCCCTGAAGGACATTCCGTGCCCAGATTCCTCACCCCCGACAAGGTCTCCCTCATCCAAGGGAAGCGGCCTGAGAAGACCGAGCGGAGATGTGCTTGGGGTCATGATTTTTGGCCCTGCGGCGACGTTGTCCGCCACACTCTGCAAACTGGGGCCTTGATGATGGTGAGGATCCTGACAGCACTCCTTCTGATTGGAGTCGGACTTGGATTCTCTGGCGGCGCATGGGCTGTAGGAAAGCGGCCCTTCAAGATGATCCAGTTCTGCGTGCATGACCAAGAGGGCGTGAATCGGTTCAAGCAGACCCTCAGCTCTATCGCCAACGACGAAGGAATGCAGTACTTCGATGGCAGCGCTGAATTGGATCGCCAGCTTGCCAGAGCAAAGGTGGACGTGAAGCGCCCTGTCGTCTACGTCGGAGTGAAGCGGGAAGATGGCTCTGGACTGGAGGCGGGGAACTTCGGATTGGATCGCTTCGAGATAGCTATTGGCTTCTCTGAAGGGAAGATTCCCGCCGAGGCACGGTCATTTTCTGTCCGCGTCGAACGCACCTTGGCCGAGCGCTGGAATGTACTCGCGATTCCCTCGGCGAAGGGCGCTACGCCGCTGGCATGTCGGGTGGGAGGCGGTTCTCGTTGAAGTCCGTTGCACATGACATTCACCCTTCGGGCTGCAACCGCCCCACCGCCTGGGCGCACAACGACTGGCAGGCCATGACCAACCCCTCCATCACCCGGTCGCCCACGTACTGCCCGGGTTCGCCGTTCTGCCGGGTGCGCTCCGCCGCCAGCAGCATTTCCAGCACCACCCGCAACCCGCTCAGCGCGCAATCGGCATCGGCGAGGGCCAGGCAGCGACCGGGCAGCTGGTGACGCTCCGGCCAGGGTTGCCCGTCGGCCGCCGCACCGGAGCCGATGCGGTGGAGGTTGGCAATGAAGGTGTTCCTGTCCACTGGCGGCGCGGCTTGTGGCGAACCGTCGTCGCCGGCGGTGCTGCAGTAGGCGTGCAGATGCGGGAAGTCCGACTCGTTCATGGCAAGGCTCCGTGCAGGGCAATCGGTAGCCGCCACCCATAAAAGTGGCGGGCGGTACGTGGTTCGAATCCGGGTTGGTCCCAAGCCGGTGGGCGCGAACGCCCCCACGCACCGCCCGCCATAGCCGGCAGACGGATTGCCAGCCGGCGCCACGGAATGTGGACGCCGACTGGCAAGCGCAATCACTCAGGACCAACTCGGGATTCGAAACCCGGCCACCCTTTTCCGGTGGCACGCCATCTGAGCCCCTGGCGCTGTGCAATGCCAATCAGAAGAGTTGCAAACATCACTCGATTGGAGACGCTTTTGACATTGTCCTACGCTGTTAAGCCCCGCCAGTGCCGGCTGGCGCGGCGGTCCGCCCGCACCGTGCAATCTGCGACAGATGTCGAGGTTGGGGGGCGTTAGGGAACAAAGGGGGAGGGGCGATGACGACAGGCTCTGCGGGGAGCGACCTGTGTCGAGCATGGCCCGCGTCTACAGGCGCCAAAGCGTGACGTGCGACTCGGGTTGACGTTCCCAGCCACCAAGCGCAGGCTTGTTCAGCACGTTTCCTAAACAGAAGGAGACTTATGACCGCCACCGCTTCGCTGCACCCCACCCCCGACACCCAAGGCCGTTCCCGCCTGTGGAGTGTGTTCTGGCTGCAGGGCGTCATTCCCAGCAACATTCTGTGGGCGGTGGCCCTCTGGGCGCTGGCCAACCAGCGCACCCCGCTGCTGCTGGGGGTATTTGCCGTGCTGCTGCTCTATACCGGCTGGATCATCCCGGCGGTCTGGCGGGCGGCGCCCACCGCGCACAGCCCCAACCTGGGCGTGGCGGCGCGCGGGCTGACCGTGGCCTGGGGGCTGAACACCGTGCTGGTGATCTTCTTCCTGACCCTGCAGCTGGTGGCTCAATAGAACTGAACGGGCTCGCCGCCACGGTCGAAGGCGGCGAAGCGGCCGATCTGACCGTCATGGATGGCGTTGACCATCAGCTGCAACGGGCGCGCGGCTTCGTCGCTGTTCGGCGCGAAACCGCCACGGCCATCCAGCGCCGCTACGAACACCAGGTCCCAGTCGATGCCGGTGGTGGTCGATTCGGCCGCCAGCGCCTGGAAGCTGGGCACCTCGGCCGGCAGCTTGTCCACGCACAGCACCGGCGACAGGGTGCCGCCCTCGCGGCGGTCATGACGGTCGCGCTGGTCGCTGGTGGGCGATTCGGGCAGCTCGGCGCGCACGAATACGAACAGCAGGCGTTGCGGTTCAGCCTGCTCGCCGGCGGCGTGCAGCAATTGCTGGAAATCGTTCATCATCATGAGGGTTGTCACACGCCCGCTGCACGGAAAGCCGCATGCTGCCACAACGCCTGCCGCGCGGGGCCGAACGCGATTGATTTAAGTCATGCCGATGGAACTGAAGGCCGCGTACTCTGGCAATCGTTCCAGCAGGCGAGGGTATCCGGGCCGTTCCGGGCACAGGCAAGACGGTGGAGCAACAAGGTGGACCAGCCATGAGCCAACTCACCGACGGTTTCGGACGCAGCTTTCCGTACCTGCGCCTGTCGTTGACCGAAGCCTGCAACTTCCGTTGCAGCTACTGCCTGCCCGAGGGCTACCAGGCCGATGGCCGCCCGCGCTTCCTGCAGGTGGATGAAATCGCGCGCCTGGTGCGTGCGTTTGCCGCGCTGGGCATGAGCAAGATCCGCCTGACCGGTGGCGAGCCCAGCCTGCGCAAGGACCTGGACGAGATCATCGCCACCGTGGCGGCGGTGCCGGGCATCCGCAAGGTGGCCATCACCACCAATGGCACGCTGCTGCCGCGGCGCTTGCCGGGTTGGCACCGGGCCGGGCTGACCGCGCTGAACGTGAGCATGGACAGCCTGCAGCGCGAACGCTTCCACACCATCACCGGCCATGACCGCCTGCCGGAGATCCAGCAGGGCCTGGCGCTGGCGCAGGCGTTGGGCCTGCCGGCGATCAAGCTCAACGCGGTGCTGCTGCGCGGCCTGAACGACGACGAGCTGCCGCAGTGGATGGACTACCTGCGTGACCGCCCCTTCAGCGTGCGCTTCATCGAGCTGATGCGCACCGGCGACAATGAAGCCTATTTCCAGCGCCACCACCTGCGCGCCGATCGGGTGATCGAGCAGCTGCTGGCCGCGGGCTGGCACGAGCGCCCGCGCGCGGCCGATGCCGGCCCGGCGCGCGAGTTCGGCCACCCCGACCATCGCGGCAGCATCGGCATCATCGCGCCGTATTCGCGTGACTTCTGCAAGGGCTGCAACCGCCTGCGGGTGACCGCCAAGGGCGACCTGCGGCTGTGCCTGTTCGGCGAGTTCGGCGTGCCGCTGCGACCGCTGCTGCAGCGCGATGAGGACCACGACGCGCTGCTGGCACGCATCACCACCCAGCTTGGCCTGAAAGCGGCCGGGCATGGACTGCACCAGGGCCAGACCGGGCTGACCCCGCACCTGGCCTCCATCGGAGGATGAGCAACACGATGAGTGGGGAATTGAATGCGGCCTTCCATATGGCCGATGTCCGTGACAAGCGCATCACCCGCCGCCGTGCGGTGGCGGTGGGCGAGTTGCATGCCGGCCCAGTGGCCTATCCGCTGATCGTCGAGCGCCGCCTGCCCAAAGGCGATGCGCTGGTGATGGCCGAGATTGCCGGCCTGCAGGGCGCCAAGATGGCCTCGATGCTGATGCCGCTGTGCCACCCGCTGCCGCTGGAACTGGTGCAGGTGTTCTGCGCGGCGGTGCCGGAGCGGCAGGCGATCCGCGTGTGGTGCGAGTGCGCCAGCGAGGCGCGCACCGGCGTGGAGATGGAGGCACTGGCCGGCGTCAACGCGGCGCTGCTGACCCTGTACGACCTGAGCAAGCCGGTGGAACCGGCGCTGCGCATCGAAGGTATCCGCCTGCTGTTCAAGGAAGGCGGCAAGCGCGGTGTCTGGCTGCACCCGGATGGCATGGACGAGGCCGAGCGCGAGCGGTTCAAGCCGCGTGCGCCGAAGGGGCTGCAGGGCGCGGCCTGCGCGGTGATCACGCTGAGCGATCGCGCCAGCGAAGGCACCTATGAGGATATCTCTGGCCCAACCCTGGTGACCGGGCTGAAGAAGCTGGGGGGCGAGGTGGTAGCCACCGAAGTGCTGCCCGATGGCATCGAGCCGTTGGCGGGCCGCCTGCAGGCCTTGGCCGCCGAGGGCGTGCGCCTGTGCCTGTGTACCGGTGGTACCGGGCTGGGCCCGCGTGACCTGACCCCGGAGGCGCTGCGTTCGTTGAATGCGCGGCCGGTGCATGGCCTGGCGCAGATGGTGCGGGCACTCAGCGCACAGCACACGCCGATGGCCTGGCTGAGCCGCGCCGAGGTGGTGCAGCTGGGCAACATGCTGGTGTTTGCATTGCCGGGCAGCCCGAAGGCGGCGGCGCAGTGCCTGGACATCCTGGCGCCGGTACTGGGCCACGCCTTGGCCATGGCCGATGGCGGTGGCCACTGATGATTGCCTACAGCGAGGCCTTGCAGCACCTGCTGGAGGCGGCCACGCCGCTGCCGGCCGAACGCCTGCCGCTGCACGAGGCCGCGGGCCGCACGCTGGCCCGTGACATCCACAGCGCACAGTCGCTGCCGCCGTTCGACAATTCGGCGATGGACGGCTTCGCGCTGCGCGCCGACGGCGCGACGTTCGAGGCCGGTACCGAATTCGGGGTGCAGGGCTGGCAGGCGGCCGGCGATGCCGGTGCCGAAGGCGGCGAGGGTGCCTGGGAAATCATGACCGGCGCGCGCATGCCGGTTGGGCTGGACACGGTGGTGCCGGTCGAGAATGTGGAGATCCTCGCCAGCGAGGACGGCCGCCCGACCCGCATTGCCCTGAAGGGATTGGTGAAGCCGGGCCAGAACGTGCGCCTGCGCGGCGAGGACGTTAGCGAAGGCGAGCGCGTGCTGCAGGCCGGGCAGGTGCTGGATATCAATGCGCGCACCCTGCTGCATGCCATCGGCGTGGGCGAAGTGGCGGTGGTGGCAAGGCCAAGGGCCGCGGTGATCGCCACCGGCAAGGAACTGGTGACCGAGGCTGCGCAGACGCTGGCATCCGGCCAGATCCGTGACAGCAACCGGCCGTATCTGGTCGGCCGCCTGCAGGCCGCCGGTGCCGAGGTGGTGTGGCAGGGCACGGTGGGCGACGACGTGGCCGCGTTCAATGCGGTGCTGGATGAAGCGCTGGCTGCGGGTGCGCAGCTGTTGATCAGCACCGGCGCGGTGTCGGCCGGTCGCTACGATTTCGTTCCCGATGCGTTGCGTGGCCGGGGTGCGCGCATCGTCTTCCACAAGGTGGCGATCCGCCCGGGCAAGCCGTTGCTGTTTGCGGTGCTGCCCAATGGCGCGCTGTATTTCGGTCTGCCGGGCAACCCGGTCTCGGCGGCCGTGGGCCAGCGTTTCTTCGTCGAGCCGGTGCTGCGCCGCCTGCTGGGGCTGGCGCCGGAGCCGGTGCTGACGCTGCCGCTGCAGGCCGACGTGCGCACGCCGCCGGGCCTGCGTTTCCATGCGCGGGCGCGGGTGGAAGTGGACGCGCAGGGGCGCCTGAGTGCGCGCGTGCTGTCCGGGCAGGAATCATTCCGTTTGATGTCCATGCTGCAGGCCAACGCCTGGGTGGTGTTGGAGTCCGAGGGAGACCTGGCCAGCGCGGGCACCTACGTGCGGGTGCAGGGCTGGGGTCACCACGAACCGGTGCAGCTGGTGAGCCAGGAGTCATGATGAAACAGGTGAATCTGCAGTTGTTCGGTGCGTTTTCCGATCTGGATGCCAGCCGTGAAATCGCGGTGGAGGTGGCCGGTGGCACCGTGGCCGATCTGCGCCAGGCGCTGCGCGAGCTGCTGCCACTGCGTTGGCCGGGTTTCCGTGCCGGCCTGCTGGATTACTCGGCATTCGCCGATCAGCAACGCGTGCTGCGCGACCACGAGGCGCTGCCCGACGATGGCCGGGTGGCGATCCTGCCGCCGGTGAGCGGGGGCTGAGCGATGAGCGAGACGATCATTGCCAAGGTGGTGGACCGCGCGCAGGCGGCGATCGATCCGGCCGAGGGCATCGCGGCGGTCTCCGATCCGGGCTTCGGTGGCATCGATGTGTTCATCGGCAAGGTGCGCGACGTCAACATCGGCCGGCCGGTGACCGGGATCACCTACGACCTGTTCGAGCCGCTGGTGTTGAACGAGTTCAAGCGGTTGGCCGCCGAGGTCGAGGCGACGTTTGGCCCGAAGCTGAAGCTGTATGTGGCCCATGCCAAGGGCCGGCTCGGCATCGGCGATGTGGCGGTGGTGGTGGCCGCCGGCAGCCCGCACCGTGACGAGGCGTTCCGCGCCTGCCGGCAGTTGATCGAGGTGGTGAAGCACCAGTGCCCGATCTGGAAGCAGGAGCATTACGAAGACGGCGACAGCCAGTGGAGCGAGGGCTGCAGCCTCTGCCACGCGGACAGTGAACCCGCCGATGCCCATGACCATGCGCACGATCATCAACATTGATGCCGGCGCAGCCACGCATGGCGTGGCTCTACTGCGATGAGCATCACCGGCATCGTGCTGGCCGGTGGCCTGTCCACCCGGATGGGCCGCGACAAGGCGCTGCTGCCGTGGCAGGGGCGCACGCTGCTGGAACACATGCGGGGCCTGTTGATGCAGGCTGGCGCACGCGAGGTCTGGGTCAGCGGAAATTACCCGGCGTTCGGCGGCATACCGGACCGCGTGGCACGTTGCGGGCCGCTGGGCGGGCTCTACAGCGTGGCGATGCGCATGCCCGATGGCCCGGCCTGGGTGGTGCCGGTGGATACACCGCTGCTGCCGCCGCGATTGCTACAGCAATTGCGTGACGGCCATCGCGGTCCATGCACGATCTTTGCGGGCCACCCCCTGCCCATGCTGGTGGATATAGACGATGCTTGCCGCAACGTACTTGGATCGATGCTGGATGACCCGGACGGCCCGCGCTCGCTGCAGGCCCTGCAGCGCCGTCTTGGCGTGAATTCCGTGGCCCTGGCGCCGATTGACGAGGCCGGGCTGGTCAACTGCAATACCCCCGAACAATGGGAGGATGTTGCGTCATGAAAGTGCAGTTGCAGGACCAATCGGTACGGCTTCGCCTGGACGAGGCCGAACTGGCGCGCCTGCTGGCCGGTGAATCGGTCGAGAACATGACCCGCTTCGGCGGTATCGAGGGTTGGGGCATGGCGGTGTCGCTGCATGGCGGCGAGCGGCCGGTGCTGCTCGATGGTGGCACCTTCTGCCGCCTGGTGCTGCCGCGCCCGGCGGTTGAGGCCTTGGCGGCGCGGCTGCCGTGCCGGGATGGCCTGCCATTCGACATTGCCCTGGAAGATGGCAGCCGGCTTCAGCTGCAGTTCGATGTGGACGTGCGCGACAGCGTGCGCCAGCGCGGAGTCACGCGCCGCAATACCGCTTCATCGGTTTGACATTTGTCAGGGGCAGGGTGAAAACCGGCCCCTGATTGATCCAGATCAACCCCGTCGTAGTTGCCGCACGGCCTAATGGCTGCACGACGACGGGTCACAACTTGAAAGCAATACCCACGTCATTCCACAGCCTTGGAGCCATGTATGACCGTCGGTAGCGATCCTGTTGTCCGCAGCACTGCCCGTCCGGGTCGCGTCATCAGCGACTGGACGCCGGAGGACCCCGGCTATTGGGAGCGCACCGGCAAGCGGGTTGCCACCCGCAACCTGGTCATCTCGATCCCCTCGCTGCTGCTGGCCTTCTCGGTCTGGGTGCTGTTCTCGGCGGTGTCGATCAGCCTGCCGAAGATCGGCTTCAACTTCAGCACCGACCAGCTGTTCTGGCTGGTGGCGCTGCCCAGCCTGTCCGGCGCGACCCTGCGCATCTTCTATTCGTTCGTGATCCCGATCTTCGGCGGCCGCCGCTGGACCGCGCTGTCGACCGCCTCGCTGCTGGCGCCGACGCTCTGGCTCGGCTTTGCGGTGCAGGACCCGGCCACGCCGTACTGGGTGTTCGTGGCCATCGCGATCCTGTGCGGCTTCGGTGGCGCGAACTTCTCATCGTCGATGTCCAACATCTCCTTCTTCTATCCCAAGCAGAAGCAGGGCCTGGCGCTGGGCCTGAACGCTGGCCTGGGCAATGTGGGCGTGTCGGTGGCGCAGGCGGTGATCCCGCTGGTCATCACTGTAGGCGTGTTCGGTGCGCTGGGTGGTGCACCGCAGCCCACGGTGGAGGGTGGGGCACCGCTGTTCCTGCAGAACGCCGGCTTCATCTGGGTGCCGGCCATCGCGCTGTGCGCCATCGCGGCCTGGTTCGGCATGAACGACCTGACCAGCGCCCGCTCGTCGTTCTCCGAGCAGGCGGTGATCTTCCGCCGCAAGCACAACTGGCTGATGTGCTGGTTGTACATCGGTACCTTCGGTTCCTACATCGGTTTCTCGGCCGGCTTCCCGATGCTGGTGAAGAGCCAGTTCCCGGACGTGAACCCGCTGGCCTACGCCTTCATCGGCCCGCTGCTGGGCGCACTGATGCGCTCGGTGGGTGGCAGCATGGCCGACCGCTGGGGTGGCGCACGCCTGACCTTCTGGGTGTTCGCGCTGATGATCGCCGCGGTGTTCGGTGTGTTGCACTTCCTGCCCAGCGATGGCCAGGGCGGCAACTTCCATGGCTTCCTGCTCAGCTTCATGGCGCTGTTCGTGCTCAGTGGCATCGGCAACGGCACGACCTTCCGCATGATCCCGGTGATCTTCCGCACGCTGCATGAGCGCTGGTCGGCCAACGACAATGCCGAGGGCAAGGCTACCGCCGCGCACCAGGCCAGCATCGAGTCGGCTGCGGTGGTCGGCTTTTCCGGTGCGATTGGCGCCTACGGCGGTTTCTTCATTCCCAAGAGCTACGGCTCGTCCATTACGTTGACCGGCAGCCCCGACATGGCGCTGTACGGATTCGTTGTTTTCTATGTCACCTGCCTGGCCGTGACCTGGTGGTGGTACTACCGGCGCGGTGCCGAGACACCCTGCTGACGACATGAAAACGCACCGCAGCCAGATGACACACACAGCCACGATGCCGATGTCCGCAAAGGGAGATCCCCGATGAGTTATTTCCTCGATCGCTTGCAGTTCTTCAAGCGTGACCCCCAGACCTTTGCCGATGGCCATGGATTTGCCAAGAGCGAGGGCCGCGACTGGGAAAACAGTTACCGCGCCCGCTGGCAGTACGACAAGATCGTGCGATCCACCCATGGGGTGAACTGCACCGGCTCCTGCAGCTGGAAGATCTACGTCAAGAACGGCCTGGTCACCTGGGAAACCCAGCAGACCGATTACCCGCGCACGCGTCCGGACCTGCCCAACCATGAACCGCGTGGCTGCCCGCGTGGCGCCAGCTACTCCTGGTACCTGTACAGCGCCAACCGGCTGAAGTACCCGCTGATCCGCGGCACGCTGCTGCGCCTGTGGCGCGAAGCGCGCAGGAGCAAGGCCCCGGTCGATGCCTGGGCCAGCATTGTTGAAGACAAGGAGAAGGCGCGTTCGTACAAGACCCGCCGCGGCATGGGCGGCTTCGTGCGCCTGCAGTGGGAAGAGGCCAACGAGATCATCGCCGCTTCCAATCTGTACACGGTGAAGCAGTACGGCCCGGACCGCGTGGTCGGCTTCTCGCCGATTCCGGCGATGTCGATGGTGTCCTACGCCGCCGGCGCGCGCTACCTGTCGCTGCTGGGCGGCGCCTGCCTGTCGTTCTACGACTGGTACTGCGATCTGCCGCCGGCCTCGCCGCAGATCTGGGGCGAGCAGACCGACGTGCCCGAATCGGCCGACTGGTACAACAGCCGCTACATCATCGCCTGGGGCTCGAACGTGCCGCAGACGCGTACGCCCGATGCGCACTTCTTCACCGAAGCGCGCTACAACGGCACCAAGACGGTGGCGATCTGCCCGGACTATTCCGAGCTGGCCAAGCTGACCGACCACTGGCTGCACCCCAAGCAGGGCACCGACGCTGCGCTGGCGTTTGCGTTCGGCCATGTGATCCTGCGTGAGTTCCATGTCGATTCGCCCTCGCAGTATTTCCAGGACTACTGCCGCCAGTACTCGGACATGCCGATGCTGGTGCGCCTGGAGCGCCGCGACGATGGCCGCCTGGTGGCGGGCCGCTTCCTGCGCGCCAGTGAGCTGGGCGGGCTGGGTGAAGCCAACAACCCGGACTGGAAGACCCTGGCCTACGACGAGAACAGCGGCCAGATCGTGGTGCCCAATGGCTCGATCGGTTTCCGCTGGGGTGAAAAGGGCCGCTGGAACATCGAAGAGAAGGCCAGCAATGGCGCCGACACGCGCCTGCGCCTGAGCTTGTCCGACGCCAACGACGGCGTCGAGGCGGTGAGCTTCCCGTACTTCGGTGGCATTGAAAGCGACGGCTGGACCGCCGCACCGGCCGAAGACGTACTGGACCGCAACATTCCGGTGCGCCGCCTGGCCACGGTCGACGGCGGCGAGACGCTGGTGGCCACGGTCTACGATCTGCTGCTGGCCCAGTACGGCGTGGACCGTGGCTTTGGCGGCGGCAACGTGGCATCGAGCTTCGATGACAGGGTGCCGGGCACGCCGGCGTGGCAGGAGCGCATCACCGGCGTGTCGCGCGCCGAGGTGATCGAGATCGCCCGCGAGTTCGCGCGTACCGCCGACAAGACCCACGGCCGCTCGATGATCATCGTCGGCGCGGGCATGAACCACTGGTTCCACAACGACATGAACTACCGCGGCCTGATCAACATGCTGATCATGTGTGGTTGCGTGGGCCAGACCGGCGGCGGCTGGGCGCATTACGTGGGCCAGGAGAAGCTGCGCCCGCAGACCGGCTGGCAGCCGCTCGCGTTCGGCCTGGACTGGAGCAAGCCGCCGCGCCACATGAACGGCACCTCGTTCTTCTATTTCAACACCGGGCAGTGGCGTTACGAGAAGCTGCAGGTGGACGAGCTGCTGTCGCCGCTGGCCGATGCCCGCAAGTACAGCGGCAGCCTGGCTGACCTGAACCTGCGCGCGGTGCGCATGGGCTGGCTGCCGAGCACCCCGCAGCTGGACCGCAACCCGCTGCAGCTGGTGCGCGAGGCCGAAGCGGCCGGCGTGGCCCCGGCGGACTACGCGCTGGGCAAGTTCAAGGATGGCTCGCTGGACTTCGCCTTCGCCGACCCGGACGCCAGCCAGAACCACCCGCGCATGATGTTCATCTGGCGCTCGAACCTGCTCGGTTCCTCGGGCAAGGGCCACGAGTACATGCTGCGGCACCTGCTGGGTACGCGCCACGGGCTGCAGGGCAAGGACCTGGGCGAAATGGGCGCAGTGAAGCCGCAGGAGGTGAAGTGGCGCGACGACGCGCCGGAAGGCAAGCTGGACCTGCTGGTCACGCTCGACTTCCGCATGTGCACCACCGCGCTGTACTCGGACATCGTGCTGCCGACGGCAACCTGGTACGAGAAGGACGACCTCAACACCTCGGACATGCACCCGTTCATCCACCCGTTGTCCAAGGCGGTGGACCCTGCGTGGGAATCGCGCAGCGACTGGGACATCTTCAAGGAGGTGGCCCGCACCGTGAGCGAGATGGCGCCGGGCGTGCTGGGCGTGGAGAAGGACCTGGTGCTGGTGCCGACCCTGCACGACACCCCCAACGAGCTGGGCATGCCGTTCGGCGTGGCCGACTGGAAGAAGGGCGAGTGCGAGGCCATTCCGGGCCAGACCATGCCGTCGATGACGGTGGTGGAGCGTGACTACCCGAACCTGTACCGCAAGTTCACCTCGCTCGGCCCACTGCTGGACACGCAGGGCAACGGCGGCAAGGGCATGAGCTGGGACACGAAGCACGAGGTCGAGTTCCTCGGCAAGTTGAACCACACCGTGCACGAAGAAGGCATAAGCCAGGGGCGCCCGGCCATCTCGACCGCGATCGACGCGGCCGAAGTAATCCTGCACCTGGCGCCGGAAACCAACGGCCACGTGGCGGTAAAGGCCTGGGAATCGCTGGGCACCTTCACCGGTCGCGAGCATACGCATCTGGCGGTGGGCAAGGAGCACGAGGCGATCCGCTTCCGTGACATCCAGGCGCAGCCGCGCAAGATCATCTCTTCGCCGATCTGGTCGGGACTGGAAGACGACAACGTCAGCTACAACGCCGGCTATACCAACGTGCACGAGCTGATTCCGTGGCGCACGGTGACCGGTCGCCAGCAGTTCTACCAGGACCACGAATGGATGATCGACTTCGGCGAGGCCTTCATGAGCTATCGCCCGCCCGTCAACACGCGCACGGTGGAGCCGCTGCTGAACCAGCGCCCGAACGGCAACAAGGAGATCGTGCTGAACTGGATCACCCCGCACCAGAAGTGGGGCATCCACAGCACCTACAGCGACAACCTGATCATGCAGACGCTGTCGCGCGGTGGTCCGATCGTGTGGATCAGCGAGGACGACGCGCGCAGTGCCGGCATCGTCGACAACGACTGGATCGAGCTGTTCAACGTCAACGGTGCGATCGCCGCGCGTGCGGTGGTCAGCCAGCGCGTGATGCCGGGCATGGCGATGATGTACCACGCGCAGGAACGCATCATCAACGTGCCGGGCTCGGAGATTTCCGGCACCCGCGGCGGCATCCACAACTCGGTGACCCGCATCGTGCTCAAGCCGACCCACATGATCGGCGGCTACGCTCAGCTGGCCTATGGCTTCAACTACTACGGCACCTGCGGAACCAACCGCGACGAGTTCGTGATCGTGCGAAAGATGGACAAGATCGATTGGCTGGACGATGAGGCAGTACCTGCAGCTGTAAAGGAGGTGGTGTGATGAAGGTCCGTGCACAGATCGCGATGGTGCTGAACCTGGACAAGTGCATCGGCTGCCATACCTGCTCGATCACCTGCAAGAACGTCTGGACCTCGCGCGAGGGCGTCGAGTACGCCTGGTTCAACAACGTGGAAACCAAGCCGGGCATCGGCTACCCGAAGGAATGGGAGAACCAGGACAAGTGGAACGGCGGCTGGGTGCGCACCCGCGCCGGCAAGCTGGTGCCACGCGCGGGTGGCCGCTGGCGCATGCTGGCCAAGATCTTCGCCAACCCGGACCTGCCGCAGATCGACGACTACTACGAGCCGTTCGATTTCGACTACCAGAACCTGCACACCGCCAAGGACAGCCAGCACCAGCCGACCGCACGCCCGCGTTCGCTGATCAGTGGCGAGCGCATGCAGAAGATCGAGTGGGGCCCGAACTGGGAGGAGATCCTCGGTTCGGAGTTCAGCAAGCGCTCACGCGACTACAACTTCGACCAAGTGCAGAAGGAGATCTACGGCGCCTTCGAAAAGACCTTCATGATGTACCTGCCGCGCCTGTGCGAGCACTGCCTGAACCCGGCGTGCGTCTCGGCGTGCCCCTCGGGCGCGATCTACAAGCGCGAGGAAGACGGCATCGTGCTGATCGACCAGGACAAGTGCCGCGGCTGGCGCATGTGCGTGTCGGCGTGCCCGTACAAGAAGATCTACTACAACTGGAAGAGCGGCAAGTCGGAGAAGTGCATCTTCTGCTACCCGCGCATCGAGATGGGTGAGCCAACCGTGTGCTCGGAAACCTGCGTGGGCCGCATCCGCTACCTGGGCGTGATGCTGTACGACGCCGACCGCATCGCCGAGGCCGCTTCGGTAGCCGCCGAGAAGGACCTGTACCAGGCCCACCTGGACATCTTCCTGGACCCGAACGATCCGGCAGTGATCGCCGCCGCGCGCAAGGAAGGCATCCCGGACAGCTGGCTGGATGCGGCCAAGCAGTCGCCGGTGTACAAGCTGGCGATCGACTGGAAGCTGGCGCTGCCGCTGCACCCGGAATACCGCACGCTGCCGATGGTCTGGTATGTGCCGCCGCTGTCGCCGATCCAGTCCGCCGCCGAGCGTGGCCGCGTGGGCATGAGCGGCGAGCTGCCGGACGTGGCGTCGCTGCGCATCCCGATGCGCTATTTGGCCAACCTGCTGACGGCCGGTGACGAGGCGCCGGTGGTACGCGCGCTGGAGCGGCTGATGGCGATGCGTGCCTGGCGCCGGGCCAAGAACGTGGACGGCGTGGAAGACACCGCGGTGCTGGAACAGACCGGGCTGAGCATCGCCCAGGTGGAAGAGATGTACCGCTATCTGGCCATTGCCAACTACGAGGACCGTTTCGTGATTCCGACCGGCCACCGCGAGTATGCCAACGACGCCTTCGGTGAGCGCGGCGGCTGCGGCTTCACCTTCGGAAACGGTTGCAATGGTGACAGCCCGGCGGACCTGTTCGGGCAGCGCAAGACCACCACCTTCGTGGTGGACAAGGGCCCGAACCAGCGCCGCAAGGAGGTGGTGTGATGAGCGTGCTCAAGCTGGTCGGGGTGTTGCTGGACTACCCCCGCGAGGAACTGTGGGAGCACGGCGAGGAGCTGCTCGCCGCCTGTGACGACCCGGCGCTGAACCCCGCCCGCCGCCAGCAGCTGCGCAGCTTCGTGCAGCAGCTGCTGGCCACCGACGCGCTGGATGCACAGGCGGCGTGGCTGGCCAGTTTCGACCGCGGCCGTTCGATGAGCCTGTTGCTTTTCGAACACATCCATGGCGAGTCGCGCGACCGCGGCCAGGCCATGGTCGATCTGGTCGAAACCTACCGCCGCAACGGCTTCGAACTGGATGCCCGCGAGCTGCCGGATTACCTGCCGTTGCTGCTGGAGTTCCTGGCCCACCGCCCCGGTAGCGAGGCCCGCGAGTGGCTGCACCACATCGGCCATATCGCCGGGATGCTGGCCGCGCGTGCCGCCGAGCGTGAGCTGCCGCACCGGGTGCTGTTCGAGATCCTGGTCGAAGCCGGTGACGGCAAGGCCGATCTGCAGGCGCTGCGCCAGCGTGCCAGCGAGGAAGTCCGCGACGATACCGCCGAGGCCATGGACCGCTTGTGGGAGGAGGAGGCGGTGCGCTTCGGCGCCGAAGCCCCTGCCGAAGACTGCAAGCCGCCCGTGCGTTCGCCGGCCCGTCCTTCGCATCGTGAGGTCCAGCCATGAGTTACTCCCTGCATCAATTCGCCTTCCAGTACTACCCGTACATCGCCGTGGCAGTGCTGCTGATCGGCAGCTGGGCCCGCTATGACAAGGCCATGTACACCTGGCGCACCGGCTCCAGTCAGATGCTGTCGGACAAGGGCATGCGGCTCGGCAGCAACTGCTTCCACATCGGCATCCTGGCCATTCTCGGCGGCCACCTGGTCGGGCTGCTGACGCCGCACGCGGTGTACGAGCACTTCATCACCTCCTCGCAGAAGCAGATGCTGGCGATGGTGGTCGGTGGTGTGTTCGGCGCACTGTGCTTCATCGGTATCAGCATCCTGCTGGTACGCCGCCTGTTCAATGCGCGTGTTCGGGCTACCGGCAGCTTCGGTGACACCCTGGTGCTGGTGCTGCTGTTCGCGCAGCTGTGCCTGGGCCTGTACAGCATCCGCGTCTCGTCCGGTCACCTGGACGGCGGGGTGATGGTGCAGCTGGCCGAGTGGGCGCAGCACATCGTGACCTTCCGTGCCGGTGCCGCTGATTACATCGAGGGCGTCAGCTGGGTCTACAAGATGCATATCTTCCTGGGCCTGACCCTGTTCCTGATCGCGCCGTTCACCCGCCTGGTGCACGTATGGAGCATTCCGATCAGTTACCTGTGGCGGCCCTACCAGGTGGTGCGCCGCCGTCAGGCCACGCTGCGCTATGGGCCGCGGGAGTAATCCATGGGCAGCCTGCCGAAATTCCTGCCGATTACCGTGATCGACTCCGCCGCACCGGTTCCCGCCGAGGCGCATTCGCACCACCATGACGCGGCGGCGCAGGGGCCGCGTTCGCTCGGGCAGCCGGCACCGTGCCGGCTGTTCGTGGACGAGACCGCGATCAGCGAGGCCGACATCGCCCGCGAGATGCAGCACCACCGGGCGATGCGCCCGCAACAGTCACGTGCCGAAGCGGCACGTGCACTGGTGGTTCGCGAACTGCTGCGCCTGGAAGCGCAGCGGCTGGGCCTGCAGGCGCCGGAGGGTAACCGGGTAAGTGACGAGGAAGTGCTGATCCAGCAGCTGCTGGAAGACGCGATCGAAGACCGCGTGCCGACCGATGAAGACTGCCGGCGCTACTTCGAGCAGAACCCGGAGCGCTTCCGCTCCCCCGACCGTGTGCGCCTGCGCCATATCCTGCTGGCCGCACCGGCCGACGACGTGGCCGGGCGCTTCGCTGCACGCACCGAGGGCGAGCGGCTGGTCGGACTGCTGAAGGAGTCGCCGCACCTGTTCGCCGATTTCGCCTTGCGTCATTCACGCTGCCCATCCAGCAGCGAAGGCGGTGACCTGGGTTGGCTGCAGCGTGGGCAGACCACGCCGGAGTTCGACCGACAGGTGTTCCGCCTGCGCGAAGGCCTGGCCGGTTTCCCGGTGGAATCGCGCTGGGGCTACCACGTGGTCTGCGTCGATGCCCGCGAGGAAGGCCAGCCGCAGCCGTTCGAGGCCGTGCTGCCGCAGCTGCGTGACTACCTGGAGCTGCAGGTGCGGCAGCGCGAGGTGCAGGCCTACCTGCTGCAGTTGCAGGAACGCTACCCGGTGCGCGGGCTGGATGAGATCGAAGCCGAAGCGGATATCGGCTGAACCCCTTTGAACGAGGAAAATTCATGAACCAGGCCCTTGCCCCCGCCAGTGCCGGGCAGCAGCAACGTGCGCTGTGGCTGAGCACGTTCGCCTTCACCGTGTGCTTTGCGGTGTGGATGATCTTCTCGATCATTGGTATCCAGATCAGTCAACAGCTCGGCTTGAATGACACCCAGTTCGGCCTGTTGATCGCCACGCCGGTGCTGACCGGCTCGGTCAGCCGCGTCTTCCTCGGCATCTGGTCCGACCAGTTCGGTGGCCGCAAGGTGATGGTGCTGGTGATGCTGTGTGGTGCAGTCGCTACCTGGATGCTGACCTACGCACAGACCTACAGCCAGTTCCTGGTTGCCGCGCTGTGCGTGGGTATCGCCGGCGGCAACTTCTCGGTGGGCGTGGCCTACGTCTCGAAGTGGTTCCCGGCCAGCAAGCAGGGCACTGCGCTGGGCATCTTCGGTGCCGGCAACATCGGTTCGGCGGTGACCAAGCTGCTGGCGCCGCTGGTGATGGTGGCGGCCGGCTGGACCATGGTTGCCAAGGTCTGGGCCGTCGCGCTGGCGGTCACTGCGGTGCTGTTCTTCCTCTTCAGCAAGGAAGACCCGTCTCTGGAACAGCGCCGCCGCGAAGGCGTGAAGCCGGTGCCGTTCGCCGAGCAGATGGCACCACTGAAGAACCTGCAGGTATGGCGGTTCTCGCTGTACTACTTCTTCGTCTTCGGCGGCTTCGTGGCGCTGGCGTTGTGGCTGCCGCACTACCTGGTTGGCGCCTATGGCATGGACGTGGGCCACGCCGGCATGCTGGCGGCGTGCTATTCGATCCCGGCCAGCCTGTTCCGTGTGGTCGGTGGCTGGATGTCGGACCGGATGGGCGCGCGCCGGGTGATGTACTGGACCTTTGGCGTGTCGGCCATCTGCACCTTCCTGCTGGCCTACCCGGATACCGAGTATGTGGTGAAGGGTATCCACGGCCCGCTCCATTTCCATCTTGCCATCGGCGTGGTGATGTTCACCGTGCTGGTGTTCGTGCTGGGCTTCTTCATGTCGCTGGGCAAGGCCGCGGTCTACAAGCACATTCCGGTGTATTACCCCAGGCATGTGGGCGCGGTGGGCGGCGTGGTCGGCATGATCGGCGGCCTCGGTGGCTTCGTCCTGCCGATCGTGTTTGGCGCGTTGAACGATGCGGTGGGCATCTGGAGCAGCTGCTTCATGCTGCTGTTCGTGCTGGTGGCGGCTGCACTGGCGTGGATGCATTTCGCGATCCGCCGCATGGAACGTCGCCACTTCCCGCAGATCGACCGCGAAACCGACCTGCCCGAAGCCATCGACGCGGCCGCCGCCGAGCGGGTGCGCGGCGGGTGAAGGGGTGATGCCGGCCAGCGGCCGGCACGACCGAGTGGTGGGTGAAAGGGTAGTACCGGCCGCTGGCCGGCAGGAACCATCAGATGCGCCACGCTTGATTTCAATCAGGGCCACGCGAAGAGGAACGCCCGAAGATGTCTGCCATGAGCTTCCACGTTGACGAGAGCGAGGACACTGCGCTGCAGGCGGCATTGCTGCGGCAGCCACGGCACGTGCTGTTTCCGCCGGCTGACCAGTTCAGTACCGGCTTTGGCGAAAGCGGGTGGCGCGCCGCCGTGCGCGCCAGCAACGAGCACCTGATCCCGCGTGGTTTGACGCTCGGCTTCCAGGCGGGTCGTGGCGGGCGCGACGTGCCACCGCAGGCGTATCTGGACACCCTGCTGCTGGCGCTGCGCCTGCAGGCCGGCGCGCTGGCTGAAGATCGCGAGGTGGTGGCAATGGTGCTGCAGTTGGGGCTGGCCGAGACGCTGCTGCCACCACAGCTGGGCCAGCTGCTGGATGCCGTGCCGCAGTACTTGCGCACCGTGGCGCGGCCACAGGTGGAGGTGCGGCTGGACGCGGGCAGCGCGCTGGCGCCGGCACAACTGCGTGCGGTGGGCTGCACCCGCCTGAACGTGATTGATCGCGCCGATGCACCCGGGCCGACGCTGCTGGCGCATGCGCGACAGGTGGGCTTTACCGCGCGATACTACCAGTTGCGGGTGCCCGGCAGCGCGGATACCGGCTTCATCGAACGACTGCATGAGGTGCTGGCCGAAGCGCCCGAGCGCATCCTGCTGCCGGCGCCTTGCGCGCTGCCAGAGCATCCCTCGGCGGAACGATGGCTGCAGAGTTGGCGCCTGCTGCGCGCAGCCGGCTACGAACCGATCGGTGGTGACCACTACCAGCGCGGCGACCTGCCGATCCCGCATGGCCCGGGCGATGGCCAGCGTCATTGTGACCTGGCCGGCGTGCCACGCCGCGACCGCAGCGATTTCATCGGGCTTGGCCTGTCCGCCTGCAGCCAGATCGGCGAGGTGTTCTACCGCCTGGAGGATGAACTGGGCGAATGGCGTGCGCGGCTGCAGGCCGGGCATATGGGCGTGTCTGCCGGATTGATCCTGTCCGAAGACGAGCGACTGGCGGCCGAGGTGGCGCAGAGTATCGCCTGCGATCACGCGCTCGATGCGGCTGCCTTCGAATGGCGCAACGATGAACCGTTTGAAGAATGCTTCGCCGGGCAGCTGCCAGCATTGGCACCGTTGCTGGCGCGCGGCTGGGCGCACTGGGATGCGCGCGTGCTGCGGCTGGCCGAAGAAGGGCGCCTGCTGTGGCGTATGATGGCCGCATGCTTCCGGCCGGCGGCCGCCATCGCTTGAGTCTTGCCCAGATGTCTTCGAATCCGCCTTCGCACGGCCGCCTTGGACAGGCCACCCCGAACCCCGCCGCCGCCGATGACGGCGACGCGCTGCACTTCTGCAGCACCTGCGCGTTTTCCGACGCCTGCATGTCGCAGGGCTACGACAAGACCGCACTGGGCGATCTGCACGTGCTGGTCGACCACGTCGGTCCGTTCCATGCGGGTGACTACATCTTCCGCGCTGGCGAGTCGTTTGATTCGATTGCTGCGGTGCGCGCCGGCATGGTCAAGACCTTCGTCGACGACAGCCAGGGCAACGAGCAGGTGCTGGGCTTCAGCCTGCCGGGCGAAGTGATCGGCCTGAATGCGATCCATGGTTCGCGCTTCCCCTGCAATGCGGTGGCGCTGGATACGGTGCATCTGTGCCGCATCTCGTTCCCGAAGCTGAGCTCGCTGGCCACGCGCATGCCCGGGCTGCAGGCCAAGCTGTTCAGCCTGCTCAGTGCGGAGATCGGCAAGGTCGCCACGCTGGCCGCCAACCACCGTACCGAAGAGCGCATGGCCGCATTCCTGCTGGACATGTCCGAGCGCTACGCGCGGCGCGGTTTTTCTGCCACGCGCTTCAACCTGACGATGGCGCGTACCGAGATCGCCAACTACCTGCGGATGGCGCCGGAAACCGCCAGCCGCGTGCTGCGCCGCCTGAGCGATGATGGGATCATCGCGGTGAAGCAGCGTGAGATCCTGCTGCTGCAGCCCGAGCGCCTGGCCGCGCTGGCGGTGGCCGACGAATCCGATCCGAACTGAACCTGGCCGGGAGCTGACGATGAAGCGAGCTGGACTGTTGTTGCTGGGCCTGCTGGCCACGGTGCCGGCCTGGGCGGCCACGCTGACCGTTTCGGCGGCATCGAGCCTGACCGAGAGCTTCCGCGAACTGGGCAATGCCTATGAGAAGGCACACCCGGGCACCACGGTCGATTTCAACTTCGCCGCGTCCGGCGTGTTGCTGCAACAGATCAGCCGCGGTGCGCCGGTGGATGTGTTCGCCTCGGCCGACGAAACCACGATGGACCAGGCCCAGCAGCAGGATCTGCTGGCGGCCGGCACCCGCGAGGTGTTCGCAGTGAACGCGCTGTGGGTGGTGGTGCCGCCGCAGGCCAAGGCGGCGCCGCGTACCTTGAAGGACCTGGCCGGTGCCGGTGTGCAGCGCATCGCACTGGGCAACCCGGACAGCGTGCCGGTCGGCCGCTATGCCAAGGGCGCGCTGGAAGTGGCGGGCCTGTGGTCGTCGGTGCAGGGCAGGATCATCACCACGCAGAACGTGCGTCAGTCGCTGGATTACGTGGCGCGCGGTGAAGTGGATGCCGGCTTCGTCTATGCCACCGATGCGCAGGCGATGCCCGGCCGGGTGCGCCGTGCGTTCGCGGTGCCGGTGTCCGGGCGCATTGCGTATCCGCTGGCGGTGACCAGGGCCAGTACGCAGCCGGCAGAGGCACGGCGCTTCGCTGCCTTCGTGCGTTCGGCACAGGGCCAGGCGATTCTGGCCAAGCACGGGTTCGGCACCCCCTGAGGCATGGATCTGGACTGGACCGCGCTGGGGTTGTCGCTGAAGGTGGCCGGCTGGGCCACCGCGATCAATCTGGTGCTGGGCGTGGCGCTGGGCGCGTTGCTGGCCCGCCGTCGCTTCCCCGGGCGCGAGCTGCTGGATTCGCTGCTGACCCTGCCGATGGTGCTGCCACCGACGGTGCTGGGGTACTACCTGCTGGTGTTGATCGGTCGCAATGGTCCGATCGGTGCGTGGCTGCAGTCGTGGTTCGGCGTCAACCTGGTGTTCACCTGGCAGGCGGCCGTGATTGCTGCGGCGGTGGCCTCGCTGCCGCTGGTGTTCAAGCCGGCACGCGCGGCGTTCGAGGAAGTGGACGGGCAGCTGGAGCAGGCCGCACGCACGCTGGGTGTGTCCGAAGTGGCGGTGTTTTTCCGCATCACGCTGCCACTGGCGTGGCGCGGCATCCTCGCCGGCCTGCTGCTGGCGTTTGCGCGCGCAATGGGCGAGTTCGGCGCGACGCTGATGGTGGCCGGCAGCATTCCGGGCCGGACGCAGACGTTGTCGATCGCCATCTACGAGGCGGTACAGGCCGGCCAGGACGGCAAGGCCAATGCGCTGGTGATCCTGACCTCGGTGGTCTGCATCGTGATCCTGTTGCTGGCCGCGCGGCTGGTGGGCGGGCGTCGCCGGGAGCTGCGCGATGTGGCTTGACCTGCAGGTGCAGCGTCGCCTGCAGGCGGCCGACCAGGAGTTCGTGTTGGACGTATCGATGCAGTGCACGCAGCGGCAGGTGGTGTTGTTCGGGCCTTCGGGCGCGGGCAAGAGCCTGACCTTGAAGGCGGTGGCCGGGCTGCTGCGGCCGGGCCAGGGTCATGTGCGCGTGCAGGGGCAGACCCTGTTCGATGCGGCCACCGGCGTGGATCTGCCGCCGCAGCGCCGCCGGCTGGGCTATGTGTTCCAGGATTACGCGTTGTTCCCGCATCTGAGCGTGCGCCAGAACGTGGCGTTCGGGCTGGAGAAGGGGTGGTTGAATCCACCGAACCGCCAGCGCTTCGGTGCGGTGGAGCAGTGGTTGCACGCCTTCCGCATCGACACCGTGGGTGATCTGCTGCCCTCGCAGATTTCCGGCGGGCAGCGCCAGCGCACCGCACTGGCGCGGGCGCTGGTGACGCAACCGCAGGCGCTGCTGCTGGATGAACCGTTCTCCGCACTGGATCATGACCTTCGGCAGCATCTGCGCCAGGAGTTGGAGGCGGTGCTGGACAAGACCGGGATCCCGTTGTTGTTGATCAGCCACGACCCGCAGGACGTAGCCATGTTTGGTCAGCAAGTGGCGCGCGTGGTGGACGGCCGTATCGTCGGCGATTGACCTGCATCTGTAGAGCCGAGCCCATGCTCGGCTGCTCTGCGCGACACCGCCAACAGCAGCCGAGCGTGGGCTCGGCTCTACAGGATCTACGGATCAATACAACTCACAGTGCGTGCGGCCTTCGCCCCGCAACGCGTCCCAGTGCCCTTCGCCACCGATGGCATCGATGGCTTCGCGCACCGCGCCTTCCAGGTGGCTCTTGTTGCCGCACAGGTACAGGTGCCCACCGCGGGCCAGGACATCGCGCACTTCGGCGGCACGCTGCTGCAGCACATGCTGCACATAGACCTTTTCGGCGCCATCGCGCGAGAACGCGGTATGCAGGCCGGCCAGCACGCCTCGCGTGTGCCAGTCCTGCAGCTGGTCGCGGTACAGGTAGTCGTGCTGGCGGTGCTTCTCGCCGAACACCAGGTGCACTTCACGCTCGCAGGCGTTGGCCTGCAATTCCTGCATCAGGCCCATCAACGGTGCGATGCCGGTGCCGGTGCCGACCAGCAGCAGCGGTGCCTGGCCGGTATCGGGCAGGTGGAAGCCGGGGTTCGAACGGCAGTACACCCGGGCGTGGTCGCCGCCGTGCAGCAGGCTGCCGGTGGCGGTGCCGAAGCGCTCGCGGTCGCGCAGGGTGTAGCGCACTTCGCGCACGCACAGGCTCAGCTGGTCGTCGCAAGGGTGAGAGGCGATGGAATAAGCGCGAGGCAGCCGCGGTGACAGCAGCCCGCGCAGCCGGGCCAGAGGAACGCTGTCCGGGGTGGCGTGGTCCTGCAGCACGTCCAGCAGGTCCAGGCCGTGCAGGTAGGTGTCCAGCTCGCGCTTCTGGCTGACCTTCAACAGGCCCTTCAGTACCTCGCTACCGCCGAGCCTGGCCAGTTCGCGCAGTACGCCCTTGCTCAGCAGGCGCAGCTCGCGGTCATGCAGGGCGGCCACGGCGGCGGTGTCGCCATACCAGGCAGCCAATGCCTGCAGCAGGGCGGGATCGTTCTCGGGTACCACGTGCAGGGTGTCACCTGCGCGGTAGGCCATGCCACTGCCGGCAATGTCCAGCTGCAGGTGCCAGGCAGCGGGGTCGCTGCTGTTCAAGCGGCGACGTTCGAGAATGGGGGCGGCAAACGCATTGTCTTCGCCATAGGCGGTGACCTGCAGGCGCAGGTCCTGGCCAGCGTTGAGGTCGCCCTCCAGCACCTGGCCGAGCACCGGCCGCCATTGCTGGAAGAACTGCTCGTAGCCCAGGTCGGCGTCCACCCGATGCAGCAGCGGCTGCGCCTGGCGCTCGCTCAGTGCAGCATCCAGCGCCTTGGTGAAGCCGCAGAAGCTCGGGTAGCCGGTGTCACCGAGGCCGAACACTGCATAGCGCAGCCCAGCCAGCGTCGGGGTCTGGCGCAGTGTTTCGAAGAACTGTTCGCCATTGGCCGGCGGTTCGCCATCGCCGAACGAGCTGGAGATCGCCAGCAGCACGTCGCCGTGACCGAGACTGGCCACGTCGATGTCGTTGAAAGGGAGCACCTGCGGCGCGTGCGGCTGCAGGTCCGCGCCCAGGCGCTGGGCCAGGGCGCGGGCATTGCCCGACTCGGACGCGAAACCCACCAGCAGGCGGCTGAAGGGCGTACTGGTCGGGAGGGCGTTCACGCGGCCTCGTAGAAGTCGTCGAACTTTTCCTTGCTGAACTCGACCAGGTCGTAGTTCTGCATCAGGTCGTTCACCACGCGGCGGATGCTGATGTAGGAGGTGATGTTACCGTCGCCATCGAACAGCGGTTGCACGGTGGTGTCGACCACGTAGAGCACGCCGCCTTTGCCGAGGTTGGGCACGATGCCGGTCCAGGTCTTGCCGGCCTTGATGGTGTCCCACATGTCCTTGTAGACCGCCTTGGGCACATCCGGATGGCGCACGATGCTGTGCGGCTGGCCGATCAGTTCCTCGCGGGCGAAGCCGGTGAGGGTGCAGAACAGGTCGTTGGCGTAGGTGATGTTGCCCTGCAGGTCGGTGGTGGAGATCACCATGACGTTCTGCATGGCGTTCAGCAGCTGGGCGTTGTCGGGGGTGTAGCTCATCGCAGGGTCCTTGTGGATGCCGGTAGCGCCGGCGTGTTCGGGTCCTGCATAGAGATACGCCCGCACGGCAGCGGGCGGTTTGACATTGGTCAAGCGGGTGGCGCGAAGGGCTGCGACCGGGTGTCGCAGGGAGCGTTCACTGCTGCAGGGGAAAGCCGATCGTCTCGTGGCAATGCTGCACGAGGTGGCGACCTCCCTCATTGATGTGCAAGGTGTCTGCGTCACCGAAGAACCGCAGCAGTGCTGCGCCGGTCGTACTGCCCGTGTGCGCGGAGCGTCTGGCTGCAGATGGCAGGAACGGATCAGCTCGCGGATCGTGTCCGCCCGGGAGGTTCGCGCGCGCAAGGGTGCCTTCGATCAGTAACTGCGCACATGCGCCAGCCAGATAGGCGACTGGTTCCCGTTGCCGGCCGCGCCGAGGCTGCCCTGACAATGCGGTGGCGATATGCTGGAACTCATGAGCGGTGGTGGCGATCACGCGCCTGCGCAGCGAATCAGCGTCCGGGCCGGAGGGAAACCAGAAGCTGACCACCTGGCCCGGCCGCTCTGGTCCTGGCAGTTGTCGCCAGATGCCGCCTCCGTCACTTACGATCGTGAGCTGATAATGCACAGGCGTCCGTTCCTGCCCATTGGCCTCGAGCGGCAGTCCAGCGGATCGTGCAGCGGACTCGCAGAGCTGTGATGCTTGCATGGCCGAAAGCGCTCCATCTGCCCAGAGAAGTCGAGTTGCGACGGATGACCACCCGCACTCGATGGACCGATTGGGATACTCCGAGCTTTCCGGGCCGGGTAGCACCGACACTGTGCTGATCTTCAGATGTGAGGATGGGCCTCGCAGCAGGGTGGCATACCCTCCATCGGGACTGACCAGGTCCCGGGGAGGCAGTTGGATGGATTGGCACGCACTTGTGGCCAGAAGGATTGCCGCCAGCCCAGCATAGAGCCCGAGGGCGGAGCCCGGTTGGGTACGCTTGGGCTGACGGCGCTGCATCAGGGGGTCAGCCCGCCAGCAGAGATGAGGGCGATACCGATTGCTACCACGATAGTCCGTAGATTGCCCATTGGTACTCTCCACGTTGGACGTCGATTGACCGATCAGCTCAACCTGCTGATTCGGTAGTCGATCCGTACCGGCTCTGGCTCGATCAGGCAATCGGAATTGTTTCAAACACCTGCAGTAGTTGGCTCCGGGTCACATTCGATGCACCAGAGACATGCGCAGGTCGCGCCAATGGCGACACTTGCGCCTCCAGTCACACCCTGTGGGGAAGTCGCGGGCGCGTCAGCCCATCAGATAGCGCAGAAGTCCGGCCGAGGTGACGCCGATCAGCACCGTCGGCAGCATCGACAGCCGCGTGGCGGCCAGCAGGGTGATCGCCAGTGCGGCCAGGTCGGCCGGCTTGTCGGCGACGAAGTCCGGGGCGATCACCGAGATCAGCACGCAGCCCGGCGCGGCTTCCATCACCGTCACGGCGCGTTTGCTCAACGTGCGGTTGCGCAGCGCGAGGAAGCCGACGATGCGGGTCAGGTAGGTGGCGGCAGCCATCAGCACGATGGTCAGCACCGAGGTCCAGTGGATCAGGCCGTTGAAGGTCATGCGGCGTCCTCCGCCAGCAGCCAGGCGGCGGCCAGGCCGGCCAATGCGCCGCTGGCCACGTACCACGCACCTGGCACCAGCAGGTAGGTGGCGGCGGCGACGACCAGGCTGACCAGCCACGGTCTAGCCGCCTTCATGCCCTGCCACATGCCGCGCAGCAGTACCAGGAACACGGCGGGGAAAGCCATGTCGAAGCCATAGGCGTGGATGTCGCCCAACATCGGCCCGACGATCGCACCGAGTGCGGTGCAGGCCACCCAGACGGTGTACAGGCCTGCCGATACGCCCAGGTAGTAGGCCAGGCTGAAGCCAAGTGCGCGTCGGCGCGCATCAGCCACGCCCATCGCCCAGCTTTCGTCGCACATGAAGAACAGCGCTGGCAGCACCCGGCGGCGTGGCAGGTGTTGCAGCAGCGGGGCCAGGCTGGCGCCCATCAGCAGGTGGCGGCTGTTGACCAGCGCGGTGATCGCCACGATCAGTGCGATGTGCGGTGGCGAGGTCCACAGTTCGACGGCGGCGAACTCCGAACCGCCAGCGAAGTTGAGGCCGGTCATCAGCGGTACTTCCAGTGCGCTCAGGCCCTTCTGGGCCGCCTGCGCGCCGAGTACCAGGGCGAACGGAATGAAGCCGATCATCACCGGTACGGCGGCGCGCAGGCCGCGCAGGAATTCGGCACGCGGCGCGGTATCGCAGGTGTCTGGCAGGGGGAGGGTGGTACGGGCGTCCATGGAACGGCACGACGAGGTGGGGGTGGCCCATGCTAGCGGTCCGATCACGAAATCGGGTTGCGTTGATGCCACTGGATTCTGGATGATTGATATTCCATGCGGCCAGAGTCGATCAGGACGAAATTTCATGCAGTACCAGCTCGACAACCTTGATCGCCGCATCCTCGACGCCCTGCAGCGCGACGGCCGCCTGCAGAACCTGGAGCTGGCCCGTCTGGTCGGGCTGTCGCCGTCGGCCTGCCTGCGCCGGGTGCGGCTGCTGGAGGAGGGCGGTTACATCGACCGCTACGTGGCGCTGTTGAACGAGGCCAAGGTGGGCCGCGGCTTCACCGTATTCGTGCGGGTGTGGCTACGCGGGCAGGACGAGGACACCACCAATCACTTCATCAACAGCATCAAGTCTTTCCCGGAAGTGCTGGAATGCCATCTGATGGCCGGTGACTGCGATTTTCTGCTGCGGGTGGCGGTGGCCGACCTCGACGCCTACCGGCAGTTCCAGATGCAGCACCTGAACCGGATCGCCGGAGTGCAGAACACCAAGACCGAGATTCCGATGCAGCGGATCAAGCAGACGACCCAGCTGCCGCTTTGAGGGATGGGGTTTGCGGCCGGGTTGTACCCGGCACCCGCCGGTAGTGCCGGCCGCTGGGTGGCAACCTCAGAAGCAACGGCCGAAGCAACAGCGTGCATTCCGTGGGATGGCGGGGTGGGTCCGGTTGCAGGGGACGCCGTAAACCCTTCCATGGTGGCTTGGCCGCGGCATCCATGCCGCGGACACCCCTGCAACCAGACCCACCCCGCCTTCGACAGTTTCCCGCGATCTGTCGGGGTCGGATCCCGTTGCTGCGCAACGGGCTCTGACCCCAGGGGCAGATGATCATGTCTGTTCGATTCATTGATTCCTGATGCGTGACTGGCCCCACGGAGCCTGCCTCGGCGTCAGCCGTGGCGGCGGTCATCGCAATGACATGTGCCCTCGGTACGGTTTGAGCCCGCTTGCGGGTCGCGCGCGGGCCGGGGTTCCGGTTGTGGTGCGCGACCGTTGCAGCTGCTGTCGCTGCCGAGGGTCATGTGTTCTACGTCAGGGGGCTGAATGGACACCATGCGGTCAGAACTTGGAAGGTGGCCATCGCCGCATGGCTGCTGCTGTCCTTTGCCGCTGCCGCACAGGACGCGGTTCATGCCTACGACATCCCTGCGCAGCCGCTGGAACAGGCGGTCGAGCGCTTCAGTGTCATCAGTGGGTGGTCGGTGATGTATCCCGGCGACCTTGCTTCGGGCCGCAGCAGCCATGCGCTGCGCGGGAGCCTGGCGCCGCTTGCGGCGCTGGAGTCGCTGCTGCAGGACACCGGGATCGAGGCAGAGGTGATCGGCGAGCAGCGTGTGGTGCTGCGCCGGGGCAAACCCTCGGCCGCGGAACCCGGTGTTGGCGCGGGGCTTCCCGAGGCCGAACGTCGGCGTCGCTACGGCGGGTTGCAGCAGCGGCTGCGTGCGGCGTTCTGTGACGACCCGGAGATTGCGCCCGGCCGCTATGCCGCAACGCTGCGCTTCCGCATCGACGGCGCGGGCCAGGTAAGCGAGCCGGAGCTGCTGTCCGGCAGTGGCAGTGATCGCCGCGACGCACGCCTGCTGCAGGCGCTGCAAGGCCTGGTGCTGGCGACCGAGGCCGCCGCGCTGCCACAGCCGGTGACGCTGCAGATCCGTCCTTCCGGCACCGACCACGACTGCGGCCGGCGCGCGCCCCTTCCATGACTTCAAGGATTCGAACATGAGCAACGGTACGGCTGGGGCGGTTGATCTGATGGACCACCTCCTGGGTGCCTACGACGAGCTGAAACGCCGGTTGGTGCGCAAGCTCGGATCGGAAGAGCTGGCCGGCGACGCGCTGCAGGACACGTGGATGCGCCTGAGTGCGCGCCGTGACCGCCTGGACGCGGTGCACAACCCTGCGGCCTACCTGCTGCGGATGGCGATGAACACCGTGATCGACCGCCAACGGGCAGACCACCGCCTGCTGAGCCTGGAGGAGGTGGATACGCTGATGGACATGGCCGACCCGGGGCCGGGGCCGGCGCAGGCGGCCGAGCTGGACTTCGCGCTGGAAGACATGGTCGGCCTGCTGCAGCGCATGCCCGAGCGCCGTCGTCGCATCCTGCTGGCAATCCGCGTCGATGGCCTGCAGCAGCGCGACGTGGCCGACCACCTCGGTGTGTCGCTGCGGTTGGTGCAGCGGGAGCTGAAGGCAGCCCAGGACTACCTGGCCGAACGCAGCGGGCAGGGGCGCCAGGTGCGGTTCTGAGCGACGGCATCCGTCTACACTTTGACGCCGAGCAGAACCCCGCAGCGTGCGGGTCCGGCATGAGACCCATGGATTCTGACGACCGCCCGCAACGCCCGCTGGATGCCGTTGAGCATCAGGCCCATGCGTGGGTGGTGCGGCTGACCTCGGGCGAGGCGACCGCTGCCGATGGGCGCCGGTTCCGTGCATGGTGCGAGTCCGACCCGCGTCATCGTGAAGCGTTTGGCCGTGCGCGCCGGCAGTGGGAGCAGGTGCGGCTGGCCGGCGAGCGACTGCCCGCCGCCGCGCGCCAACCGGTCGCGCCGACACCGGCCCAGCGCTGGAGCCGGCGCGCCTTCCTGGGCGCTGCGGTGGCAGCGCCAGCCAGTCTGGTGGTGGCGGCGGCGCTCCGCCCGCCGCTGGGATTGTGGCCCTCGGTGACGGCGATGGCGGCCGATTTCCACACCGGCACAGGTGAACGACTACAGATCGCGCCCTTGCCGCAGCTCAAGATCGAACTGGATACGCAGAGCAGCCTGCGCCGCCGCGCGCACGCGCAGGGCGAAGGCTTCGAGCTGGTGCAGGGCCAGGCCGCGATCGAAACCGGCGCTGGCCTGCGCCTGGCGCTGTTCGCGGGCCCGGGTTGCGTGATTACCGATGAAGGTGCGGTGCGCCTGGACGTGCGCAACACCCACGGCCAGGTACGGGTGACCTGCCTGCAGGGTAGCGCCCGTATCGAGCACCCGCAGGGCCGCCTGCAGCTGCAGGCCGGCCAGCAGACCCGGTTCGACGAGCGCCTCAGTGGCGTCGTGGCCGAGGCCGTAGCTTCGGAAGTGAGTGCCTGGACCGAAGGCATGCTTGTGTTCCGCCGCGCACCGCTGGGCGAGGTGGTGGACGAGATCAACCGTTACCGGCGGGGCAAGGTACTGCTGGGTGAATCGGCATTGGCGCGCGCGCCGGTCAGTGGCCGCTTCCGCATCGATGATCCGGACGCGGCACTGGAGCAGCTGCGCCTGACGATGTCGCTGGATCTGCGTCGCTTTCCGGGTGGCATCGCCGTCCTTGGATAGATGAAGGCGCTGGCCGTGCGCGCCGCGCAGGTCTGTTGCAAGCGAGGAGAAGCCAAGGATGCGCAACGAGACCATCGGTGTGCTCGATCTGCGTCGCAATCTGTCTGCATTGCTGGAAACCACCCAGCGAAGGCCCTTGATGGTGCATCGCTATGGTTCGCCCTGGGTGTGCGTGGTGTCCGACGCGCAGTGGCAGCAGCAGGCGGTGCTGCTGGACTTCAATCCGCAGTCACACCCATTGGCGATGCTGCTGCGGCTGCAGCAGCAGGAGATGCCCTTGGTCGAATCCGGGGCGCTGCCGCCTGCGGCGCTCGCACGCGCACTGCTGTTGGCGGACATCCATGGCATCGACGATCTCACGCAGCTGCATGAGCAGGTGCTGCATCATCGGCTCTGGCACTGGTTCGTGGCGGGCGCCCATGGGGTGATGGACGGGTGGCAGCTGCCCGCACTGCGCGTCGCGCTGGCGTCATGGTGCGATGACGTGGACATGACCGAGGCACTGGTCGCATTCGCTGCCCGCAGCGACGTGGCGGTACTGGC
Source organism: Stenotrophomonas sp. YJH_SMC_53 (assembly GCF_059369995.1). Taxonomy (NCBI): domain Bacteria; kingdom Pseudomonadati; phylum Pseudomonadota; class Gammaproteobacteria; order Lysobacterales; family Lysobacteraceae; genus Stenotrophomonas; species Stenotrophomonas sp. YJH_SMC_53. The sequence goes on along the minus strand of NZ_JCAFTF010000003.1, from coordinate 48,421 downwards.
CCGCCGTTGTGGGGGTGACGCACCGCGGCTGCAGCGCGAAGCCTGCAGGCGGATGACGCTGCGATGACGTTGCCGATGAAGCGCCACCCCGTGCACAGAGTTGCATTCGCGGTGTCGCTTCACCTGCCTTGCTGACGTCTTCTCCAGAGTACGACGCACCACGCGTCGCGGAGCACGGGCGGCGCAGATGGAAGACAGTCGCAGGATCAGCATGCTGGAGCTGGATCGCCACCTGAGCCAGTCACTGGAACAGGCACGGCACACGCCACTGAACGTGCAGCGCTACGGGCGCTCGTGGGTCTGGGTGCTGTCCAGTGACGCCTGGGCGGATGCGGCACGCTGGGCGGCACTGGACAGCAGTGCGCATCCACTGGCGGCACTTCGAAAGGCCCTCGACCTGCGGCTGTGGCCCTGGCCCGACGCGGCCATGAGCGCGCTGCCGCTTGGCGCAGCCGATGCGCGGCTGCTGCAACGTGCGGCGCTGCTGGTGGTCGTGCGTGATCTCAACAGTGCACAGCGTGTGTACGACGACCTGCGCTACCACCAGGCCTACCGGATGTTCATTGGCCTCGACCACGGCACCGCGTGGTCGCCGACGCAGTGCGTGCGCCTGTTGCAGGCGTGCGTGCATCCGTTGCTGCGCGAGTGCATCGACGAAACACTGGCCAGCGTGCCGCCTCACCTGTTCGAGGCGGCACGCGCGCCGGCTGCACGAGCGGCCGCACAGGCAACCGCGCCGCGAATCGCAGGCGGATGTTTATCGTACTGACACATGCACCGCTGACCATGGTGCAGCGGTCTCTTCCAGGATGACGAGGGCGGAACAATGGCAAGGCAGGCAGGTGGTCGCAGGGCTCGGCAGCAGGGCTTCAGCCTGATCGAGATCATGGTGGTGGTGGTGATCATCGGCATCCTTGCCGCGCTGATCGTGCCGCGGTTGATGGACCGTCCGGACCAGGCGCGTGTGGTGGCGGCGCGCCAGGACATCGCGGCGCTGATGCAGGCGCTGAAGTTGTTCAAGCTGGACAATGGGCGCTATCCCAGTGCCGAACAGGGCCTGCAGGCGCTGGTGAAGCCGCCGCAGGGCAGCGGTGCGTTGCCGGTGACGCCGTATCTGGATCGCCTGCCGAATGATCCGTGGGGCCATCCGTACCAGTACCAGGTTCCAGGCACTCATGGCGACATCGATGTGTACTCGCTGGGTGCGGACAGCAAGCCCGGTGGCGACGCCGGGAACGCAGACATCGGCTCCTGGCAGCTGTGAGGCGTGCTGATGGCAGCCCGGACGCGTTCGATTTCATGCATCCACCAGCGTGGCGTGGCGGTGATCGTCGCCTTGCTGGTGGTGGCATTGGTGGCCGTGATTGCCACTGCGCTGCTGACCCGGCAGTCGGCGCAGCTGCGCGCGCTGCGCGGCGACCAGTTGCGCGCACAGGTACGCATGGCGGTGGATGCGACGCTGGAGCGTGCGGCGCAGCAGCTGCGTGAGGATGTCAAGGAACAGCTGACCACGGTGCGCAGCGGGCGCTGGGCGCGCCCGTTGGAACTGCAGGCGCCATTGCCGGTGCAGCTGCAACTGGTCGATGCGCAGTCGATGTTCAACCTGCGCAACCTGCTGGCACAGGGCAGGCCGGACCCCGAGGCGCGGGGCGCGTTCGTCGCGTTGTGCGCCGGGCAGGGGCTGGGCCAGGGCACCTGCGCATCCGCGGTGGACCACATCCAGGCGCGCCTGCGCGACGGCGATGTGCAGGCGCAGGCACCGCTGCCGCGCGAATCACTGATCGAACAGGCGCTGGTCGGCGCTGACCCGGTGGCGTTGCAGGCGTTGGTGCGGCGCACAGTGGTGTTGCCGGCGCAGACCCTGGTCAACGCCAACACCTGCGACCTGAGCGTCCTGCAGGCGGTGGCGCCTGCGGTGGAACCGGCAAGGCTGCAGGCGCTGCTCGCTGAGCGCGACGCCGGCCACTGGCTGCTCAACCGCGGTGACATCGCCAACCGACTCCAACTGAGCAACGAACAGATGGCCGTGCTTCCGCTGGGTATCCATAGCGAGTGGTTCCTGGCCGTGGGCCGGGTGCAGGCTGACGGCAGCGCGGTTGATTTTCGCGCGCTGCTCTGGCGCGAGTACCGCGACGACGGGGTACGTGTACAACGGGTGTGGACGAGGATCGGCGCATGACGGTGCAGCTTCGGGTGCGCCTGCCGCCGTTGGCGCACCTGCGCGCCGACAGCGCGGTGGACTGGGCGCAGCTGCACAAGGACGAGGTAGTGGCACACGGCCGCGACACGCTGGCCGCGCTGGGTCTGCGGCATCCGCGGGCCACAGTGCATGCCTGCCTTGACCCGAACGACCTGATCCTGCTGGAACTGCAGCTGCCGCCGCTGTCCGGGCGCCGCCTGCAGGCGGCGTTGCAGGGTGAGGTTGAGGCCATGCTGCTGGATGACCTGCAGGACGTGGCGCTGGCCCACGGTCCGCAGGCGGCAGACGGTACGGTTCCGGTGGCCTGGCTCGGCCAGCAGGCCATCGCGCAGGTGCAGCAGCTGCTGGCCTCGTGTGCGCTGCAGCTGCAGGCGTTGTATCCGACGCCACTGCTGCTGCCTTGGCAGCGCGGCCACGCCACGCTGCAGGTCAGCGGCGAGCATCTGCTGGTGCGCAGCGGGCGCGATCGGGGACTTGTCCAATGGTATGGCGGACGTGACGCGTCCGCGGTGATGCAGGCGTTGGCCACCCGCCTGCAACAGGCTGGGGTGCGGGCCGTGCAATGGATCGACAGCGTACCGCCGGCGTGGCCGGACAGCCTGCCGGCCAGCGCCGTTGCGCATGAACAGCAGGCCTGTGGTCCGTTGCCGGGTTGGTCATTGCCGCTGCCCGGCGCAGGCCGTCAAGCGCCGCGACTGGCGATCGGCCTGGCACTGGCGGCGGTGCTGCTGGCTGCACTTGGCCTGCAGTGGCAGGTCACGCGTTGGCGGATCGAGGGTGAGGCGCTGCAGCAGGGCATGGCACGGCAGTTCAGCGCACGCTTTCCGGAGGTCACCGATGTGGTGGACCCGGTGTTGCAGGCAAGGCGAGCGCTTGCGGTTCCACCGCCGACGCCGCCGTTGCCGGCGCTGCAACGTCAGATCGCCAGCACGCTGCACGCGGTTCCGGAGCTGGCGGGTCAGGTGCACAGCCTGCACTACCAACCCGGGCAGGTGCACCTGGAGCTGGACGCCGATGCCCAGGCATTGGCCGACGATCCACAGCGGCTTGAGCGCTGGCAGCAAGCGATGCAGGCGCAGGGGCTGCAGCTGGCGCGCGATACCGGTGGACGCCTGCGGGTGAGCGGAGCGGGACAGTGACGACCCGAACCCTGCGGCTGGGCCAGGGGCTGGTGGGCCTGCAGCAGCGCTGGCAACGCCTGCCACCGCGCGACCGGCTGATGCTGTGGGTGATGGGGGTGGCGCTGCTGGTGGCGGGCCTGTGGTCGTTATGGCTGGAGCCCCTGCTGAAGCAGCGCACGCACTGGCAGGCCGAACTGCCACGGCTGCAGGCGCAGTCCCGCGCACTGGCGCCGCTGCTGCGCGCGCGTGAGCGCCAGCAGTTGGCGCAGGGCCAGCATCCGACCCTGGCCGGGCTGCGTGACCAGATCAAGGCTGCCGGTCTGGCCGACGGCCTGCATATCCAAGCGCGCGACGGGCGCTGGCACCTGCAGGTACGGGCCGTACCCGCCGATGCGCTATGGAACTGGCTGCTGCCGCTGCTGGCCGACCCGGCCATCGAGTTGCAGCAGCTGCAATTGACACGCACAGGGGATGCGAACATGCCGGCGGCACGGATTTCAGGACACATCGTGATGGTGGCAACTGCGGGTGCCCATCCATGAGGGCGATGCGCAGCCTTGCCTGCAGTGCTGCATTGGCACTGATCGTGTGCATGGGCCACGCGCCGGCACCCGTGCTGGCGCAGGACACCCGCGATGAGCCGGTGCAGTTGAACCTGGTCGACACCGACATCGGCGGCGTGCTGCGCATGGCGGCGCGCTTCACCGGGCGCCAGTTCCTGGTCGACCCACGCGTGACCGGCAAGATGACGGTGGTTTCCGATGGCCCGGTCAGCCGTACCCAGGCCTACCAGTTGCTGCTGGGCGCATTGCGCATGCGTGGCTTCGCCGTGGTCGAGAACGGCGGCGTCAGCCGGGTGGTGCCGCAGGCCGATGCCAAGTTGCTCGGTGGACGGGTGGGCAGCGGTGGTGCAGGGGGCGAGATCGCCACGCGCACCTTTGCGCTGCGCTATGAGAATGCGGCGGCGCTGGTGGCTGTGCTGCGGCCGATGATCAGCCCGGACAACCCGATCAGCGCCAATCCAGGCAACAACACCCTGGTGATCACCGACTACGCCGACAACCTGGATCGCATCGCGCGGGTGATCGCCAGCGTCGACACGCCCGCCGGCATGGACACCGATGTGGTGAAGCTGCAGCAGGGCATTGCGGTGGACGTGGCGGCAATGGTCGCACCGCTGCTGGATGCGCAGGGTGCCGAACCGGGCCAGAAGGTGGTGGTGATGGCCGACCCGCGCAGCAACAGCGTGCTGCTGCGTTCCAGCAGCCCGGGCCGCACCCGCCTGGCGCGGCAGCTGGTGGAAAAGCTGGACCGTGCCCAGGACGAGTCCGGCAACCTGCATGTGGTCTACCTGCGCAACGCCCAGGCCAACCAGCTGGCCGGTGTGCTGCGTGGCGTGGTAGCCGGACAGAGCGATGCACCGGCAATGGGCAGTAACCAAGGAATCACCCCGCTGCCGGGTGACGCCAACCGTCCCACGCCCACCCAGACGTCGCAGCCGCAGCAGGCCAAGCCCGGGGGTAATGCGCTGGAATCGCAGCGGCTGGACCCGAGCCGGGGCGACCCGATCGATGCAGGAAGCACCGGCTTCAGCCAGAACGGCATTTCGGTACAGGCGGACGTGGCCACCAACACCCTGCTGATTTCGGCGCCGGAGCCGGTGTACCGCAACCTTCGGCGGGTGATCGACCAGCTCGACCAGCGCCGTGCGCAGGTGCTGGTGGAAAGCCTGATCGTGGAGGTCAACCAGACCGACGCGGCCGAGCTGGGCGTGCAGTGGATGCTGGGCAATGGCCGTACGTTTGGCGGCACCCATTTCGGGGGCGCTACCGGCGGTAGCGGGCTCAATACCGGTGCGCGTACCACGCTGGACGTGCTGCCCAAGGATGGCCTGAAGATCGGCGTGATCGACGGCACCATCAACCTGCCCGGTGTCGGCCAGATTCTCAACATGAAGGCGCTGGCCACTGCGCTGCAGAGCAAGGGGGGCGCCAACATCCTGTCGACGCCGAACCTGATGACGCTGGACAACGAGGCAGCCAGCATCATGGTCGGCCAGACCGTGCCGTTCGTCAGTGGCCGCTACGTGACCGACGGTGGCGGCGGCAGCAACAACCCCTTCCAGACCATCGTGCGCGAAGACGTGGGCCTGAAGCTGCGGGTGCGCCCACAGATTTCCGAGGGCGGTACGGTGAAGCTGGACATCTACCAGGAAGTCAGCAGCATCGACGCGCAGAGCGCGAACAGCACGGCCGGCATCATCACCAACAAGCGCGCACTCGATACCAGCGTGCTGCTGGACGATGGCCAGATCATGGTGCTCGGTGGCCTGCTGGAAGACAGCGTCAGCCACGGCCGTGATGCGGTGCCGGGGCTGGGGAAGATCCCGGTGCTGGGTGCCTTGTTCCGCAGCGACACGCGCAAGCGCGCCAAGACCAACCTGATGGTGTTCCTGCGTCCGCACGTGGTACGCGACCCGGCCGCAGGACAGCGCCTGACCCGCGACCGCTACGACTACATGCGCAATGCGCAGGCCGGCGCGCAGCCCGTACAGAGCTGGGCCTTGCCCGCGCTGTCGGCGCCGCAGCTGCCACCGCAGGACCTGACGGTACTCGGCCAGGGCAATGCGCGCGATGGCCACGGCCAGCCGTTGCAGAACACCAGCCTGGCAGCGTTGTATCCGGCCGGTGACGGCGATGCGCAGCTGGTGCAGTTCGCACAGGGGCTGGAGCCGAGCCGTGCCAGCCAGGTCGTGGCGCAGGTGCGGGCGCTGGGCCTGCAGGCCTACGCGGAGGCGACGCCGGGCGAGAGTGGGCAACGCCTGCGCGTGCGGCTGCCGCGTGATCCGGTGAAGTTGGACCCGGCATTGCAGCAGCTGCGCGGGCTGGGCTACACGCCGGAACTGGTGATCGGGCCGTGAGCGCCGTTGTGCCGCTGCCGTACGCGTGGGTGCGCAGCCACGGCGTGATGCTGACCGAAGCCGGTGGCGAGCCGGTGCTGCTGGGAACGGACGATACCGCAGCGTGGGCCGTGGCCGAGCTGCGCCGGCGGCATGGCCCGCTTCCGTTCCAGGCATTGGATGCCGCGACCTGGCAGCAGCGGTTGGGTGAGCAGTACCGTGACGGCGGTGATGCCGCTGCCGTGGTCGGTGCCGCCGAAAGCGAAGTCGATCTGGACCGGCTGATGCAGGACATGCCGGAGGTCACCGACCTGCTGGATGCGCAGGACGATGCACCGGTGATCCGCATGATCAATGCGCTGCTGGCACAGGCCGCGCGCGATGGCGCCAGCGATCTGCATATCGAGCCATTCGAGACCCATTCAGTAGTGCGCTACCGGGTGGACGGCACCCTGCGCGACATGGTAAAGCCACGGCGCGCATTGCACGCGGCGCTGGTGTCGCGCATCAAGATCATGGCCCACCTGGACATCGCCGAGAAGCGGTTGCCGCAGGACGGGCGCATCGCGATCCGCGTGGGCGGCCGGCCGCTGGACATCCGCGTTTCCACTGTACCGACCGGGCATGGCGAGCGTGCCGTGCTGCGATTGCTGGAAAAGGATGCCGGCCGCCTGCAGCTGCAGCGCCTGGGCATGGCCGATGACACCTTGGCCACGTTCACCGGATTGATCCGGCAGCCGCACGGCATCGTGCTGGTGACCGGCCCGACCGGCAGCGGCAAGACCACGTCGCTGTACGCCGCGCTGGGCCAGCTCGACAGCAGCACCAGCAATATCCTCACCGTGGAAGATCCGGTGGAGTACGACTTTGCCGGCATCGGCCAGATCCAGGTCAATGCGCGCATCGGCATGAGCTTCGGCACCGCACTGCGCGCGATCCTGCGCCAGGATCCGGACACCATCATGATCGGCGAGATCCGTGACCTGGAGACCGCACAGATCGCGGTGCAGTCGTCGCTGACCGGGCACGGTGTGCTGGCTTCGCTGCACACCAACGATGCGGTCTCGGCGGTGACCCGCCTGGCCGACATGGGCGTGGAACCGTTCCTGCTGGCCTCGTCGCTGCGCGGTGTGCTGGCGCAGCGGCTGGTGCGGCGGCTGTGCACGCAGTGCCGGCGTGCCGAGCTGGATGGCGAAGGCCGAACCGTATGGCGCGCAGTGGGCTGCACGGCCTGTGCCAACAGTGGCTATCGCGGACGCACGGGCATCCATGAGCTGTTCGTGGTGGACGACCGGGTACGCGCACTGATCCATGAAGGGCAGGGTGAGCCTGCGCTACGCGAGGCGGCGCGGCGGGCCGGCATGCGGACCCTTCGGCAGGACGGCCAGCGCTGGGTCGACAGCGGGGTGACCACGCTGGAAGAGATCCTGCGCGTCACCGGCGACGATTGAGGCCTGCATGGCACTGTTCGATTACCAGGCTGCCAACGCGCAGGGCCGCATCGAGAAAGGCCAATTGGATGCCGACAGCCCGCGCGGTGCTCGCCAGCTGCTGCGTGGGCGCGGGCTGACACCCGTGCAGGTCAGCGCGGCGCGAAGTGCAGGCACTGGCTGGGGCGCTCGCCGCCTGTCGGCCAGCGAGCTGGCCTGGGCCACGCGCCAGCTGGCCAGCCTGCTGGCGGCCAGCCTGCCGTTGGAAGCTGCATTGAGTGCGGTGATCGAACAGGCCGAGCGCCCGCACGTGGCCCAGGCACTCACCGCTGTGCGCGCCGACGTGCGCGCCGGCCAGCGCCTGACCGTGGCACTGGCCGCGCGGCCACGCGATTTCCCGCCGATCTATCGGGCGCTGGTGGGTGCAGGTGAGGATTCCGGCGATCTGGCGCGGGTGATGGAGCGTCTGGCCGACTACATCGAGGAACGCAATGCGCTGCAGGCCAAGGTACTGACCGCCTTCATCTACCCGGCGGCGATCAGCCTGGTATCGGTGGCGATCGTGATCTTCCTGCTCAGCTACGTGGTGCCGCAGGTGGTGACCGCATTCGTGCAGGCGCGGCAGACGCTGCCGATGCTGACCCAGGTGATGCTGGCCGCCAGCGCGTTCGTGCGCAGCTGGGGCATGTGGGTGGGGCTCGGCATCGCTGCGCTGGTGGTGGCATGGCGGTTGGCGTTGCGCCGGCCGGAACTGCGCCTGCGCTGGGACGCGATGCTGCTGCGGCTGCCGATGGTCGGGCGCTTCGTGCTGGGCGTGAACAGTGCGCGTTTCGCCTCGACGCTGGCGATCCTGCTGGATGCCGGCGTGCCATTGCTGCGCGCATTGGAAGCGGCGCGGCAGACCCTGGGCAACGCGTTGCTGGCGCGCTGTGCCGATGATGTGGCTGCACGCGTACGCGAAGGTGCGGCACTGGGTGCTGCGTTGAAGGTGCAGAAGGTCTATCCGCCGATCCTGGTGCACCTGGTGGCCAGCGGCGAGAAGACTGGTTCGCTGGCGCCACTGCTGGACCGCGCCGCACAGACGATCTCGCGCGACATCGAGCGTCGCGCGATGGCGCTGACCGCGCTGCTGGAACCGACCATGATCCTGGTGATGGGCGGCGTGGTGCTGACGATCGTGCTGGCCGTGCTGATGCCGATCATGGAAATGAATCAGCTGGTGCAGTAGATCCACGCCATGCGTGGATGGATCAACCGACGCGCGCATGGGCGGCACATCCACGCATGGCGTGGATCTACTGGTGCCTGGATTTCTCCACACAATCCTCCACACCTTTTTCCGATCTTCCACAGGTTTCTTAAGCGGCCTGTCATCGGCGCGGACCAGCATGGACCCGTCGCCGCAGAGTGGGCTGGGAGGCCCTCGGCGGCAGCAGGCGTGTAGTGACCGTTCCTCCCTTGGCGTTTCCCTTCGCAGTAAACCCTTCAGGAGAAGATCATGACCAAGTACAAGACCCTGGCCGCGCTGGTTGCCACCGCGCTGCTCGCTACCGTGGGCGCCGCCTCGGCGCAGACCGTTACCGGCGGCGGTGCCTCGCTGCCGGCCGACCTCTACAAGGGTTCGGCCGACAGCATCCTGCCTGCGAACTTCACCTACGCCGTGACCGGTTCGGGTACCGGCAAGAAGGCCTTCCTGGAAAACAACTCGGCGCTGTTCTCGACCACCGGCACCGTGCATTTCGCCGGCAGCGATTCGGTGCTGAGCAGCACCGAGCTGAGTAACTACACCACCAACTTCAACCAGCCGACCAACGCCAACCGCTACGGCGCGCTGATCCAGGTGCCGTCGGTGGCCACCTCGGTCACCATCCCGTTCAACAAGGCCGGTTCGGCGGTGGACCTGAGCGTGGCGCAGATCTGCGGCGTGTTCTCGGGTGCGATCAGCGACTGGTCGACCATCGATGCCAACCGCAGTGGCCCGATCCAGGTGGTGTACCGCGCGGAAAGCAGCGGTACCAGCGAAATGTTCAGCCGCTTCCTGACCGCGGCCTGTGCCGCTGAGAACGCTGAAACCTCGAAGCTGGTGGGCGGCAAGTTCGCCATCAAGTCGACCTTCGCCGACCTGTACAAGCGTGATGCCAACGGCAACCTGCCGGCGTTCCTGGTGGCCGCCCCGGCCACCGGTGGCACCTCGCTGTACAACACGGTCTACGCTGCTGAAGGCCGTATCGGCTACGTCGGCCCGGACGTGATCCCGAGCCTGACCGATGCGACCAAGGTCGCCAAGGTCAAGGGCTTCTCGCCGGACCAGGTGAGCGTGCAGGCCACCCTGGACACCGTCGCTCCGCCGACCGGCACCGATGCTGAGAACCCCGCCAACTGGGTGCCGGTGTTCGGCAACCCGTCGGCTGGCTATCCGATCGCCGGCTACACCAACCTGGTGATCGGCCAGTGCTACAAGGATTCGAGCGTTGCCACCAGCCTGCGCGGCTTCCTGGCCCGCCACTATCCGGCCACCTACACCGTCACGTATGAGAAGTCGATCACCGACCACGGCTTCATTCCGCTGACCAAGGCCTGGCGCGATGCGATCCGCAACCGCTTCGTGCTGGCCAGCAGCACTGCCGGTCTGAACAACCCCAGCACCTGCGCCGGCATCGGTCGTCCGCTGTAATCCGCAGCACCGGTTGAATCCTGCTGGACGCGACGCCGGCCTCTGGGCCGGCGTCGCCATTTCCGCGACGGTGCCGCCGCCGCAGTGTTTCGCTGTCGGCTTCGTGCCACGTGAACCGTCTATCAGTGGCAGGGCATGCGTTGCGCGTGCCTCCCCGATCGTCGCCGCAGCCGCGGCCCACCAGGTTGATGAGGTTCCGATGTCGCACCCGCTCCCGTCCGTTGTTCGTCCGGCCGCGTCGATGCGCCGCAATCATCCGATGGCGTGGGCCATCGCAGTCGCACTGGGGAGCATGGTGGCCCCGGCCAGCCAGGCGCAGCAGGCGTTCAGTCCGGGCTGGTTCGCCGAACGGGGCGCGGCCCAGGGCAGCGCGGCACAGAGTGGCCGGATGCCCAACGGCGTGCCGATCCAGTTCCAGTTGCCGGCCCAGCAGCAGGACGCAGCACGGCAGAAGCTGCAGCAGTCGATCGACAATCTTGGCACGGCGGCGCAGGCGATTGCCCTGCAGCAGCGCCTGCAGGAACAGGCGCGGCAGGCGCGCCGCGAAGCTGGCTTCATCGTTGCCGATGGCCTCGGCAAGGACGGCCTGAGCGTCGACCAGAATCCGCTGACCCGTGGCTGGCTCAACGCGCGCGAGGCGATCCAGTCGCAGGGCAGCGACGGGCGGGTGCAGGTCACGGTCGAGCAGACCGCGGACAAGGCGATCCTGAACTGGGAGACCTTCAACATCGGCGGCAACACAACGCTGAACTTCCTACAGCACCCTGACTGGGCAGTACTGAACCGCGTCAACGATCCTCAGGCGCGGCCCAGCCAGATCCTGGGCCAGCTGAAGGCCAATGGCACGGTGTTCGTGGCCAACCGCAACGGCGTGGTGTTCGGCAACAACAGCCAGGTCAATGTACGCAATCTGCTGGCGGCTGCAGCACGGATCAGCGATGCGCAGTTCCGCGACAATGGCCTGTACAGCGCCGACGCCAGCAGCAGCACGCTCAGCGATGCGTTCGGCAAGGTGATGGTGGAGCAGGGTGCCCGCATCGCGACCCATGAGCCGACCAGTGCGACGCGCGGCGGTGGCTACGTGCTGCTGGCCGGGCACAGCGTGGAGAATGCTGGCCATATCGAGGCGCGCAAGGGCCAGGTGCAGCTCGCTGCGGGAGACAGTTTCGTGATCCGGCGCGGCGTGGGTACGGCCACCAACACCAGCTCCACCACCCGGGGCAATGAGATCGCGCCGCGCTTCATCGCCGGCAGCACGGCTGGCAGCGTGCGCAACACCGGCCTGCTGCGCGCGCTTGAGGGTGACGTGACTCTGGCCGGGCGCAGCGTCGAGCAGGCCGGTGTGGCCGTGGCCAGCACCACGCTCGCACAGCGCGGCACCGTGCATCTTCTGGCCTCGGCCAGTGATGCCGGCAGCAGCGTCACGCTCGCCGATGGCGCCACTACGGCGGTGCTGATCGAGGACGATGGCAAGGCCACGGTGCTGGATACGCAGCGCGACAGCCTCATCAAGGAGTCGGCAGAGCAGGACGCGATCCGCGCTGGCGCGCGCTCGGCAACCTTCGACAATCTGTCCCAGCACAATGATCGCCGGGACCAGTCGCGGGTGGAGATCGTCTCGGGTGGCAACATCCATTTCAGCAGGGATTCGCTGACGGTTGCCACGGGCGGCCAGATCATCGCCGATGCGGCGGCCCGCAGCTACGTAGACGACGCCGCGCGCGTGGACGTGTCCGGCGCAGTGGGCGTGCAGGTGTCGATGGAAAGCAACAATGTCCAGGTCAAGGTGCAGGGCAACGAACTGCGCGATGCCCTGGACAACCGCGACAGCGGCAAGCTGACCAGCAGTGAAGTCTGGGTCGATCGCCGCAGGCTGGTCCACGTTCCGGCCGGTACCGGGGGCTACGAGGGGGAGCGCTGGTACGCTGCAGGCGGCCTGCTGGAGGTGGGTGGCTACCTCGACAACCAGGGACACTCGATCGGCGAATGGGCTGCGCAGGGAGGCACCGTCCTGCTGGGTGGCAGGGAAGTGATCACGAACGGTGGCTCACGCATCAACCTTGCCGGCGGCAGCCTGGATGTGCAGAGCGGCGTGATCCGGCAGAGCTGGGTGCGCGGCGTCGACGGCCAGGTCTACCGCCTTGATGAGGCGCCGGCGGAGATGCTGTTCGATGGCCTGTACAGCGGCCATGAAGTAAAGCAGGAGCGCTGGGGCATCACTGAGACCTTCCGTGATCCGATCGTATTCGCGGCGCAGCGTGTCGATAACGGATACACCGTCGGCCGCGATGCAGGTCGGCTGATCGTCTCCGCACCGACCGCAGTGCTGGATGGGAAGGTTGAGACGACCACTTTCCAGGGCGCGCAGCAGAACCGCAGGCCGGAGGCCGCGCTGGATGGCTATGCGCAGGCGCAGACGGCAGTGGCGCGCAATGCGCAGCTGTACCTGGGGCGCTACGACGGCCAGGGCCGCAGTGGTGTGTTCGGCTCGGATGTGCGCCTGGATGACAAGGCTCCGGCGAAGGCGGCGTGGTCGCTGCTGGCTCCGATGAACGAGGAGCGGCGTGACACGGTGTGGTTGGATATCGCAGCGCTGAGTGCCCAGCAGTGGGGACGGATCGACCTGGCGACCGCCGATCGCATCCGCATCGACGGCAGCCTTCGGCTTCAGGCAGGTGGACAGCTCAACCTGACCGGCAGCGAGGTCGAACTGGCAGGCGACATCGGCATTGCCGGCGGCCAGCTGTCGGCGGGCAACCTGCTGGATGTCCAGGGGCGGCCGACGGCGCTGCTGCACGATGGCCGCGCCCGCACCGCCATTGCCGGTGGCACGCGGATCGATCTCTCCGGCGAATGGAGCAACGCGTCACTGCCGATGCCGCTCGACGCCAGCGGTGCCTGGACGGATGGCGGCCGCCTGAGCCTGAGCAACAGTCATGACGTGGTCGTGGCCGCCGAGGCAACGGTGGACGTCGAGGCCGGCGCCGCGCTGGACCTGCGCGGCAAGGCCCGCATCGGAAAAGGGGGCAGCGTCAGCCTGCAGGCCAACAGCAGCACGGTTACGACGGACGGCAGTGGTCGGGTGCAGCTGGGTGAGGGGAGCCGGTTCAGTGGTCGAGGACAGGGCAGTGGTTCCTTCTCGCTGGGAACAGGTGGCCACGTTCGGGTGGGCGATGCGGACCCGGCGGGCGCGTCGCTACGACTGGACACCGGCTTGTTCGGCAGTGGCTTCGCGCAGTACGACATCAATGGCCACCAAGGCGTGGAGGTGGCCGATGGCGCGCGGCTGGTCGCTGCCCTGCCAGGCCTTCGCCTGACCCAGGACGCGCAGATGGCAACCGATCGGGCGTCCGCACTGGCGGCGTGGGATGTGCCGCTGTACAGCGCCGATCCGTCGAACGGGCGCGTCAGCCAGCGCGCCGGTGCGAGTATCAGCCTGCGTTCGGACCGCAACAGCGTGGGCGGTGACCTGCGCGTCGGCAAGGATGCGCTGGTGGCGGTCGATCCAGGGCAGACGATCTCGCTGCTGGGTGCAGGCAACATCGATGTTGAAGGCATGCTGCGTGCGAGGGGCGGGCGCATCGTGATCGACGATGTGCGTCCGCAAAATGCGCTGTACGCCGGGCAGCGCACCGAACGCACCTGGCGTTTCGCCGAAGGCGCGCTGCTGGATGCCGATGCGGACGCGATCTCGCTGCCCGATCCCAGCGGCCGTCTGCGTGGGCAGGTGCGCGCGGGCGGACGCATTGAGATTGGCGGGGCGCTGGACTGGGAGACCGCAGCATTCGTCGACAACCGACCACCGGAAGCGTTCGTAGTGGTCGAACGCGGCGCGCGCCTGCAGGCGCGGGGTGCGTCGGCCGAGCTGGATATCGACGGCCAAGGCCGCGTACGCGTGGACAGCGACGGCGGGCAGATCGTGCTGCGCTCGGCCAATGCGCTGTATCTGGAGGGCGGAATGGACGCGGCCGCCGGTGGTGCCGGCGCACGTGGTGGCACGCTTGGGCTGGCCTTCGGCGGCAGCATCCATGCACGTGGCGCCAGCGAGGAGGTACTGCGGGCACGTGCGATCACCCTCAGCCAGCACAGCGCACCGGTGCAGCCACTGCCGGCCGCATTGGAGTATGGCCACGCCGCGTTGTCGGTCGAGCAGCTGCAGGCGGGCGGCTTCGACAACCTGTCCGTGTTCGGTGACATCCGCGCCGTTGGCGATGTCGACCTGCGCCTGGCCCAGAGCCTGCGCATTCATGGCCAGGGCACTTCGAGCCTGGGCATGGCCGTGGATGCCGGGCCGTCGTCGGCGTTACGGCTGAGTGCGCCCTACGTCCGCCTGGCGCAGGCGCGCTGGGGCCAGCTGGCGGGCGAGAACCTGCAGGGCACTGCGTCGGTCGCTTCGGCCGGGCCGGACGATCACGCGCTGGCGGTGCAGGCCGCGCTGATCGATATCCGCGACGTCACCTGGTTGCCGGGTTTCGGGCACGTGGCGCTGGAAAGCCGCAGCGACGTGCGCCTGACCAACGGCATTGCCAGCAGTGGCAACACCAGCGCGTTGATGACGGCCGGTTCGATGGACGTCACCGCTGCGCGCCTGTACCCCACCGCAGGCGCGGTCGGCACGCTGGTGGCCGGCGCTTCGGCGCAGACCGTGCAGACCGCTGATTACTGGGCCGATCCAGCTGCCGTGCTGCGAATCCACGGCACAGGTGCGGCCACGCAGCCGGCGCCGGAATCGGCGCTGGGCACGCTTCGCCTGGTGGCCGCCACGGTGCAGCAGGGCGGCAACGTACAGGCGCCGATGGGCACGCTGCAGCTGGGCGGTCTGATCCAGAACGGAACCATCGGCAGCAGGGTGGAACTGCTGCCAGGCAGCGCTACCTCCACCAGCGGTGCCGGCTTGTCGCTGCCCTATGGTGGCACCGTCGATGGTGTCGACTGGCGGGTAGGCACGCGCAGCCTGAGCTCGCTGACGCCGGCCGGCATCTCCTCGATGGGGGTGACCCTGAAGGCCAACGAGATCGAGGTGGCGTCGGGGGCACTGCTGGACATGTCCGGCGGTGGTGAGTTGACCGGTGCGGCCTTCGTGTCCGGGCGCGGCGGCTCTGTCGACGTGCTGCGCACGGCGTTGGCCGACGCCAATCCGCGCTACGCGTTCAGTGCGTCGGGCAACCCGGTGTACGCGATCGTACCGGGGCGCGCCGGGGCGTTCGCCCCCAGCGGGGAAGAAGGATTCGCAGCTCCGGCGGTTGGCCAGCAGATCACCGTGCCGGCTGGCGTGCCCGGGCTGGCGGCCGGCACCTACACGCTGATGCCGGCAAGCTATGCGCTGCAGCCCGGCGCATTCCGGGTGGAGCTGGGCGCTACCGGCACCTCGGGGATCGTGCAACCGATGGCGACCGGCACCGGCACCTGGCGCGTGTCCGGGCAGCAGCGCACGGCACTGGGTGCGGCAATTTCGCCGTTGCTCACCGACATCCTGCTGACGCCCGCCGAAGTGGTGCGCCGGCACTCGGGCTACAACGAAACCTACTACAACAGCTTCGCGCAATCGGTGGCCGACCGTCGAGGCGAGTCGCGTGGCTGGCAGACCATCGATGCGCTCGGGTTGACGCTTGCGCTGGGCGAAGGCGCCGGTCGCGCAGACACGCCTGCCATCCGCTTCGCCGGCACCGCGCGGTTCGGCGCCGCTACCGACAAGGGGCGCGGCGGCACGCTGGCAGCCACGTTGGCGAGCCCGGCGGTCGGTTCACTGGAGATCGTTGGCGGCAGCGCGCGATCGCAGGCGCGTGATCGCGGCGCCACCTTCAGCGACGACGCGCTCAATGCCTTCCTGCCGGCACGGATGATCATCGGCGGGCAGTTCAACCAGGTCGCCTCGCAGGTGGCGGTGACCGGCCAGGCGCGCAGCGTGGCGGTGCGTTCCGGTGTCACCCTGAACGCACCGGAAGTGCTGGTGGCAGCGGCCTCCGGTGGCAGCGGCATCCTGGTCGAGGCCGGCGCGACCCTCGATACACTGCCGTTTGCATCCGCCAATGCGGATGCCAACGCGACCCTGCCTTACCAGGTCTCCGGCGGCCTGCTTGCAGTGTCCAACCAGCGGTTGAACCTGATCACCGGCAACACCGACGTGGGGGCTGGCCCGGTGGCGATCGACATCGGGGGGTGCCAGGCGGCGTGCGACGGCCAGGCCCGGTTGGTTTCCGATGGCAGCATCACGGTAGCGACCGATGGCACGCTGCAGATGCGCGACTCGGCCAGCTATGGCACCCGCCAGCTGGGCCTGAGCATGGCGGCGCTGAACCTCGGCAGTGCCGAAGCGATCGCGCAGGCCGCTGCGGCAGGGGCGCTGCCCAGTGGCATGACCATGAACCAGTCCGTGCTGCAGCAATTGCTGCGCGGCAATGATGCGACCGGCGTGCCGGCGCTGGACACGCTGAGCCTGGTCGCGCGGGATTCTGTCAACGTGTTCGGCAGCGTCGACCTGGACGCACGCGACAGTGCCACCGGCCGCAGTGGCCTGCAGACGCTCGTGCTGGGTGCGCAGGCCATCCGCGGCTACGGTGCGGCGACCGACCGCGCGCGCATCCTGGTGGACACGCTGGTCTGGGACGGCGCATTGGCGGCGAGCCAGGCGCCGGGCAGCGACGCGTCGGTGCCGCCGGCCGATCCGATGGTGGACCGGCTCGGCGCCGGGCAGCTGGACATCGTCACCCGCCAGCTGCAGCTGGGGCGGGCGCCATTCAGCCGTCCCAGCTCTGAAGTACCTGCGAACCGGCAGGTGCTCGGATTCAGTGCGCTGAACCTGAGTGCTTCGGAGCAGCTGTCGTTCTCCGCGCAGGGCACGCTGGACGTGTTCCAGCAGCGCGGCGACTATCTGGCCGACAAGGGCTGGCAGTACAGCGGAGGCAGCCTCGGCATCGATACCCCGCTGTTGACCGCCGATCCCGCCGCGCAGCTGCGCGTGCGCTCCGGCGGCGAGTTCCGCCTGCACGGGGGCACCGGCAAGGCGGGTGGCGATGCACTGGGCAGTGAGCTGAGCATCGACGCCAACCGGATCACGCTGGACAGCACGATCGCGCTGGCGTCAGGACGGCTGTCGGCGAGCGCACGCCAGGGCATCACGCTTGGCGGCCGGGCGGTGCTGGACCTGGCCGGGCGCAAGGTCCCGCTGTACGACGTGGACAAGTTCAGCTGGGGCGGTGATGTCCTGCTGTCCAGCGACACGGGTGACATCCGCACCGATGCGGCCTCCCGCATCGATGTTTCCGCCCGCAACAACCGCGCCGGGCGCATGACGGTCACCGCAATGGCTGGCCGAGCCGATCTGGCCGGTGATCTTCAGGGCGCCGCAAGTGGCCGCTACGATGCCGGTGGCACGCTGGTGCCCTACGACGGTGGTGAACTTGTGGTGCAGGCACGCCAGCTGCAGGACTTCACCGGCCTCAACCAGCGATTGACCGCCGGTGGCATCGTCGGCGGCCGCAGCTTCCAGATCGGTGAAGGCGATCTTCGGATCGGCGACGAAGTGAAGGCGCGCCGGGTCGACATCAGTGTCGACGCGGGCAGCCTGACCGTGGCCGGCCGCATCGATGCCAGCGGCGAGCAGGTCGGCAGCATCCGCCTGTACGCCCGCGACCAGTTGCAGGTGGACGGCACGCTGGACGCGCACGGTACCGGCCTGCGCGTGGACAGCCATGGCAAGATCATCGACAGTCCAAACCGGGCCACCATCACGCTGGGCAGCGCCGAAGGCGCCGTGGGTCTGGGCAGCGCGGCGCACCTGGACCTGCGTGCCGGCAGCGGCGTGGCCGTCGGCGACGGCGCTGGACAGAACGACGGCATGGCGCGGGGCTCGCTGAAGATCGATGTGCCGCGGGTGGGCAGCAACGACGCGGCGATCGCCGCGGCCAATGGCCTGCGCATCGATGGCGCGGCTGACATCCAGCTCAATGGTGTCCGCCGTTACGACGATGCGCCCCTGGCCAGCACCGCTGATGTGCGCGGCAATCGCGCGCAGCTGGTGACCCAGCAGTGGCTGGACCAGGTGGTCGATCCGCACAGCGTGGCGTGGATCGATGGTGCGCTGGGCAACCCGGACCTGCAGCAGCGCACGCGCGCGCTGGGTGACGTCCGCCTTCGTCCCGGCGTGCAGGTGGTGGCGCGGCGCAGCGACGCCAACCCGGACGGCGACCTGAGCATTGCCGGCGACATCGATCTGTCCGGCTACCGCTACGGACCCGAAGCCAACCGCGCCGATCCATCGCGGCGTGGCTTCGGCGAATCGGCCTCGCTGGTGCTGCGGGCCGAAGGCAACATCAACGTCTACGGCAGCATCAACGATGGCTTCGCACCGCCACCGCCCACGCCGGATGAGGGGGGCTGGCAGCTGTATGAGGGCCGCAATGGCAGCGCGGGGCACACCCCCTTCGGCAGCGGCCTGGTGGTGCCGGTGGACGGAGTGAAGCTGCAGCCCGGCACCGAGTTCCAGGCCGGCACCCGCCTGAACTACGACGTGCCGGTCGAATCGGTAACGCTTCCGGTTGGTACCGTGCTGCCCGCGCCGATGGTGATCTCGCAGAATCTGCGCCTGCCCGCGGGTACCGTGCTGGGTGCGGCAGTGACCACCGACTCCGGGCAGACGCTGGCCGCGGGCACCGTGCTGCAGGAGCCGCTGGTGCTGGCGGCAGGTGCGCGGCTGGGAGCCGGCTTCCGCCTGCGCAGTGCGGTACAGGTGGCGGCACAGGAGTGGCCCGCCGGCGCGGTGTTGCCGGTTGCGCTGCGCCTGGCACGGGAAGTCGCGCTCAAGGTGGGCGCGTACATTCCCTCGTTGACCAAGGTGGAGCTACCCGGCGACGCGCCGGTGAATCTGCGGCCGGCCGATGCCAATGGCAACCAGGGGCGCAACTGGGCGCTGGCGCCGATGCTGGCCGAGGGCACCACCTCCTGGGACCTGACCGTGGTTGCCGGTGCCGATGCCGGGGCGGCCGATCCACGCAGCCGGCGCTGGGGCAGCGAAGGCAGCGTGGTGCTGGCCGATACCCACCAGGGCTCGATCGGTACGGTCAAGACCGAGATCATCTGGGTGGGTGATCGTGCGTTGACCGAGCGGGCATCGCTGGACTGGATCGGCGACACGTCCTATGCGGGCCGCCCGATCGCAGAGCTGGCCGACATGTTCGGCTTCACCGAAGATGAGTTCTGCGCGATGTCGGCCGACTACTGCGGCCCGGCACCCCGCCAGGTGGCCGCGCAGGGCTCGCTGGATTACTGGGGTGACGAGTCCTACGTGGGCACCCCTGCGAAGGACTTCGCCGCGATGTTCGGCATGACCGAAGACGAGTTCTGCAGTACCGCGCCCACCTACTGCGCCGGCGGCGGCACGCAGACCGAAGTGACTACCTACGGCAAGCGCGCGGGCACGCCGGCGTGGAGCGTGCTGCGCACCGGCAATGGGGACATGGAACTGCTCGCTGCCGGTGACGTCGTGATGAAGTCAGGCTTCGGTGTCTACACCGCCGGCACTCCCACCGCGCTGGGTGGGGGCCACGACGCTGCCTTCAATTCGCCCCGTGCAGCGGCTCCCTGGAACACCACACTGTTGGGGCCGAACCTGGTGCCGGGCAGCTATGACGCAGCGATCGCAGGCTACCAGGCCTGGTATCCCGATCATGGTGGCAACCTGCGGGTCGAAGCCGGGCGCGATATCGTCGGCGACGCCTGGACCGCGCGCGCGGAGTCGGGCACCAGCGAGCGCGACTGGGCGCTGTACTCCAGTGCCGCGGTCGGCAATTGGCTGTGGCGGCAGGGAACCGGGAGCACCACCGGCGTGGAGCCGGTGCCGACCAGCTGGTGGGTGAACTTTGGTACCTACACCAACGTGTCCACTGCCGCTGGCGCCTCTCCGCGGATGGTCGGCTTCACCGGCTTCGGCACCTTGGGTGGCGGCGACCTGACGCTTGAGGCCGGGCGCAATGCCGGCGTCCGCGATCCGATGGGCGACGCGCTGGGCTCGCTGAGCGCACCACGCTCGGGCGCGATCATCGCGGCGGTGGGATCGACCGGCCGCGTCAGCAATGGCCAGCTGCACCTGACCGGTGGCGGCGACCTGCGGTTGCGCATCGGTGGCGCACTGAATCCGAATCTGCAGGCGACGATCTCCAGCCTCAATCCCTCCAGGGCGGGACAGAATCTCGACCTCAACGGTACCTTCAGCAATCTGCGTGGCAGCCTGCAGCTCGATGCCGGGCGCATCGGTACAATGGGCGTCACCCTGGAAAACTACGCGACGCTGGGCCAGCTGCGTGCGGCCGATCTGTTCGCCGCCGACGCCGCCCGCGCAATGGGCGGACCGGTGCTGGTGCTGGGCGATGCGGTCGCGCAGCTGCAGGCACGGGGCGATGTGGTGCTTGGCGGGGTTGCCGATGCAGGCCGGGTTCCGCTGGCCAACTACAGCGCGGTGCTGCAGGATGATGGCGCGCGCGCTGCAGGCAGCACGTGGTTCTCCCTGTGGACCGCCAGCACGGCCGTGGATCTGTTCAGTGCCGGTGGTGACCTCGCGCCAGGCCTCGCCGGGCCGGATAACGTGACCGGCAGCAATCTGTGGCGCGAGCAGGTCCAGCTTGATGTGCGTGGCGGTGATGATCTGCTGAATTACTGGCTCTATCCTTCGCGCTTCAGCGCCATTGCTGCGCAGGGCGACATCAAGCTGGACCGGATCAGCGCCACGCCGGGGACGCAGGATGTGATCCTGCTGGCACCCTCAGCAACGGGACGGTTGGACGTGCTGGCCGGTGGCAGCATCTTCGCCCAACGTGGCGCGACCCAGATCGCGCGCTCGGGTGCGGACGCGCGGCTGCCGGGACCCTTCGACCCCGCATTTCTGGCCCAGCAGGGGGATTCCGGCGGCAATGTGACCCGCTCGCGGCACAACCTGTCGGTTGACGGCAACATTGCATCGCCGGACGCGTCGCTTCCGCTGTTTGCGTTCGGTCCGAATTCTCCGCTGTCCACCGTAGCTGCGGCCCTGGCGCCGAGCCGCTTCTACGCGGTGCAGGGCGACATCATCGGTCTGGCCACCGGCGCCCGGCGCACGCTGAATCCCAACGTGGGGCAGCGCACCCAGCTGAACTGGTTCGAGGCCGCCGGCGCCGTGCAACTGCGGGCAGGCCGGGACATCCTCGGGGTGTCGATGACCGCGTTGAACACCGCGCCCACCGACATCACGGTGGCAGCGGCGGGCCGCGACGTCGTGCATCTGAACGCGACCATCGCCGGCCCCGGCAACACCGAGATCAGTGCCGGCCGCCAGCTGCGCCAGGAAGATGCGGGCAGCATCGTCAGCCTCGGTGGCATCGTGCAGGGCGATACCCGTCCCGGCGCCAGCATCGCGCTGACGGCCGGCAACCAGCAGATCGATTTCGCGGCCCTGCGTGCCCGCTATCTGGACCCCGTCAACCTTGCCGATCCCGCGCAATCGCTTGCGTCGCAGCCGGGCAAGGCAGTCAAGGTCTACGACCAGGAACTGAAGCAGTGGCTGCAGCAGCGCTTCGGCGTGGCTGCCGACGGCGACGGGGCGCTGGCTGCCTTCGATGCGCTGCCGCAGGAACAGCAGCACATCTTCCTGCGCCAGATCTATTACGCCGAGCTGCGCGAAGGTGGACGGGAATATACCGATGCAGAAGGACCCCGCTTCGGCTCCTACCTGCGTGGGCGAGAGGCCATCGCTACGCTGATGCCAGACAAGGCTGCGACCGGCGCGACGATCGACCGTACCGGCGATATCGTGATGTACGGCGGCTCCGGCGTGCGCACCGAGGCGGGCGGCAACATCGAGCTGATGGCACCGGGTGGGCAGATCGTGATCGGTGTGCAGGGCGTGGTGCCCCCGGCCAGTGCCGGACTGGTGACCCAAGGGCAGGGCGATATCCGGCTGTTCAGCCAGGACAGCGTGCTGCTGGGCCTGTCGCGGGTGATGACCACGTTCGGCGGCGACATCCTGGCGTGGTCGGAGCAGGGTGACATCAATGCTGGTCGTGGTTCGCGCACGACGTTGCTGTACACGCCACCGCGCCGCGTCTATGACGGGTGGGGCAATGTGATCCTGTCGCCGCAGGCCCCGGCCAGCGGTGCTGGCATCGCGACCTTGAACCCCATCGCCGAAGTGCCGCCGGGCGACGTCGACCTGATCGCACCGCTGGGCACCATCGATGCGGGCGAGGCCGGTATCCGCGTCTCCGGCAACATCAACCTGGCCGCGCTGCAGGTGCTCAACGCGGCCAACATCCAGGTACAGGGCGAGAGCAAGGGCCTGCCGGTGCTGGCATCTGTCAACGTCAATGCGCTGGCCGCGGCCAGTGCGGCAGCCAACAGCGCCAGCCAGGCGGCACAGGACGTGATGCGCAAGAGCCAGGACGACGCACGGCGCAACCAGCCGTCGGTGATCAGCGTGCAGATCCTGGGCTTCGGCAGCGGTACCAGCAGCGTAGCGCCGCCGGCGCGTGGCACTACCGCCAACAGCGGCTACGACGCCGACAGCGCATTCCAGTTCCCGCAGGCCAGCCGCGACGACGGCACGCAGCGTCGGTAGGCATCGAACGATCCCGGTAGGTGCCGACCTTGGTCGGCACACCATGCTGCCGAACGTGGCCGGGAGTTGATCCACGCCATGCGTGGATGTGGCTGGGCCAGCATCAGTGCCGACCAAGGTCGGCGCCCACCAAAGCAGGCCGGGCAGTAGAAGCCACTCGGCAGTAGATCCACGCCATGCGTGGATGGCTGGGCCAGCATCAGTGCCGACCAACGGTCGGCACCCACCAGGGCAGGCCGGGCAGTAGAAGCCGCTCGGCAGTAGATCCACGCCATGCGTGGATGCGGTGCCACGAACGAATCCTACAACGCCAGCACCCGCCGGTAACTCAACGGCCCGCGCCCATCGCGCAGGCCCAACCGCAGTTCCAGCCCGGTGGCCGGCAGCACCTCGCCTTCGCTCGGCAACAGCGCCCACCCAGCGCCCGGCTGCCAGGCGCGTACCTCGAACCGCTGCACATCCCTGGCCACCGCAATGCCCTTCGACGGCTCAGGCGCGGGCAGGGGGTATCGATCCGTCGCCGCGCCACTGGCCCGCCACAGCGTATTGCCCTGCCGCCACCAGCGCACCCGCTGCCAGCGTAGTCCATCACTGCCGACACTGCGGGTGATCTCCAGCGCGAAGCTGCCATCCGGGTGCCGTTCGCTTACCAGGGACGGAGGCAGCAGCCGCTGCGGTTGACCGGCCGGACGCACTGCACCATTCATCAGCGCGTCGTCGGCACGCATCTCGATATCGCGCTGGAACTGCTGCAGGATGCGCAGCGCCGTCGTGGTTTCGGCATCGGCCCGGCGCAGGCGCTGGTCGCTGCTGGCCACGCTGTCCAGCGTACGCCAGCAGATCAGCGCCAGCACACCCATGATGGTGATCGCGATCATCACTTCGATCAGGGTGAAGCCACGCGCGACCCGCTTCATTGCATGGTGGTCCATGGCAGCTGCATCCGCGCCAGGGACTGTTGCGGTGCATCTTCGGCCACCACGCTCAGTTCCAGTTGCGGCTGGCTGTCGCTGCCGGTGCCGAGATGTTGCAGCACCAGGAACGTGCTGCGCCCCTGCACGCAGCGCTGCCGTGCATCCTGCGGCGGCTGCCCAGCCAGGCGCAGCTCCTGCCAGCGGTCCTGCGCGCACATCAGTGCCAGCCGACGGTCGCGCAGGCGCGATTGATCGTCGGTAGCCACCGCCACCGAACGCATCACCGCCGCCAGTGCGATTGAAACGATCGCCAATGCGATCAGCACTTCGATCAGGGTGAACCCGTGCCTGTTCCGCCTCACTGCACGACCTGCAACTGTGCGCTGCCATCATCACGAAGACGCAGCTGGCGGCCCTGCAACGACAGCGTCACTTCCCACGCCACGCCAATCCATTCGGGGCTCAGTTCAATCGGCGTGGTCGGCTGCACCGCGATGCCCGCCAGCTGCCATGGTTGTGGGCGCAGCAGGTCGTCGCGCTGCACATCCACCCAACGGGTGCCTTCGCGGCGGCTGAAGCGGTAGCCGGCGGCGTCGGCCTGCCAGCGCAGGGGGCGGCCATCGATCCGGGCCTCGTCGCGCGCCACCTGCAGGCGCTGCGCCAACTGTTCGGCTTCCTGTCGCAGCTGCCGGCCCGGGTCGAGCAGGCTGCCCAGGCCCAGCCCGATACCCGCCGTGCAGATACCGATGATCACCAGCACCACCATCAGTTCCAGCAGGGTGAAACCACGCGGCACGCGCTGCATCGACGTTGCCTCCTGTCCGGGTCGATGCCTGCCAGCGTAGGCCCGCATGATGAAACAAAAGCGTCAGCCGCACCTGCTAGCGTGGGCAGACACGAACGTGGCGATGGTGCGGAACATGGACGGCAGGCGCTGGGATCGCAATCGCATGTTGACCCTGCTGGCGGCGGCGCTGCTGCTGGCCGTAGTGGGCTATTGGAGCATCACTCTGTCTGCGGTGGCGCCGGCGGCCGTGGCCAGCGAGGTGAAGACCGAGGCGGCGGTGCGGCCGATGTTCGATGCGGTGGCAAGCCTGCCGCTGGTGCGCCTGTTGTCCCCCGGCGCCGTGCAGACCGAGGTGGTGGTGCTGGGCGTGTTGGCCGGCGACCACGCACCGCTTGCGCTGCTCTCGGTGGATGGGCGTCCTGCCGAAGCCTACGCGCCGGGCCAGCGGTTGGGGCCCTGCACGGTGCTGGCCAGCATCAGTGCCAATACGGTGGAGCTCAACCAGGCGGGGCAGTCGCGCAGCCTGGCGGTGCCCACGCTGCCACCGGTGCCGAGCGATGGCATCGTGCCGGCCGCCCTGTAGGGCCGAGCCTGCGCTCGGCTGCTTCAGCTTGGCCTCGCCGACGGATACAAAGACAGCCGAGCATGGGCTCGGCGCTACACAGGCGCAGACTCATTGCGCAGGTCGCTGCGGCACCACCGAGCGACCGAACGCATCGCCCATGCGCTGCCGCGTGCCTTCCAGGTTGTACTGCATCAGCTGGTTGCTGGGCTGCTGCATCAGGCGTTCGGCTTCGGGGAGCGCCGCCGACTTCGCCGGCCTTGTCGCAGGCGCCAGCTTGCGTTGCAGACAGTCCCAGGCCGGAATCCGCTCGCCGTTGACCAGTACTTCGATGCAGGGCGCAGCTTCTTCCTGCTTCTTCGCCTCGTCGGCGCGACCCGATGGCAGCGCCAGCAGCAGGGCGAGGGCGAGGGCCGCGCGCAGGTCCGGCATCAACGATTCACACATCTCGAATCTCCCGCAGCAATCGATGTCCTGCAATGAAGACGGGTGGCCAAGGCAGGGTCCGCCTGCGTGCGTTGCGGCGCTTTCAAAAGATGACAGTGCTGTCACAAAACTGTTGGCGGCTTTGACGCGATGTACACGTCCTGTTGGTAGATCCACGCGCCGCTCCCTGGCCCCTCCCTTCGATACGACGCGATGCCTTCGATGAATCCTGTTCCGTGCCGAGCCGTTCGCCTTCCGCTGCGCCTGCATCCGCTGGTGCTGGCTCTGGCCGCGATGCCGCTGCCGCTGTTCGCGCAGGAGGCAGCACCCGCGCCCAGCGTGAACATCAACGAATACATCGTGCGCGGCAACACGGTGCTCGATCCGCGGCAGATTGAAGGTGCGGTGGAACCGTTCCTCGGCCCGGGCAAGACCCTGGCCGATGTCGAGAAGGCGCGCGATGCGGTCCACGCGCTCTATCAGCAGGCCGGCTACCAGTCGGTCTACGTCGAGCTACCCGAGCAGCAGGTCAGTGGGGGCGTGGTGCTGCTGAAGGTGCAGCAGACGCCGATCGGCCAGCTGCGCGTGGTCGGCACCCGCCACGAGTCGCCCGAACGCATCCGGGAACGTGTACCGGCGCTGGCCGAGGGCAAGGTGCCTGACTTCGACCAGGCCCAGAAGGAATTGACCGCACTGAACGAAGGCGGGCGTCGCCAGGTGATGCCACTGGTGCGCGAAGGCCTGGTGCCGGGCACGATGGATGTGGACCTGCAGGTCGAGGAGAAGTCGCCGTGGCGTGCCAGTGCGTCACTCAACAACGACCATAGCGCCGACACCGAGAAGCTGCGCCTGAGTGCGTCGCTGGCCTACGACAACCTGTGGAAGCGCGGGCACAGCGCCACCCTCGGTGTGTATCTGGCACCGGAAGATACAAAGCAGGCCAAGGTGTTCTCGGCCTCGTACACGATGCCGTTCGAAGGTACGCCGTGGAGCCTGGAAGCCTCCGGCTACAGATCCGACAGCCGCGTGTTGAATGCAGGTGGGCAGGTCGGTACCGGCACCGGCACCAATGTGATCGGCAACGGCCATTCGATCGGCCTCAAGCTCAACTACCGCCTTGCCGGTAGCAGCCAGTGGTGGCGCCAGCTCAGCCTCGGTGTGGATTTCAAGGACACCGAGGAAGACACGCAGATGGGCAAGGAAATCCTGAAAACACCGTTGAAGTACGCGCCGATCACCTTGGCCTTCGTCGGCGTGCGCCAGGGCGAGCAGGATCAGCTGAGCATCAACACCCAGCTGGTGGCCGGTACCCGCCGCCTGTTTGGTTACGGCAGCGACGCCACCGCGTTCGGGCAGAAGCGCTACTGGGCGGACCCGAGCTTCGTGGCCTTCAAGGCCGATGTTGGCAACACCCACACTTTCGGCAACGACTGGCAGTGGTATGCGCGTGGCTCGCTGCAGGTAACCGATGCGCCCCTGGTGTCGGCCGAGCAGTTCGCCGCTGGCGGCATGTACACCGTGCGTGGCTACCTGTCGGCCGAGGCGATCGGCGACTACGGCGGCCTGGCCAGCCTGGAATGGCGCACTCCTGCGTGGTCGCTGTGGAGCGGCACCGACCTGCGTGTCTACAGCTTTGCCGACGCGGCCTACCTGCGCCTGCGCCAGCCGCTGCCCGAACAGCGTGACAAGTACAACCTGGCCTCGGTCGGACTGGGCGCGCAGCTGCGCCTGGGTCAACACCTGCAACTGCGCCTGGACTACGCCTGGCCGTATGCCGATGGCCCGGTCACGCGCAAGGACGACCCGCGCCTGCATTTCAACATCAGCACCAGTTACTGACCCTTCCCTTGAACATGCGTTCTCCGGAGACCCTTCGCATGGACCGTTTGCTTTCCCGAGTGTTGTTGCTGCTGGCCGCGCTGGTTGCGCTGCCGGTGGCTGCGGCCGATGCCAATTGGTGGCAGGCCGAATGGAAGTACCGCAAGCCGATCACCATCGACGCCGGCCCGCAGGGCGCGGGCCTGGCCGGTGACCCGGGCCGCACGCCGCTGCTGCTGCGCCTGCATACCGGCAACTTCGGCTTCGACGGAACCCAGGACGCGGGCACCGACCTGCGCTTCGTCTCGGGTGATGGCCGTACCGTGCTGGCCCACCAGATCGAACAGTTCGATCCCAGGATGGGCCTGGCCCTGGTCTGGGTCGACGTACCGGCAGTCAGCGCTGCCGCGCCGCAGACGATCTGGATGTACTACGGCAATGAGAAGGCACCGGCCAGCGGCAACGGCCAGCAGGTGTTCGATCCGGACTACACGCTGGTCTACCACTTTGCCGAGGCCAATGCGCCGGCACGCGACACCACCGCCTATGGCAACAATGCCGGTGCGGTGGTGCCGCCGTCGGAAGGCTCGGTGATCGGCCGTGGCGTGCAGCTGGGCGCCGGTCCGCTGCCGCTGCCGGCCAGCGCATCGCTGGCTCAGGAAGCGGGCGCGCCGCTCACCGTTTCAGCCTGGATCAAGCCGGGCGGCAACACTGCGGCGCAGGCGATCTATGCGCGTCGCGACGGCGCATCCGAGCTGGTGCTGGGCATCGAGAACCGCGTGCCGTTCGTGCAGCTCAATGGCCAGCGCAGCACGCCCGCGCAGCCGGTTCCAGAAGGACAGTGGGCACACGTTGCACTGACGGCAGAGAAGGGCGCGTTGCAGCTGTACCTCAACGGGCGCGTCGTTGCCCAGCTGAGCGGTGCGCTGCCGGCGCTGGGCACGGCTCCGGTGGTGGGTGCCGATGCGCCGGGGGCGGTGCAGCCACTGGCCAACTTCGAAGGTGCGCTGGATGAACTGCGCGTCTCGCGCGTGGCACGGCCGGCCGCGCTGCTGCTGGCCGATGCCACCGCACAGGGTGCCGATTCGCGGCTGATCAGCTACGGCGCGGACGAGCAGTCAGCCGGGCAGAGCCACTTCGCCTTCATCCTCAAGGCGATGCCGTTCGATGCCTGGGTGGTGGTCGCGATCCTCGGCCTGATGATGCTGCTGTCGTGGGCGATCATGATCGCCAAGGGGCGGCACTTCGGCCGGACCAGCAAGGCCAATGCAGTGTTCACCGAAAGCTTCGGCAAGCTGTCCGGTGTGCCGCTGCGCACCCTGTCCGACATGGACCGCCAGGGCAAGGCACCCGCCGCGATGCACGACGGTTCGTTGTGGCGCATCTACCAGGTGGCCATTGATGAAATGCAGCAGCGCCATCAGCGCGACGGCAACAGTGGCTACCTCAGTGGCGCCACCATCGCGGCGATCCGCGCGTCGATGGATGCGGTGATGGTGCGTGAGCAGGAGGCGATGGCACGACGCATGAACTGGCTGTCGACCACCATCGAGGGGGCCCCGTATGTGGGCCTGTTCGGCACCGTGATCGGCATCATGCTGGTGTTCGTGGTGGCGGCGATGGCTGGCGCGGTCGACATCAACTCGGTGGCACCCGGCATGGCCGCAGCGTTGCTGTGTACGGCGGCTGGCCTCGGCGTCGCGATCCCTGCACTGTTCGGCTACAACTACCTTGGCGCGCGTGCCGAAGCGATCGGTGCGGACATGGCGGTGTTCATCGACGAGTTCGCCGCGCGCCTGGCCGAAGAGCAGGACGGGCGCGGCCCGGCCGCGGTCCAGGGCTGAGGAGCGCGCCATGGGCCAGAAGGCGAAGTTCGGCATCAAGAAGCGCGAGAAGGGCATCAA
Organism: Stenotrophomonas sp. YJH_SMC_53; assembly: GCF_059369995.1. Lineage (NCBI taxonomy): Bacteria > Pseudomonadati > Pseudomonadota > Gammaproteobacteria > Lysobacterales > Lysobacteraceae > Stenotrophomonas > Stenotrophomonas sp. YJH_SMC_53. The sequence continues at coordinate 19,103 of NZ_JCAFTF010000003.1, read as the reverse complement.
CGTGACGCCCTTCGTCGACGTGCTGCTGGTGGTGCTGGTGATCTTCATCCTGACCAGCAACGCCTCCATCCCCGGTATCGAGGTCAACCTGCCGAAGGCCAGCAACAGCGTGGCGCTGGAGAAGCCGAAGACCAAGGCGATCACCATCGACCCCAGCGGCCAGGTGTTCCTGGATGCCTACCCGGTGACGATGGCCGAGCTGGAAGACCGGTTGCGTACCGAGCGCGCGACCACGCCGGATTTCCCGGTGATCGTGCGCGGAGACGCACAGGTGCAGTATGCCCGGGTGGTCGAGGTGCTGGACCTCTTGCGACGCCTGGAGCTGGCCCAGGTGGGCCTGGTCACCGGCAAGGCGCAGGGCTGAGGCATGACCGCCCATCACCCCCCCCGGCCGGAGCCCGGCATGCGTGGTCGCCCGTTGCTGGTGACCGTCGCGCTGGTGCTGGTTGCGTTGCTGGTGCTCGGCGTCGCGCTGTGGTGGCTGTTGTTCAAGGACACCGCCAGCACCCGCCGGCCGGTGGTGCAGCCGCCGATACTGGCGTTGCCGCCACCGCCGCCGCCACCCCCGCCGCCACCGGAAAAACCGCCGGAACCGGAAACGCCGCCGGAAGAGACGATGCCCGAACCGGAGCCGCTGGATCAGCCGACGCCGGCCGAAGAGCCGACGCCGACCCCGGACAACAGCGATCCGGTGACGATGAATGCCGACGCGCAGGCCGGTGGCGACAACTTCGGCATCCAGTCCGGCAGTGGTGGCGGTTCGTCCGGTGTCGGCCGTGGCGGGGCCGGCAACGCCACCTATGGGCGCTACCTCGGCTACCTGATGCAGCAGGCGATCTCGCGCGACGACAAGGTCAAGCGCCTGGCGTTCCAGTTGCAGGTGAATGTGTGGCTGGCCAGCGATGGTCGCCTGGAGAAGGTCGAGCTGGTGCGTGGCAGTGGCAACGAGGAGGCCGACGCGGCCGTGCTCGATGCACTGCGTCGCATCGGCAAGGTCGACCAGGCACCGCCGCCGTCGCTTGATTTCCCCGCCCGCGTCCTGATCCAGGGCCGCCGGCCCGGGGCCTGATTCCCGACCTCCGTGATTTCCCTTCTTCCGATGAGAACCGTGATGAACGACCACGTCCGTGCACGAACCGACTCCCGCCACCCGCGGCCGGCCCGACGGGCGCTGCTGTGCTGCGCCGTGCTGCTCAGCCTGGCCGCCCCGGCCGGCGCGATGGCCGCCGAAACCACCATGGTCAAGCTGATCAAGGGGCTGATCGCCAGCGGTGCACTGAAACCCGAAGACGGCCAGGCATTGCTGGTGCAGGCGCAGGCCGAAGCAGCGGCGTTGCAGCGCACCGCGGCCGCCGGGACCCCGGCCGCCAGTGGTGGCGTGGCCCTGGAGGCCGGTGACGTGCGCGTGCCGTACGTACCGCAGAGCGTGCGCGACGGCATTCGTGACGAAGTGCGCCAGGAAGTGATGGCGCAGGCCAGGTCCGAGGGTTGGGCGGCGCCGAACGAAGTGGCTGAGTGGACCAAGCGCATCAAGGTCACCGGTGACATGCGCGTGCGCAGCGAGTCGCGCTTGTTCTCCGAACGCAACAGCGACATCGTCAGCAACTGGTCGTCGATCAATTCCGGCAACGGCTTCGACACCAATACCAACACCAACCTGCAGCTGCCACCGCTGCTGAACACCCGCCAGGACCGCCGCAACCTGTGGCGCATCCGCGCCCGCCTCGGCATCGAGGCGACCATCGGCCAGCACACCACGGCTGGCGTGCGCCTGGCCAGCGGCAGCAGCAATGGCCCGGTGTCAACCACCGAGCAGCTGGGTGGTGGCCTGAGCAAGAAGGATGTGTGGCTGGACCAGGCCTGGCTGGCCTACAGCCCGGCCGACTGGGTGACGGTGCGCGGCGGCCGCTTCGGCAATCCGTTCTGGACCAGCGATACGCTGTTCTCCAACGACCTGAACTTCGATGGCCTGGCCGCCAACCTGCAGTACGACTTCGACGGCGGTGACCTTGGCCTGTTCGGCAATCTGGCGGTGGTACCGCTGGAGTACACCTCCGACAGCGCGCCCAGCCAGAGTCGGGTCAAGACCCCGAACGAGAACAAGTGGCTGTCCGGCGCACAGGTCGGCGTGAACTGGCGTTTCAACGATGACAACGCGCTGCGCGCCGCGCTGGGTTACTACGACTTCAAGAACATCAGCGGCCGACTGTCCTCGCCGTGCGCGCTGTATGCGGGCGCGGTGGGCTGCGACACCGACTGGTCGCGCCCGGCGTTCATGCAGAAGGGCAACACCCTGATGCTGATCCGCGACATCGCACGCAACCCGCTGGATCCAGCCAACACGCCCACCCCGCAGTACGTCGGCCTGGCCTCGGCATTCCGCCTGGCCACGCTGAACCTGCGCTGGGATACGCAGCTGGCCCCGGGCATCGGCCTGCGCCTGGACGGCGATTACATCCGCAACCTGGCCTACGACAAGCAGGCGATGTTCAGCCGCGCCAACAACGGCATCGTCAACAACTACGGCGCCGGTGGTACCGCCAGCATCGACACCTTCCGCAGCGGCGACACCGCCTGGATGGTGCAGGCCACCTTCGGTGCCACCGACCTGAAGGAGAAGGGCCAGTGGCAGGCGCTGCTGGGCTACAAGCGCATCGAGGCCGATGCGCTGCCGGACGCCTACAACGACCCGAACTTCCACCTCGGGGGCACCAACGCCCGCGGCTACTACGTGGGCGGCGCCTACGCGCTGGACGCGCGCAGCTGGATCAGCGGCAAGTGGATGGCGGGCAAGGAAGTGTCCGGTGCTCCACTGTCGATCGATGTGTTCCAGCTGGAGTTCAATACCGGGTTCTGAGTGACGGCGTGATGTGGATCACGTAGTGCGTGGCGGGGGCGCAGCGATGCGCCCGTCTAAGGAAAGGAGACCACGCGCTGCACATAAGGAGGAGTGGATGAGCCGTCGCAAGCTGTTCGAGAGTTCCGAACCGTCCAGCCGATCGCTGGGCATCGGCCCGGCCTATGTCTCGGTGGAGGGGCTGCGCCAGCACCTGGCGGAGTTCCTGCTGTATGCAGGTCGGCCGGTGGTGATCATGCGCGGGCGCAGCGAAGTGGGGTATTTCCTGCCAGCGCGCTGCTGGCGCCAGCGTGACGATGATCCGCTGGCCGCCGCCGCCGCCGACGAGCTGCTGGACGCGGCCGGGTTCCAGGCCGAGGATATCCAGCAGGTAGAGCAGGAATTCAACGCGATGCGCCAGCGCACCGTGCTGCATTCACGGCGTTGAGCGGCCGCCGGGCATGGCCCGGCGCTACCCGATGGCCCCGCGCCGCTCCGGTAGCGCCGGGCCATGCCCGGCGAGCGTCGTCTGTAGATCCACGCCATGCGTGGATGGGGCTACGCTGGCCCCCCGCGCTCACTGGTGATGCGTGCACCCTCGCGCATCACCAGGGTCACCGGGGTCTTCTCCACCACCTCCAGCAACCGCTGCCACTGCGCATCGCTCAGCTCGGCGCTGGCATGCAGCACGCGGTGCACATGGAAGCGTCCATCCTCGTCACGGTCCGAACGCAGCTCGGCATGGAACTCTCCCAGCTCCCAACCCTTGCGCTGCGCGTACATGCGCAGGGTGATGGCAGTGCAGGCCGCCAGCGATGCCAGGTACAGGTCGAACGGCGCGAAACCGTTGCCCTGGCCGCCCAGCGAGGCGGGCTCGTCCGCATCCACATCGAAGCTGCCATTGCTGATGTGGTGCAGGTAGTCGTCGGCGGTCGAAACAATGCGTGCGTAGGCCATCGGGATCTCCTGTTGTGTGTAGGGCCGAGTCATGTTCGGCCAATCCCACCGTAGCGTCGAGCCATGCTCGACTGATTCCGAAGGCGGCGCCAGCCAGAACCGGCGTCGTCACGACGATCGTACGAGAACGGGATGCCGCAGCCGTGCAGGCCAGCGCGCGCGTTGATCGATTACCTCGCTGAGTGTTTCGAAGCGTTGGACGAGCCGTAGGCCGCCATCCACGCATGGCGTGGATCTGCCCTGCATGGATGATGTGCGGGGCCGCCGCTTGCCGCCTTCGGCCATGCAGCCCACAATCCACGTCCGGACCGTCGCCATCACGCCCATCATTCCCCGGTCCGGCCTTGGCACCTATGTCTCCCAATGCCCTGGCGCTGGTCGAGCTGCTGATCCGCGAGCGCCGTGCGTTGTCGCGCTTCATCGCGCGCTACCTCGACCCGGCCAGCACCGAGGACACCCTGCAGAACCTGTACCTGAAGGCCAGCAGCGTACCCGGCGATCCGCCCATCCTCGAGCCGCGCGGCTATCTGTACCGGATGGCCCACCATCATGCGCTCAACCGCAGCCAGGCCGACGCCCGCGAGCGACGTGCCATGGCCGAGTACGCCGTCGACATGGCCGAGGCCAGTCGCGATGGCGAGGCACAGGCGCTGGACCAGGCGCAGCTACGCGAGATCACCCAGACCATCCTCGCCCTGCCGGCCCAGGTGCGCGAGTGCTTTGTCCTCAATCGATACCTGGGCCTGAGCGAGCGTGAGATCGCTGCGCGCCTCGGCATTTCCAAGAGTCTGGTCGGCAAGCATGTGCTGCGTGCAGCGTTGCTGATCCAACAGCATCAGCAGGGGGCGCGGCGATGAGCGGCGATTACCGTGGGCAGATCGCGCCCGCCGTTGTCAGAACAGGAAAGCGCACCCGTTCGTGGTGCGGCAGGCCACAACCATGACCACGTCCGAACCCTCGCCGCGTCAGGCCAGGCAGGCGTTGCGCTGGGTGATCCGGTGCAGTGCAGGCCCGCTGCCGGAACCGCAGCAACGAGCCCTGCAGCGCTGGCTGCAGGCCGATCCCCGCCATGCGCGGGCCTGGCACCAGCAGCAGGCCTTCTGGCAGCGGTTGGACGCCGCCGGGCCGGAGGTGCTGGCAGCGCTGCCCGAGCTGACCGCTGATCGCCAGGGGCTGCGCCCGATCGCACCGCGCCGTCGCCTGCCGTGGCTGCTGGCTTCGGCCGCAGCCTTGGTGCTGATGGTCGCGGCCACACCGTACGCGTTGCTGCTGGCGCGCAGCGATGTGCGCAGCAGCGATGCGCCGCGCGTTGTGCAGTTGGACGACGGCAGCACGGCGGTACTCGATGCCGGCACCGCTCTGGCACTCGCGTTCGATGGCCAGCAGCGGCGTGTGCGCCTGCTGCGCGGGCAGGCCTGGTTCCAGGTCGCGCACGAGCAGCGGCCGTTCCAGGTCGAAGCCGGCGGTGGTCAGATCCGCGATATCGGTACGGCGTTCAGCGTATCGATGCAGGGCGCCACCATCACCACCGAAGTCAGCGAGGGCGTGGTCGATGTGCACCCGGGCGATGGCAACGTGCAGCGCCTGCGAGCTGGGCAGGTGCGCGTGTTCCGTGACGGGCGCTGGTTGCAGCCGCTGAGGCAGGCCGCGCCGGAGGCGATGGCGCCGTGGCGTCGCGGTGAGGTGGTGATCGACGGTATGCCTGCCGCGCAGGCGATCGCCGATCTCGGCCGCTACCGGCGCGCCCCGGTCTGGGTGGTGGGCGGGCAGGGCGCACGCGTACGGGTCAGCGGCCTGTTCCATCTGCAGCAGCCGGAAACAGCCATCGACGCCGTGGCCGCGCAGGCGGGACTGCGGGTGCAACGCTTGCCCGGTGGTGCGTTGCTGGTGTGGTGAAGTAGCTGTGGAGCCTGGATGCACCGGCCGCATGAAAAAAAACATGAAAAAACCGTGGGCAGTCGTCGCATCCCGCTGTCTATAGAGGTATAGCCAGAGCGAAACCGCGTTTCTTCTCAAGCCAGACACACCACCGGGCACCGGACGTGCCCGTGGTCCCGCCCCGCTTGAGGAGTTCCTGTCCATGCCGTCCACGGCATCCGCCTGTCACCGTCGCGCTACCGTCCTGGCCCTGGCCATCTCCTCCGCATTGCTGCCGCTGGCCTGGGTGCCGGTCGTACAGGCGCAGGCGGCGATGGCCGCACCGCTGCGCAGTTACGCCATCCCGGAACAACCATTGGCCGATGCCGTGCGCAGCTTTGGCCGCCAGGCCGATGTGCAGGTGGTGTTCCGCAGTGACCTGGTGGAAGGGCGTCGTTCCAGCGCGGTGAGCGGCGAGTACAGCCAGATGCAGGCCCTGCAGCAGCTGCTGCGCGGCAGTGGCGTGCGCGCCCAGCGCGGCATGGATGGCACCTGGAGCCTGCGCGCCGCAGCGGAGGCGGGGGATGGGGAAGGGGTGCGGGTGACCGAAACACTGGACGTGGCCGGTCGCCTGCAGTCGGAAGGGAGCGAGGCCCGCGATCGGCGCGGCTACGACGACGTGTTCGCGCTGGACATGACCACGGCGTATTCGGGGCGCGACCGGGTGGAGCGCTACCGCGGCTCCAATCCGGCCGACGTGGTCAAGGATCTGGTCGGTGTGTTCAGCGGTGATGCGCGCAACAGCGGCGCGCTGGACATCAACATCCGCGGCATCCAGGGGCCGGGGCGGGTGCCGGTCAGCATCGACGGTGGCGAGCAGGCGCTCACGGTCTGGCGCGGCTACAACGGCGTCAGCAACCGCAACTACATCGATCCCAACCTGATCGGTGGCATCCAGGTCATCAAGGGGCCAGGGCTGGTGCGCGATGTGCACAGCGGGATCGGTGGTGCGCTGGTGATCAAGACCATCGACGTTGACGACATTGTTGCTGCCGGCGAGCGCTTCGGCGGGGAGCTGAAGATCGAAGGCAGCAGCAATGCGGTGGCGCCACGCCTGCCGCGGCTGCATACCGGCGAGGATTACCGCACGGTGCCGGGGTTCCCGCAGGGCTCGCCCTCGGCACCGTATGCCGACAGCACGCTGCTGGTGCCGGTGAAGTCGCGCGGTTCTGAAACCAATGTGTTCGCCGGGGAAGACCAGGCCTGGCGGCTGGCGTTGGGCCTGCGTGGCGAACACGTGGACCTGATGGCGGCCTATGCCTGGCGCAAGCGCGGCAACTACTTTTCCGGCACCCGGGGCGCGGCGTACTACGACCAGGATCCGCGCGAGCAGTTCGAGTACAAGGGCCTGGACTACATCACCACGCTGGCGCGCTACTTCAAGCCCGGCGACGAGGTGCCCAACACCTCCAGCGAGCAGGAGTCGTGGTTGCTGAAGGCGACCTGGCAGATCAGCGACGACCAGCAGCTGCGCGCGACCTGGCGGCGTACGCTCTCCCACTACGGCGAGATCATGCCCTCGCGCATCCTGTCAGCGCCCGACTACGGTCGCATCCAGTGGCCGCTCAGCCGCGTTGATGCCGATGCCTGGAACCTGGAATACCACTGGCAGCCCGCCGGCAGCCGCTGGCTGGACCTGCGTGCCAACCTGTGGCGCACCGAAACCACAAGCGATACGTACACCGCTGGCGGCTTCCCCAATTTTGCCAGCAACCCCGACTGGAACCCCGGCAGCAGCCCGATCCTGCGCAATACCGCGCTGGCCAATGCCCGCAACGACCGCACCGGCCTGACCCTGAGCAACCGCTTCGCGTTGCATTCCACCCTGGACCTGACCGTGGGCGGCAACTGGCAGTTCGAGAAACTGCGCTCGGCGGACCCGTACTTCGGCGTCAGCGATGGCTGGCGCATGTACCCGCGCGCGGGGCGCCGCCAGGAAGGCGAGGGCTACCTGGTGCTGGACTGGCGGCCGGTGGATTTCCTCTCCCTGAGTGCCGGCGTGCGCTACGCGCGCTATTGGGCCTTCGATGATTTCCTGCAGGAACACCCGGAGCTGATGACCACCTCGGTGTTCCCCAAGGAGGCCCGCTACCGCGTCAACGAACTGCCCGAACGCCCGGCCAGCCTGCAGGGCGAGATCGACGCCATCGAGTCGCAGCGCGCGTTCTGGGACAGCATCGGCATGGGCTTCATTGTTGATGATCTGCTGAAGGGCCTGCTGAGCAGGTATGAGACGCCGGTTGCGGTGGACCACGCCATTCCGTGGCTGCCGGATGCGGACGGCAATTACAGCCGTGCCAGCAACCCCTGCCTGAATGGCGAGGTGGCGGCCATTCCCGGGCTGTTGCCGGTGCAGGGGTCGCAGATCCTGTGCAGTATCCAGAGCGGGCGGCCGCAGACGGTGTCCGGGCGCAATGAGCGCAGGCGCGACCATGCCTGGCTGCCGACCTTCTCGGCTACCGCGCATTTCTCGCCCAATGCGCGCGCCTACGTCCGTTACAGCGAGGCGGTGCGTTTCCCCAGCATGTTCGAGAGCACCATCGCGTTCTCCAGCAGCCTGAACCCGCTGTACCCGCTCAAGCCCGAGCACGCCTACAACTACGAAGTGGGTTACGTGCACAACCTGTCGGCGCTGTTCGGCAACACCGCCGACGCCGACGTGAAGCTGGCCTACTACGTGCACAAGACCCGCAACGTGATCGAGCGCGACGGCAATTTCCTGTTCGACAACCTGGACAAGCAGCGCATCCGTGGCGCGGAGCTGCAGGCGCGGTTCGACAACCGCCGCTTCTTCACCGACCTGGGCATCACCCGCACGCTGGAAAACAAGGTCTGTGACGAAAGCATGGCGGTGCAGCTTGATGCACTGGCCGGCAAGGTGCCCAACTGCGTGCAGGACGGCTTCGTCAGCGGCTACCTGCTGACCCAGGCCATTCCCCGCTTGTCGGTGAACGGGTCGCTGGGCACCCGGCTGTTCGATGAGCGCCTGGAGCTGGGCAGCCGCATCGTGCATTACCGGCGCCACCAGAACCCGGACCTGCAGGCCTACCGAGACCGCCTGTACGCCGGCAGTGGTGGCCTGATCTGGCAGAACGTGCCGTTCACCTGGGGACACATCACCACCGTCGATGCCTACGCGCGCTGGCGCATCAACGACCATGCCAGCGTCGAGCTGGTCGGCACCAACCTCGGCAACCGCTACTACGTCGACCCGGCCACGCGCTCCACGCTGCCGGCGCCAGGGCGCACGCTGAAGCTCGGTGTCACCGCGCGCTTCTGATGACCTGTTCTGTTGTTGTACCTGTAGTTCCCTCAACCCAAGGAGTAGTTCCATGAAGATGATCTCCCGTTCCGTACTGGCCGTGGCCGCCACCTTCGCCCTGGCCGGTGTCGCCCAGGCTGCCGACATCGTCGGTGCGGCCAGCCCGGCCACCGATTCGCAGCTGTACGTCAAGGTCGGTGCTTCCGAAGTCAACGGCGGCCCGCACAGCGCAGGCAAGGCCGGCATCGGTGTCGGCACCGTCTCCAACGCCAAGCCGGTCGATTTCCAGGGCCTGGCCGCGTACTCGGCCCCCACCACCGTGGGCAACGTGACCGTGCGTACGCTGGCCATGCCGATCACCGGCACCCCGGGCAACCATGCCGGCATGGGCCACTTCAACTTCGTCAAGGTGGGCAGTGGCGATGTGTGGTTCGGTGAATGGTCCAAGGATGGCGCCGCAGGCGGCTTCAACAATCGCCAGGTGTACTTCGCTGGCGACCGTGCGGGCACCACGTTGCCCAGCGGCACCGCCACGTACGCGGTGGCCGGCCTGAACAAGTTCAACGGCAGCAACCTGCTCAGCGGAACCTTCGCCGCGAACTTCGGTACCGGCAAGCTGACCGGCGGCCTGACCGGTGGTGGCCAGACCCTGGCGATCAGCGCCAACATCAACAGCGCCGATGCGTCCTTCGCCGGCACCGCTGTGGCCCACGGTTCGGTCACCGGCAACAGCCAGGGCCAGTTCTTCGGCGCCAACGCCGCCACCCTGGCCGGTATCGCTACGTTCGCCGGCAACAGCCAGTACGACACCGCCTTCGGCGGCAGCAAGAACTGATTGCCACGCCCCTGACGGGGCAGGGCAGGGACAAGCCGCGATCCGCCAGTCCCTGCTTCGGCCCGCCGCATGCACCACCACGGATCGACCATGCGCCACCCCATCTTCCTTGTGTTCCTGCTGCTGGCTGCCGCCGACGTGCGCGCCCAGCAGGACGATCTGCGCCGCGTGCTCGAACAGGGCAACGAACTGCGCCACCAGCAGCAGGACCAGCAGCGCCTGCAGCAGGCCGAATCGCAACGGCCGACGCTCACCATCGATGGCCAGACCGTGCGGGTGGAGCGCACCGTCGATGATCTCGGCCAGGCCCTCTACCTGTCATTGCAGCATCAGCAGTGGCCGGCCGCTGCGGCGTTCCTGGCCGAATACATCGAGCTTCCGGGGCACGATCCGCTGCTGCGCCACTACGCGCAGGGTGCGTTGGCCCGCGTGGCCGGTGACCATTCGCGCGCCGCACAGGAGTACGAAGCACTGCTGGCAGCGCAGCCGGACTTCCTGCCCGCCCGCCTTGAACTGGCGCGCGTCTATGCCGAAGACCAGCGCGACCGCGAGGCGGTGGCATTGTTCGGTGCAATCAAGGCCGGTATCGACAGCAACGATCCGGCCACCGCGGGTGTGCGCGCACGCGTGGACAGCTATCTGGACGCGTTGCAGGCACGCAGGCGCTGGAAGGGTGCGGTCGCCGCCGGGCCTGCATGGAGCGACAACATCAACCGCAGTTCGGCCAGCCGCACCTGCCTGTTCGGTGTCGGCGACACCTGCCTGATCGAACGCACGCTGCCCGAAGCGCAGCGCGCCACCGGCCTGGACTACGACGCCAGCCTGGAACGGCGCTGGGCGTTGGCAGGCCATCATGGCCTGTACGTGCGTGGGCTGGCGTTCGGCCAGGCCTGGCGTGGCTACAGCGCATACAACGAGCTCAACGCCAGCGTACAGGCCGGCTACAGCTGGCGCAGTGCACGGCACACCCTGCAGCTGGCGCCGAGCCATGACTACCAGGCGCTGGGCAACCACGCCCTGCAGGGCGGCAGTGGTGTGCACGGCGAATGGCAGTACGCCCTGGACGCGCGCAGCCTGCTCAAGCTGGAGGCCGACTGGAAACGCCAGCGCTACCGGCAGCCGGGCCTGGCCGACAACTACGATGGCGAACTGGCCGCGCTGTATGCCACCTGGTTCCGCGCGCTCAACCCGCGCTGGACCCTGTTCGCGGGCGTGGACCTGACCGACAGCAGCGCAGCCGACCCGGCCAACGGCTACCGCCAGCACGGCCTGCGGCTGGGCGCGGCACGGCAGTGGAGTGGCACCACGGCCACGGTGTTCGTGTCGTTGCGTCACCGTGACTATGGTGCCTGGAGTCCTTTGCTGGAGGCGCGCAGGCAGGACGACGAACAGAACCTGATCGCCATCGTGCGCAGCGAGCGGCTGGCGGTGGGCGGGCTGGTGCCCAGCCTGAGCCTGCGCTACGCCTGCATCGACAGCAACGTCGGTTGGCTGTACAGCCATGACCGAAGCCTGCTCAGCCTGAAATGGGAGCGTGCGTTCTGAACGCACCGCTGCCATGCCGGAGTGAATGCGCCACGGCTGCGATCTTCATCGATCATCACGCGCCCTTGTAGCCCGGTTCGCGCATCCTACGGCCGTTGCGGCGGAGGTGGGCCGCGTGTATCGAGGAGCGCCGGTCGTGCTGGAAGCGGGCAACAAACCTGAAGGCCTGAAAGGGTTGAGAGTACTGGTGGCGGAAGATGAATTCGCCATCGCGATGTTCCTGGTGGACTACCTGGAGCTGAAGGGCGCGCAGGTGGTGGGGCCGGCCGGGGATCTGCAGGCACTCGCCCGGCTGCTGGATGACAACCCCATCGATGTGGCCCTGCTGGACATCAACCTGGGCGGTGAACAGGTGTATCCGCTGGCCGACCGGCTGGCCGAAGCGGGTACGCCGTTCATGCTGACCTCTGGCTACGATGACAACCTGCCCAGCCGCTTCGCGGATGCGCCCCGCTGCACCAAGCCCTATCACATCGAGGCCCTGGTCCAGCAGCTGGCGGGACTGGTGGCGACGCCGCAGGCCCCTGCGGGCATCGCCTGATTGCGCGGCATGTCGCGCCGCACCGAAGGCCTCCGGGCCGTTGAGCGCGCGGCAGGCATGCCGCCGTCGCTGCAGGCCCATGCGCGCCATGACGGCATGGCCGCCCGCATTGCCCGGCACGACTGGTCAGGCACGCCATTGGGTGCGATCGAGCAATGGCCGCCGCACCTGCGCGCCACCGTCGACCTGATGCTTGCGCACGGCTTCCCGATGATTGTGCTGTGGGGCGAGCAGCTGGTGCAGCTCTACAACGATGGCTATGCCGAGATACTGGCTGACAAGCATCCTGGCGGACTGGGCCAGCCGACGCGCGAGTGCTGGCCCGAGGTCTGGCACATCAATGGCCCGATCTACCAGCGTGTGTGGCAGGGCGAGACCATCACCTATGAGGACAAGCTCTATCCGCTGGCGCGGCGGGGGCGCTTGGAGGGTGTCTGGTTCACCATCACCTACAGCCCCATACGCGGAGAGGACGGGTGCATCAACGGCGTGCTGGTGACCATGTTCGAAACGACCGCTGCGCACGTCGCGCAGGCGGCCCGCGAACGCGAGGAACAGAAGCGCCGTGAGAGCGACCGCCGGTTGGCGCTGGCCTTCAAGGTGCTGCCGGTGGGTGTCTGCATTGTCGACGCCGACGGCAACCTGCAGCTGTCCAACGACCAGATGCGGACCTATCTTCCCACCGGCAAGGTGCCCTCCACGGATCGCCCCAACCATTACCGGTGGCAGGGTACGCATCCCGATGGCTCGCGCATCGAACCCCACGATTTCGCCATCGCCCGCGCCCTGCGGGGGGAGACGATGGTCCCAGGCCTGGAGTTCCAGTTCATCCATGACGACGGGCGCGCGCGCTGGACGCGCGTCGCCGCCGCACCGTTGCGTGATGCCGATGGCGGGGTGAGTGGCGTGTTCGCGATCGCCGTGGACATCGACGATCTCAAGCGTGCCACCGAGCGCCAGTCGGTGCTGCTGGCCGAACTGCAGCATCGGGTGCGCAACATCATGTCGACCATCCATGCCATTGCCTGGCGGACCCGCGTATCGGTCGGCAGCGTGGACGAGTATGCCGAGCGCCTGTGCGCGCGGCTGATGTCACTGGCGCGCACGCAGAGCCTGTTGACCCGCGGCGCCAATGTAGGGGTCTGCCTGCGCGGCATGCTCGAGGAGGAGATCGCGGCGCAGGCACCGGCGGCCGCCGCCTGTCACCTGCAGGGTGAGGATGTGCTGTTGCCACCGAAGGCGGCCGAAGTACTGTCGCTGGCCATCCATGAGCTGGCCGCCAATGCGCTCCGGCACGGCGCGCTGGCCCACGAGGACGGGCGGGTCGATGTCTGCTGGCACCTGCAGGTGCAGGACGGGCAGCCGTGGCTGGGCCTGCACTGGTGCGAGCGCCATGCCGAGGTGGAGGGGTGGGAGATGCCACGCCAGCGTGGCCTGGGCCGGGTCCTGATCGAGCAGCGGGTGCCCTATGAACTGGCCGGCAGCGGCGAGCTGCGCTTTACCCCGCAAGGCCTGGATGCCTGGATCCGCTTCCCGCTGCGCGAACGCGACAGCCTGCTGCAGACCGACGCCCCGGACACCGGGCTGCCTGGGTAAAAGGGCATTTATCTCCAATTTGGCCAAATTGGGTATAGTGGTTCCCATCCGCCCCGCCTGGAGCCGTGCCATGACCCTGCCGCTGGATCTGCCTGGCCTCGAGAAGGCCCCGGCCTCGTCGGTGAAGACCCGCGGCTGGCCGAGCCTGATGCGCACCGTGCGCGAAAAGCAGGCGCTGGTCATCACCAACCACAATCACCCGGAAGCGGTGATCGTGGACATCCGCACCTACCAGGAACTGCTGGCCAAGGCCGCTGGCGGCGATGCCGGTGAGCGCAACGAGGAACTGCAGCGCCTGCGCCGCGAGTTCGACCAGACCCTGGCCGGGCTGCAGCGCGGTGAAGGGCTGGGCAAGGTGCTGGGCCAGCCGATCCGGCGCGGCCGCAAGGTCACCCTCGGCCGCCCGCTCTGATCGATGGGACGCATCCTGGCGCTGGCCGGTGTCAATGGCGCCGGCAAGAGTTCGCTGCTGGGCACCTGGCTGGACGCCGAAGGGCTGAGCTGGTTCAACCCGGACTCGTTCACCCGTCGCCTGGTCGACGCCGGCTGGTCGCTGCCGGAGGCCAACGCCGAGGCATGGCAGGAAGGCACCCGCCGCCTGCGCCAGGCCATGGCCGATGGCACCGACTTCGCCTTCGAGACGACGCTCGGCGGCAACACCATTCCGCGCCTGCTGCGTGAGGCCTGCGAACGGCATCAGGTGGCGATCTGGTTCTGTGGGCTGGCCGATGTTGAGCTGCATATCGCCCGTGTTGCTGCGCGGGTGGCCGCCGGTGGCCATGACATTCCAGTCGAGAAGATCCGCGCGCGTTTCGATTCCGCGCGCGCGAACCTGCTGGAGCTGCTGCCGCACCTGGCCGAGTTGCACGTCTACGACAACAGCGCACCGGCCGACGGGCAGGGTTGCGTGGTGCCGCTGCCGGTATTGGCCATGGCTGCAGGCGAACTGCAGTACCCGATTGCCGTAGCCGACCTGCTGCACACGCCCGGCTGGGCCAAGCCCATCGTGATGCGTGCAATGGAATCGAACACCCCGCGCTAGATCCACGCCATGCGGGGATGCCTTGGCTGTGGTTAGACTGGCCGCACACCCAAGGAGGATGACATGCACGGACCTGCGATGTTCCGCTCCACTTCGACCTGGCTGGCGCTTGCTGCGCTGGCGCTGTCCAGCCTGACGGCGATGGCCGCGCCGGCCGCGTCCAAGCGGGAGGTGGCGCCGCCCAGCCTGGTACAGGCGTATCGGGCCGCCGAAGCCAATCTGCGGCTGATTCCCGGCGATGACATCGAATCCGAGTTCCGTCCGGTGTGGACCGCTGTTGCCGATCTCGATGGCGATGGCCGTGCCGAGGTCGTGTATTTCTACACGTCCACCTACACCGGCGGCAGCTTCGCGCAGAGCAATGTGGTGGCGGTGATGACGGCGCTGACAGCGAACGATCCGCGTGGCCAGGAGAACCCGAAGAGCCTGTCTCCGGTGGAGGCAGAGGACTATGCCGCCATCCGCAGGTATGGCTATGGCGATGATGCCGGCATCCAGATTCCGGGCGCGGTGCAGTCGATCCGAATCGAAGGCAACCGGATCATCGTTGCCTTCACCGTTACCGCAGGCGCAACGGTCTGCGAAATTCCCCGCGATTTCCGCCACGTCTGTCCGCCGGACGGAAACTACACCTGGACGCTGCGTTGGACGCCGGGGAAGCTGACCCGCATCAAGACGTAGCGCCATGCAGCGCCGGGCGTATCCACCCGGCGCCACCTGGCCCATCGATCCACGCCATGCGTGGATCGCATTCTGCACCCGGCCTCAGGCAGGCTTCACCTGCTCGGGCTCGGCAACATCCGGCAGCGGTGGCAGGGTCGGGTCCACCGTCACCGGCACATCGCTCTTCAACAGCGCGGCCGCTTCCTTGTCGCTGCCGACGGCCGGCGGTGAACCGCGCAGCGGCAGGCCGGCGGTTTCCTTCACGAACAGCATGGTCACCAGGCCGATCACCGCCGCGCCCATCAGATAATAGGCCGGCACCAGCGGGTCGCCGGTACGCTCCACCAGCCACGCGGTCACCAGCGGCGTGGTGCCACCGAACAGCGACACCGACACATTGAAGGCGATCGACAGCGCGCTGTAGCGCACCGGGGTGTAGAACAGCGCCGGCAGCGTGGACGGCATCGAGCTGGTGAAGCACACCAGCGCCAGCCCCAGCAGCATCAGGCCCAGGAAGATCAGTCCGTCATTGCCGCTGCCCACCAGCAGCAGGCAGGGCACCGCCAACACCAGCAGCGCGATGCAGGCGCCAATGATCATCGGCCGGCGGCCCAGCCTGTCGCTGAACAATCCGCCGACGATGTTCAGCGGCATCATCACCAGCATCACGATGATGATCAGCAGCAGGCCCTTGCTCTCGGCATAGCCCATGGTGACGCTGAGGTAGCTGGGCATGTAGGTCAGCAGCATGTAGTCGGTGACGTTGAACACCAGTACCAGGCCCATGCACACCAGCAGCTGGCGACCGTGCACCTGGAACAGCGCGCCCAGCCCCGGGCGGTCATGCTCGCGCTTCTCGGCTTCTTCGGCAAAGGCGCGGAATGCCGGGGTTTCCTCCAGTTTCATGCGCATGTACAGGCCGAGCAGGCCCAGCGGGCCGGCCACCAGGAACGGAATGCGCCAGCCCCAGTCCAGCATCTGCTCGCTGCTCAGCAGCATGTGCAGCGCGGTTACGGTACCTGCGCCGGCAATGTAGCCGCCCAGCGTGCCGAACTCCAGCCAGCTGCCCATCAGGCCGCGGTTGCGGTCGGTGGAGTATTCGGCGATGAAGGTGGCCGCGCCGCCATATTCACCGCCGGTGGAAAAGCCCTGCACCACGCGTGCGAGCAGCAACAGCACCGGTGCCCAGATACCGATGCGCTCATACGAGGGAATCAGGCCGATGGCAAACGTGCCCAGCGCCATCAGGATCATGGTGAACGCCAGCACTTTCTGGCGGCCGTAGCGATCACCCAGCGGGCCGAACACCAGACCGCCCAGTGGCCGTACCAGGAACGCTACGGTGAAGGTGGCGAACGCGGCGATCACCTGCGCGGTGGGGTTGCTGGACGGGAAAAACACCTGGCCGATGGTGACGGCCAGATAGCCGTAGACACCAAAGTCGAACCACTCCATGGCATTGCCGAGTGCGGCGGCGCCGACGGCGCGCTTGAGCATGGGCTTGTCGACGACGGTGATCTCATCGACCTTCAGGTGGCGGCGGCGTTTGAACCAGCCGAAGTGGGCATGTGCATCGGGGGTGTCCTGCATGGGGGCTCCCTTTTAGGCAGAGGAGGGGGAATGAGCGGTGAGGTAGGTCCCGGAAATCGGAAACGGCGATGCAGGCGCAGGTGGCGCAGGGGCATCGGTGAGTGGCGTGGGGGCCGGGGAATGTGTGCAGGCACGACGCCACGCGCACGGCAACGCACCGCCGCAACGGCGGAAACGCAGCAACAAGATCACTGCGGTCGCGCAGTCAGCGGCCGGAGGTCACAGCAGCGTAGGGAGGGCAGGCCAGAGCGCCTGCGGGCGTCATCCGCCAGGATCCAGCGCGAGGCGGTGGAGGGGCAGGGCGGGAGCCATCGTGGCAAGCGAAGCGCCGGTCGGCAGTGCTTTCCACGTAACAGGTGCGCCCGTCACGTAGTGGGTCGTGTCGATCATCCGTTCATCATAACGGCATCGGCGTGAGCATGCAGAGAAGCGGGCTGATCTGCACGCTGTGTTCCATCGCGCCTGTTCATCTGCGAACGCAACGCGATGACATGCGTTGAACGAACTCTGGCCGCAGCGCTCACGCCATGCTGTCTACGGTGGGGGTGGACGCAATAGCGCAATCGAGAAGGAGCACCGCATGACCCGTCGCATTCCCGAAGGTACGCTGATCATCGTCGCTGATGGTGGTTCGGCCCGCGTGTTCACCAACGTTGGCAGCGAACATCAGCTGACCCTGAAGCAGGAAGGCGAACTGCGCCTGCAGGACATCAGCGAGCAGGGTGTATCCGGGCAGGGGCCGGCCGGCGCGGTGCCGAAGGATATGTCCATCTCGCAGCTCAATGAAGCGACGTTCGCCAAGCAGGTAGCCGAGCAGCTCAACGAGGATGCCTTGCACAATCGCTACGCACATCTGGTACTGGTGGCCGATCCGACCACGTTGGGCCGCATCCGCCCGCTGCTGCACAAGGAAGTCCAGGCGCGCCTGCTGGGCGATATCGCCAAGGACCTGACCAACGCACCGTTGGCGGATATCCAGAAGGCGTTGGCGGCGTAACCGGCATGCCGTTCATGCGTGACTACCCGGCGGCGGAGCCTGCGGGCGCCGACGTGGAAGCTCAGACCGGCTGGCAACTGCTCGAGTTCGGTGCACCTTGGTGTGGCCATTGCCAGGCCGCGCAGCCAGCACTCCAGGCATTTGTGGACGCCCACGATCTGGTGCACTGGAAGATCGAGGATGGCAAGGGAAAGCCACTGGGGCGTGCATTCAAGGTAAAACTGTGGCCCACCGTGGTGCTGTTGCATGACGGCCAGGAGGTGGCGCGGGTGGTGAGGCCGATCGACAGCGCCGACCTCGCCACCTTGCAGGGCGCATTGCCAGGCTGAGGGCAGCAATCGCTGCGTGCGGTGCGCACGGCGCCGAGCAGGTTCGGCTGCATCGCGGGCTAGTGATAGGTCACCCTTTCCGCTTCCGCGCGCAACTTCTGCAGCAACGACCGACCATGCTGGCTCAGCATTACCATCGCGTTGGCGATCTCTTTGGCGTTGTACCCCATGGGCGCGGGTGGCTTCGGCTCGGGGCCGTACTGCTCGCCGATGAGGATGGCCATGCCTTCGGCACTGTTGAGGGCATGTTCGATACGCTGGAACAGCGATTCCATGGCCGGGCTGAGCGGACGCGTGTGTTTCATGCGGAAACTCCTTGGGTGCGAGGGCCACCGCAATGGTGGCGGGCGATGCGAGGTTGGAACCCGGAGAAACTGAAGAAGAACTCCGATGACCAGACGGCCACACGCAGCGCCCGCCGTAGTCACGACAGGCAGATCTTCAGTTTCGTCCGGGGGTTCCAATCCCGGCAGCGGGATGTCCGCTGCGGCGCCATCCTGTACACATCACATCGTGGAACGCTCATTGATGCTTTCTGCCAAACCGGCAGAATCGAAAGGTCACGTCACTCACCGCTGCAGATCCCGGCAAACAAGTCTCGGACGCGACAATCCCTGTCGCGCCCTTCACGCCGTGGCCGCGAACCCCATTCCGGCAGCCACACCTCCCGCCTTGATATCAACCCGCAATCGAATCGACCGCGGGCTGAAGGCGACCGATTACCAGCTGTAACTGACACCCACCTGTGCACTGGTCTGGTTATAGCCGCTGGCCTTCTGCAGCGACAGCCCACCCCAGGCGCCGATGCCGTTGCTGAACTTCACCGACGCACCGCCGCTGAACTCGCCACGGCTGCGCGGCACGCGTGCATCGGCGATTTCGTCATCCATGCGGATCTGCGATTCGGCGCGGGTGTGCAGCCAGTTGGCGGCCAGGTACGGCTGCACCTCGGCGGTCCCGTTGCCCCAGCGGGTCACGCCGGACAGGCGCAGG